>JBKEDC010000004.1:0-22037 GCA_047975205.1 Mangrovibacterium sp. | reverse complement strand
ATGGCTCCATAGAGTATTAGAAATAATACCGAGCTACAAAGTCAATAAACTTGCAGACCTACTACCGGGAACACTAGAGCTATAAACTCAAAAAGAGAACTCAAATGAAAATCCTCGTAAGGTAATGTACTTGCGAGGATTTTTTAATATGTACTTGCTCGGAGGGATACATTTACGTCTTATTATAAAAGGAAAGATATTTCTAAAAATAGAAATAGCATTTAAAGTGCCGCTCATTAGTAATATAATTAAAAATAATTACAATTGGATTTATTATTATTTAAATCAATTACTTAATAATTATCTATATGGATTTGTATCAAATTTTGTATCAAATTTATATGTGGAATAGCATATTTCATACGCTCATTAAAAAAAAAAATACAAATATACTTGCATCGTATCTGAATAAGTGATATGTTTGCCGAGTGTATTATTTATTATTTTTTATGACTAAATGAACTTAATTAACCTAACTATTCTTATTTAATTTTTTTTAACAATGAGAGAAACATATGTTTTATTATTCATTTTAACTATGGCATTTATCACCTCTTGCAGTGATGATACGCCGGGTATTCATGCCCCTGCCAGCATATCAGAGATACGTTCGTCTCAGATTGTAGAAGGGCAAAAGTTCGGAGAAACTTCAATGATTGGAGTTGTAGTTTCGACACCTACTAATACAGAACAAGGTCTGATTGCTGTCCAGCAAAAGGATGCAGAGTCTGCAATACTGTTGGAATTGGTTACTGCAGTCAATTTTGATGTCGGAGAAGAGGTGGATATAAACCTAAAGGATGCTTCTCTGTATAAAAGCAAAGGGGAGCTCAGGGTTAGATATCTATCATCTGTTCAAGTAGTAAAAACTGGTAAAATCATCGAAATTGAGCCGATTGTTACAGATGTAAGAACCGCATCTGCATCTGCAAATCTATGGGGTCCGGTTTTAGTATCATTTTCCACTTTAGAGCTGAACGTTGAGGGCGAAACATTAGCAGGGCAAAATATAATAAGCGATGAGAGCGGAGACGCTTATATGGCTATCCTTTCATCATCAGAATTGGCAAATGTCGGAACGCAATCTGAGTTGGTTGCTCTGAAAGGTATAGTGCGTATCACAGAAACAGATTCACTACTAATATACCCTCGTCGATTAACTGACATAACTGTCGCAAAAGAAGATTTTGAGGCAGCAAGTAAGGGTGGTTATGATGTTGGAACAGCAAGCTTTATGACAGGAGCGTGGGAGATATCCGGCGGTGGAACCTTTACGTCGAATGCTGATGCTAAAAACGGGAGTCAATCTATAAGGTTGCAAGGGACCGACAACAACGAAAGCTGCTTAGGAGAGCTGACTATGCAATTTGACATTATCGGAGCACAAGGAGCTAAATTTTTATATGGAATATATCCTGCATCGGCAGAGGTGGCAAATGCAAATTATACAGCCCTGAGTTTGGAGTATTCTTTAGATGGTGGCGAAACTTGGGGTTTGCTCGGTACAGTTGAGTATGATATCAACTCTTACGTTGGACCTCGCCCGGAAGCTGATTCGCTTAGAGAGGCAAACTTTAAGTTTAGTGATATTGGTGTGAGCATAGACACTTCACAACCTGTAAGATTTAAGGTTGTGAACAGTTCTGAGACTATTGTCGGGTCTAACAATAAGCCAAGGCTTAATGTAGATGATTTCACCTTTGTGTATTAAACTAACAAACTAAATTATATGAATTTTATAAGAAGATTTTCAGTATTGCTCCTTCTGTTTGGAGTTGCGTTGACTTCGTATGCCAACACTCAGCCGGATAAAGCAACAGTAAAAGGAACTGTCATAGCCGATGATACTAAGCAACCCCTACCCAGAGTGGTTGTCAAACTTATGGATTATAGCAATGAAATAATTGCGGTAACTTCTGATATTGATGGTAACTTTACAATTGAACTGCCGATAAAAATAGGTAAATTAGAATTTAGTTTTGTGGGGTACACTCCTTTACAAATTCCTTTTAGTGGGGATGATTCTTCAATGGAAGTTAAGCTAAAACCTGATGTTACAATTGTAGAGCAAGTAATGGTTGTGGGGTATGGCACACAGAAGAAAGAGAACATGACAGGAGCGGTAGATCAGATAGATGCCGAGGTGTTTGCCGACCGACCGATTACCAATGTGGCACAAGGCTTGCAAGGAGCAGTTGCTGGCTTGAACCTTGTTCCTGGTGATGGAAAGCCCACACAATCACCTTCGTTTAATATTCGTGGCAACACTTCTATCGGACAAGGTGGAGATGCACTAGTGTTAATTGATGGAGTGCAAGGCAACCCGGCTCTTCTTAATCCTAATGACATCGAAAGTGTTTCGGTGTTAAAAGATGCATCAGCATCAGCAATATATGGTGCAAGAGGAGCTTTTGGAGTAGTATTGATTACTACTAAAAAGCCAAGCAAGGACAAAGTGTCGATTACTTATTCTACAAACTATAGTATTAAATCACCTACGGTACTTCCCGATTATGTTACTGACGGATATACTTTTGCTTCGATGTTTAATGAAGCCTTTTCGAGCTGGAATAACTATGCAAGCACTCCTCAAAATGTCAACAAAACATTGGACTTCTCGCAGGAGTATTTGGCAGAGCTGAAAATAAGGTCAGAAAATCCGGATATGCCTAAAGTGGAGTTGGACCCAGTTACAGGTAAGTATGTTTATTATGAGAATACGGATTGGAGGAAGCTATTATATAAGGATGCAACTTATTCATTAGACCAAAACCTTACGATTAGCTCGGCTACAGAGAAATCAGATTTTTTATTTTCAGCAAAATATCTTACTCAGCCGGGATTGTTCCGCTACAACTCTGACGATTATGAAATGTATAATTTCAGAGCAAAAGCATCTACACAATTATACCCATGGTTGAGAATTGGAACAAACAATAGTTTTTCAAATGTAAATTATCATCAGCCATTAAATGTTATGGATGGGGGAAACATTTGGCGAAGCGTAGCAGCCGAAGGACATCCAATGGCACCAATGCTCAATCCCGATGGAACACTAACAATGTCGGGTGCATACTCGGTTGGAGATTTCTACTATGGCAAGAATGGAACAGATAACAAAGATTTTGAGTTTAGGAGTACGTCAAACTTTGTAGCTGCTTTCTTTGATAAATCATTGAGTGTGAAAGGTGATTTCACTTATCAATATACAGCATCAAATGATAGAAGAAGAAGAGTTCAAGTTCCGTATAGCAATTCTCCCGGAGTGATCGAATATGCAGGGACTAACTTTAATGACTATCGGGTGGTTAATAGAAATACAAACTACATCACAACAAACATATATGCTGAATATACAAAATCACTCAATGACCGTCATAATTTTAAAGCACTTGCCGGATATAACTTCGAAATTAGTACTTGGAAAAGAGATGGTATGGAGCGTAATGGACTTCTTTTTGAGGATGCTGAAGATATTAACTTGGCAGTAGGGGAGTCATTCGTTACAGCCGGAGGTTACGAAAGATGGGCAATTGCCGGAGGATTCTTTAGAGTAAATTACGATTTTGAAAATAGATATCTATTGGAATTTAATGGTAGGTATGATGGCTCTTCTAAGTTTCCGTCTAATCAAAGGTTTGCGTTCTTCCCGTCGGTTTCGGCAGGCTGGAATATTTCATCAGAACCATTTTGGAATGTGTCGGATGATTTAGTTTCATATCTTAAATTGAGAGCCTCGTATGGTTCGTTGGGTAATGGTAATATTGCATCATATATGTTTCAGGAGCGGCTTGCAATCGGAACATTAAATAGAGTTCTGGATGGTAAACAACCATCATACACTAGCGACCCTTCTGTTATTCCCGATGGATTGACATGGGAAACCGTAACTACGAGCAATATCGGTCTCGATTTATCGATGTTCAAACGTAGGCTGACTTTTACTGCTGATGCATTTATACGAAATACTAGTGATATGTTTACAACAGGACCCGAATTGCCCGGTGTGTTTGGAGCCGCAGAACCTAAAGGCAATTATGCAGATTTGAGAACACAAGGTTGGGAAATATCGATAGGATGGCATGATAGATATACTGTCGCATCAAAGCCATTTAATTACTCGGTGAAGTTTAATTTGGCTGATTCTCGTACGAAAATCACAAAATACAACAATCCGAATAAGAACCTAAATGATTATTACGAAGGACAATACTTAGGAGAGATTTGGGGATACGAAACAGCAGGTTTCTTTGAGTCTTATGATGATGTAAGACGTTCTGCCGACCAAAGCTTATTCTCAACAACTGCTCAAGGAGTGTGGCGTGCCGGTGATATCAAATTTGTAGATAGAAACAATGATGGTGTAATCAATAACGGCTCTAACAGAGCAAATGATTACGGAGATCTGAAAGTGATAGGTAACTCTAGTCCTAGATATACATGGGGGCTGAACCTTTCTGCCGATTGGAATAACTTTTTTGTGAACGCGTTCTTTCAAGGGGTTGGACAACAAGATTGGTATCCTAGTAAAGGAGCAAGTGATTTTTGGGGACAGTATAATGCTCCATATTCTGATGCACTTCAATCTCATATTGGTAATACTTGGACAGCTGATAATCCGGATGCTTACTTTCCTAGATATACAGGATATTTAGCATGGGCTGCAGGAGGTTCGTTAAGAACACGTCAGACCAGATATCTTCAGAATGTGTCATATATACGAATGAAGAACTTTCAGTTTGGATATAATATTCCCGAGAGTTTAATAAATAGAATTGGGATCTCTAGAATGCAAATATACTTCTCAGGAGAGAACTTGTGGTCGTGGTCGCCATTTTACAAAAATACTGATGCTATGGATGTAGGTTCAATTTATTCATCAGATTCAGATTTATCAACAGATAATTATGGAGATGGATTTAACTATCCGATATTGAAGAGTGTCTCATTCGGACTGAATGTAACATTTTAACCCAACTAAAAAATAAAAAAATGAAGAGGTACTTATTTATAATACTATCAATCTTTCTTGCAAGCTGCGACTTGCTAGAGCAAGAGTCAGTATCTACAACAAGTCCGGACATTGCATTTGGTTCAGAGTCGGGATTACAATTGTATATAAACGGATTCTACCCGATGTTGCCAACAGCATCAACTATTTATGCAGGAGATAATATGTCGGATATTATTGCAAGAAAAGAAATTCCTGAATTCTACAGAGACGGAGCTTTCGGTCCGGTGCAAAGTTCGGGATGGACATGGACTCAGCTACGAAATATCAACTATTTTCTAGAAAATAATATTAACGAAGGAATCGATGAAGAAATACGAAATCACTATAATGGTATTGCTCGATTCTTTAGAGCCTTATTCTATTTCGAAAAAGTAAAAAGATTTGGTGATGTTCCTTGGATTCCTAAAACGTTGGATGTTGATGAAGATGATTATCTATATGGCAGAAGGGATTCACGAGTGACTATTATGCAACATATCATGGATGATTTAAACTTTGCAATAGAACATATTGGAAAATCGCCAAATGACAGGTCTAGGAATTATGTTACAAGGTATGTGGCTGCTGCATATAAATCGAGAGTTGCTTTATTCGAAGGAACTTTTAGAAAATATCATACAAACTACAATCTTACAGATTCTGTACAGTGGCTTTTGGAAGCTGCGGTAGAAGCTGCTGATGTAGTAATGCAAGAAGGAAACTTCTCATTAAATATTTCCGGAAACGAGCCATATGCAGACCTGTTCCTTTCAGATGAAGTAAAAGAAAGTGAGTTTATACTAGCAAACTCTTATGACACAGACTTAGGAATTCTTCATTCAGCCAATTGGTACTATACTAGTTCTACCTACGGAGATAGACTGAATTTTACTCGAAGATTTATCAATACATATCTAAATATAGATGGTACGCCATTTACTCAGAATCCGGCATATCAAACAACTACATTCCCTGCCGAAACAAACAATCGAGATAAGCGATTGTCTCAGACGATTAGAACTCCGGGATATACACGTGAGGTTGCAGGTAAAACTCAGCAAACACCACCGGTATTCTCATATACATATACCGGATATCAGCCACGCAAGTGGGTAACGGCAAATACATCACATGATAACGGAACATTCAATACTAATAGTATTCCGATAATTAGATATGCAGAAGTATTGCTGAACTTTGCAGAAGCAAAAGCTGAACTTGGAACTCTAACGGATAGTGAATGGGCAGAAACAATCGGTGCGCTTAGAAGTAGAGCCGGAATAACTGCCGGATTAGATTCCAAACCTACAGTTGTTGATGGTTATTTGCAAGAACAATTCTATCCGAATATTTCAGATCCGGCAATTCTAGAGATAAGAAGAGAGCGTGCAATTGAATTAGCTCTCGAAGGTTTTAGATTCTATGATATGGTGAGGTGGAAATGTGGAGAATCGATAGAGCATTCATGGAATGGATTCTATGTAGATGAGTTAAATACTCCATTAGATTTAAATCAGGATGGAGTAGATGATGTATTGTTCTATCAAGGAGATCAACCCTCGGTAGGTTCAGGGGTTACAGCTGTTGAGCTTGCCGGAGACTTACGATTATCAGAAGGAACAAGAGGCGAATTGATTTGGCTATACGGAACAACCATAAAGTGGGACGACAAGTTCTATTTATACCCAATTCCCGAAGCTGACAGATTAATAAACCCCGATTTGGGACAAAATCCCGGATGGTAAAAATACAATTATGAAGATAAATAAAACATACTTACTATTGTTAATCCTCACTATAGGTGGGTTGTTTGCTTGCTCAGACGATAATGATGACAACAATACTAAAGAACCAACAATCTATGCAAATAATCTGAGTGTTATGAGCTTCAACATCAGATATGGCGACAATGATGGAGCGAACGATTGGATTTATAGAAAAGACTTGGTTCAAAAAGCGTTTGCAGATTTGGATGTTGATATCGCGGGTTTGCAAGAAGTAGTTGCAGTGCAACACCAAGATTTGCAAACAATGCTGCCCGATTATGCAATAAGTGGTAGTCCGACGGGAGCTACTCAGTATGGCGGCGTATGGTCTCCAATAATGTATAAGAAAGACGCATTTGAGCTCCTCGATTCAGGTGATTTTTGGTTGTCTGAGACTCCAGAAACTGAATCTTTGGGATGGGATGCAGCATTCAAGCGTATAGTTAGTTGGGTGAAGCTTCGCGTGATTGAAACCGGAGCTGAGATATATTTCTTTAATACTCACTTCGACCATAAAGGAGAAGTAGCAAAGCAAAATAGTTCGAAAGTTTTAATGAAGAAACTCAATGAGATTGTAACTCCCGAAGGAACTTGTATTGTATCCGGTGATTTAAACTCAGATAATACATCCGGCCCATATAAAATTATAACAAGCAAGGCAAATCGTGTAATCATAAAAGATACTAAAGAGGAGGCTGAAACCCCGTACACAGGTCCTGAAACTAGTTTTAATGGTTTTGGAAATTCATCAGCATATACAATTATTGATTTCCTTTTTGTAACTAGAAATATTCATACACTTACTTATGATATTCCTCAGATAAGGGAAGGAAATGTGTATATATCCGATCACTATCCGGTAATATCAACAATAGGATTTGACTAAAGGGGTGTTCTAAAAATTAGAAATTAATAAAAACAGGGGATAGTTCACTGATGTTCTTTTGTTTTATATCGGCATATTTTTCATTAATTCCTTAAGCTATAGCTCGCTATGCTTTTCGGAATTATCAAAAAATCTACTCAATATAAAATCAAAAATAATCATCAGCTAATTTATAGAACTCCCCTAAACTTAAAAACTAAAGCAAGATGAAAACAATACAATTAAATATAGCAGTAGTAGCAATTATTTTCAGTCTTTTCTCGTGCTCAACCGGAGCAAAAAAGAAAGAAAGTGCAACTCCTGAGCAAACAAAGGTAGAGGAGCTAAAAAATAAGCTTAATGTGATGTCATTCAATATTCGATTTGGCGAGGATGGCATAAACAATTGGGAATTCAGGAAAGAAATGGCAACAAAGGTTCTTGAAGATTATAAAATCGATGTAGCAGGATTACAAGAGGTGGTGGCAATATCTCACGAAGACCTTAAAAACATACTTACTAATTACGAGATTTGGGGAGAACCTACGGGGGATTCTCAAAAATATGGTGGCATATGGTCTCCGGTAGTGTACAACAAAAATAAGTTTGATAAACTTGATGCCGGCAACTTTTGGCTGTCAGAAACTCCGGATGTAGAGTCGAGAGGTTGGGATGCAAGAGATAAAAGAATTGTGAGCTGGGTGAAATTAAAATCAAAAGAAACAGGTAGCGAGTTCTTCTTTTTCAATACTCATTTCGACCACAAAGGAGCTGAGGCTAGGAAGCAAAGTGCTATGTTGATATTGAATAAAATTGATGAGATTGCAGGTGATGCAACTACCATATTAACTGGAGATTTCAACTTTGATAAAACCAAAGAAGCCGAACCGTATAATATAATGGTAAGCAAGGATAACAAGCAAGTTATGAAAGACACCCGCAAAGATTCTGAAAAACCATATACTGGACCGAATTCATCATTTAATGGTTTTGGAAGACCTCAGGATGTGATTATCGATTATTTGTTCGTTTCACAGAAAATTCAGACATACACCTACGATATTTTGAGAATTCAGGAAGGTGATGTTTATATCTCAGACCATTACCCTATAATGTGTGAAATAGGATTTAACTAGCCAACTTTTAAAAGATTTAGACATGATTAAAACTAGATTCATAATCAATTCTACGGTGATATTTTTCTTAGCTTTTGCTTTTTATGGCTGTGAGGAATATTCTACCGATAACGATGGCAGTAGATTATCTCAGCCTACAAGCATTAGCGACCTTAGGCGAGTATCATTGGATGATAAACCTACTTTTGGAGTGACAGCAATTCCTGCGGTAGTTATTTCTGATAACACTGCCGGAAATCTGCCGGTAGGTAGTATGGTGATTCAAGACCCGAGTAATACAGCAGCAATAATCATAGATTTTGATGATGCAGATATATTTAAAGTCAATGATTACTTCAATATAAACTTAGAAGGATCCACAATTGCCAAAGAAGAAGGTTTGCTTGTAATTAAAGATGTTACAAGGGAATCGTTCTCTTTCCCTGCTGAAGCCTATTCTGTTTCAAGTACACCTGTTGATATTACACTTTTTGGCGACGAGGTTCAATATACCGGTCCAATATTAGCTAGGATTCAAAGCCCTATGATTATGGAAGTAGATGAAGGGGTTTATTCTGACGATGCTTATCTTGAAGATGAATACGGTTTTACTGCAGAACTAGGAATACTTCCGGAATCAGATATCAATAATCAACCAATAGCAACAACAACTCCAAACTCGGTAGTAGGTTTGACTTTTGTAGAGAATGAAAGATTGACAATCTACCCTAGGACTGTTGCCGACTTCGTAGAAGCACCTCCCGTGGATACTCTCTATGAAGGTTTCGAGAAGAACACAGGATACTTAACAGGTTCTGAAACTTTCGATCTTGGAATATGGCATTGTACTGATGCAGGATCGGGAACTGATAGCGGATGGATTCTGAAAGAAGGAAACTATGCTGTGAGAATGGTAGGTTCATATAATAGCTCAACAAATGAAATTACTGAGAGAGGTGCATTAGAAATGGGCTTCGGTGTGAAGAATGTTTGGAAGCTTGAATTTAAGACATCATTATACTTATCAAGGCAAGAATTTTGGAACGCAAATAAAACATCAGTGAAAGTTCAGATGTCAGTAGATGATGGCGCTAATTGGGCAGACCTACTAGATGAAATCGGAAATGCTGATTACGAAGTTCAATGGAATAAATCTGATAATATCGAAGACAGAACTCCGGATGCTACGTGGTTGCAAACTGTAACCCGAGAAATTCCAAACCCAAGTTCAGAATCAGTTCGATTCAGAATAATAAACAGCTCCGAAGCATTATACTTCAAAGACCCAAATAAAGGTTGGGCTTGGGGATACTATTCAAAATTACCAAGGATTATTATAGATGGATTTACAATGTATATAGACGAAAATAAAGCATTAGAACTCCCCTAAAATTAATACTTAATTATAACTAACAAAAAATTATAATGGAATTAAGAAAAACAACTTTGATTGGAGGCTTAGCATTGTTAGCTTTAGCCTCGTGTAAGACAGAAATGATTGACGATACATCAACTCGTACTTACGCAAAATTTAGTGCTACTATTGAACAAACTACAGGCTATAAGACCAAAATGTCAGGGACTACATGGGAGATGGGAGATGCTATAGGAATATACATGAAAGCTACCGGAGAAGCTCTAGCAGATGCTAGCGTGATTAACGATGCAAAAAATGTAAGATACACTACTACTGGCAATGGAACATTTACTTCTGTAGGTACAGGTATAGAATTTCCTGCCGGGAACAATGTTGACTTTATCGCATATTACCCCCAATCAAGCGATGTAGCTAACTTTGCATATCCTATCGATATCTCAGACCAATCAGACCTCTCGGCAATTGACTTTCTTTACTCAGACAACGCTACTAACCTAGCATATACTGAACAAGCTACCGCAATAAACTTCAAGCATCACATGTCTCAGCTCATCTTAAATGTGTCGGCAGGTACTAATATCTCGACACTAAGCGGACTTTCTGTAACTGTTAATGGATTAGCAAGTGCAGGAGATGTAAATTTGGCGACAGGTGCTGTTGTTCTGAGCTCAACTACTGCGAGCATCAATCTAAGTTCAACACTTGCTGATGGAGACCCTACTGCGGCTTCAATCAATGCAATATTGCTTCCGGGAACTGATTTGGGAGATGCGTCAATCAGCTTTGTCGTTGGTGGTAAGCTATTCAAATGGACTCCAGATGCTCAAGTACTTGAAGCCGGAAAGAAATACACCTACACGGTTAGTCTTACAGACAATAATCTACAAGTGCTAGCTTTGAATCCCGAAGGAAACATCGAAGATTGGACTGATGGTGTGATTACAGGCAACTCAAATGTAGATTTGGTTCTTAATGCGGATATAGTAGAAACGTTTGAGGACGCTACAAAAAGTGGATATGATGCAGGAACCGCCGATTTTGCAAGTGGTACTTGGTTGATATCCGGAGGAGGAACTTTTAACTCTTCTTCAGATGCTAAAAACGGAACGCAGTCTATCAGATTACAAGGAACTGATGGAAATTCAAATCGTTTAGGTGAAATTGAAATGCAGTTTGATGTACAAGGAGTACAAGGAATAAAATTCTATTATGGAATTTATCCGGCATCAGCTGAAGTTGCATTTGGTGGTACTATATCTTTAACAGCGCAATACTCTCTTGATAGCGGAACAACATACCAAGACTTAGGAATCGTAAATTATGATGTAAGTACATATCCCGGACCAAGACCCGTTGCTGACAACCTTAGAGAAGCTTCATTCTCGTTTAGTGATATTAGTGTAACTATTACTCCTACACAAAATGTTAGAATAAAGATTGTAAATTCCTCTGATTATATGCCTACTAACAAACCTAGAATGAGTGTTGATGATATCACTCTAGTTAGGAACTAATCGATAAAACAATGATTCAAGAAACAATTCAAATAAATGAGCGACTTGAAAGAGTCGCTCTTCTCGAAGACTTGTATAAAGATACTCTGCTGAATAATGTAATCCCGTGGTGGATGGAAAAATCTATCGATGAGGAGTATGGTGGCTTCTATACTTGTCTAGATAGGGAGGGGAATGTCTATGATACCGATAAGTTTGTATGGCTTCAATGTCGTGAGGTATGGACTTTCTCTATGCTTTACAATTGTATTGAGAAAAAGCAAGAATGGCTTGACATTGCTATCAATGGTGCTGAATTTCTTATGAAGCACGGCAAAGACGATAGAGGATATTGGTACTTTTCACTCAACCGAAGCGGACAAGCTTTGGTACAGCCATATAATATCTTTTCTGATTGCTTTGCGGCTATGGCATTCGGTCAGTTGTATAAAGCTTGTGGAGTTGAGGAATATGGAGAATTATCATTAACTACATTCAGGAATATCCTAAAACGAAAAGATAATCACAAGGGGAAATACAACAAAATATACCCGGGGACTAGACCATCAAAAAGCTTTGCACTCCCGATGATATTGTCGAATTTGGTTTTGGAGATAGAAGAACTGCTAGACCCAAAGGAAGTTGAGGACACAATTAAAGAATGTATTTATGAGGTTATGGATGTATTCTATAAACCTAACTACGGTGTAATATTTGAGCATCTTAACATGGACGGCTCTGTTCAGGATTCGTTTGAAGGACGACTTATCAATCCCGGACACGGACTGGAAGCAATGTGGTTCGTCATGAATCTTGCCAAGAGAAATAACGACCAAACAACAATTCAAAAGGCAGTTGAAATATCGATGGATTTGCTCGATTTCGGTTGGGATAAAAAATACGGTGGAATTTTCTACTTTATGGATGTGAAAGGAAATCCTCCTCAGCAATTAGAATGGGACCAAAAACTCTGGTGGGTACATCAGGAATCGATAATTGCAACTCTAAAAGGATATATGTTCACTAAAGACGAAAGGTGTTGGGATTGGTTCGAAAAGATTCATGACTACGCATGGAATCATTTCTCGGATTCTCAATATGGAGAATGGTTTGGCTACTTGAACAGAAGAGGCGAAGTCTTGTTAAATCTCAAAGGAGGTAAGTGGAAAGGATGTTTTCATACTCCTCGATTCTTAAAAGAAAGCTGGATGACACTAAGT
Organism: Mangrovibacterium sp.; assembly: GCA_047975205.1. Taxonomy (GTDB): domain Bacteria; phylum Bacteroidota; class Bacteroidia; order Bacteroidales; family Prolixibacteraceae; genus JBKEDC01. Next base: position 9,207 of record JBKEDC010000004.1, on the reverse strand, counting down.
ATAATAAATAAAAACCTAAGTAATGAGTCTTAACAACCTAAACCAAACCAATAATACTCACTACTTAATGCTATCTTGTTTGGTAGCATCGTTAGGAGGATTATTATTTGGCTTCGATACTGCCGTTATATCCGGCAATGTCGGGATGATTGAGGAATTTTTCGATCTTACAAAACTACAAAAAGGCTGGTTTACAAGTTCTGCACTTATCGGATGTATTATAGGAGCAGCCATTGCCGGAAATCTTGGAGATAGATTCGGAAGAAAGCCGGTGTTGATAGTATCTGCTTTTCTCTTTTTTATTTCTGCTTTTTTCTCGATGATACCATCTTCTTTCACTCTGCTTGTTCCGGCTCGAATAATCGGAGGAGTAGGTGTGGGAATAGCATCAGTATTATCTCCGATGTATATTTCAGAATTTTCGCCGGCAAAGATTCGCGGACGCTTGGTAGCCCTTTATCAGTTGTCGATAGTAGTCGGGATACTACTGGCTTACTTTTCAAACTCTATGCTGCAAAGCAATGCCCTCAATGGAATTGCTCAAAGTTCGGGTGAAGGATGGTGGCACAAGATATTCTATTCCGAGGTATGGCGTGCGATGTTCGGAATGGAAATGATTCCTGCACTATTGTTCTTCTTGTTGTTGCTTATTGTTCCGGAGAGTCCGAGATGGCTTATACAAAAAGGAGCTGTTGACAAAGGTTTAGACATACTTTGCAAGATTGGCGGTGAAAAGGATTCAAGTTCGGAATACAACAAAATAAAGGAGTTGCTCAACGAGAATAAAGGCAGCTTGAAAGATTTACTCAAACCCGGATTGATTACAGCTCTGATTGTAGGAGTAGGACTATCGGTGTTTGGTCAGCTCACAGGAATAAATGTAATAATATATTACGGTCCCGATATTCTTAAAGACGCTGGTTTCGAATTGGATAGTGCTTTGCAATTTCAAGTAATACTGGGCTTTATCAATCTTTTCTTCACAATAGTAGCAATATTTTTCATCGACAAAGTGGGAAGACGCCCGTTATTATTGGGAGGAATGGGATTTTTAGTGATAACATTATTGGCTGCAGGTTTGTTATTTACTACCGTCAACTCGAACAGCTTAGCTTTAGTCGTGGTTTTGGGCTTGTATGTAGCTTGCTTTGCCTTCTCCATCGGTGCGGTTATTTGGGTACTTACTCCCGAAATATACCCAAACTATGTGAGAGGAAGAGCTATGTCAATAGCTGTATTTGCCAATTGGACAACAAATGCAATGGCAGCCTATTTATTTCCATGGTATGTGGATAGATTCGGTATGCACACCGGCTTCTTTACATTTGCGGCAATCTGTTTCGCAGCTACAATATTCTTCTGGAAGTATATTCCGGAAACCAAAGGGAAAAGTTTGGAAGAAATAGAACAAATGTGGACTAATAGAAGCAAAAAGTAAATTGACAACATTTTTACTGCAATTTTTGCATAGCTAATTGATTGCAAAATAAGGTTCTGATATATTGTCGAGAAAGGTAAGCAGTACAACTTATGCCGTAGCTATTTCTATGAATGATGACTTGCAAAATATCTTTCACAAAAAATTGTTCAGAATCACAAACTACAACAAAAAAATAACCAACTTAATAACAGTATTATGCTAAACAAAATTGCTGTAACTGTAGGTATTATAACGATACTTTCGTGTAAGGTTTTCGCTCAAGAAAACTATAAATCAGTGTCAAAAGAAGACTCTGTAAAGGCGTATCTAGGTGGTAATCAACATGAAGTTAAATACTATGAAGATAAGCCTAAATCGGATTACCCTAAAAACATCATTCTTATGATTGGGGACGGAATGGGTACCAGTCAGATATTTGCAGGCGTAACAGCCAATGGAGGGAGCTTGTTTTTGGATAACTTCAATCACTTAGGCTTTTCTAAAACACAATCAGCTAGCAGCTATATTACTGATTCTGCGGCAGGTGGCACAGCTCTTTCTAGTGGCTACAAAACCTACAACGGAGCAATCGGGGTGGATGTTGACACTATTGCTCATCCGTCGGTTCGTGCCATTGCCGAAGATGAAGGCATGGCTACCGGATTAGTGTCAACATCAGCGATTACTCACGCCACTCCGGCATCATTTATTGCCCATCAGCCATCACGCACTATGTATGAGGAGATTGCAGGTGATTTATTGAAGACAGACATAGATGTATTTATTGGTGGTGGATACAAACACTTTGCCGATAGGAAAGACAGAAAAGACCTTATTACAGAGCTTAAAAACAAGGGCTATAAGGTACTTAAAGACATTGATGAAATAACTAAGGTTAAGGAAGGCAAACTTGCAGGGCTCACTGCTCTTACTCACAACCCCGAGGCTTCAAAACGCAACGGAATGCTGCCTAAAGCAACTGAAACAGCGATAAACATTCTATCGAAAGACGATGACGGTTTCTTTCTAATGGTTGAGGGTTCTCAGATTGACTGGGGAGGACATCAAAACAATACAACCCTTCTAGTAGAAGAAATGCTTGATTTTGACGAAGCTATCGGCAAAGCGTTAGAATTTGCAGCGAAAAACGGCGAGACTCTGATTGTAATCACTGCCGACCACGAAACAGGAGGCTTTGCACTTACCGACGGTGATATTGAAAAAGGAATGGTGAAAGGCGATTTCATCTGGGGAGAACACACCGCCGTGATGGTTCCTATTTTCGCATTCGGTCCGGGTGCTGAAAAATTTACCGGAATAATGGAGAATTCAGAAGTAGGAAAAATACTTATTGAGCTAGTTAAGTATAAAGGAAAATAACATTGGGTACTAAAAACAAGTGTAATAATATATAGGGGGAGTTCTAAAAATTAGAAATTAATAATGACATGGGATAGTTCACTGATGTTCTTTTTGTTTTATATTGGCATATTTTTCACTAATTTCTTAAACCATAGCTCGCTATGCTTTCCGAAATTATCAAAAAATCTACTCAATATAAAATCAAAAATATTTATCAGCTAATTTATAGAACTTTCCTATAATAAAATAGAGTGAAAATGACTACAACACCAAATCATATTGACAGTAAAATAGAGAAGATACCGGTAATTGTTTTTTCTGATAAAAATGAGGGGTCGGCTTTTATTGCAAACGAAATCGCATCAACAATAAAAGCCAATAATGAAAAAGGAGAAAGAACCGTGCTAGGATTGGCTACGGGTTCTTCGCCTTTAGCGATATATAAAGAGCTGATAAGGATTCATAAAGATGAAGGCTTAAGCTTTAAAAATGTAGTAAGCTTTAATCTTGACGAATACTACTCCATTCAACCCGATGACAAACTGAGTTACAACTATTTCATGAACGAAAATCTTTTCAAGCATATCGACATTCTTTCAGAGAATACATTCATTCCTGATGGTTCGATTGATGTTTCGGATATAAACAAATATTGTCAAGACTATGAGCAAAAAATAAATTCCTTTGGAGGAATTGATATTCAGTTGTTAGGGATAGGTCGTTCAGGTCATATCGGATTCAACGAGCCGGGGTCTATTATAGGCTCGCAAACCCGATTTGTACGCCTCGACAGCAGAACCATCGAAGATGCCGCCAAGGATTTCGGAGGAGAAGCAAACGTTCCTCACCGAGCCATAACAATGGGTGTACGAACCATTCTGAACGCAAAGCGCATTCTACTTGTAGGATGGGGAAAATCTAAATCTCCAATTCTTAAGCAGATGATTGAAGGAGAGGTTATAAAAGATATACCTGCATCATTCCTTCAAACACACGATAATGTAACGATATGTGTAGATTATCCTGCCACAAGCAATTTCACAAGAAGTATAGCTCCTTGGCTAGTGTCAGATGTCAATTGGACAAGGCGAATGATGAAACGTGCAGTTACATGGCTGAGCCTTCATGTTGACAAACCAATATTGAAACTTACAGACGACGACTATAAAGACAACGGATTGCGGGATCTTCTCACAAACGTAGGCTCAGCATACGATTTGAATATTGAGATATTTGATGATCTTCGGCACACCATTACCGGATGGCCGGGAGGAAAGCCGGGAGCATACGAGAAAACTCGCCCTGAGCGTCCAGAGCCAGCTTGTAAGCGTACTATAATATTCAGCCCTCACCCCGATGATGATGTAATCTCGATGGGCGGAACAATGATTAGGCTTGCCGACCAAGGTCATGAGGTACATGTGGCATATCAGACATCTGGTAATATCGCAGTGTTTGATGACGATGCAATACGCTATTCTCAGTTTCTAGTAGATATGCTGAAATCTCAAGGTATAGAATGCGGTACGATAGTTGAAGAAAACAAGAAGCTCAGAGAATCTATCGCCAATAAAAAGACGGGCGATATTGACAGTCAATATGTAAAAACAGTGAAAGGTAACATTCGAATTGGTGAAGCTGTTGCCGGCTGTCGATTCAGTGGGATTAATGAGGATAATATTCACTTCTTAAACCTTCCATTCTATGAAACAGGACAGGTGGAAAAGAGTCCTGCATCAGATAAAGATTTGCAGATAGTAATCGACTTGTTGCGCAGCATTAAACCTCACCAAATATTTGCAGCAGGCGACCTGCAAGATCCCCATGGCACTCACGAGGTGTGCCTACAGATAATCTTCAAAGCCATTCGCAAGATGAGAGCATCCGGACAAGATTCTTGGCTTGATGATTGCTATATGTGGCTATATCGCGGAGCTTGGCAAGAGTGGGATGTTGAAGATATAGAGATGGCTGTGCCGATTAGCCCCGATGAGGTAAAAAGAAAGCGCAAAGCAATATTCAAACATCAATCTCAGAAAGACGAACCGGTATTTCCCGGCAAGGATAAGCGAGAATTTTGGCAGCGTGCCGAAGACAGGAATAAAGAGACTGCAATCATATATGATAAGCTCGGACTTGTAGAATATGAAGCCATCGAGGCATTTGTGAGATATCCGTTTGATGATGAAGAAACATTTCTAAAGTAATTGAAATGAAGTATTTTTCATTTATTCTAATTTTAGTTGTAAGTGTTGCCTGCCAAAACACAAATAATGTAAAGATTGCTTGTGTTGGCGACAGCATTACCGAAGGTGCGTTGACTTCTAAGTTCACACGGACATCATATCCGATGCAGCTGCAAGAAATGTTGGGAAATAATTACGAAGTGCTTAACGCAGGCAGAGTAGGTGCTACTATGCTACGCAGTGGAAATCTTCCGTATTGGAACACCAACGATCTACAGAATACCTTTCGATATAGACCTGATATTATCATACTTAAACTTGGAACTAACGACACAAAACCAAACCATTGGGACGCTGAGCTATTCAAAGAGGATTATCAAGCAATGGTAGACACTTTAAACACAATAAGCAGTTCTCCTAAGATATACTTATGCATTCCAGTGCCTGTCTTTAAATCAGGAGGAGGAATCAATGACTCTATACTAACTACTTCAATAATTCCTATAATAAAAGAAATTGCACACAAAAATGAGCTGCCAATAATTGATGCTTATTCAGGCTTGCTTGATTGTAGTAGTTCATTCCCGGATGGAATACATCCAAATGATAACGGAGCTAAGAGGCTTGCTGAGATAGTCAAAGAAGGGTTAGGTATATAATTTTGGTTTTTTTTCTCAATCAGGCGTTAGATAAAAAAGGAGGGTTTGGTTGGGAATCCGCCTAGGCAAGCTCTCTCTATTTATATATAATGCACAAACCGGATTAAGCAGACTCATAGACAGAACAAGGTCGGTACCGTCTTTGTTATTTCAGAAAATTGTGTTTTGATAGGTAGCAGGCCCCTACAACCCCGGCCCCCTCTAATCTGACAGGCAATTCTATTTTCATATCTGACCTCATGAGCTCAAAAGAGCGCTTAAATATGGCGAGTTTTATTGGCAGTACAAAATATTCTCCAGCCAATGACAATGTACCTCCGAAAACAATCGTGTCAGGATTATACAAATGTATGAGAGTTGTAACCGCAAGTCCAAGTTTATGAGCTGTTTTTCTTATAATTTCTATGGCAAGCAGATCTTCATTATCGACTGCTGATCTCACAATATCTATCAAAACCACATCGTTTATATTCTTGTATTTAGTTTGTAAAGGAGAACTGTGCCCTTCCTTTATCATTGCCTTGAATTGTTCAATAATAGCTATTCCAGACACTTCAGTTTCTAAGCAGCCTGTTTTTCCACATCTGCAAGCCGTGTCGTTCTGAAAGAACGGCGTATGTCCGAACTCACCCGAATACCCTGATTTCCCATATTGCAACCTGCCCTCTACAAGAGCACCCAACCCTAGTCCATAATCAGCATTTATATATAGTATATTGCATTGCTTCTTATTCATACGAGCGTGAAATTCACAGTAAGCCTTTGCTCGCGTATCATTTTCTATCGACACATCAATATTAAATATCTCTGTCAAATATGTAGCAAGCGATTTATTTGTAAAATTGTAAAAGTTATTACTAATCCCTTTTTTGCTATTTACTCTACCTGGAAGATTAATGCATATTGTTGCTATGCAATCTCTGTGTTGTTCGTTTTCTTGTATGCCGTTCTCAACTATATTACAAAGTTTGTCGAGGGATTCTTTAGAATTGTCCAATTTAAAAGGGATGTGTTGGTTTAGACATATAACATTTTCATTCAAGTCAACTATACCAAAATCTACAGAATCATTGCGGACATGTATTCCGACAAATAGAACCGAGTCATTTATTAAACCATACAGAGAAGGTTTTCTACCTGCTCCAGTTTCCATTTTTCCAAGATCCTCAATAAGTCCGCCATCTATTAGCTCTTGAACAATTGTTGCAGATTTGGGAATACTACATTTTATGCCAAGTGAAATAGCATTTAATGTTAAGGGTCCTTTTTTATCTATCAATTTAATGATGTTTTTTTTTAACAATATATTTTTATATGTTATTACGTCTATTTTCGAAGTGTTCGATTTACTAAATACGTTATTTATCATGATGTTGTTATATGAATCGATTGCGCAAATATACGAAAAAGGTATGGGCTGTTCAATATTGCTTGTCAAGATTTCAGAAACTTAATAAGGAAATTTATATTACTGTCCGCTAAAATACGTTTTAGTCAATGTGTCTCCCATAACTTTCACATAATCAATCACTACTATTCGCTAAAATAAGATTTAGTCAATATTTTTGTCTTAACGTATCCTCCGAGCAAGTACATCTTTACCATCTTCATTAAGCCTCCTTACTTTGCGGTCATTAAACAAATAGAACTCCGCCAACAGGAATGGATGCACAAGCATTACAAGGCATGGCAGAGAAGAGGTATGAATCATACTCAATATTGCCGAGAGAATCACATCGTCCTTCGTCAATTTCGCTATTGGATTAACAAATTCGAAGCAGAGCAAGAGGAACACTCAGTACAAGAAGACGCTTCTAGAGCTGCGCGCTTTATTCCTATTATTCCCTCGCGGGCAGAAGTAGCACCTCAAAGTATAACATTGCAATATCCCAACGGAGTGGTCTTGACCTTGGGATGTGCCCTCGATATCGATCAATTACGAACCCTGATATACCTATAGGCTTATGTTTGCACTTTCAGGCGACTTCAAATTCCATCTCTACAGTCAGCCCACCGACATGCGCAAGAGTTTTGATGCTCTATCGGGCATCGTCCGCAATAGTTTGGACTGTGATCCGCTAAATGGCGATGTTTTCGTGTTTATTAATAAGCCTCGTAATAAGATTAAGCTCCTTCACTGGCAGAGCTCCGGTTTCGTGTTGTATTATAAGCGTCTTGAACGTGGCACATTTGAAATTCCTCAATACGATTCTAGCGTTGGAAGTATTCAAATAAGCTACACACAATTGGCCATGATTATCGATGGATTATCGATAAAAAATCTTGTTCAAAGAGAGCGTTACTTAAGGTAACATATTTCCATAAAATACAAGTCTTTCCAACCTCGACTTTCTTAGTATTTATGCGGGTTTTAGCGAAATGTTTCGTATCTTTGTTCCATGAGAACAAGGCTAGAAAACTTATCGAAATCACAACTTTTAGAATTTCTTCATCAGAAGAACTCTGAGCTTGTAAAAAAGGATGAGCAACTAGCTTCTAATTCTAGAGAACTAACCACTAAATCTACAGAATTAGCTACTAATTCTACAAAACTTGCTACTCAAGAGAAGACAATCTTAAAGCAGAAAAATAAGATTGCAAACTTAGAGATGCAACTCAAGCATTTACAGCGTCGCTTATTTGGAGGTTCAAAAGAGCGCTACCTTGCGCATAAAGACCAATTGCAACTCCCTTTCGATGTTCCTCAGGCTACAGAGCCTGAAAAGGAAATGGAAACGATTACTTATACGCGTGAAGTCAAAAAGAAAAAGCAACATCCGGGAAGAGTTGAACTGCCCGAACATTTAGAAAGGGTTGATATTGTCATAGAACCCAAGAATCTGCCCAAGACAGCGATATACATTGGAGATGAGGTGACTGAAAAGCTAGAGCATACTCCTGCAAAGCTTTACGTAAAGAGGTATATCCGTAAAAATATATCATGCCTGCAGATGAGCAGGATTTATCAAGCAAAGGTATTATTGCAGATCTTCCCGAGTTTGCTATCAATAAAGGTATTGCAGGAGAAAGTCTTTTAGCTCAGATACTGATTGATAAGTTTGTTGATCATTTGCCTATCTATCGCCAGATAGAACGTTTCAAGCGAGAAGACGTAAAGATTAACTCTTCAACAATCAATGGTTGGCAAGAATCTGTATGTGATTTATTAGAACCTCTGTATGATGAGCTGGTTCGACAGGTATTGTCTCAAGGTTATATACAAGGAGATGAAACACCGATACAAGTTCTAGATAAGCAAAAACAAGGCAAGACACATCGAGGGTATTATTGGATTTACCACAGCCCACTGTCCCGGTATGCATTTTTCGATTACCAAAGAGGTCGAGGCAAAGATGGACCTATAAAATTGCTAAAGAATTATAGAGGCTACTTGCAAACGGATGGTTACTCGGTTTATGATCTAATACAGCGCACAAATAAAGGCATTACATTGATGGGGTGTCTTGCCCACGCACGTCGATACTTTGAGAAGGCTTTAGTTGCAGGAGACAAAGAGGCTGCTTATGCAATGGACTTATTTCAGAAGCTATATGCTGTGGAACGAGAGGCAAAGGAAGCA
>JBKEDC010000049.1:0-51115 GCA_047975205.1 Mangrovibacterium sp. | reverse complement strand
GTGGTTCATCATCTTGATACATGGTGTATATATCATCAGAATCAAAAGATAATGTTTGGGTAATTGAATCAACGTCATTGTTGTTACTCTTGTTACATGCTGAAAGCAATAAGACACACAGTGCAATAGGTAAAAAAAATCGCATGGTTTTTAATTTGAATATTTGTTATTAAGGCCCCAAAACTAATCTTTTTTTGTGCACGGCAAATTGGTGATAAACTAAATTTTTTCTAGCCTAATTAAAGAGCTCTTACCTGAAACTCTACGAATATAATAAGGTAAATAAGAGTTTTCAAATTTCCCGATAGCAAGATTAATATCTTCTACTTCAGTGTCATTTGTTATACATACTTCTGAAACGAGCTTTCCACTGCGCTTGTATTTCTTGAAATAAATACCACCTGTTTCTGAAGATAAAGTATAGCAGTATTTTTTGTCGATTTTGAGATCGATAATTCGTTGAGTAAATACATTTGTATTCATCTCCTTCAGATATTCTATGCTACACGGTTCTGACTTTGGTTCATAGGTTATTATGTCGAACACCTTGAATTGTTTGTCAACCTGATTAGGAGTTGATTTGTCGGCAATGTTTATGATACCTGATGTGCCGCTAGTATATGCAATGGTATTCTCATGGTAACTTAATATTGGATAGGCAAAAAAAGTTCCGACCTTATAATATTGGAAGATATCCTCCGGTTTCCCAATAAATTCGATGGGTTTTCCTGTATTAATATCAAATACATGCAGGTAATAAGCATCATCATAATAGGCATTTAATCGAGTATCATAATCATTAGCCTTACCTTCCCATTCATTTACGCCAAGTCCTAAATTCGGATATCCTTTTGTTGATCGGATAGCTACATTCCCATCGGGCATAATAGAAAATATAGCGTGTTCATGAACGTATGCAGGGAGAACTTCTCCGGTATAGTCGAGACCAAAATCTAGTGCTATTATCTTTCGTTCATTAGTTATTTTGTTTTGAGTAATAAAGCTGGCAGAGTTATAATAAGCTATATTATCTCCTCTATTCGTTAAACTAGGTAAGGAATACGAGCCATAAATTACACCTTTCTTAAATATAGCTGATCGGTTTGCCATAAGAAAAAACAAATTATTTTCTATATTTTGTTTAAACTCAGCATAATCTATTATGGTACTGTCAATAAGATTATATACCTCTCTTATTGATGAGTTTAAAGATGATATGTATCTAATAGTATCTTCATTTTCTTTAAAATAGCTTAAGTCTTCATTTAGCTCATCATAGAATGTCAATTCACCATCACTCATGAAAGGATATAGATTAATCGAAGCTTTATTGCCTTGTATAGGAATCTCGACAGTTGAATAGCCTTTGAAAGGTAGTGACTCAGGTTTTGTTTCCTCAGCTATATAACTGTTAAAATCTCGGAAAGGAAGCGGCTCTTCACATCGAACGTATTCCGCATAACTGTTCTCACTTACGTCACTAATTTCCCCACCCTTTATCAGCCGACCTGTTTCGAGATCAATTTTCAATAGCAATGTAACACGCAGTGGCATAGTTGATAAACTGAAGAAGTTAGTCCAATCGTGTGCGTTATCACATATAGTAAAATCGAAACCGAAGCCTTTGTGGTCTAAATATCCCATTGCAGCTTCACTGTCAGGATAGCTAGTCCAAATCCCTACTGAAGAAGCAGAATCAAGCTGCTTTAAGAATCTGTAGCTGTAATTAATATCGGCTTCACACCTTGTGCATTTTTTTGGAGTAAAAAGGGTAATGTAAGCATATCTAGCATCAGCATCAGTGTGTGTGTGAAGATATTCGAGTAAAGCCTTTTCAGTATTCGGTTTTGTCGTATTTCAAACATAGAGGCAGCTTCTTGGGCTATAGAAAAGCTTGTGAAGAAGATAGCAATAATGAAGGTAAATATCTTATTCATAATATTTGTAATTAGCAACGGCAGAACGCATGTGCTCTGCCGTTTGGGTTAGTAAGTTTTTTTATTTATATCCTTTTACACTTCCGTCTTCAAAATTGAATTGGCTAATAGGAATGATAATGGTTTCATCTCCTTGTGTGATTGTTACCGTAGGTTCGCTTTTGCTAACTTTCAATAATCTACCTAGAGATAAAGAACTGTCATCGCCTGTAGAAACATCATCAAGATCTATTTTTTTGCACACTGTAACAAGATTTCCTTTACAAGGTGTAAATAAACCGGACTTTTCTCCATAGTATAAGATAGATTTGGCAAATGTTAGCCCGGAAGCTGAAAGAACAATAGTAATAATAAGTGTAATTTTTGTAAAATATGTTTTTATAATTATAAAATATAAGATTAATACGATTAATTTTCTTTCTATTTGAAAGTTCGCCAGAATTGTTGTTTAATCAATATTTGATATATATAGACATCTGTATATTCTATTAAATTAAGTTACTTGTCAAATTTACGGATTTAAAATTTAACTGTAAAGAAGCAATGTAATAAATTAAAAAAGTGAAATGTATCTTTAATTTTATAAATAAATGTGGAAGAAACGAACATAAGATGTTATTAACGAGGAGAGTTACTCTAGCTAAGGTATAAATAGCATATTGAGATGTGAGAATTGTATCTTACAGTTGGGTAGAAAATAAGAGAGGTAAGTTAATCGAAGATTATTTGATAAAGAATCTCATCAATCCAACCTTCAGAGGTGCGTAACCATTCTTTTTTTGTACCTGCTTTTTTGAAACCGCATTGCTCGAATAATTTTAAACTTTTATAGTTGTCGGATCCGATGTTGGCATAGAGTTGGTGCATACCAAGTACATCTTTGGCATATTTACACAAAAGTTTGACAGCAGTACCGGCGTAGCCCTTCTCTCGTTGTTCCTCGGCATAAATGAGTATGCCGACTCCTGCACGTCGGTGGTTTGGATCATAGTCGAATAAGTCGATAGCACCAACGGCTAGACCTGTGTTATCTTCGATAATTAATCGCAATTGTTTTGCTTCAAAAATATCGCGGTGTGATTCTTCTAAATACTGTTTTAACACGTAATGAGAAAAAGGACTTAATGTATTGCTTACTTTCCACAATGTAGAATCATTTTCCCACAAATATAGTAACTCAATATCTTCGGGCTCTAGCGGACGCAATCGGGTGTTATCAGTATGTAGATGCATGGTATTGTTAGTAATCAAATACAATTGGATATATTAGAAAGAACTCTCAAAGTCCAGTCTATTTTTTATGGAGCGGCCTAAAGTGAGTTCGTCGGCATACTCCAATTCATCGCCAATAGCAACTCCTCTTGCTAAAGTAGATACCTTGATATCAAAAGTTTTTAGTTTCTTATAAATATAGAAATTAGTAGTGTCTCCTTCCATGGTGGTGCTCAACGCCAAAATAACTTCGGCCACTTCTCCGCTTTCTACACGAGATATTAATGAATTAATCTCCAAGTCGGAAGGCCCGATACCATCCATAGGCGATATAATACCACCTAGCACATGATATAGCCCGATAAACTGGTGTGTATTTTCTATTGCCATCACATCACGAATGTTTTCAACTACGCAAATAATTTCGCCTGAGCGTTCCGGTTGACTGCAAATTTCACAAGTTTCTTCATCGGAAATGTTGTGGCAAACCTTACAATGTTTAATCTCAGTACGAGCTTGTATGATGCTGTTCCCAAAACTTTCAGCCTCGCAGGTTTCTTGTTTCAGTAGGTGAAGCACTAAACGAAGTGCAGTTTTTCTGCCTATGCCGGGCAATTTTGCAAATTCATTGACGGCATTTTCCAGCAGTTTTGAAGGGAATTTATCAACTATCATATCACAAAGATAAGCTTTGTCTTGTTTTATTCTGACAATAATCAGTTTTATTATAGATATACACTTTAGTTTTCGAATAGGCTAGGTTAATTGCATCTGAAACTGTTTTGATAGATTAACATTTTGCCATCTTATTAGGTAATTAATCTCTACCTTCGTATCTCAAAACTATTTAGAAAGTTGATGAAAGAATTTAAAACCTATCGAGAGAATCCGATGTATGGATACCTAATTTTGCTTGTCATAGCATCGGCTATTGGTTTACAAGGATGGCGAACAGTTTTCAATAATTATGCCGTTGATGTTGTAGGGGTCAATTCTATACAGATTGGAATTAGTCAATCAGTTCGTGAAATTCCGGGATTTCTAACGTTCTTGGCTGTTTATGTCATGATGATTATTGCTGAGCATAAATTTGCAGCCCTTTCTGTAGTTGTACTTGGATTAGGCGTATTGCTCACAGGGGTGTTTCCTAGTTTTTGTGGATTATTATTCACAATCATCATCATGTCGACCGGTTTTCATTTTCTTGAAACATGCAACCAGTCTTTGAGTCTTCAATATTTCAAGAATGACCGTGTGCCCTTAGTGTTAGCAAAAATGAAGAGTATTACAGCTCTTGCAAACATTGGAGTAGGCATACTCATTTGGGCTTTATCAAAATATTTAGAATTACATAGCATCTTTTATGTTATTGGAGGGATTGTTATCATGCTCGGGCTTTATGCTTTCACTCGAAATCCGATAGACAAAAGTATGCCTACGCAGAAAAAGAAGCTAGTTTTTAAAAAGAAATATTGGCTTTTTTATATGCTAAATCTTCTCAGCGGAGCACGCCGCCAAATCTTTGTAGTATTTTCTATATTTATTTTGGTAGACAAGTATAAGTTTCCGGTAGAATATATTACGGCTTTATTTATTGTAAATAATATCGCTACTTATTTTATCAGCCCATTAGTAGGGAAGGCTATTAATCGTTTTGGTGAGCGTACCATGCTCAGCATAGAATACGGCTCGTTAATCGTTATTTTTGCCTGCTATGCCATATTCGATAATGGCATGGTTGCAGCCATACTCTACATTATAAACAACTTCTTTTTTAGCTTTTCTATCGGTATTAATTCCTACTTCCGTAAACATGCCGATGCCGAAGATATTGCCCCCTCAATGGCAGTAGGATTCACCATTAATCATATCGCAGCTATTGTTCTACCTGTTGTGGGGGGAATATTATGGACTATCAGTTGGCGTATTCCATTTATCGGAGGTTCAGGTTTAGCACTTGTCTCTTTAATTTTTGCTCAATTTGTAGAAAGAGAGCCCGACAGTTTGAAGCAAATTAAGACTGTAAATTAAAAAAACAGCTCATGCATGGGAGACCAATTCATCTAGATTTCCTAATTTTACGCAGATGATTAAATTTCTCCTATACCCATTCTCTATAATCTATGCACTAATCACTGAAATTAGGAATTGGTTATACCATGTCGGTTTCTTTAAATCAACTCATTTTGATGTGCCCGTTATTTGCGTGGGAAATATTACAGTAGGAGGAACCGGAAAAACACCACATACAGAATACTTAGTGCGTTTGCTTCAGAAAGATTATAAGATAGCAGTATTAAGTCGGGGATATGGAAGAAAAACAAAAGGATTTCATTGGGTAAAGGCGTCAAGTACTTCAACGCAAGTGGGCGATGAACCTTTGCAGATGAAACGTAAATTTAAAAACGTACTTTTTGCAGTATGTGAAAGCAGGGTGTTCGGAGTAAAACAAATCCTACGGGAAATGCCGGATGTAGATTTAGTACTGCTTGATGACGCCTTCCAACACCAATCGATTGTTCCCAGTTTAAAGATTCTACTTATCGACTATAATCGCCCGATTATGACTGACATGGTTCTTCCGTCGGGAAGGATGCGGGAATTAGCCTATCAGCATAAACGTGCGGATATTATTATATTCACAAAATGTCCGATGGGCTTAAAAGGTAGTGATAGAGCTAAACTTCGTATTAAATTGAAGAAGCATGCGCATCAGCAAATCTTTTTTTCATGTATGGATTATGGTATGCCTAGAAAACTTAATGGGAAAAGTGCTCAAACTATCGCATTATTTTCTAGAGCTATTATGCTGACGGGTATTGCTCAGCCTGAGTCATTCCGAAAATATTTACAAGAGAACTTGTTCGTAGAAGATGAGTTAGAGTTCCCCGACCATCATAACTACACCGAGAAGGATTTAAAGCATATTTCATCAGTAATAAAAAAATATCCTAGGACTGCAATTATTACCACTGAAAAAGATGCAGCAAGGTTAAAAACCGTTAACTTTAGCCTCGCTTTAAAAGAGCGTATTTTTTATATACCTATTGAAGTTAAGTTCTTGGCACAGGAGTCAGGTTATCCCGATTTCAATACTAATATTTTAAATCATGTTAAGACGTATTCAAGAAACAGCTGAATTTATTCAATCGAAAATTAAGCACCAACCCGAGGTTGCTATTATCCTAGGCTCCGGATTGGGAGGCTTAGCAAAAGAAATTGAAGTAGAGACTAGTTTATCTTATAGTGAAATTCCAAATTTTCCGGTATCAACAGTAGAGGGACATAGCGGTCAATTTATCTTTGGTGTATTAGGGGGTAAACGTGTGATGGCAATGCAGGGACGCTTCCACTATTATGAAGGCTATTGCATGAAAGATGTAACACTTCCTGTTCGAGTTATGAAAGCTATGGGCATTGAGAACCTTTTTGTGTCGAATGCATCCGGTGGATTGAATCCTGATTATAAAGTGGGTGATCTCATGATTATTACCGACCATATTAATTTCTTCCCTGAGCATCCACTTCACGGGAAAAATGAAGACAAGCTAGGTCCGCGATTTCCCGATATGAGTGAATGTTATACTAAATCTTATGCTTCCAAAGCAATGGAGATTGCAAAGGCTGAGAATATTAATGTGAAAGACGGAGTGTATGTCGGTGTGCAAGGACCTACTTTCGAAACCCCTGCCGAGTATAAGATGTTTCGCATTCTTGGTGGTGATGTGGTGGGCATGTCTACTGTTCCCGAAGTTATTGTTGCTCGCCATTCCGGCATGAAGGTATTTGGTATGTCCATTATTACCGATAGTGGTGTTCCGGGAGAAATAGTAGAAGTATCTCATGAAGAAGTACAAGAAGTAGCTGCTGCTGCCGAACCAAAGATGACTTACATCATGAAAACACTAATAGAGCAACTGCCCGAATAAATTATTGCGTGATGACATATGAAGAAGGGAATTACTCCATTCGATGTTTATTCCCTTCTTATTTTAATTCCCCCAGTTTTCTCGATCAAGACTTCGATACTGAATAGCTTCTGATATATGCTCGCTCAATACATTTTCGCTTGCTGCCAAGTCTGCAATTGTTCGTGCAACACGCAATATCCTATCATAAGCCCGAGCTGATAGTCCTAATGTCTCCATGGCCCGTTTCAGCAACTGATTACTCTCTTTACTGAGTTTTACGTGCGTTCTAATATGGCGACTACTCATTTGTGCATTACAGAATACGGCTTGTTCATCGGCATACCTGTCTGATTGTCTTTGCCGGGCATTTATTACCCGTTTGCGGATAGTCTCGCTATTTTCTGATTCACTTAACTCTGCGAGTTCTTTGAATGGCACCGGAACTACTTCTAAGTGAATATCAATACGATCCAGTAAGGGTCCGGAAATTTTATTCAAATATTTCGACACCATACCCGGAGCACAAACACATTCTTTTGTTGGATGATTATAGTAACCGCATGGGCATGGATTCATCGATGCAACCAACATAAGGCTTGCCGGATAATCTACCGTTAGTTTAGCCCTCGATATAGTAATCTTTCTATCTTCTAAAGGTTGGCGCATAACCTCTAATACGGTTCGCTTAAATTCAGGCAACTCATCAAGGAAAAGCACGCCGTTGTGAGCTAAAGAGATTTCACCGGGCTGTGGATAACTACCTCCTCCAACTAATGCCACATCTGATATGGTGTGATGAGGAGATCGGAACGGGCGAGTAGTCATTAATGCCGTGTCTTTGCCAATTTGTCCCACCACGGAATGAATCTTCGTAGTTTCTAAAGCTTCATGCAAAGTGAAGGGAGGAAGTATTGACGGCACCCTTTTGGCTATCATGGTTTTTCCGGCGCCGGGAGATCCTATTAAAATGATGTTATGACCTCCGGCGGCGGCTACCTCCATAGCTCGTTTTACATTTTCTTGCCCTTTAACATCCGAGAAATTAAAATCAACGTCTTGCGTAGCATTAAAGAACTCAGAGCGGGTATCTACTATCGTCTCTTCTAACTCTATCTCGTTGTTGAAGAAGCCAATAACTTCATTTATATTCTCAACTCCAAATATCTTTAACTGATCGACCACTGCTGCCTCTCTGGCATTCTGTTTGGGTAATATAAAGCCTTCAAATCCCTCTTCTCTAGCCTTTATTGCAATTGGTAAAGCCCCTTTAATTGGTTGCAGTGTGCCATCTAATGACAATTCTCCCATGAGTAAATAGCGTGATAGCTTATCAGATTTAATTTGTTCTGATGCTGCCAATACGGCAATAGCTAAAGGTAGGTCGTAAGCTGAACCTTCTTTACGCAGGTCGGCAGGAGCCATATTGATAACAATTTGCTGCCGAGGCCACTTATAGCCATTCATTTGTATGGCCGACATCATGCGTTGTTGGCTTTCCTTAATAGCACTATCGGGCAGTCCAACCAAAAAAAAGCGTATTCCTTTTGATACGTTTGTTTCTATTGTTATGGTAGTTGCATCAATTCCTTGTACTGCTGATGCATAAGTTTTTATGAGCATTATATCTGGTTGAAATTCGCTGCACAAGATAAAAAACATCAACCATTAACGCAAAAAAATGTTTACATTTACTAATATATGTCTACCAATATACCTCTCTTTTTACTTAGCATCTCATTAGGCATGACATTCGTAATGACTGATGCCAGTCGTTTTATTTGGCTCTTTTTGGCATAATGTTTTGTGTAAACTAAGCTTACTTCCCTAACCGGGGTTATATCGGTGAAAGTCTTTACTTGCTCTTTTCTGTTTTCATTCATTTCAAAAGTGGCTAATTCCGGTATCAACGTAACGCCTCCTTCTTTATCTATAATATTCATAAGTGTTTCCAGAGAACCGGCTTCAAATGAAAATGGCAATTCTTTCTCTCGGCCTCCTTTTTCTGAACATAAATTGATTACCTGATTACGAAAACAATGTCCATCACTCAATAGCCATAAATCGGGAACTGATACATCTTTTACTTTAAGCTCTTCAATCTCATTCAAAGAATGCGATTTATTGCAATAAAGCATCATTTTCTCATAGAATAATGGTTTTTCATCTATTTTGTCGTTTTTAAGTGGAGTTACCAAAATACCGACATCCAATAAATCTTTTGCCAAACGAGAAATAATCTCCTGTGTTGTCAGTTCCTCTATTTTGATTGATATTTCCGGATAATTGCGTTTAAAGTCGCCAACAAACAATGGAATTAAGTAGGGCGCTAAGGTGGGAATAATACCTATCTTCAACGTACCATCAATCTGTCGCTTATGTTCGCGGATAATCTCATTCACCACCTCCTTTTGCTGCAAAACAATGCGAGCCTGTTCCAAAATCTGTTCCCCTATTTTAGTCGGGACTAGAGGTTGACGGCTTCTATCGAAGATAATAACTTCTAAATCTTCCTCTAACTTCTTAATTTGCATGCTCAAAGTAGGCTGAGTAATAAAGCAGCGTTGTGCAGCCTTTCCGAAGTGTCGATAAGTATCGACTGCTACAATATATTCTAATTGTGTTAAGGTAATCATTACTTTTACTGTTTAATTGTATAAAGTTATATTATATTCTAAACATAAAACAACATTACTCGAATAATTGTTGTCGCTGCCATTCAAACAAACTCACGGCTAAAGCTTGTGAAATATTCATCGACTTGCATTTGCCGGTCATCGGAATATATACTCCCATGTTTGCCATACCTAGCAATTCTTCGGGTAAACCCTTTGATTCACTTCCCAATAAAACCACAATCTTATCCGGCAATTTTGTTTGAAAAATATTTGTTGCTCCGGTTGATGTTTCGATGGCACACAAGGTATATCCCTGTGGTATGCTTGCTATGAAATCAGCTGTCGATTGATAGCTAATCTCGATATTTTTATAGCTTAATCCGGCAGTTTTTTTTATTGATGCCTCTCTTTTTTCGTTATTGTCATCGAGTAAGATAAGCCGGCTGCCTCCCACATTATCTATCAGGCGCATGAGGCTACCTACGTTTTGTGGATTTTTAACTTGCCATGCTGCTACAATGGGCGGATTGGGCAATGTTTTAATATCTTGATTCTTAAAGAATTTTACAGCGTTTGTTTCCATACTTTGATAGCTTTTTTTACAATATGGAGTCGATAAGTTCCGGAGGAGTAGCTACAATTGCCTTATTTACGTTAATGACAATAGGGCGTTTCAACAAAATAGGATTCTCTATTAACAAATTAATCCATTGCTCATCGGTAAATGTTTTATTAATATACTTTTCTTTGAAGATAGGGTCTGTTGTGCGTACTAATTCAGAGATCGAAAGTCCTGTTTTTGAAATTAAATCTTTGAGTTCTTTCTCACTAAGTCCATCTTTTAAGTAATGCACGATTTCCGGTGCATATCCGTTTTCTTCTAAAAATTGGAGTGCCAACCTCGATTTTGAACAGCGCGGATTATAATATATCTTTAGATTGATGGCATGAAGCTCCTTAATATAGTTGTAAATATCTTCTTGTGAACGACAAGAAACGTCATCGCCGGTTTTATGATATGCGTTTGACAGCTCATTATCAAAAGAACGAGCTTTCACATTATCTCGAAGTTGATAGCTGAGAATGGTTTGTAATTCTTCCTGAATGCTCTTGTCATAGATAGGGCATGCCACTTCTACCCTGTTATTTAAGTTTCTGGGCATCCAATCGGCAGACGATATATAGTAACGTTCTTTACCACCATTGGCAAATATGAACACGCGCGAATGCTCTAAATATTTGTCAACAATACTGATAGCTTCCAAATTCTTCGCTACTTCGGGGTCGGTACTGCGTAATCCGAAAATACCTCGCACAATAAGTTTAACTTTTACTCCCGACCGGGCAGCTTCTTCAATCTTATCCATCATGATTGGGTCAATTAAACTGTTCATTTTTAGAACCATGTAAGCTTTTTGCCCCGATCTTGCCATCTTTATTTCATTATTTACCATTTGGATAAAGAAATCACGCATATTAAACGGACTCACCACAATGTGTTTATAATCGTGATTCTTATAATTATGTTTGTAGAACTCAAAAAGTTTTTCCACATCATTGGCTATCCGAGGATCGGCCGTTAAAAGTCCATCATCGCCATAAACGCGTGCAGTTCCCTCATGAAAGTTTCCTGTTCCGATGTAAGCATAATTTCTGAAACCGTCGTTTTCTCTACGTTTTAGCCAAGCCACTTTAGAATGTACTTTTAAACCGGGTACTCCGTTGATTACGTGGGCTCCTTCTTCTTGTAACTTATTCGACCAATAGATGTTTGGTTCTTCATCGAAACGAGCTTGCAATTCGATTACTACGGTTACTTTTTTACCATTCCGAATGGCATTCAGCAAGGCATTTATTACACGCGATGAACTGGCAACACGGTAGATCGTTATACCGATTTCTTCTACCTTAGGGTCGATAGCTGCTTCGCGCAAAAAATCAATGAAATGCCCAAAACTCTGATAAGGATAGTGCAGCATAACATCACGCTGGCGCAATTTTTTCAATACACTGCCATGCGGAGGTAGTAAGATGTGGCGTACCGGTGCTTGTGACTTGTAATAATGATGAGGCTCTCCGATTTCGGGGAAATCAACAAAATCTTTATGGTTATGATAACGACCTCCAGCCACGGCATCTTCAGAATGAATTTTCATGCTGTCGGTAATGAACTTCAAAAAGTCATAAGGAATTTCACTGTCATACAACATGCGAACCGGTTCTCCTAATTTGCGTTTTTTCAGGCTCAGTTCCATCTTTTGAATGAAGCTTTTAGAAATATCCTCATCAATATCAAGTTCGGCATCGCGTGTTACTTTTATGGTGTATGCCTCAAATTTATCGTATTTAAACAATGGGAATAAATCTGCAAAACAATAACGAATAACATCATCGAGTAAAATAACATACTTCTTATTTGCGCGGGGGGGCAATACTAAAAAACGACTTAATGATTTATTCGGAACTCGCACCAAAGCATAGGCGAATTTTTCCGGTTTATTCGATCGAGATAATTTCACAGCTAAATAAACGGAACGATCGCGCAGGTAAGGGAATTTCAAACCTTCGCTAAGCATAATAGGCACTAGGTTTGGCAATACTTTACTGTGGAAATATCTTTTCACAAAAACACCTTGTTCTCGTGTAAGCATACGCTCATTCACCACATGAATATGCTCTTTAGTCATTTCTTGCATGAGCTGCTTATAAATGTCGCGCGATTTCTTTTGGTGTTCGGAAACAGTCTGATAAATCTCATTATATAACTGTTCAGGCGTGTAGTCGCCGAGTATTTCAGCTTTCATACCATAATTTACCACTCTACGCACCCAAGCTACCCGAACTCGGAAAAATTCATCGAGATTATTGGAGAATATACCTATAAACCGCAAACGCTCAAATAACGGCACACTAGGGTCGGTGGCTTCTTGCAGTACACGTTCGTTGAAAGAAAGCCAACTTATTTCTCGGTTGATATATGATTTTAAATCAGTCATAATTGGGATTAATAGAACACAATGGTTGCAATTTTCACGAAAATACGCATTAAATTAACGCATAGGAATGTTTAATAAATAATAATTTGTCATAAAAATACCAATCTCTATGTAACCTATTAGTTATCTATGCTTTAAGATGTTTAGTGTTGGGTATATTACGATTAATACTAATCTTTAGATATTATACTCAAGTAATAATTGACATACGTATGCATCTTTATCCTTTTTCTTTAGTAAGGAAAGTGCATAAAAATAGTTTTTCAAGCCATTCTAGTCTGCATATGCGATGAATTTATAGTTTTTATCTCATTTCTTCGCAGAGCATGGTTCGAAAAAATGGTTTTTGTATTCATTCTATCAGATATAGTTTAAACGAAAATAAAGCCGAACGTCAATGTCCGGCTTTATGCTTATCTGATGTATGTTGTTTATGCTATTCTGCAGCTTTCAAACGGATTGATTTATTAACTCCGTTTGCTAAACAAACACTTTCTTTTTTACTTTCATAAGACACGTAAGATGTTACCAATTGATAGTCGCCCGGTTCTACATTATTGAATGTGTAATTTCCGTCGAAATCGGTGTATGCCACCATTCCCGTACCTTCTAACTCCACTTTAACGCCGGCTAAAGCTTCTTGTGTCTTATTATCAACCACTACTCCCGAAAATTCAATTGCAGCCGATTTTGCTGTTTCTGTTTTCTCGTTTTCTGTATTTGAAGCATCTACATTGGTTACTGCTAAAAATAAGGCTAGGCTTAAAAGTATTGTTTTCATCTTGTTCTTTGTTTTGACACTACAAACAAACTACCTATTTGTTGCAATATAATTACAGCTCGGTTACAAAATGATTAATTCGATTTTACAGCACCGAATACTGCATCAAAAGAACGATATATGTATGTTGAAAAAGAAGAAGCAAATTAAAGATGTTGTATCTTTGTGTGAATAAAAAAGCTTAAAATCATGAAAATAGGTATTGTTGGAGCCATGCATGAAGAAGTAATGTTGCTCAAAGACGAATTAAGTCACATTAAGGTTCATCAGTGTGGAGCCAGAACCTTTTATGAAGGAGGCTATGGTAAACATGAGATTGTCCTCTGTTTATCAGGTTGGGGAAAGGTGGCTGCAGCAGCAACCACTACCGCTTTAATTGAAGTGTTTGAAGTTGAACAGTTATTGTTCGTAGGCTTGGCAGGTTCTTTACACAGGCAGGTTCTTATCGGAGATATTGTTATTGGCGATGAACTTATTCAACATGATGTCGATTTAAAAGACTTCACGATGATGGGGAGAATATTACCCCCATTCTATAAATCATATCATTTCAAAACCAGAAGTAGTTTGGTAACTCTTGGAGCTAATACGGCAGAAGAATTTAAAGCTAATTTGCGTAAAAATGCCTATTCCGATATAAATAAAGAATATCATCCGAGTATTCATATCGGACAAATCGGAACGGGCGATCAATTTGTATCTTCCATTGAAATGAAAAAACTTATTTTAGATAAGCATCCTTATTTATTGTGTACAGAAATGGAAGGAGCTGCCATTGCTCAGGTTGCTAACGACTACGGAACGCCTTTCCTTGTTATTCGGGTAATATCAGACAACGCTGCCAATAATGCGCATGAAATATTTGCTAAATTCTTATTTGAAGATATCGGGCATATTTCTGTTCAATTAATTAAACTTTTACTAGCCAAACTATAGCCTATGAAACCTGCTTTTCTACTTTGCTTATTCTCATTGTGTATTTTGATTTCTGTGCCTTGCTATGCGCAAGATGCAGCCGATGCGGTAGAAACAGAAAGCAAAAAGAAAAGTGTGTGGAGTAGGCTGAAAGGAAAGAGTAAAAAACAAAAACGATTAGAGCGATTGGCTAAGGCGTCGCCTTCATATATCGACGGACGACTGACCAATGAGGCTACCTCAGAAGCTTTGTCAGGTGCGTATATATATTTACCATCTAAAGGAGCCTTAGGTGTAAGTAATGAAAATGGGTATTTTCAACTTAAAGCAATTGTTTCGGATGCTCAAGTAAAGGCAATACATCCTGATGTATTCGATAATTTTTATAATATCTCCATACATAGAGAGCTTTACACACCTATCGGAGCTGTTCGTTTGAAACCGATTATGATAGGTGAATCCTTGCAAGCTCACACCAATTACCGAGAGGACTTCAGCTCAAAAATATTAGCAAAGAAATCGTATTCAGCTCTTGATATCCTAAAGCAAAACGGCACTCCTGATTTTAATCAATTGTTGAACAATAGCTCTGCAGTCGATAAAATAGACCGGGGCGGAAGTTTTGGTTCCTCAGAACTTCGCTTACGCGGATTTTCGGCTAAACTTACACAAGTAAATTTCAACGGTATTAACATCAATGATGCGGAAACAGAAAGTTTTGCCGGACATTTATACACTGGGATAGGCAACTGGGCACGTAAAGTATCGCTAACCAAAGGAGCTCCTACAAGTAGTCTTAGTGCGACTCAGCCTGCCGGGTTCATCAGTATAGAAGGCTTTATGCCTCGGCAGCAAGCAGGCGTTGACGCGCAACTCACATATGGCAGCGGAAATTATATGCAAACAGCTGTTGGTTTACATTCCGGGACTACCAAAGAGAAAAACTTGGCTGCATCTTTAAAAATAGATCGGACAAACGGTAAGGGCATAAATAAATACACCGAATTTGAAACATTAGGGGCTTACTTGACTTTGTTTGCGAAAACGCATCAGCAACACCGGTTTAACATGAATGCTGCATTTCGATATTGGAACAGGCAGCTGAACTCGATTCCGCTATATTCTATTCAAGCCGATCGAACGGGATATGATTTTAACAGCAATTGGGATCATACGAATATAAACGAATATAGTGCTTGGAAACTCAATGATGGATACAGCCTATTAACGAGCTTTCACCATGAATGGAAGATTAATAAGGAGAGTCAACTAATAAGTAGCGTTTATGCACAATCGGAGCAAGAGAATTACAGAGATACCGTTGCAGATTTTGCACACCTTCAAGAAAACAGTCAAAGTTTGCGACTTGGCTTCCAATCGCGCTATGTTTATCGTGCAGATGCACATACAACATGTTGGTTGGCTGCCGATTTCGATTACTTTCAAAAGGATAAACAGGGAAATAGTGACCACATATTGGCTTATGTGCCTTTTTATACCTCAGCCGATACTTTCCAATTTCAACAAAAGAATGTGATTTATAAATTCGGTCTAACAGCTCATTTTCAGAAACAACTCAAGCGATGGCTGCTTCTCACCGAAGCGGCTGCTTATTATAAAGGGATGCAACAACATGCATCGGGACATGACCTCGAGCCCATTGGCAGGTCTAATCGATGGGGATATCGTGCATTAGGAGGGGGAAGTTTTTTTATTTCTAATCGAAGTAAACTTAAATTGCAGCTTTCGGTACTAAGTAACCCTCCCTCTCATGCAACAATATTCCCCACTTACCGGGCTTGGCAAGATAATGATCTAAATAACAGGATTACATTCGGGAGTGAATTGGCTTATGCCTATCAGCTGAAAAATTTAGATATAGAGGTTAGAACTTATAGCTACCAAATAAACAATTTAGCTTACATTCAAAACTATGGATTAAACAATCAAACAGCTTTAATCCATGAAATAGCACAGAAGCATCAAGGTGTTGAGCTAAATACAAACTTGCGTTATGGAAATAAACATAGTTTGCAATTTTCTGCCGGTTATAACAATTATACGTATAATCGGAATGCTCAAGCAAATTTTTATCGGGAAGATTTCACATTCGCGGAAAATAAAGAGCTGATAATTAAAAATAACCACTTGGCAAATAGTACGCCCTTCCGAGTTTATGTTGAGAATAACCTCATGCTTTTAAAAGGACTGGTATTTAATGTAAATTATCAGCATAACTTCGGAATATATACATCTTCATTAAATGCAAATAACGTACAACAACAATTACTTAGTGGATATGGCTTGCTAGGTGCGGAATTTAACTACTATAAAGATTTTCGTCGGCCGGGTTCTCGCCTCCATATCTTCTTCCGCTGCAATAACATACTCGATGTGATATATAGCAACCAAATTTGGAGCGCAGAAGCTTATCCAACTTCTGGCAATATTGACTACCCATTATATAATTCAATGTATGGTGAAGAGTCAAATAACATTTGGGCACAATTTGGTTTGAGTAGAAATTGGTATGTCGGCATACGCTATGTTTTGTAATAGCTTCAAAAAAGATAAATTTGTCGATGAATATTTTAAATTAGTATGGTTTGCAAACCTTCTTTCCAAATATTTAATGTCCTAAATGCAAATAAATATATATTTGCATTGAAGGTCATAGCTTGATGTCTTAACTGTAATATACATGAAACGCTTAAAATCAGATACCGGGAAAAGTATATCGGGCGGAATCATTCGCTCACTTTTAAGCTCTACATTTTTAGCCGGATTAGGAATATTTCTGATTATAAGCACTCAACAAGTATATACTTACTACAAACTATCGAAACAGCTCTATCAAAAAGAATTAAATACAACAAATGCTTTTGTAAAAGGGCTTGTTACTCGTAACGTAAATTTTATCGAACGCCGTCGTTTGGAAATTGATAGGTTACAGGAAGACGAGATTAGACACAATGTTGAAGAAATTGCAAGTGTTGCTCAATTAATTTACGATACAAACAAAGGAACTAAGAGCAAACAAGAAATAAGAGGCATGATTCTTCGTATTTTGTCAACATTAAGAAGTAGTAATTCATTAGCAGATGTCTCTATAGCTACGTTAGATGGTGTTGGCGTTTTGAGCCGGAATAAACCGCAACTAGAAGGACAGAATTTGAAAAACTTGATTGATAATGATGTTAGTTGCTCCGTTCGGAAAGAACTTGATTTATTATCGAAGCAAGATTCCGGCTATGTCAGGCTTTATAACGGAAAAAAGATAGGAGAAGGCGGATTCGAATCCGGATGTAAAGTCAGTTACGTAAAAGCATTTCCTAGCCTAAACTGGTATTTTGTAGCTAAGTGCCATCCGAATTTGTATTATCAAGAGTTTGCCGGAGAGATAGCGAATAAAATACGTTATGATAATTTTGATTATGATGGTTACTCTTTCCTTTTGGAGGGAACAGGCAAGGCTTTGTCTATTCATGGGAAGGTATATGTTAAAGGCTGGGAACCTGATTTTAGTATAGACTCGTATGATGATGCCAAGAAAGATTTTTTAGCAGCTAAAGAGAGCTTAGAGAAAAGCCCTGATGGTATATATACATCGCTTATCCGACGAGATGATGATTCAACTAAGCAGGAAACTTACGCTTATCTTGTTTATTATGCACCCTGTGATTGGATTGTTGGAGGTTCTTTCTCTAAGCAAAAGTTGGAAGAGAGTTTATTGGTGCATAAAAAAAATCTATTGCTGCAAATTACTACAAATATCATCATTGTTTTATTGGTTTTACTCGTAGTTTTTTATTTGCAATATACTTACGGGAAAAGGTTCTTTGGATTTATACAACGTGATTTTGATGAATTTCAGAAGTTCTTTCAGTCAGCTCGAAAGAATAAAACATATGTTCAGGTGGAAAAACTGAGCTATACGGAAACAAAATTTATGGCAATCACGGCTAACGATATGATTGATGAACTTCGCAGAACGCTCAATGATATGCTTAGAGCTAATCAAAAAGCCATTCAATCGAATAAATTGAAATCGGCATTTTTAGCCAATCTTTCACATGAAATTAGAACGCCAATGAATGCTATTGTCGGATTCTCGGAACTGCTGAGCGAGGATTTGAGTCCTGAAGACAGATCTGAATTGGTTGAACTTATTCGAGAAAGTGGCGAGGATCTACTATTACTTATTGAAAACATTATAACAACGGCAAAAATAGAGTCCGGCGATATCAAGATAACGAAAGAAAAAGTAGAAATCCAATCTATTATTGATGCAGCTACGACCTTTGCAAGGTCTAAGATAAAAAAATCACGTAACCTGATTAGTTTTAGCGTTAAATCGAGTGTTAACTCGAATTACGTTGTTTTTACTGACACAAAACGTTTATACATAGCTCTACATCATTTATTGGAAAATGCCGTTAAGTTTACGCCTCAAGGGTATATAGAGTTGGCTTTGGAGTTAGAAAACAATAAACTGTTCTTTCGCGTGAGCGATACCGGAATAGGAATAGCTGATGACAATTTGCAAGTTATTTTCGAGCACTTCACTCGGGTTGAAGATATTGATGCTGAAGGTTCGAACCTAACTCGTTCTGATAGGGGCGTTGGCGTGGGACTGGCTCTTTGTAAGAATATTATTGATGCTTTGGGTGGTGAAATAAGAGTGGAATCTTCTTTGAATGAAGGTTCTAGCTTTTTCTTTTACATTCTGGTTGATTAAGCTTAGGATAGCCTGTTAGTGAGCCCTAATGTTCATTAAAATTGCTTGGGTAGATAATTTTTCCTTATTTTGAAGAAAAATTAAATATATCATGAAAGTATATAATCTCAGTGAAAAAAATTCTCTTTTTAATCAGTTCTTAGCTGAAATACGCGATGAAAGTATTCAAAAAGACAGGCTAAGGTTTCGAAGAAATTTAGAACGTTTTGGCGAACTGTTTGCTTATGAAATCAGTAAAGAACTTGACTATGAAGTAAAGGAAGTTACGACTCCTTTAGGCGTAGCAAAGGTTCCTTGTTTATCGCAGTCTCCGGTTCTTGCTACTATTCTAAGAGCGGGTTTACCTTTACATCAGGGTATGTTAAATATGTTTGATAAGGCCGGTAATGCATATATTTCTGCTTCCAGAAAATACGATTCAAAAACAGAATTTCACATTGAATTGGGCTATTTGTCAACCCCGAATCCTACAGATAAAGTATTAATCATAAATGATCCTATGCTAGCATCCGGTTCATCTATGGCCGTGGCATATAAAACTATGTTGCAGAAAGGAGCTCCTAAGCATGTGCATTTGGTGTCTATTTTAGCTAGCCAAAAAGGAGTTGATTATATTCAAAATACAATTAAAGCTGATAATGTTACACTTTGGGTGGGAGCTGTTGACCTTGAAACAACCGAGAAAATGTATATTGTTCCGGGCTTAGGCGATGCCGGAGATTTAGCATTCGGATCGAAAATGGAGTAAATTGATGGCAGAAAGCAATGAACGAATAAGTTTTATATTTTCAAGAGCAGCAGCTTTATGCAGCAGAGCTGAGAAAAGTCCGCTTTCCATTCATAAAAAAACTATACAATGGGGACTTACCTCTGATGAGGCCGAGACGGTTCTTCAAAAATTATTTGAACATAACTTTTTGAATGAGCAACGCTTTGCCTCTAGCTATGTACGCGATAAATACCGTTTTAACCGCTGGGGAAGGATAAAAATAGTTCATCATCTGAAAAATGAAGGAATATCGGCTAATTGTATTGCATTGGCTTTGCAAGAAATAGATATCGATGCTTACGAGCAAAACTTACTTGATTTACTTACTGAGAAGTATAAAAAAACAAAAGCTAAAGATGCATACAGACTTAGACTCAAGGTGATTCGTTATGCCCAGAGCCGAGGTTTTGAGTCAAATATGATATTTGATACATATAATACCCTAATATCCGATAATTAGTATTTTTTTTTCAAAACATTTTGTGAATCTGTGTAAGTTTAATTGTATATTGTGTTATAAAAATAAGAATTCAAACCGATGAAGAAGATAAAAGTATTATGGATAGATGATGAAGTAGATTTACTTCGTGCACATATCCTATTTCTAGCACAAAAGGGTTACGAAGTAGAGACCTCTACAAATGGTCACGATGCTATTGAAATTATACAAAATCAATATTTTGACATTGTTTTTTTAGATGAGAATATGCCCGGATTAACAGGTCTTGAAACTTTATCTAGAATCAAGCAAATATCACCTGCTACTCCCGTCGTGATGATTACTAAAAGTGAGGAAGAAGATAATATGGATTTGGCTATTGGATCGAAGATTGCCGATTACTTAATTAAGCCGGTTCATCCGAAACAAATACTTTTGACACTTAAGAAGATTATCATCAGAGATGAACTCGTTACACGAAAAACAACATCAGATTATCAGATGGAGTTTGCCAAGCTCGGCATGCGTTTGAATGAAAGATTAGACCACAACGAGTGGAAAGAAATATACACCCAATTGGTAGACTGGGAATTGAAACTTGCGGAATCGAATGATAATGGAATGGATGACGTGCTAAAAATGCAAAGAGGAGAGGCTAATAATAACTTTGCCAAGTTTATAAAGAACAATTATATCGACTGGATACAAAGTGATTTTGATGAGCGTCCTATGTTGTCTCACGATTTATTCAAGCATTATATCTTTCCGAAAATTGACGATAGTTCTAGAACGGTTACTTTGGTAATCGATAACTTACGCTATGATCAGTATATTATATTAAAGAACATGCTTTGTCAATTTTATATACCTACCGATGAGAGTTTGTACTACAGTATATTACCCACAGCGACTCAATATGCGAGAAATGCTATATTTGCAGGATTGATGCCCGGAGATATTGCCAAAAGATATCCGCAATATTGGGAAGAAGATGACAATGAAGGACAAAAGAATATACACGAAGAAGCCCTTTTGTTAGAACAATTAAAACGCTTAAAGCGGACAGAAAGCGTGTACTATGAGAAATTTGGTGCAGCAAATGTATCTGATAAAAAATATGCAGAGGTGCTGAATAATATCAATAACCATGATTTAACGGTATTGATATTTAATTTTGTCGATATGATATCGCATGCAAGAACAGAAATGCAAGTACTTCGTGAATTAGCTAGTGATGAGAAAGCCTATCGCTCAATAACAGAAAGTTGGTTTGCAAATTCGTCTTTACTCAGATTACTTAAAGACTTAGCCGAACGGGGCGTCAAATTAATTATAACTACTGATCATGGCTCAGTCCGAGTAAATAATCCTATTAAAGTTATTGGAGATAGAGAGACTGTGACTAATTTACGATACAAGATGGGACGCCGACTGAAATATGAAGAAAAACAGGTTTTTGCCATTCATCATCCGGAGGAAGCTAAGCTTCCGGGTAGAAATTTAAGTTCCAGCTTTATCTTTGCACTTCATGATGATTTCTTAGCTTATCCAAACAACTTTAATTATTACGCCCAATACTATAGGGATACATTTCAACATGGAGGAGTTTCGATGGAGGAGATAATTGTGCCTATTGCTTATTTTACACCAAAGGACTAATTGTAGGTGTATATTATACATTGACTCATATATTCTGGGACAACTTGTATAATTCATAAACCGTTACTTCGAGGGTGAGGTATGCTCGAATACCAAGCACTTTGATATTCTTAATAGTAATATTTATGAATTAAGCAGGTCGAAACTATGCATTATTAAGCTATATTTGCACATTACGGATGGTATTTATCCTGTAATAAACGATATAGCCCCATGACAGAGACTAAGAATAAACCGAGTTATACAAAGTACATTATTGCATTTTGGAGTATTTTCGCAATAGGAATACTTTCCATAATACTTTTGTTTTCATTAATTGCCAAAGGAAAGCTAGGTTACATGCCTTCTTTTGAAGAATTAGAGAATCCTCAAAATTTAGTAGCATCTCAAGTTATTTCGAGAGATGGTAAAGTTCTAGGTAGATACTTTCGTGAAAATCGTGTGGTAGCGCATTATGGTGATTTGCCTGAAAGTCTAACCGAAGCACTTATTGCCACTGAAGATGCTCGTTTTTATGATCACTCCGGTGTAGATCTTCGAGGACTTTTCCGCGTAGCTAAAGGTCTTATTACAGGTAACTCCAACTCTGGTGGAGGTAGTACTATATCTCAACAATTAGCTAAGATGCTTTTCCCTCGCAATCCAAATGCATCTACTGCCGATTTAATACTGCGTAAGTTTAAGGAGTGGGTAATAGCTGTTCGTTTGGAGAGAAGCTACACGAAAGAAGAAATTATAACCATGTATCTGAATAAGTACGATTTCTTGAACTTGGCTGTTGGTATTAATTCTGCATCTCGCATCTACTTTGACTGCGAACCTAAGGATCTAAAAATAGAACAGTCGGCTATGCTTGTTGGTATGGCTAAGAACTCGGCACTATTTAATCCTTTACGCCGAGAAGAATTAACTCGCGAACGCCGTAACGTTGTGTTAAATCAGATGAATAAATATGGTTATCTGGACAAACAAGTATGTGACTCTTTACAACGGCTTCCTCTTGAGCTCAATTTCAATCGGGAAGATTTTAAAGAAGGACTTGCACCTTATTTTAGAGAATATCTTCGCCTAACACTCAGTGCAAAAGAACCTCAACGTAATAATTATGCTTCATGGCAAACCGAAGAATACAAACAAGATTCTATAGCTTGGGTCACCAATCCGTTATATGGTTGGTGTAATAAAAATATAAAAGAAGATGGTACGCATTATAATTTATATACTGACGGACTTCGTATATACTCTACCATTGATTCTCGAATGCAAGAATATGCTGAGGAAGCTGTAAGTGAACACCTTAAAACCTATTTACAACCGGCATTTGAGGCACATAAAAAGAATTTACGCTATGCTCCGTTTTCTAATGATATGTCGAAAGACGAGGTAAGCCATTTATTACACACGGTTATGCGCCAAAGTGAAAGATATCGCGTGCTTAAACGTGTGATGAAAGTAGGCGATAAAGAGATTGAAGATAATTTTAATACGCCAACTAAAATGTCAATATTTAGTTGGAATGGCAATAGCTCAAGTCATAGCGTAGATACTATTATGACACCCATGGATTCCATTCGCTATACATTGGGAATTCTTCGCTCGGCAATGATGAGTATGGACGTTAAATCGGGGCAAGTTCGAGCTTATGTAGGTGGTCCGGATTATCGCTATTTTATGTATGATATGGTAACTAAAGGTAAACGCCAAGTAGGTTCTACAGTCAAACCATTCTTATATACCTTAGCCATGCAAAATGGATATTCTCCATGTACACAAGTACCCAATGTACCTCAGCGATTCGCCCTTCCTGATGGAAATACATGGTCGCCCAAGAATTCCGGAAAAACAAAATATGATGGAAAAATGGTAACATTGAGTTGGGGCTTGGCGCATTCGGTAAATTATATTTCAGCTTGGATTATGAAGCAGTTTAATCCTGAGGCAATGAAGGCTGTTATGCGTAAAATGGGTATTACGAGTCATATTGAAGCAGTTCCATCTATGTTTCTAGGAACGGCAGACATATCCATATATGAAATGGTGGGAGCCTATGGTACTTTTGGAAATAAAGGTGTATATACTAAGCCCTATTTCGTGACTAAAATTGCCGATAAATATGGTAATACAATAGCTAGTTTCCAACCACAAAGAAAAGATGCTATTGATGAGAATACGGCGTATCTCATGATCAGTTTACTCCAAAATGTAGTGAATAAAGGTTCGGGTATTCGCTTGAAGATTGGTAAATATGCTCAGACCTATGACAGTAAAACAAATTCAGTGAAGAATTTATCTAATTATCCCCCATTTACCGGAGAGATAGGAGGGAAGACTGGAACGACCCAAAACCAATCTGATGGTTGGTTTATGGGAGAAACACCTCAGCTAGTTACCGGTGTATGGACAGGAGGCGAGGTTAGAAGCATCAGGTTTCCCAGTTTAACTTATGGTCAGGGTGCTAGAATGGCTATGCCCGTTTATGGTAGATTCTTACGTAAAGTATATGACGATCCCACCTTGGAATATAAAGATGATTTTTCTTTTGAAAAGCCCGTAGGATTCAATGTTTCTTTAGACTGTGAAAATGGGGTGGATAGTGCAAAAAATCAACGTGAAGAAACAACTGACTTTGGCGACTTCTTTTAGGATGATGTATGGTATAGTTCTCGTAATTTAAAATATTTGTGTATGTACATTTCTACTTCCTCCAAACTAATTGTATTTTTCATTTTTCCCTGTTTTCTATTTTCATGTAGCGGACAAAGAATTTATAGAAAGGGTATGGAGGCCGTAGAAATTGGCGAATATCATAAAAGTACAGATAATCTTCGTAAAGCATATCGAAAGGTTAAAGACCCTAACCTCAGAATGCAGATGGCTTATGATTTAGGTGAGGCTTATAGAAAGTTGGGAGAATATAATCGTGCAGGCATATGGTATAAGAATGCAATTAGGCGAGGATATCCTGATGCAAAGCTGAATTTATTGGCTGCCGAATCGTTGAGTGCTGCACAAAAGTTTGAAGAAGCTAAAGTATATTATGAAGCTTATCTAGCCGAGAATCCGGGAAATGATTACGCTGAAACTAAGTTAGCTTATTGCGATTCGGTTGAAATATGGCAAAATAGTACTAGCGGATATGAATTGAAGCTTTTAAAACAAGTTAATTCTCGAGAAGGTGACTATGCGGCTTTTTACAGTTCTGCGCGTGGGAATGAGATCATTTTAAGTTCTATGCGTAAAAATGAATTTGGAGAAAAAGCAACTAGTCGAATCACAGGACAATACTTGTCTCAAATCTATAAAAGCACTTATGATTTACAGCGCAAGCGATGGAATAAGGTGGAACTTATTAATGATAGTGGAGCTATAAATACGTCTGATGATAATGGTGCCGCAAGCATATCACCAAGTGGCGATATGCTACTATTTACTCGTTGTGAAGCAAGTGAAGAACAAGATATGGGGGTTGCTATATTTAGTTCTGACATCAATCGAGGAAATTTTGCACAAGCTACAAAATTAAATTTTGCTCCTGATAGTTTAATAGTCGCTCATCCTTATTTCTCGATTACCGGTGATACGGTTTTTTTTACCTCAGATAGAAAAGGAGGCTACGGTAACTCTGACATATGGATGAGTATTCGAAGTAATGGAGAGTTTGGGAGCCCTATGAATCTAGGCGAAAATATAAATACACCAGGCGATGAAATATTCCCAACAACCGATTTGCAGGGAAATCTTTATTTTTCTACTAATTATACTCCCGGGCTAGGTGGTTTTGATATATTTAAGGCAAGCAAAGATACTAGTGGTAATTGGATGGTTACTTATATGCCGATTCCTATTAACTCATCAGGCGATGATTTGTGTATGACTTTTCTACCAGGAAGTCCATATCCTCAAGGATTACTTACATCTAATAGAAAAGGTTCTAGAAAGGATGATATTTATACCTTTAAACTCCCTCCGATGGAACTAGAGATGAGGGGTTCCGTGTACAATAAAGATACCCAAAAAACCATTGATGGCGCACATGTACGCGTAATAGCTACTGACGGCACTGATCTTAGGATAAGAGCCGCCGATGGCTTATTTAAAATAAAACTTAAGCCTGAAAATGAATATGTATTTGCAGCCTACAAAGACTATTTCTTGAATGATAAAATAAGGATAAGTACTATTGGATTGAAACAAAGTGAGAGCTTTACAGAAAATCTTTATTTAATACCAATAGATGAACCAATTACAGTAGAGAATATTAATTATGAATTCGGTTCTGCAGAATTAACGGAGAATTCTAAAATAGCACTGGACACTGCGATATATATATTGAATGCAAATCCAAATATAACAATTGAGCTTATGTCTCATACGGATCAAGTCGGATCCGATAAGTCTAATTCTATTTTGTCTCAACAGCGAGCTCAATCGGTAGTGGATTATTTGATTAGTAAAGGAATTAGCGGGCATCGCCTAGTGGCAAAGGGTTATGGCGAGACTTCTCCAAAACAAGTAAATAGTAGGATTGCACAAGAATATGACTTCTTAAAAAAAGGAGATGTTTTAACCCCAGATTTCATTGATAAGCTTAGTGAAAATGAGCAAGAAATAGCTAATTCAATTAATAGGCGAACAGAATTTAGAGTGCTATCAACCAATTATCAAGAAAGTCTGCGAGAGTAAAGGATTTTATACCTCTTAAGGGAATTTAGCGGAGTTTGTTTTAATCCATTGTTCAGGGTTAAGCTTGGTGTTTTCTTTCCAAATTTGAAATTTTAGTACAGAAACCCCATCCTTAGAAGCCAGCGTTCCTATTTTCTCCCCTTTTTGCACTTCATCGCCAACTTTTACTGACACTTCCGATAAATTGGCATATACGGAGAGATAAGTGCCGTGACGAAGAATTACAGCTAGGCTCTTATCGGAAGCAGTAAAAACTTTAGTTACCACACCGGTAAAAATGGACATAGGATGGGCACCTGCTGCAGTTGTTATATCAATACCATTATTATGCACAGTGATATTAGGTAAAATCGGATGGTCATGGGTGCCGAATCTAGCAGTAATTATACCATTAGAAATAGGCCATGGTAATTTTCCTTTCTTATTCTCAAACTCTTTACTGATGCTATCGAAGTTTTTATAAACAGTAGAGTTTCCGGCTAAGTCTTTTTTCGCTTTCTCTGATAAAAGTTGTTCGATTTCACTATTTAAAGACGATTCTGCT
This sequence comes from Mangrovibacterium sp., assembly GCA_047975205.1. Classification (GTDB taxonomy): domain Bacteria; phylum Bacteroidota; class Bacteroidia; order Bacteroidales; family Prolixibacteraceae; genus JBKEDC01. The sequence continues at coordinate 23,916 of JBKEDC010000049.1, read as the reverse complement.
CGTATCTGGTTGTCCACTTTTGTGTGTAACATCAACTGTTTAGATGCAAATGATTGAAGAGTTCGATTCAGTTCCATTTCTTGTTTCGAGAGGGTCGATAGCTCCTGATTCTTTTGACTTATCAGTTCTTGCTTTGATTTCTTTTGCTCACTCAGCTGATTTAAATGTTGTTGAACCTTATTGTTCACAGCAATAATGGCTTTTAGCTGTTTGCTGCGATATTGCGCATATTGTCGGAGATATGACCATCGTTGGTAAGCCTGTGAAAGATTATCGGCTGAGAGTAGAGATACAAGAACGCCGTAGGTATTGTTGTTCGCTTGAGCCAAGCGAATCAAGACTGCATATTCCTCTCTCATCGATGAAAGATCATCTTGCAACATATCGACAATGATCCGGTTATTATTAATTCGCTGATCAATAATTTGGAGCTCATTATTAACACCGGCTATGAGTTGGTCGTGAGCCTGCACTTGCAATTTTAATAATTGGATGGTTTCAAGTGATTTTTGTTTATTCTGATTATTCTCTTGTATTAAAGAGTTGAGAAGCTTAATTTGCTTAGTCAGTTCAGACTTTTTAGTGCGCAAATCTGTTATTGATTGAGCAGAAGCTCCATCAACAAATAGACATACCAAAAGGAATAGCAAAAAACGCTTCATATCAATCAATCATCCTAATTTAACTTCTGATATTTATTAGAGATAGTAAAATTGTTGTTCAACACGGGGTTAAGTTCTATTCTACTGAATTGCATTTCCGTTTTTACCACGGTCTTTCCCTTCTGAGCCTCTACATTTAATTTGGTGGGTATCCATTGTCCACTTATTTCTAAATGATTTGAATAGTTTACCGTAAGTTTAGTATTTTTATCTAACACAGATACTAGGCAAAGCTTATCTATCTGATAAGTTAAAGGGTTTATATAGACATACTGTGTAAACACATTCCCATCTCCAAACACCTTGTAGTCTTTCCATTTGAGAACATAATTATCATTGTATATATAGCAGTCGAAGCTTGAAGCTCGTAACTTATTTTCTTTTAATTCGCTGAAAGAACCCGTTAATATAGATTGTATGAACTGATAATTAACGAGCATGCCGAACTGATTTGCCACTAAGTCATAATCGCCCTCATAGTATCCTTTTTGCAAATAGCTGATGACTTGCACTGTATCAGATGATAAATGGGCACGGAGAATGGGAATGAGTTTTGACGCCGTGATGTCAATAAATTCATCGCATTGAGCTTTCATAGCCCCTTTGAAACTTGTTTTCTTACCTCCTGCTTCCACCAAACAGTTTATCCTATTAACTTTTAATCCCTCAAAAGTGTAATTATGCTCTTTCACCTTTTGCAGAATCTGTTTTGTATTCAAACGGATATGTTCTTCGCCTTTACCGGTCAGTTTGTTTGTCGTTTTGCACGAGCTGAGCGTCAATAAGCCAAAGAACAGAGCTAATGCTAATTGTTTAACCGAAATATTTCCCACCTTACTCCTCGATATAAGTTCTTTGTCGAATCTTTTCATCTAACACCTTGTTTGTATCTCCGCTCTCTTTGGCTTTTTCCCATTGTTCTACCGCTTTGTCAGTTTCTCCTAATTTATACAGGATGTCACCATAATGCTCGAAGAATACACCGCTGTCGGAATCAATATGCTCGATAGCCGTTTCTTGATAGAACTTAGCAAGCTTATAGTCGCCTTGCTTGAAAAGTATCCAAGCATATGTGTCTAAATAAGTACCGTTGGTAGGGTTAGCTTGAATTACTTTGTTGGCACAAGCTTCAGCCTTATCTAAATCACGATTGAGTTCTGATAGATAATACGCATAGTTATTCATAGCCCCATAGTTGGTAGGGTTATTTTTAATGATTTTTGCATAGGAATCAATAGCTTTGTCAATATTTCCAAGTTGATAATTGGCATCTGCTATAAACACCTGAAACTGTTCTTTTGTAAATGCATTATCGCCGGCATATGTTAAACCTTTTTTTGCCGTTACGATAGCTTCATCATATTTTTCCAGTTGTAACTCTGCCACAGCTTTCCATATGTAGATACTTGCTTGCTCTGGGAAGTGAGTCAAAGCATCGTTACTGTCATCAAGTAGGCGTTGCCAATCGTTTAATTCGTTTGACAGCAATAAGTATTGCCACCACATTTCATAGGTTTTCGGATTCTTAGCTAAATATTTTTTTATATCCTCCCGAGCTTCCTCATTTTTTCCTTGACGGATAAAATGATCTGCATAAACAGCATACATTCGGTCGTCGTCGGGATACATGTCATGGAGAATATTGAGCAGTTCGTCAACTTGCTCTGTAGTCCAAGTCGTACCGCTTTTATCATTAGCTACTTCCGATAAGTAATACTGAATTTTGGTGTCGGCATCCAGTTGAGTGCTTTTGAATGCTTTCTTCAAGTAATCGAAACCTTTTTCCCGTTCTCCTCGCTGCGTATAGAAACCGGCAAGTGATATGAAACCGAACCCGTTGTTAGGATCAATTTTAAACACCTTGTCATAATTTTCTAAGGCTTTTTCATCATTGCCCGAACTATGATATAACTCAGCCAACAAACCATAGTAGGTGGTGTTTTGAGGATATTGTTTGCTCAGCTTTTCCATCTCTTTAATAGCTCCCACTGTGTCTCCGCTTTGCTGATAGAGCTCTTGTTTGGCTAAGGCCACGGCTTCATATTTTCCGGTTTGTTCAGCGAACTTATCATAGGTAGCCATTGCCTTATCATAGTTTTTGGCTCCTCCCCAAAGCACAGCTTCGGTGTATAAGTATTGCACTTTATCTTTTTGTTGTGCGTAAAGTTCTGAATATAACTGGGCTGCCTCGCCATATTTTTTCATGTGTTGATAAACCTGAGCTAGGGTAATTTTATACCATTTGTTGTTTGGGTTAATATCAATGGCACGCTCCAACAGCAAAGAAGCACTGGTTAAATCTTTTTTCAGGTAGTGAATTTTCCCCATTTCATACATACTGGCAGCCGATAGCGGGTCGATTTCCAAACAACGGGAGAATAGTTGCTGAGCCGCATCTGCATTGCCTGTTTGTTTCTGTTTCAAAGCTTCAATAAAGGTGTATTCAAATTCACCTAATTGTTCTTTGGTAAGTTTAGTTTCTGAAATGGGTTTTTCTTCATAGGCTTGAACATCATTCTCAACCTTAATTGCATTTTTTGTTGATGAACAAGCACTTATACTTAGCGCAATAATCGGAATTATTGCTATTCTTTTCCATGCCATAGTTTATTTTTTTCCTGTGTGACCAAATCCGCCGGCTCCGCGTTCAGAATCAGAAAGCATTTCAACCTCATTCCAGCTCACTGTTTCGTGCTTGGCAATTACCATCTGGCATATGCGCTCACCATGTTCAATTGTAAAATCTTCATTAGACAGATTAACGAGAATTACCTTAATTTCACCTCTATAGTCGGCATCAATAGTCCCGGGCGAATTTAACACCCCGATTCCGTATTTAATTGCTAAGCCGCTTCGGGGGCGGATTTGAGCTTCATGACCCACCGGCAGTTCGATGTGTAAGCCTGTGGGAATTAAAGCTCGTTGCAAAGGTTTTAATATTACCGGGGTATCTAGATTGGCTCTTAAATCTAGCCCTGCCGATTGTTCAGTGCCGTAAGCCGGCAATTCATTCTGTGATTTATTTACGATTTTAATTTGCATACTTTTTAGTTTTTCAGGAGTTATATTGCCCCGATATTCTTCGGCTTCAGCCTTTCAAGTTCAAATATAAACATTTTGTGCTACTTCCCATGAGCTGAACTTTGAACTAACGTTAAGAATAGAGGATATTGAAACGATATATACGCTATTCTTTGAATGGAAATTTATTCTTTTTTGAGAGAGTTATCGTTAGTCTTAGTCCTATTTTCCCTCAGTTGAATTTGAAACTTATTTATACTGATTTTATACATATGCCACGAGTAATGGCAAGAATTTGTTTTAATTGGGCTCTTTCTCCGACTAGGATAGATTGAATTGATATTTATTGCTTGCATCATTATTAGAGAATGGTTTGAATTGGTGTTTTTTGCCTGAATTCTTTATAAGAAATGGGGCAGAAATGTATATCTGAGTGAATTAGTGGAAAATATGCAGTATAAAATGATTTTTAGCTATACCTTTCAGTATAATTATGCATTTCCGATAATATTTGTGAGCCGCTTTTTTCCGACAAATAAGAAATATTTAGAACGCTAGGATTAAAATACAAATAAATTCAACCCTTTTGTTTGGGGCGGAAAAATAATTACTTTAGGTTTGAAGAATTAAACACCTAAAAATTTTAAAGATGAAGAAGATATTATTCTTATTAGTAACATTGATTTGGACAGGGCTCAGCGTAGTTCAAGCCCAAATAATTGAAGAAAAAAATGGGCTGTATATGTGGGATGGTAAACCCTATTCCGGTATGTATGTCGGAACTTATGAAAACGGAAATACCAAATTTAGCCTTCATCTCAAAGATGGTTTGAAAGATGGCGAAATGAGATCTTTTTTCGATAATGGTAAATTAAAAGAGATTCGCCATTACGAAAAAGGAGAGAAAGATGGAGAGTGGATTTCTTATAATGAACAAGGTATTAAAGTGGGCTTGGCAAATTATTCAGTCGGACAAAAAAACGGCGATTGGAAAGTGTGGAATGATGGTGGCACGTTGATTTATGAAATGACCTATGCTGCCGGAAAGCGCATCGGGAAATGGAACTGCTATAACGAAAAAGGCGAGTTGATTTCCAGTCGTGAGTTTTAAAACGAATGAATCGAAGAGATAAAAAGCCCACTACAATCAATGTAGCGGGCTTTTCGTTTTTTTCATACGCCGGCAGTGTTTTTGGTGTGATTTAACAGAAACCACCTTTTAACACTACCATCAAAGTTAGTGAGCTGATTGCCAGCCATAGTAAAATACCAAGGACAAAACTTTTCATACCGGCTTGTTTGCATTGGGAAATAGAAATATTCGACCCGATTAAAAACAAAGCCACTACCATAAGGCGTTTGCCCAGCCAATTTAAATGCATGAAGGTGTCTTGCACAGCCGATCCCGTGAAATAGTGGTTGGCTAAGATGGCAAGAACATATAAACCGATAAACCACGGTATTTTTATTTTTCCTTTCTCAGTTCCTCCATTTTTATCTTTCTTTTCATAAATAAAAGCAAAGCATATCGATACCGGAATAATCCACAAAGCTCGCGTGAGTTTAACTGCCGTTGCTATTTCTAAGGCTTGTTCGCCATAACTGTGGGCGGCTCCTACAACAGAACTTGTGTCGTGAATGGCTATAGCTGCCCAATAACCGAACTGCGATTGACTGAGTTTCAATAGATGCCCGATAGCGGGAAATACAAATAAAGCCACGGCATTCAGTAGAAACACAACAATAAGTGCAACCGAAACTTGGTAATCCTTACTTTTAATAACCGGCGAAACCGAGGCTATGGCACTTCCTCCACAAATGGCTGTACCCGATGAAATAAGTACTCCTATTTTCTCTTCCACTTTTAATAATTTAGCTAAGCCAATGCCGAGCCCCAATGTGCCGATAACCGATATAACGGTTATGAAAAAACCTTTGCTCGATGCCTCCATAGCTTGCGTCAGGTTCATGCCCAATCCCATAAGCACAATGGCAGTTTGAAGGCTAAGACCTGTGAGCCGATTTAACTTCTCTTGCTTCATAATACCGATTAAAGAAAGCAGTACGCCTAACAGCAAAGCGTAGGCAGCCTCCATAAATGGCATAAAGCAAACAGCTATAGCTATCCAATAAATGCCTGATGTGTGCTTAGGATTGAGTTTCATATACCTTTCGTTTTGTAGCAGCTAAAGTATATGGAGTTTATAACCTGCGCAAATTGTAAAAAGTTATCATTGATAACTTGAAGTTATACATCAAACACTGCACCCTATTTTACAGGTCGTTTACAAGGATTATCTTTGGAAATAAGATGAAGCGAGTCTTACAACTGATATTGAATTAGGAAATTCCGAAACAGCTCGCTTAGCTGTTGTTCATGTCCTTGGCGAATGGCAAAGCGAAATTGGCGCACTATGTGCAAATTATTAATGGGAATTTGCACCAGATGCTTGTTTTCCAACTCGCGTTTAACCGAACGTTCCGAAACAAAGGCAATGCCGTTAAATTCACATAAAAAGTTCTTAATGGCTTCCGTGCTACCTAAGTGCATGGCTATGTTTAGGTTTGCTATATCAATATGTTTGCTCAGATATTCAATAATGACTTCCAAAGAGCCCGAGCCTTCTTCACGCAAAACAAGAGCAAGATGCTGTAAATCGTTGGTGTTTAATCGTTTTTTTCGAGCAATGCTTTGGGCAGGAGAAGCCACGGCAATAATCTCATCATCAAGAAAGGCAGCATATCGGATATTGTTTTCCGAATGATTATTTTCAACCAAAGCAATATCAAGTTCATTTTGTTGCAATCGGCGGATAATCGTATCAGAATTGCCATTAAACAAGTTTAGCTTAATGAATGGATATCGTTTGTGGAAGTTGGCAAGTACTTCGGGAATAACATATTGAGAAATGGTAGAAGAAGCCCCGATGTTTAATTGTCCCCGATGCACATCATTTATTCGTCCCAACTCATAAGCTAATTCTTGATATTGCTGTCGAATAAGTTTTAATTTGTTATAGCATAGTTCGCCGGCGGGGCTCAAATGTATTTTATTCCCTTTGCGCTCAAAAAGGTTGGTTTGAAATTTATTTTCCAACTCTTTGATATGTTTGGTTACCGCAGGTTGGCTAATAAAAAGCATCTGTGCAGCTTTTGAAAAACTCAACTTTTCGGCAACAGCCATAAAAACTTCATCTCTATAATCCATAAGATTTATTGCTAGTCAGTCAGACCATGGAAAGACAAAAGTAAGTAAACTATATCCATTCGCTTAACTGAGCGAGAAATTTCTTTATCTTTCACAAAATGGCTTCTCTTAAAAATGCCGAAGCGTATTTTTTTGATAAAATGACTTGCCGGAAATCGGCATAGTGCATTTTTTGGTAAATTTGCCCATATGATTCCACAACATACCATAGACCGAATTATTGATGCTGCACAAATTGTTGATGTAGTGAGTGAATTTGTATCCTTACGTAAAAGTGGAGCTAATTATACGGGTCTTTGCCCTTTCCACAACGAGAAATCGCCTTCGTTCAGTGTGAACCCTTCTCGTAATATCTGTAAGTGCTTTAGCTGTGGTGAAGGGGGGAATCCGGTGTCTTTCTTAAGAAAGCACTTGCAAATGACTTTCCCGGAGGCTTTGCGCTGGTTGGCAAATAAATATAACATTGAGGTAGAAGAAGAGGAAGAGAGCGAAGAGCAAAAACAAAAGCGCGACAAGCGTGAAAGTATGATGCTGGTTTCCAGTTGGGCGCAAAAATATTTCACCGGCGAATTGTTAAACGGCGATGAAGGTCGTGCTGTGGGCTTAAGTTATTTACGCCAACGAGGTTTGCGCGATGAAGTGATAGCTAAATTTAACTTAGGATACTGTCCCGATGCTAAAGATGCTTTTACCGGTAAGGCTCAGTTAGAGGGATATCGCATGGAATATTTAGAGGCAACCGGATTAACCATAAAACGAGATACTTGGGTGCGCGATAGGTTTGCCGGGAGGGTTATGTTTCCTATCCATGGTATTTCGGGTAGAATAATCGGTTTTGGAGGGCGAACACTAAAGGCGAATGGAAAAGCTAAGTATTTAAACTCGCCGGAATCTGAAATTTATCATAAAAGTAGAGCTCTTTACGGGCTTTATCAATCTAAACAGTCCATCGTAAAACTTGATAAGTGTTTCTTGGTAGAAGGATACACTGATGTTATTGCCATGCACCAAGCCGGTATTACCAATGTGGTTGCTTCATCGGGAACGGCACTCACCGAAGAGCAAATCCGTTTAATTAAACGTTTCACGGAGAATATTACCGTAATATATGATGGCGATGCTGCAGGTATTAAGGCTGCTTTGCGTGGTATCGATTTGATTCTGAAAGAGGATTTAAAGGTAAAAGTGTTATTGCTGCCTGATGGCGAAGATCCAGATAGCTTTTCGCGTTCGATGAGTGCAAGCAAATTGGAAGAATATATTAAAGATAATGAAACCGACTTTGTGGGTTTCAAAACTAGACTACTGTTGAGCGAAGTGGGCGATGACCCAATTGCGAAAACACGCTTGATAAACGATATTATCGGAACTATTGCCGTGGTGCCCGATAATATTGCTCGTCAGATGTATATTCAAGAATGCAGTCGCATGCTGAAGGTGAGTGAAGTCAGCTTGTATGAAGCTGTTAAAAAGAAACTCAATAATCAATTTGATGATTGGCAAAAGAATCAGTTACGCCAAGCTGAAGCAGAACGAAGATCGCAAGCTTATGCACAAGTTACAGATCCAAAAAGTCAGAAACTAACACCTGTTGCATCTTTTGTAAAGAATCCATGTGAAGTAGAAGAGCGAGAAGTATTGCGTGTGTTGCTGCGCTATTTCTATGAGCCGGGAGTTAAGCAAAAAGATGAAGCCGGTAATACGGTATATGCATTAGTAGGCGATTATGTGCTCTCGGAACTGGAAACCGATGAGTTGGAATCGGATGATCCGACGATAAACAGAATGTTTCAAATCTTTAAAGAGAAACTTAATGATGATGCCTCTTTTGAAGTAGATGAAGAGCTCTTGAAACGTTTGGAACAGCTCTTAGTTTCAGCATTAAATTTAGAACACGACGAAGATGGATTGCAGAATAGCCAAATAGAGTCTTTCGTTGCTGAACAAGATGATATGAAGCTCAGTAGATTGTCGGTAGATTTGTTTGTTAATGAGTATATCGCAAGCCGAAAGTGGGAGCGAGAACAAGCCTTAGTTGATACCGAAAAGGAAAACTTTTATGATGCACTAACGGCTGTAATTTTGGGTTATAATCTTCGTCATTTCTTTTTGCATCATTCGGAACCGGCTGTGAGTCAATTGTCGAGCGATATTTTAGCAGAGAAATACTATGAAAGTCGTCGCTGGTCGAAATCGGGTGCTTTTGTAGAGCATGAATATGAGATTTTAGGCATTATTGTTCCTCGAATTGTTATGGAGTATAAACTGCGTAAAATAAGATTGATGCTGAATACTTTAGAAAAACAAATAGCCGATGCTGCTACCTCCGAAAATTGGGAAGCCTTGCTTGAATCGCAGAGTCAGTATATTAAATTGAAGCAAGTAGTTGCTTTAATTAGCAAAGAGCTTGGAAGTAGAACCATATTATAAACTTAAATAAGCATGCGAACATTATCCGTACTGAACACACAAGAGTTGACAGATATATTATCAGCTTGTCGCACTTGTTTTGTTGCACTCATTGATGGAAATTCACCTTATGTAATACCTATGAATTTTGGATATGATGGCGAGTATATCATTTTGCATTCCGGTAAAGAAGGTAGGAAATGGGATGCATTGAATACAAATCCGAAAGTGTGCATAACATGGATGTTAGGCGATGAAATCGTTTCACAAAACGAGCAAGTTGGTTGCAGCTATCGGGTGAAGAGCAAAACTCTTATGCTTGAGGGTGAATTAGAATTTGTTGATGATTACGAGGAAAAACTTAAATGTTTAAATGCATTCATGAAACAATACAGCAACAAACAGTTTCAGTTTAATCGTCCGGCAGTAGAAAATGTGGGCATTATGCGTATAAAATCAGATGATTTAGTAGGCAAAGAATTTGGGGCTAAGCCACCTCAACCTTGGAAATCCGGAAAATAACGAGAAGTAAACGAGCAATCCGACAAATTGTCCGGTTACTCGTTTACTCACTTAATTAAGATGGGAGAATGTTGTTACCCCTTTTTTATTTCTTGGAGAACTAAGGCACTGGCTCCAATGATGGCAGCATCGCCTTGTTCTAACTCAGATACTCTAATTTCAACAGTATCTTTCAATACAGTTATCAAGTGTTTGTCCATAGATGCTTTTGTCGGATTGAGTATATAATCTCCGGCAGCTGTAGGGCCCCCGAACAAGAAAATAGCCTCAGGGCTGAATATATGTGCAGCATCAGCTAATCCAATACCCAGATATTCACCCGTTTTCTCGAAAACTTTCAAAGCAATGGGGTCGCCTTGTTCGGCAGCATTGTAAATGTCTTTTGACTCTAACTTACTAAAAGGTATTTGAGCAAGTGGGCTGTCAATGGCATTTTCTTGAGCTAAAATTTCAAGCGTAGTTCTAGCCATACCCGGGGCTGAGCAATAAGCCTCAAGATGCCCATGTTGTCCGCATCCACATTTTCTACCTCCGGGGATAAGCATGGTATGTCCGTTTTCGCCGGCAAATCCGGTATGCCCATAGATAAGGTCGCCATTTACCACAATGCCTCCGCCAACGCCGGTTCCAAGGGTATACATGATGAAGTTTTTCATATCTTTAGCCCCTCCATATATCATTTCACCGATGGTTGCCGCATTGGCATCATTAGTGAGTGCAATGTGAACAAAACGCGGGAATTGTTCTTTCAATAGATCTACCAATGGAGTTATTCCTTCGAATGAAAGGTTTGCCGGATATTCAATTGTTCCTAAATTGTAATTAGCATTAGGAGCCCCGATACCAATTCCTAAAATGTTTAGTTCTTTGGCTTCCTCTGCTACTAAATCTTTAATAGCTTCGGCTAGTTCGGCAACGTATTTTTTAGCGTCTCCGTGTTTTGGTGTTTTAATGGCTGACTTGGCGAGAACTTTACCATTCTCGTCTATAATACCGATAGCAGTGTTTGTGCCACCTATATCGATACCTATTGATGCATTCATATTCATCATGTGTATGTTTATTATATAATGATTATTCTATTACTTTTTCGCTATGACTATTTACAAAAAGCATTGTTTCACATTCATATCCGTCAAAAACCTTTTCTCCGTCATGCTTAATATGATCTCCTCGGAATCCGGTAAGAACAAGACCTGCATCCTTAGAATATTTATTCATCATTTGTTTGAAAGATACATCTTTTTCTTCTTCCAAGATTCGTATATTCTTCAAGGTTATGGGCAGTCTGCCTTTAGTAATAAGCTCTTGTAACTCCAACTTGCTATTCTCCACTTCATTTTCGGGGCTTACTTCAAAGATTTTAATTTTAGATTTTTTCCAATCCGGATGACTTCCAATAATGAAAGCAAGTAAAATCATGAGGTTACAGTTATAATCATCTGTTTTCTGCAGCCACACGTGAATATCGCTTTGTGTATGTATCTTGTATTTTCCGCTTCGAAGAATAAGTACATCAAAATCGGCAGCATTTACCATGGAATAATTGTCAATAATTCGACGAAGCATATCACGATCATCTATTCCGCTATCGAAAATGAGCATATTATTTTCCATACCTGCAATACCGGGAAGCTGCACTGTTTGTGCAATTGCCGATGTAAATGATGGCGAAATAATAGTATCAACATACACATGATTATCAGACTTTCCGAATTGTTCCAATAAGTTATCTTTTATTTCGCAGGCTTGTGCATGAGCCTTCTTAGAAAAGTATCCCTCAATATAATGAATATATGTTCCAAAGCCATATCGATATGCCAACCAGTTCTGTAGTTGAAAAGCTTGTTTTCGTTCAAAACTTTTATCGCTGATACACACCGAACTCGGACGCCATTCCTTAAAGCTATTTCTTTTGCGAGCATTTTGTAAGAATACTTGAAGTTTACGATTGATTTGAAAAAAAGTGTTAGTAAAGATGATTTCAAACCCTTTTCTGTCTTTATGATAATATTGCACGTAGGCGTAGATGGCAGATATAGCTAAGAATGATAAAATGGCATATAGCGCATTTATGCGAAACATTACATATATGGCAGTAACGAATCCGATTAGTGAAAAATACCATCTTGATTGAAATGACGGGCGGTAAGATGGCGAAGATCCAAAGTGGTTAAGAAATGAAATCAAACAAAGAGCACCATAGGTAACCATGAAAAACATCGAAATGATTTGTGCTACAGCATCAACATCGCCGATGGCAACAAAAATGAAAGCTATAAGTATTGTTACTATGGTGGCATGCTTGGGCTCTCCTTTTTTATCATTTATACGGAGGTATTTGTTGAGTCGAGTGCTTTGAAAAGCTTGATCGGCAGCTAAAGCTTGCAGCGTGCGTGGCGCAACTAATATAGAACCTATTGCCGATGATATAGTAGAAGCTGCTAATCCTATCGGAATGAGCCATTTCCCCTGTACGGCAATATCGCTCATAATAAGCTGATTGTTTACAAGATCTTCGGCAGAAGCTGAAGATGCTAGTTTCCACGTAATAAGCAGATAAAGCACCATGCCGGTTAGCGTGGCTGCCGTAGTGCCCAATGGAATTGATTTCGATGGGTTTTGCAAATCACCTGAAAGCCCGACCCCAGCAGTCATTCCGGTAAATGCCGGAAATATAATAGCGAATACAATAAAAAACTGATCGGCATTGCGAAATTGAGTTTGTGCAAAACTAAATTCGCTGCTCTGCGCAAAATCAGTTGTTCCTGCAAAAAAAGCAATAAGCGATACGGCAAGAATACCCACAATAATATATAGCGTTTTCACACCCATTCCGGCACCTTTGGTAAGAATAAGTATAGACAGCACACCCATGGCAGGAATAGACACTGCTTGCCGAGGTAAGTTCAACCCCCAATGTATGGAAGCATACTCGAAGAGAGTCGAAAAAGATTCAGTGAAAGCTATGACATAAAAAGCTACACTAATGGCTTGCGATAAGAATAAAGAGAAGCCGATGGTGGTGCCAATGTTTAGCCCGAAAGAGCGTGAAATAATGAAATACTCGCCACCTCCTTCTACCCGTTTGTTTGTTGCTAGTTCTGAAATGGCTAAGGCTGTTGGAATAGTTACTAGATGCCCCACAATGATAATGAGCACAATGCCCCAAAATCCTAATGTGCCAACTCCATAACCAAATCGCAAGAAAAGGATAGCGCCTAAGATTGTAGAGATAGCAGTAAAAAATACCGGTGCTGTTCCAAAACCCTTTTTATTGTTCATAGTGTGAATATGTGAATAGTTGTGTGTTTATTGAACCATGTAATTTAAAAAACCATTGTTATTATTGCCAACAAGTATATTAAAATATTCTTGATTATTCGAGAACTTACCTATGCTAAAATCAGTATTTCCTTGAAGAGGAAACCCATCATATTCTTCCCCTTTAGAAGTAATGAGGTGGATTTGATTATCATTGGAAGTAGTAATACCAATCTTGACATCATCTTTGTCAAATGAGAAAATATTCGGAGTAGTACTAATTGCTGAATCAAACTTCACCTCGAATAGTTTTTTTCCGGAACTGTCGAAAGCCACCAATGTACGTTTAGCTGCGAAAATAAAATCATCGTATCCGTCATTATTTAAATCATGAGCTACAAATTTATGATTTTTACCAAAGTTGGTAAACTTCACAGTCTTGTAAGATCCATCAATAAATTGCATGTGAATAATCCCATCTGTGTCAGTAGTCGCTATAGCCGGCTTACCCTCAGTGTTGATTAAATAAATATCATTGTCGGAATGCTCAAAACGCTCAACCTTGTCGTTTCTAGATTCACCCGTGCGAGACAAAATATAGGTGTTATGTAAATCGGTGTAAAAAATATAGTCTTTGTCACTAATAACTTTATGCTGAATCGGCTTGGTAACAAAAGCATCTGTTTTTGCAGCTTTCCAACCGGTAACGATATTTCCTTCTTTATTGTAGGCATAAGTTTGTTTGTTCTTACAGGCAACAAAGAAACGGTAGTTGCTATTGTTTGCGTAATCAAATACAGCAACACCGTTGGTTGCCGGTGAACGAAAAGAAACCGGAAATTTACCTACATTATTTCCGTTCCTATCTAAAATGTATAATTTATCTTGCGTGTTGAACACATATTGCAAGCGTTTGTTCCGATAAATATCAATTTGGTGAATGCTTCCGATGATTTTACCGGTTAACTTAATTTTCCAAAGTTGAACGCCTTCTTTATTAATCAGATATAAATTATTGGCATCATCTTGCACAATAACTTCTTTGTTTTCATGGACTAAATGATTATAAACAAGTTGAGGCTTAATATTGATTGGTGCATCGAGCTGAGATATCCAAACCGTTTGAGGATCTTCCTTAAGCTTAGGGTCGAAGTTTAGATAAATATTATTCATACATTTATCTTCTACCGTTGAAATTTGCCAACCAATGGCTTGAAACTTGCGAATACTTGCTTCATTTTCATCTGTGAATTTAGATGATTTTTGATCGAGATATTGAGTATGTGCATTGAAGAATTTTGAGAAATTAAGGTATGCATAAACATTCGAACTAGAATTCATCTCTCGATTAAAACGTTTAAAATTAGAGTCTTCGCTCAGCGTAGCATGTAAAACTAAATCATGGATATATGATTTCATGGCAGTTTCGCTATCGGCAAAAATCAAATAATTATCATAGAAGCAAAGATAGTTGCATGATGCTCCGGCAAATACCTGACCAAACAACACGCTTGCGCAATCAGGAATCGGGAATTGATAAATATCATACGATTCTTTTTCATCAAGCTTATAGGTAGTAGTAAGTGATTCCAGTTCAACTCCCTTATTGTGAGCATTTTTTTCCAAAATAGGCATCAGCTCATCACGAGCAATCGACTTACTCTTAGCTTTTACGATAAAGTAGCGATTAGCATCAAGTTGGTTTTGGATAACGGATCCAAATACCAATGCAAAATCATGATCAGAAATGGTATCAAAAAGACCGGTAATCTTTTTACCCGTTTGTTTTTCGATAGCTAATAATCGTGTTTCACGTTCATAATAAGATTTGCTTTGTTGCTTCAGAAAAGAAGCATAATTATCTTGAAACTGATTGAAATCATCTAGGTTGAGATCGATAAATAAAGCTGTATTAGACGAAATGACATGATCCATACGGAAACGCTGAGGTTTCTGTTGCATAAATACACTCAGATAATTATCATGTTGTTCGGCAATAGTACTGTAACCATTTAACCAAAATTGATTATGCTTATTTATTACATCATATTCGCTCCAATGTGCAAAAGTAGCTATGTCGTTTACCGTCGAGCGATAATCTTTGTTAATTATTCGATTAAGCAAGGTCGGAATCTGCTCATGATTGATAAATATATTGAATAACGAGCTGTGGCTAACCGTGGAATATAAATCCGCAAACTTTTTATCTTGCGTTAAATTGGCTGAGTCAATTTGACGAATAGACTCTTCTACGAGCAATCGGCTGCGACTCATCACAAAAATACCATTATAACAGCTAAAGAACTGCGTTCCTATCATAGGAAAATCAATGCTATGAAGCTCTTGCCGGTCGTAAATAATATTAGTGTGTTTCAAATCATTTTCTCGCGCATATTTCTTTAATGATTTGAGTATATTATCGGCTTCAATCGGTTTTTCTAGGCTGAAACAGTACGTTGGAACAATGCCATCTTTCCCTTGGTGATTGTAACTAATTAAAACATCTTTATCATCGAGGAAATGACGCAAATCCTCACTTTTGTCTAAGTTAGAGCGGAACCAATTAATTTGCTTGTCGAATTTATCTAAGAATCCGCTACTTTGCAATTGTTTCATGATATCACTGTCGTTATGCAAAGTGATCAGAAACTCCTCTACATCAGAAACTTCTATAACTAAGGGCGAACGTTGAGAAACAGCTCTGAAAGCGGAGTTTTTAGTGTAGGTTTTGCTGTTGCGCGAAAGCATATACCATAACCCAACCGAAGTAACTACAAGTATTCCGATAACTATGAAAATGGTTTTGCGCATATCGTTTTTAGTTTTAGATCCCAAAAGTAACAAGAATATTATTCTTTTAAGATAGAATGCTTAAATAATATGAATAGAATCTATTGGAAAATACGGGAGATACTAATTCTGATTAGACATTTTCTTTTAATTATTAAGTATTTACAAGTAGGATGTCTTGCTAAGTAATGACTAAACTACATAAATTCAAGAAGACACTCTTTCATCAATTGTATCACACTATCTGTTAGATTAAGTAGTGGCGATTATACAGCCATTACAATACACTCCTAACTCCCGTGAAATTGCTCCGAAACTCGCTCGGAGTGCAAGCTTGGTTCTTCTTAAAGGCTCGATTAAAGTTTGATATGTTATTAAAACCGCAATCAAAACAGATCTCGGTTACGCTCTTATTTGTTTCGATGAGTTGACGAGTAGCGTATCCCAATCTAATCTCATTTACAAAATCAACAAAGGTTTTTCCGGTACGTTGTTTCATCAATCTGCTGAACGAAATCACCGACATATTGACTAGTTGTGCTGCGTCTTCAAGTCTCAACTTTTCTGAGAAATTATCTTGCACATGTTTGTATATTTTCTCAATGCGTTCGCTATTATGAAAATCTCCTTGCTGGCTGAATGACATATTTGTCAAGAGCCTTTGGTTTCGAGATATTGCTAAATCATACAATAAGGAATGAAAAAGCAGGTATCCGTCAAACCCTCTAGTCTGACTTAGACTATGTAATTTAGGTTCGATAAATCTGATAGTATCTTCTGAGAATTGAATACCTCGTCCGGCATTTTGAAATAGCTCACGAATTGGTTTCATAATATTCTTGTTGAGTTCTCTATCAAACAGCTCTCTGGGGAATTGTATTGTGATTTCATGTAGTTCGCCATCTCGTTTGTTGTAGTTTTCCCATCCATGATTCAAATTTGGACCGACCATTACTAACTCACGATCTCCTATTTCTTCAATATGGTCTCCTACAATTCTTCGTCCGCCTTTTGCATTATGTACATAGTTAATCTCAAATGCGGGATGAAAATGAATAGGAAAAGAAAAGTCAGCTCTTTTACGATCGAATATCAAAAAACAATCGCTGTCTTTCAGCGGTGTTATTTCTCTGTGTATATGCTTGCTCATAGTGCTCATTTTGAGTACTAAGATATAGCTAATGATAAAATAATACAAGTTGAATGTTAAAGAATACACACCAGAGTGCTCTTAATGGCATTTTTCTAAGATTCTCGTAGTTTCAATAATCTGAAAATAATATTAGAATCATATTTTATTCATATATCTAATGTATTTCCATATCTAATATTAAACGAATGATAAAATAGTATCATTTATAGGTAAAATTTCATTCTTATCACCTTTATAAACGCTCTATGTTTGCAATGTGATTTATTCGTAACCTAAATCACAACCAAACGGACTAAATTAAATACCTAACAAACAGGAGATTATTACATGGGACGCAAACTAAAACTATTAATGATGCTATTCTGGCTATCAACAGGTTTGATGGCTTATGCACAAGACAATTTCGGGAATTGTCTATGATTCTAACAAAGAAACTTTGCCGGGTGTTTCGGTAGTAGTTGAAGGAACAACTATCGGAGCAATTACGGGGATAGAAGGAACTTTCAATCTTAAAGTTCCTTCGAATGCTACTACCCTTGTATTTTCTTTTATTGGGTTTGATACTCAGAAAGTAAATATAACAGACAAAAACAATGTAATTGTTACCCTCTCTACAATGGCCGAAAATTTGGATGAAGTGGTCGTAGTGGGGTATGGTACGATGCGAAAAAGTGATCTTACCGGAGCTGTTGCAAAAGTGGATGGAGATGATTTACAAGGTTCTTCTACGCCGGATGTCGTTCAGGCATTGCAAGGAAAAGTTGCCGGTGTTAATATTATATCTACATCGGGAGAACCCGGAAGTGGAATGAATATTCAAATTCGAGGTACAAGCTCGTGGAGTAACTCTACTCCCTTATATGTTGTAGATGGTTTCCCGATTGAAGACATCAGCTCGGTTGATCCTGCCAATATTGCTAGTATTGAAATTCTTAAGGATGCATCTGCGACAGCTATATATGGTTCGCGTGGTGCGAATGGGGTTGTATTAGTTACAACTAAAAAAGGGAAAAGTGGAGCCGTACAGTTTGAAGTTTCTGCGTATGGCGGCGCGCAATGGGCATCAAATACCATAGACATGGTAACTGCTGCACAATTTGCAACTCTGCGTTTGGAAGCATATGCCAATGATGGAGTTTTTGCACCTTCGGATGAACAAGCAATACTTGATGAAATTATCGCAAACAATAACAAAGGTACAAATTGGCAAAATGAATTATTTAATATTGCACCTATACAAAACTATTCTGTATCTGCGCGTGGAGGTAATGAAAAGAGTACCTATAATATAGGTGCTACATATTTTAATCAAGACGGTCTGATTAAAAATAGCGGAATGAAAAAATTGTATGCATATGTAAATAACAGATACAATTTCAGCGACAAAATTAGTCTAGATGCAAACATTTCATATTCTACATACAAAAAGAATAATCACAATAACGATAGTTTTAATGGAGCACTTCCCGTGGCTATTCGCATGGATCCTATCACTCCAGCATGGGATGATTTTACCGATAACTACGGAGCAAGATTTATGGGTGGCGTGATTGTTACAAACCCAATGCGAGCAGTTGACGAGGCTAAGAATCAAATAAAAGGTGATCAGCGATTACTAGCTAATTTTACTTTTAATATTAATGATTTATTTATTAAAGGTCTTAGTTTTCGCACAATGGGAGCAACTCAGCTAACGTTCTTCAACGAGAAAAATTATTATGAAGAATATTACATTGCAGTTGATCAACGCAATGATCTCAGTCGATTATATGAACAAAGAGGAAGTAATACCGACCTAACATGGAATGGTTTCTTCAATTATGTAAAAAAGGTTGGCGACCACAATATAAATGCAACTTTGGGTTCAGAGGTTCAAGTTTTTAAGAGTAGTGATATTTCCGGAACTAGATACGATGTGCCGGATTCTGAAGATTTGATGTATTTCGACCAGTCTAAAGATGCTACTTCATTTCAACTTGACGGAAGTGCTGAGGAGACCCGTATTCTATCATATTTTGCTCGTGCCAACTATTCGTA
Organism: Mangrovibacterium sp.; assembly: GCA_047975205.1. Taxonomy (GTDB): domain Bacteria; phylum Bacteroidota; class Bacteroidia; order Bacteroidales; family Prolixibacteraceae; genus JBKEDC01. The sequence continues at coordinate 4,850 of JBKEDC010000049.1, read as the reverse complement.
TAAAAGCAAGTATATGCTTACTGCAACTATTCGCGCCGATGGCTCATCTAAGTTTCATAAAGGTCAGCGTTGGGGATATTTCCCTTCATTCTCTGCAGGTTGGAATGTAAAGCAAGAGAGCTTTATGGATAATATGAATTTTATAAGTAGACTAAAATTCAGAGGAGGTTGGGGACAAGTAGGTAACGCAAATGCAGTGGGAGCATGGAGCTATATGTCGCTGATGGACTTGGGATATACATATGCATTCGGAGGAATAGTTCAGGAAGGTTCGAAAGCTGATGTTCTTAGTAATGAAGATTTGAAATGGGAAGTATCAGACCAAATGAATGTTGGTTTGGATATGGGATTTCTCGATGAAAAATTATCAGTTTCATTAGATTGGTTCGATCGCAAAACTAAAGATATGCAGATTAGTAAACCAATACCAATGTATGTTGGTGCCGGTCGTCCAATAGTAAATGCTGCATCAATGAAAAATACAGGATTTGAATTTAATGTAGGATGGAATAAGAGAGCCGGAGATTTCAAATACGACATTAGTGTAAACGGTTCAATCATTAAGCAAAAGATTACCGACATGGCAGGCGGAGAAGCTATCTCAGGAGGTCGCATGGGAGCTTGGTCGGGAAATGCCGAATATACCGTACAGAAGAAGGTTATGAAATCGGCTACTTCTATGGATTAGAAACAGACGGCATATTTACTGACCAATCGGAATTAGATGCACATACAAAAGGTGGGAAAGCGATTCAGCCATATGCTCAATTAGGAGATGTAAAGTTTGTTGATAGAAATGATGACGGAGAGATTGGTGGTGAAGACCGCATGTATCTGGGAAGTGCAGTACCGGATTTCTCAGGAGGTTTGAATATTGGATTAGAATATAGAAATTTTGATTTCAAAGCTTCATTTGTGGGGGTATTTGGCAATGAGATTGTAAACGGTATCAATTATTGGATAAACTCTTCGGGTATTCTTTCAAACTATCGTACCGATAGACTAGACAGGTGGTCGATTGATAATCCTAACGGATCACAACCAAGGATGACAGCATCCGATGCCAATGAAAACAGTCGCTTCTCTGATAGATATGTTGAGGATGGCTCTTATGTGAGATTACGTAATATTCAGTTGGGATATACTCTTCCAAAGAATTTAGTACAAGCAATCAAATTATCAAAAGTGAGAGTGTATGTGTCATGCGATAACCTTCTAACTTTTACTAAATATTCAAGCTGGACTCCTGAAATAGGGAACTTAGATGGGTCGAGCCTGTCTCCGGGAGTGGATTATGTAACCTACCCGACGCCGATAATTTTGACAGGTGGAATTAACGTGAATTTTTAGCCTACGGAACAGTTGATAATCAGAAAAACAACCAAAAAATGAAAAGAATAATATATATAAACACAATACTAATAGCAGCTATATTCTCTGCTTGCTCTGACTTCTTGGAGGTTGATCCCATTGCTAGAGAAACCGAAGAGAACTTTTTTGAAACTGCCGACAATGCGATTCTTGCAGTTAATGGAATATATGATGTTATAGGTCAATCGGAAGGTTCCGGTCCTGATGATCAATGGTTGACTCATAACCATGAATTCTTCTTTGGCGATTTACTTGCTGACGATTCGGAGAAAGGTTCGAAAGAGGCAGACTTACGTCCGATTCAGAATATGATAGAGTGGCAACCAAGTGCAACAAATGCTGTGTTGGAAGCGGTTTGGATTAAATGTTTCGATGGGATATTCAGAGCTAATACAGCATTGAAGTATTTACCTGAAAGTTCTCTCGAAGATGAACTAAGAACAAGACTAGAGGGGGAATCATATTTCCTTAAAGGTTATTTTTATTTCTATCTCCTCAAAGTGTTCGGAGGTGTACCCTTGTTTGATGCTCCGTTATCGACTGAGGATTTTGGAAATGTTTCGAGGGCATCATATCATGACACATATGAATATATCGCGAGTCTGTTTGCATTAGCAATAGAACGCTTGCCTTTGAAATCTGAATACGTAAGTTCAGAAATGGGACGAGCAACCAGAGGAGCTGCTCAAGGATATTTGGCAAGGTTGCGAGCTTATCAGATTGGCATGGATGCCGAATCTGCCGTAACTTATCAGAATGTATATGATTTAACATCAGAGATAATCAATTCCGGCCAATATTCGTTGATGGCAAACTATGCTCAACTTTGGGAATTCGTCGGCGAGAATGGTTCAGAGTCGATTTTTGAGCTGCAAATGGAAGAAGGAAGCACTGAGGATATTCCGGAAAAGACCGGAACAAACTTAAGCCAATTCACAGGTAATCGTGGTGATTGGGGTTGGGGATTCCAAAATCCCACACAGGACTTAGTGGATATTTTTGAAGAACAAGACCCTAGATTGAGCTGCACCATTTATGGCTCTTCATATAATGACGGAATTGTTCAGGGAGAATCATACACATATAAACTTGAAGAGCAAATGACCCCATATCTAAATCGCAAAACAGCTATGGCAGATTCAGAGAAACCGGCAATGTCGGCAAGCAGTGGATACAATGTAAGAAAGATGAGATATGCTGAAATACTGTTTCTTCATGCCGAAATGGCTATCGAGCTCGGAAAAACTACCGAAGCAGAGGATATTATTGAGGAAATCAGAGAACGCGCTCGCACAAGTACAATGGCAAGAGGATATGCAGAAGGTGAATTAACTTACCCAACTACAGGCTGGGGGAATAATTTGCCCAAAATAAGCTTGCCTGCAAATAGAGATGAAGCGATTGATATACTGACTTGCAGAAAAAAGAAATGGCGAATGAAGGATTGCGATTCTGGGACTTGGTTCGTCATGGAAAGTATCTTGATATGTTAGATCATAAACAAGCAACATTCAAAAATAATGATGGAAACCTAAGGTATGAAAATGTATCTCTGCGTTCTAATTGCAACTCCAGATGCATTGACGGAGCAAGCGGCGTGAGAGTACCATTGATGCCAATACCGGAATCGGAAGTTAATGATTGGGGATTACAACAAAACTAAAACAAGAGTCAAAATGAAAAATATTTTCAGATACAACATATTAATCCTGATGTTAGGTATGTTAGTAGCCTTTGCGGGATGTGAAGAAAAAGAGATGTCGGAAGATTATGATATTAACTTTCCGATACCGGAAATAGTACAACTATCGGCAACAGGAGATGTCGCGATAGGTTCTCAAATAACAGTTACGGGTGCTAATTTCAAGCAGCCGACGGCCACAATCAATGATGAAAGCTGCGAGCTGGTTAGTATAAATGATGCAGGAACAGAAATAATAATAGAACTGCCTCGTGTATTTGACAGGGGTAATCTTAGGGTTTCAAATGTGTTCAACAGGTATAGCGATAGCAAAGATGAATTGGCACCGGTCTATCCAAATGTAACTGTAACTAAAGTGAATGATATTCCTCAGAATCTGCAGTTCAAGATTGAAGGTGAGAATGTGGATATAATCTCAAATGTTTACATTGACGGAATCGAAGTACCGATAGTTTCGGCAGAACCAAGTGTGATTGCAGTAAATTCGGGAGAAATAGAATTAGCAATCGGGCAATTGGTAACAGTTAGTTTCAAGAGTTTAAGCTCTAATTTAGTTCCTGCGGTAGAAGGTGTAGAAGTTGTTGCTCCGAGTGTAGAGTACAAGGAATTTGCAATTTGGGATTTTGAAGACGGGACATACAACTACAGTGGCGAGCCGACAGCGAGCGTAGAATCCGGAGGCTCTGATTGTCCCGGTAATACTGATAAGTATTTCAAACTGCGCTCTGCCGGATATGGCTGGGACAAAGAAACCGGAATAATGGTATCTGACGAGTTGGCTGATGTATCTAGCTACGTAAATCCGTATATCACATTTGCTGTGCGCACCCCTGTAGGCAGTGGAGGTTATTTCCAGTTGGAAGATCAACAAGGCAACTATCGTCATTTTGATTATGGATTTGATACCAATGGAGAATGGATGATAGTTTCTCAACCGTTATCAGAAAATTGGGAAGGCGGAGAATTTAGTGCAAGTGTATTTATGCCAAAGTTAAGCTCCAAAGCCTGTACGTCGGATGAGTTTAAAGAGCTGTTCCGATTTACGGTAGAGTATCTGCGAAACGAAAAAAGTTTAACACAAATGGCAGTTGCTTATTCGCCCGACAGACACTTCTTCTCGAAAGATGAGTATCTCACTTGGTATCCCGGCGATGATGTGGTTGATATTGTGGGCTTGGACGATTATGGAGACTTCAAACAAGATAACGCAGTGGAGTTGGTGGTGAAGAAATTGCATATCGTGATTGATGTTGCAAATGAAAAGAACAAGATTGCAGCACTCTCCGAAACAGGTTGCGAAAATGTTACTGACTCGCTATGGTTCACCCAAAAGCTGGGAGCTGTTCTCAACGATTCACTGATAAAAAAGGAACTGAGCTATGCAATGGTATGGCGAAGCGACCCTAAAGTGCATTTCTATTTTCCGTATCCGGGACACCCGGCTGCCAAGGATGCTAAAGCATTTATCGACCAAAAGCATATATTATTGCTGAAAGAATTGAAACAAACAGATGAATAATGAAAGCAAATAGAATACTACTCATTCTTACAGCCTGTGTGTTTGCGATTAATCTATCGGCAAAAAACATAGTGATAAACACTCCAAACTCTTCGCTGGTGCTTTCGGCAGAAGTGGATGGGGAGCTTAAATACATATATCATTCCAATACCTTTCATTTAAATAAAAAATCAAGTCTTTATATTTCTCTGAATCTAAGTTAGATAAAAAGTCCTTTGGTGAAATAATGATGTATTTATCTTTGTTTTTCAAATGATT
>JBKEDC010000035.1:0-100431 GCA_047975205.1 Mangrovibacterium sp. | reverse complement strand
GCAAAAGTTCCTTCATCAACATCTGCTGCTCCAACAGCATATAATTTATTCCCACTTACAGTCAGCATATTAATATCTGCATGAGTATTAAACCACTGATCAGTAATAAAAATATAATCGCTAACTGTTTCAGAGCTTACCTCTGCATAGTCTGCCGATTCATCAAGCTTAATAATTTGAATGCCACCAGCATGGCCGGCGCCATGATTAGCATAGGAGACAAACACATAACCGTTACTATACACCACATCGGTTGCTTGAATATCTTTATCTTCCATACTTATTGGAGATAGGGTGAAAATTTTCTCTAAAGGAAAGGAAGTTGAATTCCCTTCTATTTGAATAATATCAGTGCTGATAATTCCCAACTTTGTTTCGGTATTCAACGAAGGAGATTCCGGGAACACATTATTACCTGTATTCGAAAAGTCCAGGTCATCTTGGTTGGGAATTACATATTCATCTGACCCTTTGCGCACTCCATCCTCATTGAGTGAAGTATTGCTACAAGATATGAAAAATGATATTACTACTAGTAGAGGTAAAAGTTTACTCATTATCGAAACACTTATTTAAAATTTCAACTGCAAAGTAAATATATTTTAAGAGACAAATGTATTATTTTACATGATATAATTATTTGGTGAGGTTAAGGACAAAATAAAGACAAAAAAATCCACCTCGCGGGAGGTGGATTTTCTTATTATTGACAGTTAAGTCTTATTCGATTATTTTTTAATCACTTTTTTATAACCATAAATAGCTTTAGCACCCAACTCTTCTTCAATGCGAAGTAATTGGTTGTATTTAGCCATACGATCGGAACGGCTCAATGAACCTGTTTTTATTTGACCTGAGTTTGTGGCTACAGCGATGTCTGCAATAGTAGCGTCTTCTGTTTCTCCTGAGCGGTGAGAAGTTACTGAAGTAAAGCCTGCACGATGAGCCATTTCAATAGCATCAAGAGTTTCAGTTAAAGAACCAATTTGGTTTACTTTGATAAGAATAGAATTAGCCGCACCTAACTCAATACCTTTTTGTAAATAATCAACGTTTGTTACAAACAAATCATCTCCTACCAATTGACATTTATCGCCGATAGCGTTATTCAATGCAACCCAACCGTCCCAGTCATTTTCGTCCATACCGTCTTCGATTGAATCGATTGGGTATTTAGCGATAAGTTCAGCCAAGAAAGCTGCTTGCTCTGTTGATGTGCGCTTTGCAGCACCGGCACCTTCAAATTTAGTATAATCATAAACATTATCAGAAAAGAATTCTGAAGAAGCACAGTCCATAGCAATAGAAACATCACCATCTTCTGCAGCACGACCCGGTTTGTAGCCTGCATTTTTAATAGCTTCCATGATTACATTCAATGCATCTTCTGTACCTTCAAGAACAGGAGCGAAACCACCTTCGTCACCTACTGCAGTAGAAAGACCACGACCTTTCAATACGGCTTTCAACGCGTGGAATACTTCAGCACCCATACGAAGACCTTCGCGGAATGAAGTAGCACCAATCGGACGAATCATAAACTCTTGGAATGCAATAGGGGCATCAGAGTGAGAACCACCATTGATGATATTCATCATAGGAACCGGTAAAGTTTTAGCATTAGTTCCGCCGATATAACGATATAGAGGCATACCCAAAGCATTGGCAGCAGCCTTAGCCACAGCTAAAGAAACACCAAGGATTGCGTTTGCTCCTAAATTAGATTTTGTTTTTGTTCCGTCAAGAGCAATCATTGCTTGGTCGATGCCCACCTGATCTGAAGCATCCATACCGATAATTTCTTTCGCAATAACTTCGTTTACATTTTTAACGGCTTTCAAAACACCTTTACCTAAGTAACGGCTTTTATCGCCATCACGAAGCTCTAAAGCCTCATGCTCACCTGTTGATGCTCCGGAAGGAACTCCTGCAATACCTACTGCACCACATTCCAGTGTTACTTCAACTTCTACTGTTGGATTACCACGAGAGTCTAAAATCTCTCTACCTTTTACGCTGTTAATTAACATGACTGTTCTTTTTAAAATTTCTCTACTTAAAAAATAGATGCGTTTTTACACCTTATTTTATGCGGCAAATATAACAATAAGCCTTAATATTCAAAGATTACTTACAATTACTTGCAACGAATAAACGTAAAGTTAATTTGAACGTATTTTCGCTCGACAAACTTCAGGTAACAAGCTCAAAAATAGAATTTCTTTTTACCCCTTTTTTAATTTCCTTTGTGGGATGAAAAAGCTATTCTTTCTTAATTTATTATTTCTATTGTTTTGTTGCCTTAGCTCAGTAAAACTACGCGCCCAAAACTCGGCTCAATTAGCTATACAACGATTCGAGGCTGATGAACAACTCAAAGGAACTTCCATCGGATTTTATGCGATCGATGCCCAAACCGGAAGCCTCATTGCTTCAAGCCAAAATCAACTGAACCTCACACCGGCTTCTGTGCTTAAATTAGCCACAACAACCGCTGCCCTTGACATCTTAGGCACAGACTATCAATTTACCACTGTTTTTGGTCGTAATTCCACATCTGTTGACGGCAAAACAAAACAAAATCTTATTCTTACAGCTGGCGGTGATCCTACTATCGGATCAAAATACTTCTTCTCAAGTGGTTCTGCAAATCAATTGGTTAAAGATTGGGCTCACATCATTTATAATCGAATCCATGCCAAATCCATTCATCAACTTATCATTGATTTATCTATTTACGATAAGCAATATATTCCAAACACTTGGATTTGGGAAGATATGGGAAATTATTATGGAGCCGGTGTCTATGCACTTTCTGCCTACGATAACATGTGTACCCTACACTTTCGTTCGCCTGCCGAGCCCGGAAAATTAACTGCAATTACAGGAGTTAGCCCTCACTATGCAAATATCAAATTTGATAACGAGGTTCTGTCATCTGACATTAACAAAGACAAAGCTTATGTTTTCGGAAGTCCATTCGACAATTATCGGGTTGTACGAGGAACTATTCCCAAAAACCGCACAGATTTTAAAGTTAAAGCAGCTTTGCCGTCTCCTCCGCAAACATTAGCTAATGAATTGGCTGATGAATTAGAGTCTTTAGGCATTAAAGTAGACAATGTTAAGCTGACTTATACGCCTACGACACCAAAAGACACCTTATTTATATATCATTCGCCCAAACTGAAACAAATTGTTAAGGTAACCAATCATGAAAGTGTAAATTTATTTGCAGAACACTTGGTAAAACAATTAGCTTACGAAAAATATGGTCAAGGAAACTTCAGACAAGGAATTGTAATCATTCAAAATTATTGGCGAAATAAAGGAATCGATTTACCTTACATGGAAGATGGCAGCGGATTATCTCGCTTCGATGCCATTACAGCAGAACAATTATGTAAGATTGTTTATTCCGCCTATCAGAATCCTAAAATATCAAATGCATTCCTTAACAGCCTACCCATCGCCCCAAACGGAACGTTGTGGTATTTCAGCAAAGGCATTTTCAATAACAATTGCTTGAGAGCCAAAAGCGGAAGTATGACTCGCATTCGAAGTTTCGCCGGAGAACTTAAAACCGATAGTGGGAGAACCGTATTATTTGCTTTAATAACCAACAATTTTCCCGTAAATCAAAATATATTGATTAAAAAGATACAAGTATTACTGAATAACATCAAAACGATGTATTAATTTTAGTTATTAACATAAATTAAGTTCCTCTTTAGTTGGAAATCAACTTTATGTTCGTATAATTGTAGTGCTCACACACACGATGAGTAGTTTTTCATAGAGATTTAGTTTTTAAGTTTAAAAGGGTGGCTTTTGCCACCCTTTTTAATCTATTTCATCATTCAATCACACTGCTAATACTATCGAATCTCTTTTCGCTAATTAATCTTGTGCCACACGCTTTAGTATGTCGAGTAAATGCAGCCAAAATTTTTCAGTATGTTGAATATGAATTCTTTCATCCGGACTATGAGGATTCCGAATGGTAGGACCAATGGAAACCATATCAAGATGCGGATACTTCTGCAAAAACAAACCACATTCTAAACCGGCATGGATGCTTTTTATTGCAGGTGCTTCGTTAAACAAATTTTCATAACAGTCGGCAGCCACTTGTGCAATATAACTTTTTGCATTCGGAGTCCATCCCGGATAACCATCAGAATGCACGACTTCGGCTCCTGCTAATTCAAAAACAGCGCGTACCATCTGAGCTGCGGCATATTTTCTACTATCAATTTCAGAACGTTGACTTGTTGTAATATTTGCATAGTGATTATCTATATTTACCGAAGCTAAATTTATTGAAGTCTCTACCATGCCCGGCATGCGAGAACTCATAACCAACACGCCATGCGGACAAGCTAAAATAAGATTCAATAGTTTTTCTTGCGACTCCAAAGTGAGTACTTGCTCCGGTAAAGCTAATGACTGATGCTTAAATTGCACCCCATTGTCAGTATATTGATATTCCGCTATTATTTCTGCAGCAAACACATTAAATTCAGCTACTACGTGTTCCTTCTTCGCCTGTGGAACTATCGCTATAGCTTGGGCTTCACGGGCAATGGCATTTCTGAGATTTCCTCCTTTAAAATCTACCATGCGGAGTCCTAATTCTTCGCTCATTCTCTTTAAAAAACGAGCTAATATTTTATTTGCATTTCCCCTGCCCTTATTTATATCATCACCGGAATGGCCACCCATTAAACCTCCGACTTCAAACTGCAATGCGAAACTTCCTACAGGCATCGGCTCAAACTTCAGTGGAAGTTTTGCCAACGTATCAATTCCTCCGGCACATCCCACAAATATCTCACCGTCATCCTCCGAATCAAGATTTAGTAGTATTTCACCCGAAATAAAACCCTCTTGTAAGGCGAATGCACCGGTCAAACCGGTTTCTTCGTCAACAGTAAATAAGCATTCAATGGCACCATGTTCCAAATCATTGCTGGCTAGTACTGCCAACGAAGCAGCAATACCAATGCCATTATCAGCTCCTAAGGTTGTTCCGTCAGCTTTCAGCCATTCGCCATCAATCAGGAGTTCAATGGCATCTGTTTCAAAATTAAATTCTTTATCGGCATTCTTTTCACAAACCATATCCATGTGCGATTGAAGAATAACAGTCTTAGCATTTTCAGCTCCCGGTGTAGCTGCTTTCTTAATCAACACATTGCCAATTTTATCAGTTTGAGCTTCTAAGTGATGCTTAGCAGCAAAATTCAATAAATATGCTCGTATCTTTTCTTCTTTCTTAGAGGGACGTGGTATTTGTGTTATCTCCTCAAAATATTGCCATACCCTTTGTGGTTCTAAATTTTCCAGTTTACCCATAATTTATTTATTTTTTATGCTGATTCAAATGTACACAATATGAACGATACATGTAAAAAAAGTCCTCCTAAAACAAAGTTTAAGAGGACTTTCATTGTTAAAGCGTTTATATTAACGGACTACTCTAACCATCGTAACACCGGCAACTGCTTTTAGTTTTTCAACAGCATCGGTGGAAATAGCTGCATCTAAATCAATAATACTATAAGCTACATCACCACGATTCTTGCTTACCATATTGGTTACTTGAACACCGGCAGCTGCAAGTACAGCAGTTACATCGGCCACTTTACCATCTCCTTGGCTGGCATAAGCCACACGCGGAGCATTAGCCACGCCAAGACTTACAGCCGGAAAGTTAACTGAATTTAAGATATTACCATTATCTAAATAATCTTTAACTTGGTTAGCCACCATAATTGCACAATTTGTTTCTGATTCTGCAGTTGATGCGCCTAAATGAGCCACCGTGTATGTTTTGGGCATTTTGATATTGTAGGCATTAGGGAAATCGCAAAAATAGGATGTCACTTTGCCTGTTTCAATAGCTGCGCAGATGGCTTCATCATTGCACAACCCACCACGAGCAAAATTAAATATTTTAATACCTGTTTTCATTTTAGCAATAAGATCAGCATTTACGAATCCTTTTGTATCAGGCGTTTCAGGCACATGCACGGTTAGATAGTCAGCATCAGCCAACAAGGCATCATAATTTTCAACTATCTTAATTTGACTATTCAACTTCAAAGCATTAGGAACGGAAAGATAAGGGTCATATCCAATTACATTCATGCCCAAATCTACACAAGCATTAGCAATTAAAATACCTATAGCTCCTAGTCCTACTACTGCCAAAGTTTTCCCGGCAATCTCCTGACCGGCAAAATTTTTCTTTCCGGCTTCAACTAATGCAGGTATTTCATCACCTTTACCGTCTAATGAGCGAGCCCAATCTATCGATTCCATAATTTGTCGAGAGGCAAACATAATACTGCCCACCACAAGTTCTTTCACAGCATTGGCATTTGCTCCCGGTGCGTTGAAAACCACTACTCCTTGTGCTGTACATTTATCTAGCGGTATATTGTTAACACCGGCTCCTGCCCTACCGATTGCTTTCAGACTTGCGGGTAATTCCATATCGTGCATTTTGAAACTACGCACAATGATTGCGTCCGGATTTTCTTCGTTTTCGTCAATTACGTAGTTTGCTTCCGGTAGTTTTTTTAGCCCCTGTGGGTCAATTTTGTTTAACGTTTTAATCTTAAACATTAGATGATACTTTAAGGTTATACAATCTATAATTTCAACTCCTACAAAGATTATAATAAAATTGGGTTAACCGTAGTATATCATCGACTTTTATTCTTAATGTTAATTTATTTTACACTTTTATTAGATTTCAAATCCTATAATACAAAATTGACATCAGCATCTAAAAACACATATAAAATTCGTAATCTAGTTGAGCAATATCTATTACTTCTAAAGCAAGAGAAAGAAAATAATATGTTGATTATTGAAGAATAAAAAGCAAAGAAACAGATAGATGACAATCATGTTTTGTTATACAGCAGTAGCATCTGCAAAAACGATAAGATTTATTTTATATATTTAATAATCATCCGTTTGCAACGTAACAAAACAAATAAATCCCAATATACAGAATGATTTATGGAAATGTAATTGATAAAAAATGATCTGGTAAAAGGAATTATCGTTTTATAATTAAAAGAAAAATAGATTAGTCGGACAATTCAAATATCCTAATTGAAGGAAAAACTATAAGGGAGGGCGATTGTGACATCATAATTAAAGAAAAAATAAAAAAATCAGGAATATCATAGGGCATTTCTACCTTCCATAATCTCAACTGAATTATTTTTTACTATCAAGAATATTATTCTTTTATCGATGAATAAGAACTCTTTCAAAAAACGTTCACCAGAACTAAAAAAAGTCTAAGCTATAAAGCTTAGACTTTTCAAAATAACTTAAGTTCTTATTTTAAAACTCACTTGTAAAGTGGAATTTTATATCTTTAAATTCATCTTGGGTCATTTGAAGCAAGAAAGCAGAGTCTGCCATAAATACATCACGCCCTCGCTTATCTTTAGCCATCTTCTGATATTTTCGTTTTTTAAATTCGGCAAGCACCTTTTCATCATCACATTCCACCCAACAGGCTTTATACATAGGCATCGTTTCAAACCTACATTTGGCACCATACTCATGTTCTAAGCGGTATTGAATAACTTCAAATTGTAATTGTCCGACTGTCCCGATAATTTTCCTGCCGTTAAACTCGCTGGTAAACAGCTGCGCAACTCCTTCTTCCATTAGCTGATCAATCCCTTTAGCCAATTGTTTTGATTTCATCGGGTCGGCATTTTCAATATACCTGAACATTTCCGGACTGAAGCTAGGTAAACCTTTAAAATGCACTACCTCGCCCGAAGTTAGGGTATCTCCGATAATGAAATTTCCGGTATCGGGAACTCCGATAATATCTCCCGGGTAAGCTTCATCAATAACCTCTTTTTGTGATGCCATGAAGGCTGTAGGGCTAGACACTCTTATGGTTTTGTTATTCCGAATATGCTTATACACTTCATTACGAACAAATTTTCCCGAACAAATCTTCACAAACGCCAAACGAGAACGATGATTAGGATCAATATTGGCATGGATTTTAAACACAAATCCGGTAAATCCTTCTTCATATGGATTAATTTCACGCTCTTCCGTTTCTGATGTTTGCGGACTCGGAGCAATTTCTACGAAAGTGTCTAACAACTCTTGCACTCCGAAATTATACAATGCCGAACCGAAGAATACCGGTGCTAATTCTCCGGCTAAATATTCTTCCCTGTCAAACTCAGGATACACAGCTTCCACTAATTCTAACTCTTCTCGAAGCATTTCGGCATCATTTCCAATATGTTCTTCCAGCTTCGGATCGTTCAAATCTTCAAATAAAAATCCCGGCTCAATTTCTTGCACACTGGGGTCGAATAAATTCAATGAACGATTATACATATTGTAAACCCCCTTGAAATCGGCTCCTGAATTGATAGGCCAACTTAGAGGTCGGGTTTTTATCTTTAATTGTTCTTCTATTTCCTCTAATAAAGTGATTGTATCACGGGAAGGGCGGTCGAGCTTATTGATATAAACGATAACCGGCGTTTTACGCATTCGGCAAACATTCATTAATTTCTCCGTTTGAGGCTCTACCCCTTTAGCAGCATCTATTACAATAATTACACTGTCAACAGCTGTTAACGTGCGAAAAGTATCTTCTTGAAAGTCTTGGTGGCCGGGGGTATCCAGAATATTTACTTTATAGTTCTTATATTCAAAACCCATCACCGATGTGGCTACCGATATGCCGCGTTGGCGTTCTATCTCCATGAAATCGGATGTGGCTCCTTTCTTAATTTTATTGCTTTTCACAGCTCCTGCCACTCGAATAGCACCACCAAAAAGCAACAATTTTTCTGTTAAAGTAGTTTTCCCTGCATCCGGGTGACTCACAATACCGAACGTTCTTCTACGTTCTATTTCTTCTTTAAATCCCATGCCTTAATTTCTATTTGGCAACAAAAGTACGAAATAACTTTTGAGCTTAAAACTCTTTCAATCCAAATCTATTTTAGCACTCGTTTTCAGAAAACAAGCGACCTAAAAACAAAAAAACAGGAAGCTTTAACCTCCTGTTTTTAAGAAAATCTATTTTACATATCAATTAAGGCTCGCTAAGTGCAGAGTTATAATCAACCTCATTCAGCGGAGTAACCCACTGCCAATTATTAACATCATCAGATTCTATAGTAACAGCCATAGTTGCACTGAATGAACCTCCTTCTGAAATAGAAGTTCGATCAATTGCTCTTCCCCAGCGTTTCATATCAAACCAATCAAAACCTTCTCCCCAAAGTTCTAAACCTCGGTAAGTTACTATTTCTTCGAATAAATCATTGCCAGTTGCCGTACACTCATAAGTCTCATCTCTTCCTGAACCTGCATTTAGCTCATTTAATGCAGCTTGAGCCTCGGCTTCATTACCTAATCTATAATTGGCTTCAGCTTCAATAAGTACCATTTCTGAAGATCGAATAAGATTAAAATTACCGTCAGCAACTCCTCCGAAAGCAGCTATCTTTTTATGTTCATACACATTCACTGATGCCGTTGTTGGATATAGCTCGGAATAAGGTGCTGTTTCTAAAATGTAATCTTGAGCCTCTTCCTTAAAATTTTCATCTAAAACGATATTAAAATCCGGATCAACAACCTCAGAATCTGTCATATCGTAATCCTTTGAAAAATAATCATTTTGGTAGCCGTCTTTATCAGGATCTTGATCTGCCCAAATACCCGGATGAAAGAATAAATTTTTTCGATAATCCGTATCGGGTACTTTATTCAACAAATCACTACTTATACAAGTTCTATATCCTCGAGTTATAGAAGAATTTGCGTTGTAGGCAATGTAGGCTTGATAACTCCAATAATAAAGTGTTTCTTGGCTCGATCCGTAACAATACCATATCCATTCGCTAGTAGGATCACAGAAGCCAGAACCATATTCTTCATTAGACATTAATGGGTAACCATCTCTTGCTAACTTTGCATTCTCTAAAGCTGTTTCCCAATCTTGACGAACCATTGCCGCACGAGCATAAACACCATAAGCTGCATTCAGCGAGGGCAAAAACAAATCAGTAGCTTTCTCTCCTGACTCTATAAACAAGTCAATTGCATTATCAAGGTCGGCATATATTTGATCCATAATGTCTTCTGTTGTTGAGAACGGTAATTCTTCCACGGTTGAATTAAGCTTCAATACGATATAAGAACCGGCACCATTATCATCAGACCAACGTTTGGCATAAAGCTGAACCAACTGCATGTAAGCATAAGCCCGGAAGGTATAGGCTTGTGCTTTAATAAACTGACGATCGCTCTCCGGCCCCTCTGCTGCTGCAATATTTTCAAGAACTGCATTAGAGTTCGAAATCATGCGATAATAGTATGTCCACATAAAATTATCATACACCGAAGAATTTCTCTCCATATATTCCATATTAAAGATAGCTCTCCATCCGGTTAAACGCGGACGACTAAAATTATTCCCCGGATACTCCCCATTATAGAGTTTAACCGTTCCCTCGCCATTAAAACCTTGACCATAACCTTTATCATCTTCAGCCCATTGCATAGTCATCAACTTAGCAATACCGTTAATAGCACCCTTCGCATTTTCTGTAGTTGCAAAAAGGGTCGGCGGTGAAACAGAGTCGGTGGATGTTGTTTCTAAGTAATCAGAAGAACAAGAACCTAATGCAGGAGCAACTAGTAAGACCCCTATTATATATTTATTAAAAAATCTCTTCATATTTAGTCTCATTAAAGGTTAATATCAACACCGAAGGTAAATACCCTAGGTGTAGTAAATGTGTAATCGGACTTACCGCTAAATCCATATTGTGGATTAATCCCCTGTTTAGAAGTAAATGTTGCCAAATTCTCAATAGATCCCTTGAGTGTTAAGCCTTGCAAATTCAAAGGTTTGAGGAGATGTCTTGGAAACTGATAACTCAATGTAATATTCTTAATAACGAAATATGAAGCATCTAATAGAAATCTATCGCTCATATCGTTGTTATATTGGGCAGAATAATAATCAATACGTGGCAAACCATTAGGATCAATACGATTTTCTGAAGTTTCTGTAATTCCTTCGGGAGTTCCGTTCCATGAGTTTAATGCATCAACGTGAATAGCGCTCGGGCTTTGGCTAACATTCATTAATGAACGATAAGAAGAATCATACATCTTACCTCCTATTGAATAAGTAAATAACATATTCAATGAAAATCCTTTGTAACTCAATGATGAATTAATACTACCATACACATCCGGAATGGCTGAGCCACTAAAATCTCGATAACCATAGGTTGTGTTTGTTGTGTAATACTCCCCATTTATTTCACGAATCCATTTCGAATCAATATCACTTATATTATATGCTTCTGTATCGACAGTATAGAGGGCATCTCCTGTCATTTGATCAACCCCTTGGAACTGATAAGTCCAAAATTCATATAAGCTGCGTCCTTCTGATATCTTTTGTGTACCATTAATAATGTCATCACCGTTAGGTAATTCTCTCACCTTATTTTTCAAGAAAGTTGCGTCAAAACCTATATTCCAATTCCAATCTTTTGTACGGATAGCATCTACATCGAAAGCTAACTCCACACCATAGTTAGAAACCTTACCTATGTTTTGAGTTATATATGTTCCATTAACATCAGATTCAACAGCACCATTTGACGATGGAACTAATACATCAAACAACAAATCCTTTGAGGCTTTATCAAAATAGTTAATCGAATAATTCATACGGTTAAACAACCTACCTTCCAATGCGATGTCAAAAGTGGCTGTTGTCTCCCATTGAATATCTTTATTTCCTAATTGCGACATAAAAAATGCACCACTATTACCATTCTGCTCAATATCATAAAGCGACTGATAGCCATAAAAACCTACACCCTGATCATTACCAACCTCTCCATAGGAAGCGCGAAGTTTCGTATAATCTACCCAATTCACATCATCCATGAAGTCTTCTTTATCAATACTCCAACTAGCCCCAAAACTATAGAAGTTACCCCATCTATTATCTTTATAAAAACGAGATGAACCATCACGACGGAATGAAGCATCTGCATAATATTTTCCGTCATAATTATAACGAATACGACCCAAGTAACTTTCCGTTCTATATTCATCAGAATAACCTTCACTTGTTACTTGATTAGTAAAGTTTGAATTCTCTAAAATTCCGTCTACAACCATATTATCTTTACCGGTGTAATTATAGCTTCTATCGTAGGAGTAGTTTTCATGTCCTAACAGGACATCAACATTATGATTATTATAAGACTTATTCCAATTTAATTGCTGCTGGAAAGTTGATTCATCCCAACGATAATAATAGCTATACAAACGACCATTACCGCCCTGACCATCACCTACATTAGGGTTATCAAATTTCTTTCTGCTGCGATTACGAAAACTTTTATCTCCACGTACCGTAAAAGAAAAATCTTTCAGAAAATTGAATTTGGCATAAGCTTGTCCTTTGAGAATATCTCGACTATCTGTAGTACTGTTATTCTCTGTTTCATAAATCAAATGCCGATTATCTAGATACTGAGAAGTCAGGTCATATTGTTTTTTTCCATTCTCATCAAGCGCATATGAACCATCAGCATTATGCATATACATCGGGTAGATTGGAGCCATCATCCTTGTTTGGTAGAATGGGTTTGCATAGGCTGTTCCTGAAGCCGAAGCAGCCTGATCCGATTGAGAACTGGTAACTGATAGATTTACACCTGTTTCAAACCAATCGACCGGAGTGAACGAAGAATTTACGCGAGCCGTTACACGCTCAAAGTCTGAATTAATAATATAACCGGCCTCATCTAAATATCCCAATGAAGCATATACTTTATACCTATCGGATGCTGCATTGGCATTAATATTATATTCTTGGCGGAAACCTGTTCTTTCAATACCATCTCTCCAATCTAAATCACTATAACCCGGAAGAACAGAAACGCCATCATTCAGCTTACCATTCGAATCAAATAATTCGGTATCACCGGTATTGTAAATATTTCGAAATACAACTTGACTAACTAAATTATTTGAAGCATAAGCCGATGCATCATTAACATTCGTAATCTGACCACTTGAAATCAAGCTATTGCGATAGCCCGTCCACATGGTTTCCATCCATTCATCCGGACTTAAACGCTCAAACTCATCAATACCTCGATTATAAGCACCCATATTTGCTGATACATTCACACTCAGTTTTCCTTTTTTTCCTTGCTTTGTAGTAATCACAATTACACCATTGGCAGCGCGGTTACCATAAAGAGCAGCCGATGCCGCATCTTTCAAAACCGTCATCGATTCCACATCATTAGGATTTAAATCGGAGATGTTTCCTGTGTAAGGAACTCCATCAACTACATACAATGGATCATTCGAACCATTAACCGATGCGAATCCGCGAATACGAATTTTAGGGTCAGTACCAGGCTGTCCATAAGTGTTATTCACTTGCACCCCCGGAGTAGAGCCTTCTAATGCTCCGGCAACACTCGATACCGGGCGACTTTCGATAGCCTTAGCATCAACCTCGGCTACCGCTCCGGTGATTGCCTCGCGAGTAGTCACTCCATATCCTACAGCAACCACCTCGTCAATACCGATAGCATCAGCAATTAACGAAACATTAATTTGACTTCCATTAATCGGTAATTCCTGAGTTTGCATACCGATAAAAGAAAATACAAGCGTTTTCGCATTCGTTGGAGTTTTAAGCGAATATTTCCCATCCGTATTAGTTACCGTGCCGACGGTTGTGCCTTTCACAAGAACAGTTACCCCCGGAAGCGAACTTCCATCGTCGCTTGTAACGGTACCTGTAATTGTCTTGGTTTGAGCCACAGCACTCAAACCGAATGCTAAGATTGCGAGTAGTAAAGCAATTCTCTTCATAAACAATCAATTTTAATTAATATACAGTATCTCTATTTAATTTTTTAATTATAAACAATTACAATTTTAATCAAATTTCATTTGTAAACTAAAACATTTTAAAATATAATTTAACAGCAAATATAAAGCTTTTAAAAGTAAAAATCCACAGTAAGGATAAAAAACAAAAGTAAAATGAATAAATTTATTAATAAAACACATTAAACAGACACAAACAATACAATTCCAATAGCTTTATATTAATGTTAAAATTAACAATGCAATCTAATATAAGATATCAATTATTATCAATCTAATCATCAATACATACTTACAGTCTAGATTAGTTATTACACCGATAATTGGGGCAAAAAAAAGAGCCATCCTCATTGAGGATAGCCCTTTGCTTATAGTATAAATTTCTTACTTATTATTCATCAGCTTCCGGCACTGTAAATTCAAAAGCAAATGAACCAAACGAACCTTGATCTACATTTATGGCAAAAGTCAAATCGTAATTACCTGAACAAGAATCAAAACTTCCGCTCACCAGCTGATATGTCTCATTAGTATAGTCACCCATAGTTTCTGCCACTATAACTGCCGAGCCATCACCGGTAACTGCATAAGTGTCCGGATCAATTGTTATCGCAATTTCATTACCGGTACCTTCTACCCCATCTCCTGCAGCTAAACCATCTACATTGATATAAACTTTATAAGGATCTGAATCATCAGGTCTAATCACGACCGATCCGCTTGTTTCCCAAGATGAAGAAGCATATTTATATGTTCCGCTAGTAACGGTCACTCCCGGCTCAAAAGCACAAGTAACTTTAGCATCGATAGCTGCTGTAGATTTTGTTTCTACACCATTGACAATTGTTATCACTTCTATTGAAAATACATCGTTCAATTTAACATCAGCATCAGTCTTTCCAACGGCTGCAATAGCTGTTTCCGCAGAAATCTCAACTTCAGCAGGGAATGATGCTAAATCTTGCAGTTTAACCGCATCGCTTTTCTCTCCATCTTCCGGAGTATATGAGATTTGCAGGTAAGCTCCATCAATTTTAGCTTGATCTTCTTCCGACATAACTACATCAAAAGCCACATAGCTATTTTCAAAATCTTCGGTAAAGAATGCCGGAGCAATATTTTCCAATGTTGGGTTAGGGTAAACTCCTCTGTCTTTTGCCGGATTATCCCAACTGTTGCACGATATAAAAGATACTGCAACAAAAGCAATAAGCCATAGATATTTAAAATATTTCATATTTCTAAATTTTAAAGTTTTAATTAGCGAGAACCTCCTGCCCACCACACATTCTGAGAGTACACATAAGTACCATCGCCATAAGCATTTTCTACATTTTCATTAGCAGTCACATCATCTGCCCCATAGGTATAACGCAACGGAAATTTTCCTTCGGCATTTTTAGGATTTTCCAACTCGATGTTTTCTTCTCCCATAGCTTTCCAACGACGAATGTCATTATATGCTTCAATACCTTCTTCTTCATAACAAGCAATGTATTTTTGCAATGCAATTGCTTTTATTGCTGAAGCCTGCGAAGCCATATCCGGAGCAACTTTATCATTGTAATAAGCTTCGGCTGTTGCTACATCAATGCCTACGTTCGATTTACCCATAGCTGCAACCACTGCTGTTTTTAAAGCACTCGAAGCTGTTGCTAAATCACCCTTACGTGCTGCAGCTTCTGCTTTAATAAACATCAATTCGTGATAACTCATTAAATAAATCGGATTAGTATCGCTCATAATGTTTGAAATGCTGTATGCACCTTGTTTTTGTGTAGGTTCTCCATTAGGAGCAAAACTCAATGAAGCATCTCCATCTCCCCCATAGGCAATCCAATAAATATCTGCACGAGGATCAGAAAGGGTAGTCAACTTATCTTTCAAACTCTGGCTTGCACCGAAATAATCTCGGTCAGTATAGAACGTGTAAATCGGATTATGTGTAGTTGTACCGTTAAATGTAAGAATACATTGATCGGCAGCTTCCGCAAAAGATTGATCAACATAATTCAACACCGCATCATAATCAGGAGCCACATTCGACAAACGCATGGTATAGCGAGCTAACAAGCCGTAAGCAAATTTAGTCCATTTAGCAGCATCGCCACCGTAATAAAAATCTTGAATGCCTAAAGATGGATAATCAGTAGATTTATTCAAGTTCTCGATACCATCTAATAAATATTGAATAATCTGAGGATACAAATCTTCTTGAGCATCTAGTTTTGGCGTAAAAATAACACCCGGTTGAAGAGCTTCACTGTAAGGCACATCGCCAAACAAGTCAGTTAAAGTAGCCAAGTTGTAGGCATTCATTACCTGAGCAATACCCAAGGTAACATAATTCCCCTCTTCTTCACCACCTGTAGAACATTTCTCCATAACAACCTTTAAGTTATACATGTTATTATAAAGACCTAACCACTGATTGTTGTAAGTAGTACTACTTTGGGGCTCAGACGAACGGGTTTCTGCATTATACATTTGATTGTAAATACCTACCTGAAGTTCTGAATATACCTCTGCATAGAAGTTCAAATCGGCCCCCACAATATTGAAACCGGTATTCATCAAGACATCCGGAATAATATAAGTGGACGACACATCAGTCGGATTGTTAACATTATTATTTATTTCATCTAGTCTATCTTGAGAGCAAGATGCCAACACACCTGCAAATGCAGCCACAGATGCAAAATATTTAATATATTTATTCATGTTTTTCATTGTAATTTATTCTTAGAAAGTTACATCAACACCAAAACCGTAGCTAGATGCTTGAGGCATTGAAAAACGTTCAAAACCACCTGCCATGTTTGTATTACCTTGCGAACTCTCCGGGTCGAAATTATCAAGGGCTGACCATAATAAAATATTACGAGCAAATACCGACACGGCAATATCAACCTTAGGCACCCATGTTTTAGGGAATTGATATTTTAGAGTTACATCGCGCAACTTCAAATAATCGCTCGGACGCACGTAATATTCATCAATGTTACCTAACACATCAGAGTAAAGTGTTTGATAAGCTCCTTCGTCACCGGATCCACCACGCACAATATCATTTTTAGAACCATCGGCTTTATAGCCATCATAAACGAATGTTGATGTACGATCTGCAGTATTACCCGACACCCCATAAAGGTCAATCAAACCATTAGATCCCGAATACATCACACCACCTGATTTCCAATCAAGAGTAGCACTCAACGAAATATTTTTATAGGTGAAACCCATCGTACCACCCAGTTGGAAGTCCGGCATAACCGATCCCAATTCTCCGGGTTCACCCGCCATAGGCATACCATAAGTTGAAGAGTTCGGGTCTTCATCAACCAAAACATGACCTTCATCATCTTTCTTAAACTGCCCACCATAAACAGTTGGGTAATTATATCCTTTACTTACGCGAATTTGCGGTGTAACAAACCCACCAAGCATAATGGAGTTTACACCCTCAGCCAATTCATCAACCATATTGACCATTTTCGAGAAGTTCAACTGAATATCCCATGAAAAATCTTTTGTTTGGATAGGTGTTGCATAAACTACCAATTCGTGCGAAATAGTGTGTAATTTACCGCCATTCATTACCATACTTTCCATACCTGTTGATGCTGCCAATGGCACTTGAAAAATTTGATCGGTTACATTCTGACGAGAATAAGTATAATCGAAACCTAAACGATTGTGGAAAAACTTAGATTCGATACCTAGTTCATAAGACTTCGTATTTTGCGGACGCAAATTCGGGTCATACATTATTGTGTTCGGAGTGTAAGCATTAACTCCATCAGTAGGATACTGAATAGGCACGTTAGCCCACATACCTCCACCATAGTTTGGTGTAGAATAGTAGTTATCATAGTAAGTTCCGGCTTGACCAACCTCAGCATATGAACCGCGAAGTTTCAAAAAGCTTAACCATGATAAATCTTTCAGCGGAGCCAATTCTGTAGCTACCCAGCCTAAAGATACCGAAGGATAGAAGAAGCTGCGGTTATTACGAGGCATAGTCGATGTGATATCGTTACGACCGGTAACATTTAAGAATAACATATCTCTCCAAGAAAGAGCCAAGTTTGTGAAGAAACCAACCGTGCGTTGCTTGTATTGTTTTTCTGTTGCCGTAACTGTCTGTGCATTATCAATATGATTCCACCCTCCGAAGTTAAAAGATTGACCGTATTGTTCGTAATTTTTAGTAGATGCGTCATTCAGTTCATTACCCAAAAGGGCACTAAAATGCCAATCATCATTAATTACCCAATCATAATTTGCAGTAAGCAATGAATTGTAAGTTAAATTAGTAACACCGGCATTCTCAATTGATTCATTCTTCGAACCATATCCAAAAATATTTTGATAATGAGTAGTGTAGGTATCCACCCCTAATTGATACTTCACATCTAAGGTCATACCTTCAGCTAACTTTGCATTATAATCAACATAACCATTACCGAAGAAACGGTTTGTTTTTTCGTTAAATGTATTGTTATCTTCAATCCAGTAAGGGTTGTCGAAAGAACCTCCTCGATAATATACCTGTTCATAAGGATCGCCCAATGCGTGAGAAGGGGTTCCTTTCAAATCATAAGATGAAGGAGCCGCATAAACACCGGCAAGAGAAGCATCATTACCCGAAGAAAGTTTATCGATATTATTCATAGAGAAATTTGCCGAGAAACCCGCTTTGAAGTTATCATTCAATTTTGTATCGGCAGCAGCTATAGCATTCCAACGTTCCATACCTGTATTTGGGGCAATACCAACCTGACCGGTTCTACCCAAACCGATGGCAAAGTTTCCTTTATCGGTTGCTTGGCTCAAATTGATGTTAGTTGTGCTTGTTACTCCGGTTTCGAAATAGTCGCCATAATTGTCATATGATTGCGGATAAGCCCAAGGATCAAGACCTGCAGATGCACGCTGCGGCACATAGTACTGTCCTTCTTTACCACCTGAATATTTACCTCCATAACCATAAGTAGGATCGTTAGGTAACTCAGAGATAAGCGGTCCCCAAGCCATAGACGACATTGGATCATACTCTCCGTTATAACCTTGTGCATATTTAGTTTGATAGTTCGGATAACGAGAAGGTGTTTCGAAACTCGTTACCTGAGAAAGCGATACCTGAGGTTTTCCTTTTTTCGCTCCTTTACCACTTTTTGTAGTAATAATTACCACACCGTTTGATGCACGCAAACCATAAAGTGCTGCGGCTGCCTGACCTTTCAACACGTTGATGCTTTCAATATCATTCGGGTTAATATCTAAAGCACGGTTAGATATATCGGCACCGGTTACAGAATTACCTGTTGAGAAAGGTGCTGTTGAAGATATAGGCATACCGTCAACCACATAAAGTGGTGTATTATCTCCGGTGAACGAACGTGCACCACGAATAACAATCTGCGAAGATGCTCCGGGCATACCCGATGACATTTTCACTTCCACACCGGCAAGCTTTCCTTGCAATGACTTTGCCAAGTCACTATTTCCGGCTTTATTCAACTCCTCATTATCCATCTTTTGGGTGGCATAACCCAACGCCTTAGCTTCACGCTTAATACCCAACGCCGTTACCACTACTTCATCAACAGCAACTGCATCGCTTTTCATTTGCGTATTCACGATTGCACCGTTAATTTTTTCTTCATGAGTTTCCATACCGACAAAGCTATATGTAAGCGTGGTAGCATTTGCTGGAGCTTCAATCGCATACTTACCATCAATATCGGTTAGCGTACCGATGGTAGTACCTTTCACAACTACAGTTACCCCGGGAACAGGAGTCCCGTCATCGGCCGAAGTAACCGTACCTGTAATTGTCTTATTTTGCGCCATTGCAGACTGCAAACCAATTACAAAGATTGCCAGAATTAGAGCAATTCTCTTCATAAACAATTAATTTAAGTTAATATATACAGTATTTATCTTTCAACGTTTGATTGCAGAGAACAGCATGCTGTATAACAATGTTTAAAAACACGACGAAAAAATTCATAAAATATGTATTTTTATACAGAACAACATGATACTCACTAGACAAAACTAGCCTTTTGTCAGACAAAATAAAAATCTGAGGACTTTATGCTCTAAAATGAAACTTAAAGCAGTTGCAAATGGCGTATATTATGATGAAAAGCTATATAAATATATAATTATCCGAATTGTTTTTTATCTTTTGCGCTTATAATTTGATAGATACATACGCGAATTAACATTATTTTTTTGCCAATTTAAATAAACATTAATAAATTGAAACGACAACAATAAGTGTCTTAAAATGACGCATTATGCAATAATGCATACTTATACACGAGTAGTTCAATCGTCACAAAAGATGTATTTAGGAGATCACTTTGACGTATTTTATGAATAGCACATGCATATTCTTTTGATTCCTTATAGCGAGGATATTTAATTTGATCGAGATGATTATTTTGAATATGAATGTTAAAGAACATTTCATTACCCATGTATAAGCGGATAGAATAGCCTCAAAACAGAAAGCTTCTTGGATAATTTTATGATATGGCTAAGACCTTTTATTCTATAATTAGCGGAATGTAGAATTGGAAGGTTGTTCCCTTTCCAAGCTCTGACTTTACCTCAATTTCACCACCTAACATTTCCACCAGCTTAGCTGAAATAGACAAACCAATTCCCATACCTCCGTAATTGCGGGAAAGCTTTCCTTCCACTTGTGTAAAACGTTCAAAAATACGCTTTTGATTCTCAGGAGATATACCAATTCCGGTATCAGACACTTTAAAATAAATTTTATCGTCTCTGTGGTAAACATTTAACACGATTTCGCCCGACGAGGTAAACTTAAATGCATTGCTTAGAATATGTTCCAACACTTGTTTCAAACGATATTTATCGGTGAGCGACATAAAGTAGGCAGGCAGGGTATTCACAAGCTTAAATTTAACATTTAATTTTTCTTCTTGAATCAAATGATTATATTTTTCATCTAAATCGGAGCATAGCTTGTCATAAGCAACATAATTATCATTCAATATAACCTGTTCTACCTCTATTTTAGAAAAATCAATAATAGAATCAATCAGGTTAAGCAAACTATCTCCGCTTGTTTTAATCAAGGCAACAAACTCTTTACGTTCTTCCGGAGATAAATCTTCAGCCAAGAAATTAGAGAATCCGATAATTGCATTCATCGGGGTTCTTATTTCATGCGATATATTTGCCAAAAAAGACGACTTCAATCGATCAGCTTCTCTTGCCTTTTCTTGTTCGTTGAGTAATTTTTTTTCCACCTGTAGCCTCGCCTTAACCATTTCATTGGCCACATCTCCTAATTCTTTAAACTCTTTAGAATTCATTTTCTCCGGTTGCAAATAGCTTAATTTCTCAGCACTTTTTTTGAAGAAATAAATAAACGAATTAAAATCATCTGCAAACTGCCCTTCGAATCTGCGTAAAAAGAACATTTGTAATGCCACGATTAAAGCAAATAATAAAACTACTTGAAGAATATCTTCTATAAAATCAGCGTGTAAATTAGAGATCTGCTCATCAATCTCAACATCAACCTCAGAAACAAAAAAACCGGCACCAATAAACCAACCTAAAGCCGGATAAAATTTAACATATGATATTTTATCAGATAAATCTTTTTGAACACCTATTTCTTTAGAACCATGATAATACCACGGATAGTGAATAAATCCACCTTCAGGATGATTTTTTGAAGAGGCTGTAATTACTTTATATAAATTTTGTGCCGCAGAATCATTTGATGTAATCAAATTAAAACGTTCTTCTTTAGCCAACACTCTCCCCCTATCTGCAACTATATTTCCTTTTGCATCGTAAATAAAGATGTCTCCCCTATAACCAAAAAATTTTGTGCCTATTGTATTTGATGCTTCTTCAATTAGTTCTGAATAGTAATCTGAGGGGTAAAGCAAAGCCAAAAAATACCAATCGTAAGCCGGAAACTCTTTAACAAAAACTACTTTAGTTTTATTCGTGAGCGTATCTGTTTCATAGCGAAACCCTTCTCCTCGCTCTTTCACAATCTTCAATTCTTCTTGAACGAAATAAGAACCGGTTCTATCTTTTTCCAGCAACAGATTTTTTCCGTCAAAGCTCGGATTATTCGGGTTATACACTCCTCTTCCATCGGTGGTGTTGATAGCAACATATTGCCGTGTTGATGCGCTGCCTAAAGAGGCCACCGATTTAATAATTAAACGTTTTATTTGATAAGGCGTGAGCTTGTTATGATTTTCTTGGTATATCGTGGTTGCCAGATTATAAGCTTCTTGCACATTTGCTTCAAGCTCTGCCACCTTGCGTTCATCAAATGATTCTTTAATGCGAGTCATATAATCGCTTTCAATATTTACGATATTCTTTGCAAACTGCCTAGCTGCAAAAATGTGTTCTTCTTTAACTTGTTCTACCGATTTTTTGTAACTTACAAACTGATAGCTAATCAACACCAACACAATTGCCACTGTTGCTAACGCAGCAAAACCAATGAGTGCGATCCTAAAGTGATTGAATATGCTTTTATTTGTAAACTTCTTATATGGCATCTAATGGATATAACAATTGTTAAAAGCCACAAATTTCATTAAATTCAATATGAAAAGCAAGAGAAATATCATTAAAACTCACCTTTGTCAAGAAAAATCTAATTTATGCTTCATTTGAAACAACCGGTTTCACATCAAGCAATAGAAAATTGCATCTCACTATGAATAAGATACTTAATTCAGGATTTTCTATTTACTACTCCTTTTCTGTTGCAGGGATAGCTTGTATGGGTTATTTTTATGCCTATCCTGTTTGAATTATCGATGAAAAAATATAAATTATTTGTATTTCTCAACAAAAGATTAGCCGATCAACTGTTCGGCATACCTATCCTTTCCTGATTATTGCTTGAGAATATATTTTTTACGCCTATCCTGCTTCATAAAAGCATTAAAAATATACTTTTTTTTATATCGGCAGCCTATTTCTTTTCAATCAGAGGAATGTAAAATTGGAAGCTTGAGCCTTTTCCTAATGTTGATTCTACTTTTATTTTACCACCTAACATTTCTACAAGTCTGGCAGAGATTGCCAAACCGATGCCACTGCTGCCATAGCTAGGAGAAGGGCTTCCTTCTGCTTGTGCAAAATGCTCAAAAATACATTCTTGATTCTCGGGCGAAATACCAATTCCGGTATCGGTTACTCTAAAAGAAATCTGATTTTGATTTCGCTCAATATACAGCTTCACATCACCTGATGGTGTAAATTTAAAGGCATTATCTATAATGTGCTTCAATATCTGCCTTAAACGGTATTCATCGGTGACCGATACAAAGCCTACAGGTAATAAATTTTTAATTTCGAAGGTTATGTTTAAATATTCTTCTTTAATTGAACGCTGATAATTATCGTTCAGGTCTTCGCATAATCTTTCATATGAGAGATTATCATATTTCAATTCCAATTGCCCTACTTCTATTTTGGAAAAATCGATAATCGAATCAATCAGACTAAGCAAATTGTCTCCGCTGTTTTTAATCAATGCCACAAACCTTCTGCTCTCTTCCAATGATAAATCTTCCGATAAAAAATTAGAAAAACCTACAATGGCATTCATCGGAGTTTTTATTTCATGCGACATATTGGCCAAAACAGAAGACTTTAGTCTATCAGCTTCTTTAGCTTTCTCTTGCTCTTTAAGCAATTGGTTTTCTACCTTTTGTCTGGCTGCAATCATTTCGTTTGCCACTGCTCCTAATTCTTTAAATTCTTTAGAATTTATTTCATCGAGTTCCAGATAAGTCAATTTGCTGCCTCCGGATTTAAAGAAACTCACAAAAGAATCAAAATCATTTCGGAATTGTTTTTCAACCCACCGTAGGAAGAACAATTGCAGGATAATAATTAATACAAACAACAATACAATCTGCAATACACTTTTTTCTAACTCTTTTCGCAAACTCGACGCCTGAACTTCAATTTCGTTATCAATTCTAGATACAAAAAATCCGGCTCCTACAATCCAACCTAAATCCGGCTCCCGCACAACATACGAGATTTTATCTGACAACGCATTTTTATCGCCGAACTTCACATCCCTTGCATACCATGGATATTCCATGAATGCACCTTCGGGATATTTTTCTAAACTGTCTGTCATTGTGCGATAAAAATTCTGAGCTGCCAAATCTTTAGAGGTAGCTATATTCAATCGTTTACCGTCATGAAATACTTTCCCTCTGGCAGCAATTGCATTCCCATTTTTCTCATAAACAAAAACATCTCCTTTATAGTCAAAAAACTTCACACTTACTTTGCTTGCAACCTCTTGAATCAGCTCGTCATAATAATTAGACGGATACATAACCGACACGAAGTACCAATCAAGAGCAGGGAATCCTTTTACATAGACAACCTTAATTTCTTGGGCGAGCGTGTCTGATACATATCGAAAACCTTCTCCTCTGTCTTTTACAATCTTCAATTCTTCTTGAACAAAGTAAGAACCTGCTCGATCTTTCATGTGCAGTAAGTTCTTTCCTTCGAATTGAGGGTTATTCGGGTTATAAACCCCTCGCCCATCAGTAGTATTAATGAGCACCTGTTGTCGTGTTCCGGCACTATTCAATGAAGAGATAGACTTCACAATCAAACGCTTCAATTCGTTTTTTGGTATTCTGTCATGATTTTCCTGGTATAATGTATTCGCTACGTTGTATGCTTCCTGTACATTTTTTTCAAGCGCTTGTATCTGACGGTCGTCGAATGATTTCTTAACTTGAGCCACATAATCGCTTTCCACAGCAACCATGTTCTGCACAAATTGCTTAACAGAGTCAATTTTTTTCGCTCTAATCTCAGCCAGTGATTCTCTGTAACTTTTAACTTGCTGTATGACAAGCAATGACACCACTGTTAGTGATGAAAATATGGCAAAAGCGATGAGTAGAATTCGAAAATAATCGAACATACTTTTATTTGTAGACTTCTTAAGTAACATATATAGGCATGAGCGTAAACATTAGAAATGCGAATTTCGTTAAAATAATCATTAAAACAAACAAATTTGAGTTAAGCCGACTATATCAACTAATAATTTGGAATAGATTTTGAACATCTTTGATTCAGAAAGTGCGAATAACTTATTTTGTTAATCAAAAATATACCAATTATGAAAGATTTAAGAAATGTAGCCGTATCGCTCCTCGTTGCGGTATTAAGTGCCGGTATTACCATTTGGGCATATCAAACGTTTTTCTCCACACCTCAAGTGGTAACCGTTGAAAGCAATCCATCTATGAAATACGCCAGCTTACCGACATCTGCTCCAGCAGGAAATAATATTGATCTCACTTATGCTGCCGAACATTCTGTACATGCAGTTGTTCATGTGAAGGTAAGCAGCGAAGAAAAAAGTGAGGCTTACGGCAATCCTTTTTATGAATGGTTTTATGGCAACCGCGGCTATCGCCAACAGCCTCGTATAAAAGAAGGGTCGGGCTCAGGAGTTATCATATCATCTGATGGCTATATCGCAACCAACAATCATGTTATTGATGGTGCCGATAAAATCAAGGTAGTTCTTCAAGATAAGCGCGAATTTAAGGCAACTCTCGTAGGTACTGACCCAACAACGGACATTGCTTTGCTGAAAATTGATGGCAAAGACTTTCCTTATCTAAAATTTGCAGATTCCGATAATTTACATCTTGGAGAATGGGTTTTAGCCGTTGGTAATCCTTATAACCTCACCTCTACTGTGACGGCCGGTATAGTAAGTGCCAAAAGTAGGAACATAAATATCAACGAGAATAGCATGAGCATAGAGTCATTCATACAAACCGATGCTGCTGTCAATCCCGGTAATAGTGGCGGAGCATTGGTGAACTCAGATGGCAATTTAGTAGGTATTAATACGGCCATCGCTTCACTTACTGGTTCGTATTCAGGCTATTCTTTCGCTGTACCATCCAGCATCGTGCAAAAGGTAATCGGCGACTTAAAAGAATACGGACAGGTACAACGTGCTTTATTAGGTATCGGAATCCAAAATGTTGATGCCGATTTAGCAAAACGCTACCATTTAGATAAAATCGAAGGCGTATATGTTGGATCTGTTTCTCCTAATAGTGCTGCCGATTTGGCAGGCATTAAAACAGGAGATGTCATTTTAGACATAGCGGGAATACCTATCCATTCAGTGGCTAAATTACAAGAAACAGTGGGTAAATACCGTCCCGGAGATAAAGTGAAGATTTTAGCAAAACGTAATGGAAAAGACAAAGTATTCCAAGTTACCTTCAAAAATCTGCAAGGAGATACTGAACTTGTTGCTGCCGGAGAAAAGTTCTTAGGGGCTCAATTTGGCAATATTGACAAAGAACAGCTATACGATTTGAACATTCCTAGCGGTTTGCAAGTTACTGACATAGGTAAAGGCAAATTAAAGTCAGCCGGTGTGAAAGATGGTTTTATCATCGTACGCGTGAATAAACAAAATATCAGCTCATTAAATGACCTCAAGGCTATAATATCGCAAGCGAATGGTGGCGTGCTTTTAGAGGGAATTTATCCAAATGGAGAAACAGCTTATTACGTATTCTCAACCACGAATTAAACCAAAAACAGATTGTATTATTCATAGAAACTCTATTCTAGAGAACATATTGAGACAATAAAGTTTATTCTTGTATCTAATGTTCTTCATAGCCAGTTTTTATGAATAATACAATAAAAAAGAGTTAGTATGCGTTAAATTAGACGCAATACTTACGCAAAAACGATGTGTATCTTTACATTTTTAATAGAAAGTTGTACCTTTGCAGTCCTTTTGGAATAAAAAATAGCTAATTTAGGCTAGTATATTAAGAGCATATATGAGACAATTAAAGATTACCAAATCAATTACTAACCGCGAAAGTGCCTCACTTGACAAATATCTTCAAGAAATCGGTCGCGAAGACCTAATTACTATTGAAGAAGAAGTGGAATTGGCACAACGTATTAAAAAAGGCGACCAACGTGCTCTAGAGAAATTAACGAGAGCCAACCTTCGATTCGTAGTTTCTGTAGCCAAGCAGTATCAGAATCAAGGATTAAGCCTCCCCGATCTTATCAATGAAGGAAATCTTGGGCTAATCAAAGCAGCGGAAAAATTCGATGAAACTCGTGGGTTCAAATTTATCTCGTATGCTGTTTGGTGGATTCGCCAATCGATACTTCAGGCTCTTGCCGAACAATCTCGAATTGTTCGCCTTCCTCTTAATCAGGTAGGTTCCTTGAATAAAATCAACAAGGCACTATCCAAGTTTGAGCAAGAAAATCAGCGTAAGCCATCTGCAGAAGAGCTTGCAGAGAAATTAGATCTTCCGGCAGACAAAGTGGCAGACACCATGCGTGTATCTGGTCGACATATTTCAGTCGATGCTCCTTTTGTAGAAGGAGAAGATAATAGCCTGCTTGATGTGCTTGTGAACGGCGACTCTCCGAATGCTGATAACATGCTAATCGATGAATCACTTTCTCGCGAGGTTGAGCGATCATTAGCTACTTTAACAGATCGCGAAAGCGATATTGTTAAGATGTTCTTCGGTATAGGTTGTCAAGAAATGACTCTAGAAGAAATTGGCGAACACTTTGGGTTAACAAGGGAGCGCGTTCGTCAAATTAAAGAGAAAGCGATTAGGCGATTGCGCCACACCTCAAAGAGTAAACTTTTGAAATCATATTTAGGATAGTAATTATAACAATCAAAAAAGACCATAATCTTTTAAGATTATGGTCTTTTTTGATTGTGCTTCACTTAACAGAGTAACCAATCATAAGCCCAACGAATATTATCAAATACTTCGATAAAAACTCGCCCTTTCAACCGACTCTTAAACAAGATATTTCTTGCCACAATATTAGGTTCTACAGCCACTACTGCCAATTTTATACCGGAGAGTACATCTATATTTTTCTCTATTATATCCATAGCTTCAAGATACTTTGCAGGCGACTCCACTGTAACAACATCACTATGGACTAATAAAACTTTATCACACTCAGGGCGATTTGCTCTCAATAGGCAGATAAGTTCCAACATTAGGTTTCTAATTTCTAGCACTCCGCACAAACCTGTTATTTCTAAATGCAGAGTTCCAATATTCTCTAAAAACTCTCTTTTCACAAACTCCATAATTACATTCCAATAGTTTACATTAACATATTATGTTCGTTGTGTATATGTGTGTGTACCGCAAATATATATTTAAATGCATTAATATTATAAAATATAAATTTAATCAATATAATGTAGCAGATTTGTTAAATATCCCAATAACAATCATACCTACTCAACTAAAAAGGATCTAAACCTAAATAGATTTAAACCCTATTATTACTTATATGGACTTACCTACTCTGTATTTTTTTCATTAGTTCGTTAAGCAACGCACTACATGATTCTTCTAAAATATCTAATACTAGCTCAAAACCATCCTCACCACCATAATACGGATCAGGTACTGCATTGTAATCAGAAGAACCAAAATCAGTAATTTTACAAATCTTTTGAGCCAATTCCGGATTAGGCGATATTTTGTGTAGCTCACGAACATTATTATCGTCCATCGCAACGATTAAATCAAATTTCTTGAAATCTACAATAGGAATAATTTGACGAGATATAGAAACCAACTGATACGAACGTCGAATAGCATGTATACGCATCCTCGAATCAGCTTTTTCTCCTTCATGATAATTAGCTGTTCCCGCCGAATCACATTCGATTTCATCAGATAAACCTGCTCGCTCTACCATATCCTGCATAACTCCCTCTGCGCTAGCCGATCGGCAGATATTCCCCAGACAGACAAATAATACCCTAATCATTATTTCATCAAGTTTAGTTAGATCAAGACCTCATAAAACACCATAAAGATATCAGCTTTAATCTATCACCCTAACTTTTATGCATTTCTTAACTTAAGCGTAATCATTATGATATAATAAGTTAAACATTCTATTTTTTAAGCATGATATTTAAGACTAATTTATCA
Organism: Mangrovibacterium sp.; assembly: GCA_047975205.1. Lineage (GTDB taxonomy): Bacteria > Bacteroidota > Bacteroidia > Bacteroidales > Prolixibacteraceae > JBKEDC01. The sequence goes on along the minus strand of JBKEDC010000035.1, from coordinate 71,395 downwards.
GTTTCACTCATTCCCTCGCTACCAATGGAACTTAAATTAGCTATACTTTTCTCAACACAATCATCAGCCACACCTTCTGCCGAGGTAACTACATTATTACGCATAGCCATAATAGCCGAATACATAGCCGATGATACTGCGCCCGAAACTTTCATAGCACAACTTGGTTTAGCTCCATCGCAAAGCATTCCTGTTACGTTGGCTATCATATTTTTTACCGAATAAGTAATCTGCTCATAAGACCCTCCCATAAGCATAGTTATGGCACTCGATGCTCCCATGGCAGCTACCGTAACTCCACAAAGAGCCGAAAGTCTCCCCAGTTTCGTCTTTATATAAATAACTAACAAATTGCTTAAGGTTAAAGCGCGAAGAAGCTCCTCTCTAGTCTTTTGCGTATGCTCTGCAAATACAACCACCGGCAATGAGCATGTAATTCCTTGATTGCCACTACCGGAGTTACTAACTACCGGGATCATGGCTCCTGCCATACGCACATCGCAGGCTGCAGCGGTGGTACTCACTATTTTATTGAATATGCTATCTCCCATGACATATTTAAACCTGTCATCCTCAATAGATCTTCCTACAGTATGCCCATATTCTGAATCGTGAGAAATCTCGGCTGCTTTAGAGTTAATACGAGCTGCTTCTTCAATAAAGGCAACATCTTCCAGAGGAACTTCTTGAGAAAATTCATAAACTTTACAGAAGCTCAAATTTATTTGAGGCTTTTCTTGTTTGTCTTCCGCCGTTGACATTTCTACTTGCAAAGGTTCTCCATTAAGCTCTACATTGGTAATATTACTGTGACTACCACAGATTATAACCAACGAATTATTATTCTCGCCAATGCATTTTACTTCAATATATAATTTATCCGGAGCATCTTCTTTTAATCGAATATGAATAGCTTTATCGGCCATAAACTGTTTGGCTTTTGCTAAACCTTCAGGAGTCAAATCTTTCAGCACCTCTAGCTGATAATCTGATTTACCGATGACAACACCTAGAGCTACAGCAATAGGAAGACCGATCATACCCGTTCCCGGGATACCTACGCCTAGTGCATTTTTCAATATGTTGCAACTTAGGTGTAGTTCCACCGACTGCACCTCTTCACCTAAGATTTCTTTAGCTTTTGCGACTGCCAAGGCCACTGCCACAGGCTCCGTACAACCTATGGCCGGCACTATTTCTTGTTTCATTACAGCTAAAATATCTTCAATTTCTAAGCGATTCATACGTTTATGTTTATTTGTTGAGGTTTTCTTTTAATATATCTTGAATTTCAAAAAAGTTATGTTCTAACTTTAACATGTTATCAATGAAAAAATTAAAGATATCTGCCCATTGATTCTGGCTATGAAAGTCATAACCAAGATTTTCTACATACACCCTACTTACTTGTTCACCGCTCTCTCGCTCATAACAAAGTTCCCAAATAAGACCATCGTCAAAGCCTTCCTCTAAAATTACCTTGTAACTTGAAAGCAGTTCAAAAGCCTCCAATCGTTTATCTTCGTTTCGATGATTTAATTCAATCATCACCATAACATTGTTCCGACCTAAGTGAAACTTTAAGTCAAGCCCCGATATGCTCGTGTCGTAAAGTATCCATTTTTTCTTACGATGTTTTAATTCAGGAATTAATTCGCACCGTTTAGAAAAGGTAATCCAAAACTGTTTTCTTAATTTTTTTGCTTGTTCTCTTGTATACATCAGGTACAAAAATAGTTAAATGCATTTGATGCCAAAATATAAAACATGAAAAAGCTAGCTTCATTTATTTAAGACCATTGCACGGAAAGATAAAAAGGTATTTATTAGCGATATGAAACAAGTATAGCATTCACAAAAGAAGTTGCTCAGTCCGCATTAAAAGACTGAACAGACAAATAGGAGAGTAAATATTCCTATTACTGTAAAGAGCCGGGAAAATAATTAGGAGGGTTTGATCGCATTCTTTGAATTCCCCATGAAAATCAGAAAAATAATATACACTACAAACCTTACGGAAAACCTCGATGGTAAGATTAGGAAACACACGAAAAACAAACCTCCTTTCTATACTGACCAAACTGCAATGATATCCGTATATTCTCTCTCTCAGAGAATACACAAAAAAGGACAATGCTCATTGGAAATTAGGACACTGTCCTTAATCAGTTTTTAGTTATTTTTGAGGATAGGGTAAGATTATAATTAAATACAATACTCGGTAATATTTAACTTACACAATCTGCGAAATAGTGTCGGAGAAACTCACCTGATATCCCTTTCTACTTCAACTCTCCCGAGAAAAAATCATATAAAACACTCAACGACTCTCCTGTTTGCGGTACTGAATGTCCCTTTCCATAATCAACCACAATCTTTGTTGGTACCGACAATGAATCAAGCTTAGCTTTTAATGCTACAATTTGCGACAGATAATAAGTCTCGTCAGTAGTATTATAGAAAAACAATGTTGGTGCAGTTTTTGAGCTCTCTACTAGGTACGATGCACCCATCTTATCCCAAAAGTCTCTGTTCTCTTTCAACTCTCCCCATACCCATGGACATCGGAGCTCTAGGTTTTTGTCACCGTCATCTTTGTGATCGTATATTTTTGTATAATCGAATACTCCGGGACCTAACGCGGCAGCTTGGACATCATCATTTACTTCAATGTGTAATCCATTGTTTTTGAATTCGGGAACCTGTTTATCACCAATTGCCAATGAGCCAGCCGTAGAGCCTCGTGAGAATCCGTATATACCTATTTCACCGGATAACCCTAGCTTTCCACCTTCAGCTCTGAGAGTTCTCACTGCCGATTTTACTTTGCATACAGCATCCGGATTAGTTTGATATGATTTGTATGCATCACTAGGACCATCTTTCGGTTTTCCTTTGCCCCATGAACAATATTTCGGATGGTCGGCAATAGCCCAGGCAATTTTTCTTGCCGGAGCTCCTTCTAAAAACGAGTCGTTGAATCCCGACAAAGTGTATGCTTGTTTCAATCGTTGGTGTTTGTTTATAGCAGAGAGTTCCTGCTTGTCGGAATTCCATGTAGCATAGCTGTTGCTATACGAAAAAGACAAAATCACAGGAATAGGATTCTTCGGGTTGGCAGGATAAATTATATCCATATATAAAGAGTCGCCTTCGGTATATTCTTTTGGAGAGTTATAAACATTGGGGTCATCTTTATAATATGCGACATCACGCTTTATCCTATAACCTTCGAATAAAACGTATGACCGATAAAACGAACAATCATCCATACCTAAAAAAGAACCTGCTCCAATAGAATCATTTATCGAAATAATATCTTTATTTATTAATGGAGAAATCGCTCGATCTTTATTCAAATAATCGAGTTTCACAACTCTATAACCTTGTGATAATAGCCAATCTACATCGTCTGAACAATCATTATTTCCTATCTTATCAAAGCCTAAATTTGTCAGATAAACTACAGTCATGAAATTGCTATCCAAATCAAAACTAGGATTATCAGGAGTGTATATTTGATAGTTGATAGAATCGCCAACAGATTTGCTATACATTTTATTTATAGGAGTGTTTTTATTCCCACAAGAGGCAAAAATAAGCAAGCAGATTAGTTTAATGAATAATGTTTGTTTTCTCATTGTAGTGTAACAGATTATTTAGCATTACAATTGTACGAAATTAATGGGATATAATTCCTCATCAAATTGAGCCGTAAGTTTCAGAGTCAAATACCCATTTTGATTAAGTAACGTATTTAAAGAATGAATACTTAGAAGGATGCTATTTCAAATAGGTATGCAAAAATAACCCCATTGGCCTTATTCATAATACTACTCCGTCGATTACGAATATAGCTGTGAAGCAACCCCAACCAATATATGTGCATACATCCGAACTTAACCATGCTTCTCAAGCTTATCTTGCATACTTTTCATTTGTCACTTTGTTTCTTTCATAGTATTGAAAGAAGCACTCCTTAAGTTCATTAGTGCTAACTATAATTATTAATTTTCCACGAGTTTTTCGGTAGAATAAGTAATTGTTTGAACTTTTACACTAATCTTCAACTCCTCAAACAAATATAAAATCCGATATTCCCTCAAGTTTGGAAGGAATATCGGATTTGGAGTTTAAAGCAAATCTTCAATAGTTTCTAGAAGTAAATCGATATCTACCGGTTTGCCAACATGTCCGTTCATGCCGGCAGCTAAATACGACTCAATGTCTTCATCACTTTCGCTTCCGGTAACGGCTAAAATAATTACTTTTTTAAGTGCATTATTCTCACTTTCATAATTTCTAATGGCTTGAGTACATGTCAAACCGTCCATTACAGGCATACTAACATCCATCAATATAATATCAGCACCATCTGTTTTAAACCGATTCAGGCCTTCGACACCATCATAGGCACTGAGTATACCTTTGAACATCGACTTTAGAGGATAAGAAAGTATTTTATGATTAATGACATTATCGTCAATTATTAGAACTTTTAAATCGCTTAAACTTCTAGGCATTATTGTGTTAATTGTTATTTATCCTTTGGGAACTTTTTCATTCGGAAACCTTTTTCCGTATTCTACCCAGAAACTTTTGATGTCACTCTTAACTTCTTTTCGGAGCAAGAGTATTCCAATAAGGTTCGGAATAGTCATCAAAGCTATAGTAATTCCTGATAATGTCCAAATAATTGTGGTATCTGTAAAGGCTGCAAAGAAGAAAGATACCGGATAAATAATTCTGAAATAGATTAAAGCTTTCTCTCCCCACAAGAAAATTACAGCTCGATCACCGTAATAGCTCCATGCAATTGCTGTTGAGAATGCAAACAATAACAGTCCGAAGGAAACAATGTATTTACCATATTCTCCAAACCAACTTCTAGAGAAAGCTTGGGTAGTTAATGGGGCACTGTGGATCAGTGATTTTCCTTCAAATTTAAGTTTTATATTTTCATTGAGATAGCCATTCTTAACGGGCACATCTCCGGTGAAAGCTTTATCATCATTATATACCACTACATTTTCAGCAACAGAACGAGCGTGTAATAACGTGATGTTTTTGTTTAAAATGATGCCATTTTCAACATGTAAATCTCCGGTAAATTCCTTTTCAGGTTTGTTATCGACTAAGAAATGATGGAGTTCAGCTCTATCTGCTTCATTATGATCATCTAATTTTGTACCTAAGATGTTGATATCTGCAGTTTGGAATTGATTATCGATTTTTTCCGTCCACACACCTGACGAAAGAATAACTAACCCGGTAAGAGAACAAATGACTATAGTATCGATGAATGGCTCTAATAAAGCAACTAAACCTTCTGATACAGACTCATGCCCTTTAGCAGAGGCGTGAGCAATTGGAGCTGAACCTTGTCCGGCTTCATTAGAGAACAATCCGCGGTTAACTCCTCGATTAAAGGCGAAAGCAAAACTGGCACCAAGGAATCCGCCCGTTGCTGATGTGCTATTAAACACATTAGTAAATATAGATTCAATGGCAGGAATGAAATTTTGGTAGTTATAACAAATTACAGCAATAGCACCAACAAAGTAAACAATAGCCATAAAGGGTACCAATCTAGAGGTTACATTGGCAATCCGTTTGATTCCCCCCATAGTAACAAAAGCCAAAAGAATGGCGAGGACAGCTCCGGTTAATACTTTATTTATACCAAAGGTGCTGAATAGCGAGTTAGAGATTGAATTGATTTGTGGCAAACTTCCGGTTCCGAAAGCTGATGCGATAGTAGCTAGTGCAAAAATGACGGCCAACCATTTCATGTTGAGCCTATTTTTCATGTAATACATAGGTCCGCCTGCCATCGTACCATCAGCAGTTCGCTCGCGGTATTTATGAGAAAGACTTACTTCAACAAACTTAGTTGTCATACCAACTAGGGCAGTAACCAACATCCAAAATAGAGCTGCCGGACCTCCTAAGTGAATAGCCAAAGCTACTCCGGCAATATTCCCCGTACCTACGGTGCCGGAAAGGGCAGTACTTAAGGCTTGGAAGTGCGAAGTGTCGCCTTTGTCATTTTTGTCATCAAATTTACCACTTAGAATTTTAAAAGAATACTTTAGATACCTGAATTGAGGAAATTTTAGGTATATAGTGAAGAATAAACCCGTGCCCAACAGAAAGAAAACAAACCAAGTGCTTCCCCCGATGTAGCTGTCAATAAGTGCAAGAACGTCATTAAGTTTCGACATAAAAAAGTTTTTTTGTTATTAAATAGAGTTTAGGTAAATAATCTGTAGGGTTTCAATATTTCACTAAAGATAGAGAAAAATAATCATATTGATACATTAACAGCTGTAGAGTTGTAGTTTTTTAAGTTTTGTTACGTGTGTAGTTGCAGATATAAATTTATCTTTTATAATGCATTAATGAATTTCTTGAGCGAATTGTTATGAAATATGTGCGCAATTATGCAATATGCAGCTATTTCTCAAAGTATAAAAAGAGGAGTGTATGCAAAATTTTCTAATTTATAACTACTAATAATATAAATTACATCAAATTTATGGCATACTTTTATAATAATGAGAAAACTTAGTTCATGGTATGCTCATTATTGTTCACTAAAAGAAGCCTGTTGACGGAGTTAAATCAAAGCGTATTTAACTCACCCGATAGGTTTATTATTTGAAAAGTTCCATGTCCGAAAGATAAAGTAAAACTATCTATCCATTTCCAAACCATGAACCGTTCCCTTTCCGCGCCCTTCAACTGTCCATCGAAAATAAAAAAAGTCCTGCAAAACTGATGTTTTACAGGACTTTGTACACTTTTGGCGTTTCTTAGCTTCGCCTTTCGCTCCCCAAGTAGGACTTGAACCTACGACCTACGGATTAACAGTCCGCCGCTCTAACCAACTGAGCTATTGGGGAAATTATCACGCTCTATTTCCAAAAGCGACACAAAGGTAGTATCAAAAATATATTCTACAAGAATTTTTCTATTTTTCTTAATTTCTTTCTTTTAAATTAGAAATATTCTAAACATCACATTACCTCTCAATTCGGCATTCAAGGAATACTCCCGTTATTCTTAAAAGTTGACTATAATTATTAGTTTTCGTAACAACTTAAAACAATTAAAATTCATCTTCCGCTTACCGCAATCATAATTCTTATAGTAAGTTTCAGGCATAAATATTGTATAAACTTATTGAATAAATGACAAATATAGATTTTATCTAAAATGAATAGAAAAAAACAGTTTGATTGACGTGATCGTGTTCCATACATTTGCTAACAGAAAAAGGAAATATAAACATTTAAAAACAGAAATATTATGTCACAAATTGGAAAACAAATCGTAGATTTTAAAGTACAATCATTTGTAAACAATCAATTCGAAGAGGTATCAAAAGAAAGCATACTCGGAAAATGGTCTGTATTCTTCTTCTATCCTGCAGATTTCACATTCATTTGTCCAACTGAATTAGAAGATTTAGCCGACAACTACAATGAATTCAAGAAAATTGGTGTTGAAGTTTATTCTGTATCAACTGATACTCATTTTGTGCACAAAGCATGGAAAGAGGCATCAGCTAGAATTAAAAAAATTGAATATCCAATGTTAGCTGATCCTACCGGTGTTTTATCTCGCGGATTTGATGTCATGATTGAAGCTGACGGTATGGCTGAACGCGGAACATTCGTGGTAAATCCTAACGGCGAAATAGTAGCCTATGAGGTGGTTGCCGGCAACGTAGGTAGAGATGCTTCCGAGCTTCTTCGTAAAATTAAAGCTTTACAGTTCGTTGCAGCTCACCCAGCTGAAGTTTGTCCTGCAAAATGGCAAGAAGGTGAAGATACATTAGAGCCAAGTATTGATTTAGTAGGTATACTATAAGGTTTGATTAAAACATTAATTATAGCTATACAAAAGGGAAAGAGCAACTAGCTTTTTCCCTTTTGCTTTTCTAACCCTTGCATCCCTAAACGGATGCATACAAAAAAAAAAAACAATGACACTTAATACATCGTTAAAACAACAAGTAACCGATTTATTCCAAAATCTGAAGAGTAAGTTTACCTTTAATGTTACTGTAAATAACAACCACCCCCAACACGCTAAATTATTGGAGCTATTGCATGAAGTTTCTGCTTGCTCAGATAAAATTTCCATATCAAAAATAGATGGAGAAGATCTATTTTTCGAAATAAGCAAAAATGGCAATACTGCTCCAATTAAGTTTCGGGCTATTCCTAGCAGTCATGAATTTACCACTTTGTTACTAGCTATTCTGAATTTAGAGGGGTTAGGCAAGAACTTACCGGATGAACTTACTATTCAACGAATACAAAACATCAAAACAAAAGTATCTCTCAACAGCTATATTTCATTAAGTTGCACAAACTGCCCCGAAGTAGTGCAAGCATTAAATATCATGGCTATTTATAACCCTAATATTACACACACCATTGTTGATGGTGCAATTAATCAAACCAAAGTTGAGGCTTTGGGCATTCAGGCTGTGCCTACGGTATATGCAAATGATCAAATACTACACATTGGTCGCTCTTCCTTAAATGAGCTGTTAGCTAAGTTAGAAGAGCTAACGCATACAACCTTCACCCCTATTGATACGAAAGAGAAAGAATATGATATTGTAATCGTTGGAGGAGGACCGGCAGGAAGTGCAGCTGCAATCTATTCTGCAAGAAAGGGGCTTAAAACAGCTATCATTGCGGAAAGAATTGGAGGACAGGTTACTGAAACTGTCGATATCGAGAACTTAATATCCGTTCCAAAAACAACCGGTACTCAATTAGCATCAAATCTCAAGGAACATTTAGAAAAATACCCTATTGATATTCTAGAGAATCGCATAGTAAATGAGTTCCAATTGGAAAACGGAGCTAAAATATTGCAAACAAGCTTAGGTGAAACGATTAAAGCTTCAGCTATTATTATTGCAACAGGAGCTAGTTGGCGCAAACTAAATGTGCCCGGAGAAGCTGAGCATATTGGTATGGGTGTGGCCTTTTGCACACATTGTGATGGTCCATTCTATAAAAATAAAAAGGTTGCTGTTATTGGTGGTGGAAATTCGGGCTTAGAGGCGGCTATCGACTTGGCATCTATAGCCAGTGAAGTTACCGTAATTGAATTCATGGACACACTAAAAGGCGATAAAGTTCTTCAGAATAAACTCGAAGAGTTCAATAACGTAAAAATTATAACTCACACAGCCACTACCGAGGTTATCGGAAATGGCAAGAATATTACAGCTTTAAAATATCAGAATAGGGAGACTAATATAGAGGAAACCTTAGAACTTGATGGCATATTTGTGCAAATAGGTTTAAAGGCTAATAGCGATGTGTTTGCTCATAAATTAGAAACTAACCGCATAGGTGAAATATTAATAGATGCACATTGTCGCACCAAAATACCGGGGATTTATGCTGCCGGAGATGTTTCTGAAGTACCGTATAAACAGATCGTAATCGCAATGGGGGAAGGTGCTAAGGCTGCTCTATCTGCTTTTGATGACTATATAAAAGGAGTGATATAAACTCCTAATTCTTTTTAATAAAAGGGCTGCATTTCTACGAAATGCAGCCCTTTTATTAAAAATCATAAACGATTAGGCTTAGTCATTCCAGTCCCAACCAATACTTGTTTGAAATACGTAATCTCCCTTGTCAACACCCGATGTTTGAGGCTTTGAATCGAAGTTGTGTATGAAACTGGCTTTTACATAAAAATCATATGGTAAATCCCACTTCAATGCCACATCAGAGTTCAAACGAACACGTCCTTGAGTTGTAAACGAAGGATACATTGTTGTTCCTGCTGAGATAGAGAAGTCGCCAATATCATAGGCATCAAAGTTGATAGCAATCAAACCTTCCATATCATTAGCCTTATCATTTGCAGGCCCACTGTAATTCTCATTGGTATAGGCTAAACCTACCCCACCTTGGAAAAGCAATCCATTCTTACGAATAAAATACATACCAAGACCCATTGAAGTAGTAGCTCGAAGATCTAAACTTTGCTCTGTGCTTTCTAACAGCTCCAAGCCGATGAAGGTATAAGCTTTACCCCCTAAATCACGGTTTGCTTTTAAATTTCCCGAGTTGCGACGCGAAGTTTCCACATCGTCTTGAGAAGCTATCAAACCATTATATGCAGCTGAGAATCGCCATTTATCACCGGTATAAACAGCAGAAGCTGATGATGAAAACTGTTGCACAGAATTAGCTTTAGCAAAAGAATAGCCGGCAGCAATCGACACTGTCAAACGGTCAAGGAATTTATTGTTAAAGGTTTCGATAGCTACAATATCATCAGTCTTTAACGTAAATACACCGCTGTCAGTAACCATAAGTACTTGTTTTAACTCAGGACTATAGTTTATTGTTCCTACGTAACGATCATTATTATTTGTATGCACAATAACCTGAGTTGTTGTTGAAAGACTGGTTACCTCATCCCAATCCACGTTAAATTCTGAGTCTGCATAATCTGTATCAAATACCATAACTTTACGAGACAATGATTTTAAGTCTCCAATAATGCGATCGCCGTTAGATACTGTAAGCGTGTCTCGTTGTGCAAAGGCAGAGCTTGCACTCAGTCCTATTAATAGAACCAGGAAAATTCTCTTCATAGATAATTCTTCTTTAAATTTCTAAATGTTTTTTTAATCTGTTTGGTTTTACAACGCAATAATAAGCATTTCTGTTTAACAATCCGTCATAAAACTTTTTTCTACCTTGTTAAAACTATTGTAACTAAAGGTTTAATAACATTGAAAAAAAACTTTCTCAAAAAACTGGCAACAAATATTGTGATATTGAAATCTATGTACTATATTTGCAATCGCAAACGAGAAATGGTGATTGTAGCTCAGTTGGTTAGAGCGTCGGATTGTGGTTCCGAAGGTCGCCGGTTCGAGACCGGTCTTTCACCCTTTTAAAGAGTATATCCTTGGATATACTCTTTTTTATTTCTACACAGAGCTAAAAATATCGCAGCTACTAAAAACAAAACTTTATCTGATTTTATTTGCTGAAAATCATTTTTAATGCAATAACAATCATTAAACAGCCAAATACCTTTTTTAATACACTAACCGGAAGATACTCACCTAACTTAGACCCGAAAAAACCTCCCACAAAAAAACCTATTGATAAAAGTAGAGCTACTTTCCAATCTACGTGACCGGCTTTATAGTAATTATAGGTAGCCAATGCTGTTACCGGGGGCAACATGAAAGCCATCGACGTGCCTTGAGCCATTTTCTGGTCAAATCCCAGATATAAAAGAACAGGAATGATAATAATACCACCTCCCACACCCAAAGTACCCCCTAGCATACCGGCAGTAAGGCCAATAGCTAAGAGAACTAATATTTGAGAGATATCCATGTTAAATATTTTCAACATGCGCATTAAAGCGGAATCCTACGCCATGCAAGTTGATGATTTTTATACTTTCATCTGGTTTTAGGTACTTTCGTAAGCGAGAAATAAAAACATCAAGACTCCTCCCTAAGTAATAATCATCAGAGCCCCATACATTACTTAAAATATCCGATCGACTCATAATTTTATTGGCATTTTTACAGAAGAAATGTAACAACTCGGCTTCCTTGAAAGTGAGCGTTTTTTGCTCCTCACCCAAAGTCAGATGTAAATCACTAAAAGAAAAATGAAATTTACCAACCTGCCATTGACTACTTTCCCCTAATTGCTCTCCATCAACCGGAGACGCACTCCTTCGAAGGAAGACTTGAATACGGAGCAATAGTTCCTCCATACTGAATGGCTTAGTGATGTAATCATCTCCACCATTATTAAACCCGGCAATCTTATCTTCTCCTAAATTCTTAGCAGTCAAAAAAAGAATAGGAATTTGCACGTTGTTTTTACGCACTTTTTGAGCTAACGTAAAACCGTCCATTTTAGGCAGCATGACATCGAATAGACAAAGATCAAAGCTTTGTTTTGAAAATTCATTTAGTCCGGCCAAGCCATCTTCAACAGCTACTACTTGATATCCGGCTTCTTGTAGATTATCTCGAACAATAAAGTTAAGTGTAGTATCATCCTCTACAAGTAATATTTTTTTATTTTTAAATGCCATCGTATCGATTTATTGTTATTATAAATTGAGTCCCTTTAGGGAGATTTTCTTTTACAGCAATCTTCCAATGGTGGAAGATAACAATTTTTTTCACGTAATCCAATCCTAATCCGAAACCTTTAACGTCATGCAGATTCCCCGTGGGCACTCTAAAGAACCTGCCAAATATTTTATTTCTATACGCTGCCGGAATACCGATTCCGTTATCTGCAATCGTAATTTCCAATTGTTTAGATCGCTTCTCTATTCGAACATTAATTTCGGCTTTTTCTTCACAATACTTAATAGCATTGTCTAGGATATTATATAAAAGGTTTGAAAAATGAAGCTCATCAAGTTGCACTAAATAATCATTCGGAGTAGGTGTAAAATCAATATGAAACTCGCTGTGCAGATGCGATCCCTCAAATTCTGTAATTGTTTTCCTTACAAATTCGTTCAGTTTTACTTGATTGAACTCTAATTGAAATTCTTTGTTTTCAAGTGTAGCCGCTTGAAGTATGCGCTCTACCTGAGTACTTAGTCGTTGCGTTTGCTCGTTGATAATTTGGAGGTAGCGTTTAGCTCGTTCAGACTGATTTGCAGTTTGAATCTCCTCTAATACTTTTGTCGATAGTTTAATCGCCGCAATAGGAGTTTTAAACTCGTGAGTCATGTTATTCACAAAATTTTTTTGAATTTCAGAAAGTTGTCTTTGCCTAAAGACCACATATAGAGTATATCCAAAAAATACCATAAGCAGAATAAGGAAGATATCGGCAATATACCAACTCTGTACTTTCTCATTGATGACTTCATGATACTGAGGGAAATATACTGTAAAATAATATTTCATCTTCGGATTTCTTGGAAGTGGCGGATATTCTCCGGTAACATCTACTGCCTTCTTATACACACCGTCTTCCTCGATATAAGTACAGAGACGATGTACACCTATTTTATGCCTGTTATTGAATATCTCAAATTCAAAATTCTGATTAATATCAAAATGAAGGAGTTCTTTCACGATAATTTGTTCCAACAGAAACGGATTTATTTTTCTACCGACATTTACAAAGTAGGTATCATCGGCATAGCGTTTTACTTGGATAGCCTTTGTGCTGTCTTCGTAAGAATATGCTAATATACTATTATAGTTGAAAAGTTTTTCTGCTGTGTTCAACAAAGCCCTGGAAGTAACATCATGCGTGTATTTCTGATTTAAATCGGTAGTAGTTTTTAAAAACCACATTTGTAGAATTAGCAGACTAAGTATCGATATCGTAGCCAAAATAACAACCTGTCGTATAGATTTACTTTTTGTCATCCTAATATAGCGCTTGAAGTTGGTGTCTCTTAATTTTATTTAATCTGATGTATCCGAACTTCAAAAATAAATACATTAATTGGGACTCTTATATCGTCAATACTATTTTTTATCTTAAATTAAGTGAATTTATTGCGGAATATGTATTTACATTACGGATAATTACCCACAAATAAACGGATTTATTATGTTTAATTCTCGTTCGATTCAAAAAAAAGGGTGATTAGCAGTACACTAATCACCCTCAGTTTTCTTCATTATCTCTTATTTTGAAGCACGTTTTCGTTCATGCTCTTTTAAGTATATTTTACGCATACGTAATGATTCCGGAGTTACTTCCAAATATTCATCACCCCCTATGTATTCCATAGCCTCTTCTAGGCTGAAAGTAACTGGTGGAGCTAACCTTACTTTATCATCAGCTCCCGAAGAGCGCATATTAGTAAGTTTTTTCGACGCTGTAGCATTGATAACAATATCTCCGGCACGATTGCTTTCTCCAATTACCATACCCTCATAAACTTCCACTCCCGGAGCTACAAAAAACTTACCTCGATCTTGTAATTTATTTAAAGCATAGGCAAAAGTTGTGCCGGGTTCTTTGGCTATCAATGAACCATTTGTACGCCCTTCAATTTCTCCCTTCATCGGCTGATACTCAACAAAACGGTGTGTCATTACAGCTTCTCCTGCCGTACCGGTAAGCATATTTGTTCGCAAACCGATAATACCGCGCGATGGGATATGAAAATCTAAATGAATACGATCTCCTTTGCGCACCATATTTTGCATTTCTCCTTTTCTAACCGAAACCATTTCGACTACTTTACCGGAATGCTCATCAGGAACATCTACATGGAGCTCTTCAATAGGTTCACACTTAACTCCTCCAATTTCTTTAAACAATACTTTTGGTTGACCAACCTGCAACTCATAGCCTTCACGACGCATCGTTTCGATAAGTACCGAAAGATGCAGGATTCCTCTACCATAAACTGTAAATGAATCGGCAGTTTCACCTTGTTCTACACGAAGTGCAAGATTCTTTTCCAATTCTTTATCTAAGCGTTCTTTAATATGACGTGAGGTAACAAATTTGCCTTCCTGACCAAAAAACGGTGAATCGTTAATCGTGAAAACCATGCTCATAGTTGGTTCATCCACAGCAATCGGATCTAATGGCTCCGGATTCTCTATATCACAAATCGTATCGCCAATATCGAAACCTTCAATACCGATAAGGGCACAAATGTCGCCATCATGCATCGATTCCACTTTCTGACGACCTAAGCCGGTAAAGGTATGTATTTCTTTAATCTTAGAGCGCACAACGCTTCCATCGCGTTTTGCTAAAGCTACTTGCATATTCTCACGCAATTCGCCACGATGAATACGACCGATAGCAATACGACCGACATATGATGAATAATCAAGTGATGTGATGAGCATTTGCGGTGTACCTTTATTCTCAGTTGGAGAAGGAATATTTTCTAAGATACAATCTAACAATGGAGAAATATCTTCTGTTTTATTGCTCAAATCGTTAGTCATCCACCCCTCTTTGGCTGAACCATATATGGTGGTAAATTCCAATTGTTCTTCTGTTGCATCTAAGCTAAACATCAAGTCAAATACTTGTTCATGCACCTCTTCCGGACGGCAATTGGGTTTATCTACTTTGTTGATTACTACAATAGGTTTCAATCCCAAAGCCAAAGCTTTTGAAAGCACAAAACGCGTTTGAGGCATTGTTCCCTCGAAAGCATCAGCAAGCAAAAGAACCCCATCAGCCATATTTAGCACTCGCTCCACCTCACCACCGAAGTCGCTGTGCCCCGGAGTATCGATAATATTAATTTTAGTTCCTTTATAATTAACTGAAACGTTTTTTGCAAGAATGGTAATACCTCGCTCACGTTCTAGGTCGTTATTGTCTAGAAGTAAATCATCATGTTTTTCATGTGCTTTTACCAAATTACAATGATAAATGATTTTATCGACCAAAGTAGTTTTTCCGTGGTCAACGTGTGCAATAATTGCAATGTTTCGAATGTTCTGCATTTTAGTTTTTTCAAATAAAAGCGCAAAGATACACTTTCTATTTGGGTATAAATCAACATTTAACATTATTGGCTGAAAAAGAATAGAAATATTATTCTTTTGGTAACAAGACCTTGCGATAATTACCTTAAAATCATTCCAAAGAATATAATACACAAGGACATTCTTCTATACTAAAGCGATTCATCACAATAGTTTTATGCACATAAAAAACGGAGTTACATACTTTAATGCAACTCCGTTTTTTGTGTATTATATAAAACCTAGTCGATTTTTACAATTTCTTAGCAACTTCCACTTCATGGAAGCACTCAATAGAATCGCCTATCTTAATATCATTATATCCATCAATATTCATACCACATTCATAACCTTTAGCCACTTCTTTCACATCGTCTTTGAAGCGTTTAAGGGCTCCTAACTGACCGGTATAGATAACAATACCATCGCGAATTAAGCGTACTTTGTGTTTCGATGAACGGAAAATTTTCCCATCGCGAACCATACAGCCGGCAATTGTACCTACTTTGGTAATCTTGAATGTTTCCATAACTTCTGCTGTACCCAAAATTTCTTCTTTGATATCCGGAGAAAGCATACCTTCCATAGCTGTCTTAATCTCTTCGATAGCATCATAAATGATAGAGTACATACGAATATCTACCTCTTCTTTCTCAGCCAAAGCTCGAGCTTGAACCGTAGGACGAACTTGGAAACCAACAACAATGGCATCAGATGCTGTTGCCAACATAACATCAGATTCTGAAATTGCACCAACCGCCTTATGGATTACATTGATTTGAATTTCTTCTGTAGATAGCTTAATCAACGAGTCTGATAATGCCTCAATAGAACCATCAACATCACCTTTAACAATTAAGTTCAACTCTTGGAAATTACCCAATGCGATACGACGACCGATTTCATCAAGCGTAATATGTTTTTGAGTTCTCAGCCCTTGTTCGCGTGCTAGTTGCTCACGTTTATTGGCAATCTGACGAGCCTCTCCTAACTCTTCAAGAGAATTAAATTTATCGCCGGCTTGCGGAGCTCCGTTCAAACCTAATATAATAACAGGTTCTGCAGGGCCTACACTTTCTACACGTTGGTTACGCTCATTAAACATAGCTTTCACGTGTCCGAAATATTGTCCGGCAAGAATAATATCGCCTTGTTTTAATGTTCCGTTTTCAACTAGTACTGTAGCCACATAACCTCGCCCTTTATCTAACGACGATTCTATAATTGTACCTATAGCTCGTTTTTCCTTATTGGCTTTCAGCTCTAACATTTCAGCTTCCAAAAGTACTTTCTCTAATAACTCATCGATATTTATACCTTGTTTAGCCGAAATATCTTGTGATTGGTATTTACCTCCCCATTCTTCTACAAGCATATTCAAATTAGCCAAACCTTCTTTAATTCGGTCAGGGTTAGCTCCCGGTTTATCAATTTTGTTAATTGCAAACACAATCGGCACTCCTGCTGCTTGAGCATGGTTAATAGCTTCTTTTGTTTGTGGCATGATGTCGTCATCGGCAGCTACAATAATAATAGCAATATCCGTAACTTGAGCACCGCGAGCACGCATCGCCGTAAAGGCCTCGTGCCCCGGAGTATCTAAGAATGTAATGTGTCGGCCTGTAGGCAGCGTTACATTGTAAGCACCGATATGTTGCGTAATACCTCCGGCTTCACCTGCAATTACATTAGCTTGGCGAATATAGTCAAGTAAGGATGTTTTACCGTGGTCAACGTGTCCCATTACCGTAACAATCGGAGCTCTTTCGTGCACCTCATCCGGACGATCATCTGTATCTTCAATAGCATCTAGGATCTCAGCACTTACAAATTCTACTTTGAAGCCAAATTCTTCCGCTACCAACTGCATGGTTTCTGCATCCAAACGCTGATTAATCGACACGAACAATCCGAGGCTCATGCAAGAACCGATAACTTCATTCACACCAACTTCCATCATCGTTGCCAAATCGGCAACAGTTACGAACTCGGTTACTTTCAATACGCTCTGTGCTGCTTGTTCTTTTGCACGTGCTGCATCAGCTTTTTCTGCGGCAGCGTCGCGTTTATCTCTACGATACTTGGCTCCTTTTCCTTTGTTTTTATTGCCTCCGGTTAATCTTGCCAGTGTATCTTTTATTTGCTGTTGAACTTCTTCCTCTGTTACCTCAGCTTTTTCCGGACGTTTCTTCCTGTTGTTAGGATTAACTTTGCGGTTATGATTGTTTCTGGAATTAGGGTTCGGACGTCTATTTTGATTTCCTGCTCCTGCATTTGGTGTTCCCGGTTTATTAGCCGTAGTTTCAGGTGCATCTTTTTTAATCCGACGACGCTTTTTCTTATTCTGAGCATTAGCAGCACCTTTGGCAGCCGGTTTTTTCTTTTCCGGAAGTTCAATCTTTCCTAACACTTTAGGACCCGTAAGTTTGTTCACAACCGTTCCGATAAACTCTTCTTTCGGAGCTTCCGAAACCGGGGCTTCTTTTTTCTCTTCTTTAGGAGCCTCTACCTTTGGAGTTTTTGGAACAAAAGTTTTTACCTTCGGAGCTGCAGCTTTTGCTTTGCGTTCTTCTTCTCGCTCAGCTTTAGTCTTTTTATTCGGACGTGTTTTCTGGTTTAATGAATCTAAATCTATTTTCCCCAAAACACGAGGTCCATCGCTATCTTGCTCTTTTATTTTTACCACTTTCGGCTTTTCTATCTTGGAAGCCGGAGCTTCTTCTTTTACGGGTACTTCTTTCTTCTTAGGCTCACTTTTCGAAGCATCCAAGTCAATTTTACCCACTACTTTAGGTTTATGTGCCGTTTTTGTTTCAACCTCAATCTCTTTAACCTTCGGTGTAGCTTTAGTTTTCGATGAGCCGGCACTATGGTCTTTAATGATAACCTCATTGATTATCCCCTCTTTCTTAGGCGAAGCTTTTTCTGTTTTCACATCATCTAAGCTCACGTCATTTTGAGGTTTCGGACGAAGGTTAATTTTTTCTGATTCTTTTTTCAAGCTGCCATCTGCTTTGTATTCCTTTTCAAGAAGCTGATAGGCATCCGGAGAGATCTTAGCATTAGGATTACTTTCAACCTCAAAACCCTTTTTGTCAAGGAATTCTACAATGGTTGATAACCCCACGTTAAACTCTTTTACAACCTTTGAAAGTCGTATGTTCTTATTGCCAACTGTCATAAAACTATTACTATTCTTTATGGTCTACGAGACTTTTAGCCTCAATCTTGCTACAATTTTACTGAATTTATCTAAAAAAACTCGCACGCAGTGTTTAAGTTTAACTGCAATTTTGCATTCTAAGTCCTTTTTTAAGACTTGTTTTTCGACGCAAAGTGCATAATGTTCAAATTTTATTCAAATTCAGCTTTTAAAATTTCTAATACATCAGCAATTGTTTCCTCTTCCAAGTCAGTACGACGAACTAAATCTTCTAAACCGATTGTTAATACATCTTTTGCCGTATCGCAACCAACTGCTTTTAACTCGTCAATTACCCATGCTTCGATTTCATCGCTGAATTCATCTAAATTTACATCTTCGTCTTCGGCTGTAATATCTCGCTGAACTTCTAATTCATAGCCGGTTAATCTACCCGCTAAACGAATATTCAAACCACCTTTACCAATGGCCAATGATACTTCTTTTGAAGGAAGGAAAATATAAGCTGTTTTTTTCTCTTCATCAATCTTTATAGATTGAATTTTTGCCGGACTCAATGCCCGTTGAATATACAATTGTGTGTTTGCCGAATAGTTAATCACATCAATATTCTCATTGCGCAATTCTCGAACGATTCCGTGAATACGAGAACCTTTTACTCCAACACAAGCCCCAACCGGATCTACACGTTCGTCATAAGATTCTACAGCAACTTTGGCGCGTTCACCCGGCTCACGAACAATATTTTTAATGGTAATCAATCCGTCAAAAATTTCAGGAACTTCTAATTCAAACAAACGTTCTAAAAATACAGGAGAAGTGCGAGAGAGAATAATATTAGGATTATTGTTACGCATTTCTACTTTATATACAACGGCACGCACCGTATCTCCTTTTCTAAAGTAATCAGAAGGAATTTGATGTGCTTTAGGCAACAAAAGCTCATTGCCTTCATCATCTACAATCAAGATTTCACGTTTCCAAATTTGATACACTTCACCGGCTACAATTTCACCAACTTTTTCTTGGTATTTTTTACTCAATTCGTGTTTCTCGCGTTCCAAGATACGGCTCGCTAAACTTTGACGCAAATTCAGAATATCACGACGTCCGAAATCTTCCAATTTAATTTCATCGGTAACCTCTTCTCCAACCTCGAAATCCTCATCTATTTTTTTAGCATCGGTCAATGTAATTTCTAAGTTCGGATCCACAATCTCATCATCGGGCACAACAACTCGCTCACGAAAAATTTGCAAATCGCCTTTGTCGGGGTTCACAATAACCTCAATATGGTCGGCCGTTCCATAAGTTTTTTCCAGAACGTTCAAAAATACATCTTTCAACACACCCATCATGGTTGGGCGGTCTATGTTTTTCAAATCCTTAAATTCGGAAAAGGTTTCGATAAGATTCATACCTTCCATCTTGTCTATCTTTTTTAGAATTTTATAATATTTTTCACTGTTTTAGCTTCATCGAAGCTCACTTGCAGATTCTCTACCACAAGTTCTTTTTTCTTTTTCCCCTCCGGCTTAATTCGCTGTTTAGTTTCCAATTCAAAGCCAAGCTCGCTAACCGATTTAATAACTCCTTCCAGTTTCGAGCCGTCAGTTTTTAGCAATTCTACTTCTCGCCCGATATTTTTTACATACTGACGATATACCTTAAAAGGCTGCCCCAAACCTGCCGAAGATACTTGTAATTCAAAGTCTTCTTCATCACGATCAAGCACTTCTTCAACAGCTTTACTCAGTTTAATACAGCTCTCAATACCGATACCTTGTTCGCTATCGATAACTATTTCAATTTTATTCGATGCCGAAACGGATACTTCTACTAAGAACTGTTCTACACCCAATAAATCTTCGGCTATTTTTGCTATCTTGCTTTTCTCAATCATGACTTATCTAAATCAAAATAGGGGACTAAACAAGTCCCCTACCTCATACGGTGTTCAAAATGTTGGTGCAAAAATAAATAAAATATACGAATCTGACAAATAGGTTTATTTTATTATTTGCGACACTCCTTTTTTTGTTTGTTTCACTTTTAATATCTTGCCGTTTTCATCATAGTTCAGATAATCTACACACACGCTACGACGATATGGCCCGCCGGTACTTGAGGCTGCATTATGGTAAAAGAAATAATCTTTACCCTTGAAATTTATTATAGCTTGATGATTTGTAGGTGAATTAGGAACTGTGTCATTAATCACGCCTTGATATTCCCAAGGCCCCGTAATACTTTTCGATGTAGAATATTCGGTTGTTGACGGGTAATGTGCAGCATATGACAAATAGTATGTATCTCCTCGTTTATGAATCCACGGAGCTTCAAAGAAATTTTTAGCATGCACAGTTTCAATAGCATCCTCTGTTTCTATCATGTTACTTTTAAGTTTTACATATCGAGCCTCGTTCCACGAACCCCAAAATAGATATACCTGTCCATCATCATCTTTAAAAACAGCCGGATCTATATCCAGCACAATAGAATTGGAAGCTGTATCGGCAACAAGTGGGGCTCCTAAGGCATCTTTATATGGTCCCATCGGATGGTCGGCAACAGCTACACCTATTGCAAAACCTTCATGTTCAATTAAGGTGGAATCTTTAGGGATCATTGGCACATACCACCAAAATTTACCGTTATTTTCAATGCAATGACCGGCGAATGCACTCCGATCAGCCCATTTAAAGTCGGCAACATCTAAAATTACACCATGATTCTTCCAATGCACCATATCTGTTGTAGAGAAACCATACCATTTGCTCATGACAAATGCATTTTTGCCGGGAGCAGCTTCATCTGATCCGGTGTAGAGGTATAGCGTATCGTTGTGCGTTAATACGGCAGGGTCGGCAGTAAGTGGTGTGTCGAAAATCGGATTGCCACAGGTAGCCACTTCTTTCTTTCCATCTTGGCACGCCGAAAATAAAAAGATGGCACATAAAACGTAAAATAAATTTCTCTTAGTCATGTTCGATTTTAATTAAATTTAAGCAAAAGTACAATTCACTCTTACAATCGCCAAGTAAAAAAGAAATGAAATTTTCATCTTGTCATATTTTCTACTTTTCTCTAATTGACTTAGTCTTTTAAACCTACCTGTAGTGCTATCTTTTTTTCTGCTAAGTCTCAAGGAATAAATGCCTGCATATCCGGCAGATTAACACAACTCCACTTTGTTGTAAGCAAAGCAATTTATTGATTATCAATACACTGTTCTTATTTTCGATACAAATATCCGGAAAGCATAGCGTATCTTAGAAATTCCACACACAATATCATTAACACTATGGTTGGATTTTTGTATTTTATTCACATTCTAATTTTAATAAACGATAGCGTATTATATGTTATTAACAATTCCATGATGAGAAACGAAGTAACCAGTGTGGAGTATGAGCATTTTCTGCAAAGTTTTCATTAACATAGCCGTAAAAATTAATGTATGATCTATTTTTTCATTTAAATACTTATCAAATAATTGGTTCTATTCCGACCATTCAACTTAATTCTCCATTCACGCATCACTATTCCTGTTTTCTAATTGCACATTGAGGAATAAACGCTAAATTTGCACTGAGCAAATAAATCGTAGTAACGTATTATAAAAAGAGCCGACACCACACTGTCAGTTCGTCTGCAATTATTAATAAGTAAACATGAAAAGACTTAAGATTAAGGAAGTTTTACAAGCTGGTCAAGCTTCTCAGCAAGTGTTAGTAAAAGGATGGGTAAGAACAAAACGAGGCAGTAAGAATGTGAATTTCATTGCTCTAAACGATGGTTCTACCATAAATAATTTGCAGATAGTGGCTGATGTAGAAACATTTGGAGAAGAGTTCTTAAAAGATATCAATACAAGTGTATCGTTGGCTGTGACCGGTGAATTAGTGGAAAGTCAAGGTAGCGGGCAATCAGTAGAATTGGTTGCTCAAAAAATTGAAATCTATGGTAAAGCCGACCCTGAGAAATATCCGATTCAGCCTAAAAAACATAGTTTAGAGTTTCTGCGAGAAAATGCTCACTTGCGTTTCCGCACACAAACTTTCGGAGCCGTTTTTCGTATTCGTCATGCCATGGCATATGCTATTCACGAATTTTTTAATAAAAAAGGATTCTATTATTTACATACACCTATCATAACAGCTTCTGATGCCGAAGGTGCCGGACAAATGTTTCGAGTAACCACGCTTCCGGCAAAAAATGCACCACTAACCGAAGAAGGCGAAATCGATTATAGTCAAGACTTTTTCGCTCACCCTACAAACCTTACAGTTTCCGGTCAGTTGGAAGGAGAGCTCGGAGCTACAGCTCTAGGCGAGATTTATACTTTCGGTCCTACATTCCGAGCAGAAAACTCAAACACGACTCGTCATTTAGCTGAATTCTGGATGATTGAACCGGAAATGGCATTTTACGACTTAAAAGATAACATGGACTTAGCCGAAGAGTTCTTGAAATATCTTATAAAATATGCTCTTGATAATTGTGCCGATGATTTACAATTCTTGAGCAACAGATTGACGCAAGAGGAAAAAAATAAACCGGCAGCAGAACGCTCTATGGAATTGGTTGAAAAACTAAAGTTTGTGTCCGACAATGATTTTATTCGTTGTACTTATACTGAAGCTATTGATATCCTCATGAATTCTAAACCGTATAAAAAGAAAAAATTCCAATATCCGGTAGAATGGGGCATTGATTTGCAATCAGAACATGAACGTTATTTAGTTGAAAAGCATTTTAATAAACCTGTTATACTAACCGATTATCCTAAAGATATTAAGGCATTCTATATGAAACAAAATGCTGATGGCAAAACAGTGGGTGCTATGGATGTATTATTCCCCGGAATTGGTGAGATTATCGGTGGTTCAGAACGCGAGGCCGATTACGATAAGCTGGTAACACGTATGCAAGAAATGCAAGTTCCTACCGATGAAATGTGGTGGTATTTAGATACTCGTCGTTATGGCACTGTTCCTCATGCTGGGTTTGGTTTAGGCTTCGAACGCTTAATGTTATTCGTAACGGGCATGGGTAATATTCGTGATGTAATCGCATTCCCGAGAACGCCCAAAACAGCTGAATTTTAATTCGTCGAATATTAGTATATACCGCAGAAAGATTTTAGATGTATGTGCTGTGCTTTCATACGATAACATCTCCTGCAACTAACACACAACCTTAGTTAATGCAATCAAAGATTCCTACTATAAAGCAAGCTCCCTTCTCGCTAATCAATGATTTGGTTAAGAAGTATGATGCACTTGATATGGCAGTAAAGAAAAATGATCCTCCTTGTCCGGAAGTTTTTTTGGAACTTGCTCATAAATATTTAGTACAAGGAGCCACTGATATTTCACCTTTAGAAGGAATATTACCACTACGCAAAATCATTTCGGAGATGCATGCTCGAAAAAGCGGATATACCTATGATCCAATTAGCGAGGTTACCGTATCGGCGAGTAGAAATCAGGTTGCTTTTACAATAATATCCGCACTCATTCGTGAAGGCGATGAGGTCATGATTATAGAACCTACGAGCACACTTTATGCTCCGGCTATTACCTTGAATGGTGGTCGTCCGATTTATATCAAGCCGCCGGCTCCGGAATTTCAAATCGATTGGAATGAAGTTCGCATGCTTATCAATGCAAAAACACGCATGATTATTATCGACTCGCCCAATACTCCTTCCGGGAAAGTACTGAGTGAAGAAGACATGCTTCAACTTCAACGATTGATTAACGGCACAAATATTTACGTCATGAGTGATGAAACCTTTAGTGATGTAGTATTTGATGAGGTGACACATCATAGCGTGGCAGGTTTCGAAAAGTTACGAGCTCGCAGCTTTATCATATCGGCTTTAGGTGCTCCCTTAAATATGAACAGTTGGGGAATATCCTATTGTTTAGCTCCGGAGTTGCTTTCAGTAGAATATCGGAAGATGCAACAGGTGCAATTGCTTAGTGTGAACACTCCGATGCAGTATGCTATGGCAGAATATCTTTCGAAGCACAATAATTTTGATGGTCTATATACTATCTTTCAGGGCAAACGCAACTACTTTAACCGATTAATGGCAAACAGCCTTTATAAAGTAATCCCATCACATGGAGGGTGCTATGAACTTTTAGATTATTCCAAGGTATCAGATGAAGATGATATTACTTTCACCAAACGATTATTAATTGATTATGGAATAGCTACAATACCTATTTCATCTTTCTACCATGAGAGTATTAAGCACAAAATGATGATTATTTGTATAGCTAAGGAAAATCATGAGCTGGAAAAAGCTGCCGAAATACTTTTAAAGATTCCCTCACCTGTAGAAACGGCTCAGTTATAGAAACATTCTGCTAACTTAATATGTTCTGAATTTACATCTTCTTTAAAAAGTCAGGTTGCTATGTATAAAATTAATAAGGAATTTCACTTCTCGTCCAGTCATCAGTTAAACGGTCTGCACGATTCTCACCCATGTAGTAGGCTGCATGGACATAACTATGTAGCTAACTTTCATTTTAAATCAGAAAAGTTGAACGAAGTAGGATTTATTATCGATTATAGAGCTCTGTCTTGCATAAAAGACTATTTAGATAACACTTTAGATCATCACCATTTGAATGATATACTGTCTTTTAATCCCACGGCAGAAAATATAGCTAAGTTTTTGTATGAACAGTTTAAAGGTGAGTTCCATCAATTATACAAGGTTGAAGTCAGTGAGACACCTAAAACGAAAGCTGTGTATGAACCTTAAAGTTGTAGAAATTTTTCATTCCATTCAAGGAGAGGGAGTTAATTTTGGTATGCCTGCCGTATTTATTCGTTTAACTCATTGCAATAAGGCTTGCATTTTTTGCGACACAGATTGGACAGTAGGAACCGACTATACATTGGCAGAACTAAAAGCCGAAGTAGATACCCATAACTGCCAAACAATTATTTGGACTGGAGGAGAACCTACCCTACAATTAACTGATGAAGTGCTGAAATTCTTTCCGGAGTATTATCATTGCATTGAGACTAACGGAACTCATCAGGTTCCTTCCTTGATTGATTACATTACTTGCAGCCCCAAAGTAAAACCTGAGGAATTATTAAAAAATATCCGTTTTGCCAACGAGTTGCGCTACCCGATAGCCATCGGCGATTCATTACCTGATTTAGCTACTTTACCAAAAGCTGACAAATACTTAGTTAGTCCTGTATTTGATGATGCAGAACTAAATCAAGAGAATCTAGAGTACTGTGTACTCTTGGTAAAGAATAATCCTCCTTGGCGATTAAGCGTACAAATACATAAGTTGCTCAATGTGCGCTGACACAATCCTACAGTTTGCGTGAAATCAGCAAATTAGCCAAGTTGAACCACTGTAATTCCGGCTCCACCAAAATCGACATGCTCATCTCGAAACGAATTAACTGCCGGATCAGCTTTCATATAGTTTCTGATCGTTTCTTTAAGGATACCGTTTCCTTTGCCATGTAGTATTCTTACCTCACTAATTCCCAACATTAATGCTTCATCGATAAAAGACTGAATATTCACGATAGCTTCTTCTACTCGCTGTCCTCTGATATCAACTTCAGACTTAAAATTTAAACGTTTTTGATGCAACTCCCTACTAACATTAGCAGAAGTAGAGTTATACTGCTTATTTTCTCGTTTAACCTCGTTATTAGAAACGACGGTAAGCCTATTTATGGGTATATTCGTACGAAGAAGCCCTAAAGCAACAACCGCATCTTTTAATCCTAGTTCAATAACCTCACCGATTGCCGATTGCCCCGAAATTTTAACTCGAGCTCCTACCTTCAGCGACAATTTTTCCGGTTTAATTGTTGTTTTTGAGCTTGAATCTAGCTTATCACTCGCTTTATTCTTACGCCTATTCTGCTTCTGTTTTATCTTCTCCATTTTCCGATTAATCCAATCGGTATCAGATGATTTTTCTTCTTGAATATGCTCTTTGAAACGATTTAAATCTTGGCGCAGTATTTTAGTTTTATCCTTTTCCGCTTGCTTTTCTCTAATCTCGCGAATAGTATTCTCTACCTTACGATTGGCAGACTCAATAACCCTTGTTGCTTCTGCTTTAGCATCAGCTATGATTTGTTTACGCTGAGCATTCAGTTTACCAAGCTCTGTTTCATATTTTTCTGTGGCATTGTCAAGAGCCTTTTCTGTTTGTCGGATTTTGTGTCTTTTGCTTTCCCAATATCGTTTATCGCGAAGTATTTGACGCAAATTCTTATCAAAGTCAATATGATCTTGCCCCACTTTTTCGGTAGCATCTTGGAGCACACTTTCGGGCATACCAATTTTTCGAGCAATTTCAAAGGCAAACGAACTTCCGGGCTCGCCAATTTTTAATTCAAATAGCGGTTCCAACTTGTGCGTATCATATAGCATGGCACCATTAACAATGCCGGAAACAGAACTTGCAAAGTGTTTCAGATTAGTATAGTGCGTTGTGATTACTCCAAACATTTCCATCTGATTCAACTTCGACAAAATAGCTTCGGCAATGGCTCCTCCGAGCATTGGTTCGGTGCCCGTTCCAAATTCATCAATCAGGACTAGAGTTTTATCGTTACCATTACGGATGAAGTGCTTCATATTCAACAGATGTGAGCTATACGTACTAAGGTCATTGTCTATCGATTGTTCATCACCGATATCAATAAAGATATTATCAAAAAATCCGGCTACACTACTCTCTAATAATGGAATCATCAAACCACATTGCAACATGTATTGCAATAATCCGACTGTTTTTAAGCAAACAGATTTACCTCCTGCATTCGGTCCGGAGATGAGCAAGATGTGATTATCCTCAGAAAGCTTGATATTCAACGGAACAATACTTCTTTTCTCTTTTTGCAGATTAAATCGGAGTAGCGGATGAATAGCATTATACCATTCGAGATGGGGCTCCCATTTCATTTGGGGTTTAATAGCCTCCATCTTATTGCCCAATAATGCTTTGGCTCGTAAGAAATCTATAACTGCCAAAAAATCATATTGTGCGATAAGCTCATCTAAGTCAGGTCTTATTTCATTGGCAAAACCTACGAGAATTTTAATAATTTCTCGCTTCTCGGCATATTCCAACTCTCGAATCTGATTATTCATTTCCACCACTTCAGTAGGCTCAATGTAAGCCGTCTTGCCTGTTGCCGATTCATCATGAACAATACCCCTGATTCGTCGTTTGTTGGCTGCTAGTATCGGAATTACGGGTCGTCCGTCGCGAATAGACAAGTTCGTTTCTGCATCAACATAGCCATCTTTCTGAGCCTGACGCAATATGGCATGCAATCGTTTAGAAACATTACCTTGTTTGTTGAATAAATCACGGCGAATTTGAGCCAGCTCCGGTGATGCAGAATCTTTAATCTTTCCGTTTGCATCTAAAATGTATTCAATCTTATCCTTAACCAAAGGATAGCTTTCTACCTTCGAAACAAGTTGCAACAGATAGGGATACGCCTCTTCATCGAGTTGTTTCACAAAACGAAGGATAGCAATAATCGTTTCCAACGAACGTTTGAGGTTAAACAGCTTTTCGGCTTCCATAAATCGCCCCTCTGTTCGCAACTCATTTAAAGCAGCGCGCATATCGAAATAAAAATTAATAGGAAATCCGCCGGTTTCTCGAAAAAGAGTTGCAAATTCATCGGTTAATGAAAGCTCTCGTTCCAATTCTTCCCGTTGTTGCATGAATTGCATATCATCAACTAACTCCTCGCCGAGATTGCTCAAACATATTTCTTTAAGCATGGCACGTATCTGTGCGAAGCCTATCTTTACTTCAAAATTTTCAGGATATATATGATTCATTCGTGTTTTATTTCAGAAGGTGCAAAAATAAGAATGTTATTGGTCTTTACGATGGAAAGAAAATGAAAAGCTGCGCTAATGAGGGATAGGAAAACATAAGTTCCATTATTTTCTCAAGAAAAATAAGCCGTTCAACATAAGCTTATACCCCAAGCATATTTATATCTTTGTCGGATTCAATTATTTATTGCAGCTATGTTATTTAAAGATATTATCGGACAAGATTGTGTTAAGCAAAGGCTTATTCAGAATGTAAAAAACCGGCGGGTTAGCCATGCTCAGCTTTTTATTGGCGGAGAAGGAGTTGGAGCTCTCCCTATGGCAATAGCTTATGCCCAATATGTGTTATGCACTAACCAACAAGCCGATGATTCTTGCGGCAACTGTCCTTCATGTAAGAAGTTGCGCACACTCACACACCCCGATGTACAATTTACTGCTCCGGTGGTAAATATCAGCAAAAACAGCGAGCGAGGCACTACACTCGATGATTATATGAGCACATGGCTGAAGCACGTTCCTCAACACAGCTATCTTAACCTCAACAACTGGCTTGCATACACCAATCAAGATTCGAAAAATGCGGTTATATCATTAGCTGCCGGAAAACGAATAAATATAAACTTAGCGAAGAAACCTTTTGAATCCGATTACAAAGTATGCATCATTTGGCTACCCGAGAAAATGAATGCCGAATGCGCCAACTCGCTATTAAAAAATATAGAAGAGCCCTCTGAAAATACGCTTATCATCATGGCAAGCGAATCTGAAGAAAACATTATATCAACCATTCGCTCTCGCTGCCAGAAAACCACGCTCCCACCCATCTCGGAAAACGACATGCTTCATCAATTACAACAGATGCCGGAAGCTGAGGGCAAAGACTTAGCAAACTTAGCCCATGTGAGTCAAGGGAATTTCAATTACATACTTCGACTTCTGCAAGCATCGGGAAACGACGAGAAACACGAGCGATTTAAAGAACTTATGCGATTTACCTACGGGTTAAAATATGCCGATATATTTGAATGGGCTGAAAGTATGAGTAAGCTCGGAAGAGAAAGTCAAAAAGAATTTCTGAGCTATGCGCTATCTCAAACTCGCGAAAACTTCATGCACAACTTTCAGCAGAAGGAATTGAGTTATCTTAACGAAGAGGAATTGGCGTTTTCTTCTCGATTTGCCCCTTTCATTAATGAACGAAACATCATTCCCTTGAGCAGTGAGTTTGAACGTGCATTGCATGATATTGGCAGGAATGCCCATGCCGGAATTGTGTTTATTGATTTAGCTTTACGCATCGTAAAACTACTTCGCCGATAAAACCGCTCATCAAGGTCATATTTCTAATATTATTTCGAGCATTTCTCGTTGAAGAATAAGAGCAACTTGCCATTTTTCAGACAATAATCAAAGCAATATGGGCAGGAAATATGTTTTTTATGCCAATACTCAGAAAATATGACTAGACTGAGCATATTTTCCTACTATCTTTCATTGCACAAATAATGTAATTTATTCTTTTTATACCAATACGCCATGATATACAGCATACTCTGTGCATAAAACCGAGTCAGAAAAATAGGTAATAATATAAAATACAATGATTTATAAGTACAGACACAATGCATTGCGTCTATACGGCAGAACATGGAATAATATTTTAATCTGTTATTTATATATTGATTTACATTTCTAAAAATAGTTTCTGAATATGCTGCATATTAGAATGAGCACCCTATTGCAAAGGTTAAATGGTTAAACGTATTTCCGGTGTGATATACTACTTTCGGAGCATAACGAAGTTGATAGTTTAGTTTGGTGTATAGCCTGCATTTTCTTTCTTTTAATAGGTGCGAATATTCCAAGTTTACATCTGCCACATAGGAGTTAGCCGTAAAATATTCATATTCTTTATAGAGGTTAAAATCGGTGGTTTGAGGTGCCTGCTGACTAGCCGACGGGGTAACATAAGTTCCGTCATTGTATGGTTCTCCCCAACCGGTATCAAATTGCATTCCTAAACCGATACCATATTTATTTGCATCTTTTATTATATTATGTTGAGCGGCTAAGCTTGCCGACACTCGGGAAATATCTTGCATTCGATAATACGGATATACCGAAGCTATTTGATTTTCATTGCGATAATTGATTACACCGAATAAACTCCATGTCGGACACAAATTCCGGTAATCAAAATGTGCTTGATAATTCATATTCAGCTGAGAGTAAGTTCTATCCAACATTTTACTCGGATCATAATACACCGTATAAGATATGGATTGGTCGGGATCGTATTCCATACTGTAATTTGTTTTATAGTTAACTAAGCTGTTTCGGTTGTATGCCAAGCTCCAAAGATGTTTCACCCTGCTTTGCAACAAGCTTAGCGTGCCTTTATAATTGAGCAACTCGCCCCGATGCTTAGCATAAACAATCGTATTGTAAGAATCTACACCATAATATCCGGAGCGTTTTTTTAATGTCAGTTCATTGAAGAAAGTCAATTTTGGCGAAAAATGCAGATTGAACTGAACCGCAAGCCCGTTGTACTTATCCAACAATGGTTTCTTATCTCCCGATGCCGTAAATCCGGCATCATTAAACACTTCTACACTTCCCCAGAAACCACCCCAAGAAATTAATGAATTGTAAATATTATCGGCAGTACCGAATGTACTGAATTGCAATTCTTCCACTCTTTTTCTAAATATATAATTTAATCCGAAGTCGAGCCACGATAGTGGTTGATATATCATGCCCAACGACAAATCCATATCCATCAGCTTATTCTGATGACGAAGATCTTTCATCTTAGCATAGTTTGCTGCCACGTAGTTCATTCTACCTCCAACAGTAAGATGAGGTGTAAGCTCTAAAGCCATTGCTCCGGCAAGCTCGTATGTTTCCAAACTTTTCTTTCCGGTGTTATCCGCCGTATATTCTACCATATTGAAGGGGGCATCATAGGGGGCTATCCATACCGAGTTCCCCATATCCTTTCCTGCAAAATCTGCATAGCACATCCGGCCATACAAGGTAACTTTATCGTTGAGTCTATAATAAGATTTCGTTTGTCCGCCTAAAGTATAGCTGTCGTCTGATTGATTATAGTTGGTGAAGCTCCCCTGTTCTGTTTGCCCATACAACTCAACAATTGATAAGCTATTTACTTCCACAAATTTCAGCCAAGAAGCATTAGTGCTCGAAAGAAAGGCATCTGAATTTTCCAAATACGTCATATCTGCCCATAATGATTGCTTTTGTTTTGGGCTTGAAGCAGCAAAGGCGGAGTTAAAAACTCCACCTATAATCAGTAGTATAATTAAAACTGCCCGACGCATTATTCTTTAATTGAGGCTACTGCTCTCTGATGAAAATCATTCGTTGAGTTATTGGTATCTTGATATATAATTCTAGCACCTGCAGCCATTGAAGCTTCAGCATCAATACCACTTGGATCAGTGCTTTCCGTTCCATTAATATTAGTTCCTCCGGCATAGCCGTAAACCAACTTTCCTTCATTTTCCGGAAGAGCCTCTGTTGCTTCTTTATCTACATCTCGATACAGTGCATAGCCTAATTTATTTGTTAGATATATCGAACCGGCATCAACGGCGGCTGTTAAACGTTTCGTGTTGACATCATTACCTTGATTAAAGACTTCAACTCCATCAAGTATCCATTCAACAGGCACTTTCTTCCGTGCTTGCACCGGTGTAACACTTCCCCCATGATAGTTTAGGTTGCTGTCATCAGTTCCGAATGACTCAGGACTTGAATCTTTCGTGTTAAACACAAAGAAAGCCGGTGATGAGTTACTTATTGCCCAAGCATTTCCTTGACCATATTCATATGCCTTGAGATAATGAGAGGTTGGGATGACAGCTGCCGGCGACGGATAATATTTCGTATTGTTGAAACCCGATTCAATATCATAAGTACAATAATTATTTTCATTAGCTAGATTTACCGAATTGGAATACGATATGGTATGGTCGATAGCTCCTTTAAGTGCAACAACAAGCTGTTCTCCAGGTTGGATTGTTGCTCCGTCTTGGAAATACCAGAAACCTTGTCCTGCCGGAATCCATCCTTCTGCTTCATAGAACAGTTTACCATCAACATAATCTTGATTTATTGCAGTTGAACTATATGGACGCACCATGCCCAAACACACATTATCTAAGGAAGCCGGAAGTGTTGAATTGTTATACAACACAACATAGCTGTCAAAATAGTAAGAACCTGAGCCGTCATCTTTCGGGCAACCACCGATGTATAGTTCTTTGATTACAATCTGTCCTGCTTCCGAAGCGGTAAGCCCTAAATCAAGAGCTGCACTTTCATCCCAAGAGCTGTTTACATCAATGTTCGATAGGCTTCCATTGTAAATATATGCTGTTCCTTCATCTGCTCGCGAATCAGAAGCCGATGCTTCATATACCCCCGTAGGTACTTTAAATGCAGCTAATCCTTCGGCATCGGTTGAATCAACATAAGTACTTCCGTTAGCATCAGTAAGATTTACCGGCACATCGGCAGCCGTTTCTACTCCGCCGGGATAAACCAATTGGACTGACACGGATTTTGTTTCATAGCCACCAGTGGTATTATCATCGGCACAAGATGCAAAAGCGAATAAAGCAATGATTGCAAATAACCTGAAATAGTTTTTCATTTTCAATTTATTTAATTTGTTATTATAATATGATTCTATGTTGAATTAAAGTTTTAGGCGCATGGTTAATCCGTAATAAAACTTAGGAATATATGAGCTATCGAAAAGCGAGCTATTTTGGTTGGTATTCGATATATAAATCGAGCCCATATTATTATAGAAATTACGCGCAAAGAAGGAGATTGATGCTACATCTCCAATCTCTTTAGTAATGTTTAAATTGGTAGAAAAATAAGCTGATATTCTTCGCTCATCGAAATAATAACTCAAGTTCGATTTTACCACCAGTTTCGATAAATCGGTGTATAAACTCGGGTTGTTTTCTTTGGCTTCTTGGTAAGCTTGTTTAAAGGGAATCTTTTCATCGGGTTTATCCCATGTAGCATAATATTCCGGATATACGGCTACATATTTATTTTTATTGTAGATGTCGGTATCCCATCCTTCATAACCTGTTGAGCCATCTTCAATAATAAACCCTCTGGAACTTCCGTCGGCATATTCACTCAGGTTCCGACTAAAATTCAGCAACGATGCTTCCACACGCAGTGTGACAATCATACGCACTTTCGGGATGTGTGTGATAAGCGTAAAATTAGTATTCAACTGATTAGAAAGTTTCCCGTTGGCAACAGTGGCACTCGAAGAAGAGATACTTGTTGAAGATGAACCGGCATAATAGCCTACCAACGAATAAGGAGAACCGTCGGTCATGCTCATTGCCGAACTTGGCTTCCAAGCCAACATCGTTTCATCTAATCCTTTGTAATGATAGAAACTTCCATCAATTCGGAATGATGTTTTAGCTGCCCTTATCTGTTTGAAATCTATTATCCAATCAAGACCGGCACGGGTGGTAGTTGAACCATTGATATACTGTTTTCGATTTAAATACATATTACGCTCGGTGTAATCCAGCTCATAGCTGCTATAAATTCCACCGGCATCATGAATAGTTACAATGCCCGTTGCCGAGTCAACGGTGTATCTTCGATTTTCAATGGGTATCGGGCTATTTTCAATGGCACTCTGAGTGGTCAACTTATAAGTATATGGTTGATACACGTTCTGCGATATATATGGATTTTGTGTTCTGGTATAAAAACCCGACACTTTCACTTGGGCAAACTTCATGTCGAGCCCCACCCCAAATTCTATTTGATTGGCAGATTGCCATTTCAAATCTGGATTATAAAGCGGAGCACTTTCTTGGGTATAATAGGCATAGTAGGCTGTATTATCGGCTGTTGAGCCCGGAGTGAATGCTAATTGATCGGAATAAGACGGCTTAGGATATAATACCTGAAAGCTTGGCAGTTTCGTTGATTTCCCCCACCCGCCATATAAATTTAAATGCCTGACAAAAGCACTTTTCCCATTGTTTCGATGATATGCCACATTAAACCGGGGAGATATATTCCCAACCAAACCATACGCTGAGTTACGGATATACATATTATCAGATCTCAAACCGGCTATTACACTTAATCTATCGCTATTGCTAAAGTTATGTGTATAGGTATTTTCAAGATAAAAAGACAGGTTATTCGTATGTGGCAATTCACTCAACGTATAAGGTCGCCATGTCGGAGCATAGCGCATATCATCATAATAAGTTCCTTTTCCTAAATTGCCGGAATTGGCATAATCTATCCCGAACATCAGCTTATTAGTTCCCGATGAAACTTTCTTCACCCAATCGGCTTTCAATTTAAGAGTATAATCAATCATCTTATTATCGTTATAAGATAACTGATACCAATAGCCGGTGGGAAGCAAGGTTACCGGAGCTGTTGAATATTCATCATAATCGGTGGCAATATAGTAGCCGTCATCAGTTGTATGCACTGCAGCTTGTGTGGAAGCACTACTTTCATTCTCATTCGTTTCACTGAACTTATTATTATAGTTCACCGATGAAAATATGCTTAGATTGCTTATCCATGATTTCTGAAAAAGCCATTGTCCTTTCACATTAGCGCGCAACACATTATCTTTTTTCTTGACATAACTCTCACTAAATTGATCGGGATCGGCCTCACTGTTATACCCTCCGAGGTTTCCATAAAATCCGGTGGTAAGAATAAACCTATCATGTATTGGTCGGTAGTAATTCAAACTCAAGGCATTTCTTTCATAAGAAGTATAGGGTGATACAAGATTGGATACTGAATTTGTTCGTTCTAAACTTGCATTCAGAATGCCCCGATTATGTCCTAAGTCGAACCCTTTATTTATGCCTATTTGTTTTGTGTTCGGGTTTAAAGTAACCGTAGATGTGAACGGAGTGATTCCTTTTTTGGTATTAATTTTCACGATACCATTCGATAAATCGCCATATTCTACCGATGGAATACCGGTAACTACCTCAACCGATTCGATATTAACGGTGCTGATGTTGCGTGTATCTACACTCTTTGTTTCATCGAAGTTGGAATTGTTTTGCAAACGCACACCATCAACGTCTATTGCTGTACCAAAGGAAGGGTTACCCATTTCTCCGCTAGCCTCACTATGCAGGCTAAAACGCTGGTCGGATGTTGCCAAGTTCGTTTCATTAGGTGTTTTCCCTCCCGGCAGTAGGCTTTGAATATCGGTAATGTCAACAATTTGCTCATGTTCTAATGCCGCACTGCTTATCTTGTAGCTTGTGGTCGGCTCGTCTTCTTGCCGGGCTGTTACCACCACTTCTTTAAGCGATAAATCATATCTTTTCATTTGAACCACAAGCTTGGTATAATTTTTATCTACATTCAATTCTACCACACGTTTGGCATAACCCAACAGGCTGAATTCAATTTTCAAATGTCCGCCGGGTAAATCCGGAATTACAAATTCTCCTTGCTCATTGGTAATCGAACCTTTCTCTAGCTCCGGCATATACACCAAAGCATATGCTACTTTTTGTTTCGTATCCTCATCAACTACCCGTCCTTTCAGCACATAAGTTTGCCCATAAATAGTTGATATGGATAAAAACAGAAAAACTATGATTAATGAGCTACTTTTCACCTATTGAATTCTACTTACGTTTGTCAACACAAAGGAAATAAGCCCGGCTCGTGCCTACAATCCCTAAAAATTATGATTTCATGCCGGTTAGCATAATCATCCATCCCCTATTATTGGGATAAACAACCATAATTGCAGATTCATCCCTATAAATTGGGATAGATTTCCATTTATAAAACCCATAAATCCCAAATTATAGGGAAAAATGAAACATTAGGGAAGTCTATCTTTGCAAGCATTATTTAACACTCCGAAACTTATGTTGAAAGTTATATGACACAAGTCTTGGAGTCATCAAATATCATACATATGACAGAACCCATCATTCGATGCGAAAACATTACCCATTTTTATGGAGAACGCCTTATATATGAAAACCTGAATTTTCAAGTCGAGAAAGGAAAAATCTTAGGGCTTTTAGGTAAAAATGGAACCGGAAAGACAACCATCATCAATATTCTAAACGGATATTTAAAACCTTATTCGGGCAATTGCTATTTATTTGGCGAAAATATTGATGTTCTAAAACCTGAAACTAAATCTAGAATAGGACTCTTATTAGAAGGACACGTGCAGCACAATTACTTCAATGTGGTTCAGATTGAGAAATTTTATCGCCAATTTTATTCCAATTGGAAATCTGAACCTTATTGGGAGCTCATGAACCGCATGAAAGTGACCAAAACGCAAAAACTCGCTACCATGTCGTGTGGGCAGCGTTCGCAAGTTGCTTTAGGTTTAATTCTGGCACAAGATCCTGAACTGTTAATCTTAGATGATTTCTCCATGGGATTAGATCCGGGGTATCGCAGGATTTTTGTTGATTATTTGAAAGAATATGTAATTGCCGAAAACAAAACCGTTTTTCTTACCTCTCACATCATTCAAGATATGGAGGATTTGATTGATGAAACCATGATTATGGATTACGGTAAGCTCATGCTGCACCTGCCCACCAATGAAATACTAAACAATTTCAAACGTTTCACTTTCAATGCCATCGACATTACGCCATTAATGAATACAGAACATATTTATAATCCGGAGCTGCTAAAAGGTACAGGCATTTGCTATTCTTTTCTGCCCGATCCCGAAGTTAAGGCTTTACTGCAAAGCAAAGGATATTGTATTGAGGGGCTGCAAAGCGAAAAACTAAACTTAGAAGATGCCTTCATTGGTTTAACCGGTAAATATTAAACACATGATTAAAGCTATTTTTTATAAAGAATGGATTAAACTCCGAACTATTATTGCAGCTATTATCGGCATATTTGTGCTGCTTGCCTTCTATTTAGGTGTTGATATTCAAACCAAATTGCGAGTAGCGGGAGCTGCTCACTTGTGGGATATGATTGTGAACAAAGATGCCAACTTTACGGCTCTGCTCAAATATATTCCCTGTTTTTGCGGTTTAACTATCGGATTATTTCAATTTGTGCCCGAAATGGGACGCCGAAGCCTGAAACTCACCCTACATCTGCCCATATCTCCCCGAAAAACAATTGCCGCCATGATGCTATTCGGCATTACAGTTCAAGCCATCGGTTATATTTTATATTTGCTTATTTTGTTCAGCTTACTAAGCTTCAAATTGCCTCATGAAATACTATCGGCGTGGGCTTGGGCTACTATTCCTTGGTTTACGGCCGGATTTACGGCTTACTTTCTGAGCTGCTGGATTTGCATTGAATCCATATGGAAAAGGCGCATTATTAATGGAGTATTCTCATTGCTATTGATGAGTGTCTTCCTCACGCCAAGCGGTTCTTACGGATTTCAATATATGAACCTTGTATTGCTTGTGCTTACCATATTGTGCAGCCTATTCCCATTCTATTCAGTTTATCGATTTAAAGAAGGCGTGCAAGCCTAAACTTACCACTAAAATCATTGCTATGATAACTAAAAAAAGCATTCAAGCTTTAATTATCGTTCTGAGCACATTGCTCTTGTTTATTATACTGCCATGGCTTACCGAAAGTGCAAGCCGAAGCAGCTACCGATACCCGTTCAGCTATTATTCCTCTCTGAAGAATGATTTTATTAACTATCAGCCCACCGATAGCGGTATTAACTATCATGACAGCAAAGGAAACAACTATTCCCGATTTGAATCCGACAGCATTCTCCCATTGCTCAACTACCGCCAGTTACTTAAAGATGGCAGAGCACCCCACAGCATAGCCGGACGAGCAGTTGATACCAAAATCGTTCAACACAATCAATTCTTCTTCCGATATAGCCCCAAAAAGAAAAATTGTAAAACAATTGGCTTATATCCGATGTATGAATCCATGTCGGGACGTATCAATTTAGAAACTCCGGAAGATATGTTTTCACTGAAAGACGACATTCATTTCATCAATTGCGAAAGCAACCGGATTGAACAAAAAAAATCGGCTTTATTCCAACAAGCCTTAGAGCGACACCATTTCCGGTTTCCGGCACAATGGGTAGCCGGAAATCCATCGGCAAAAAAAGCTTATGATGAAGGTTGGTTCGCCTTAGACAGTAAAAATGAAATTTATCATATAAAAATGGTAAACGGCAAGCCATTTGTAAAGAACATAAACCTTCCGAAGCAAATGCATGTGGTGCACATGGAAACCATTGAAACAGCCAATCATATTACCTATGGTTTTATATTTACATCTGATGGCAACATCTATTATCTTGCAGATACAAGCTATGAACCGGTGCAAATTCCGATTCCAACCTTCGATGTAAACAACGACCAACTCAGCATATTAACCAACCTGCTTTATTGGAACGTATATGTTACCACAGCCGAAAATCGCTATCATTATGCATTCGAATCGGGTTCATTAAAGGAAGTCGATAAGCTTCAAATGACCGCTCCTAAGCTAAGTTGGCAGAAAGCTATGGAATATTTGTTTCCCACAACCATAAAAACAACATCGCCCCGTTCCACCTTTATTTATCCCGAATTCAGCTCCATTTCAACCAAAGCAATCTTCGTTAACCTGCTTTGTGTTTTATTGCTCGTGCTTGTTTCGACGAACATAAACAGAAAAGAGCTGATTCCTCAAATTATATTTGTAATCCTAACCGGGATATGCGGACTGATTCCGATACTCCTTTTTCGCAATAGAAGCACAATTAAGAAAAACATCATTCAATTAAAATAATACATCATGAAAAATTTTGCTGCATTACTATCAATCTTTGTAGTATTGTTTACCGCCGGTTGCGGAAACTCAAATTCCCAAAAACAAAACACTGCCGAAACTCGACAGCCGGCAGCAACAGTAATTAAAGTTGATGAACTACTCTCGAAAGCCGAAAGTCTTGTGGGGAAAGAAATTGTGTTGGAAGGAACCGTTACGCACACTTGTAAACATTCCGGCAAACGTTGCTTTTTGCAAGGCGAAAAAGAAGATTTCACCATTCGTGTGGAAGCCGAAGGAAAAATAAACGGCTTTAACAGAGAACTTACCGGAACCGATATTCGTGTGAAAGGAGTGCTTCAGGAGCGTCGAATATCAACAGAAGCCATCGATAAAATGGAAGCCAAAGTGAAAGCCGAAGAAGATGGTTCGGCCGAAAGTTGCGCCGCCGAAAACAATAACATTGCCAAGATGAGAAAATGGATGACCGACCACCATAAAGA
Organism: Mangrovibacterium sp.; assembly: GCA_047975205.1. Lineage (GTDB taxonomy): Bacteria > Bacteroidota > Bacteroidia > Bacteroidales > Prolixibacteraceae > JBKEDC01. Next base: position 31,520 of record JBKEDC010000035.1, on the reverse strand, counting down.
TTACTATGCCGTTTATTTTCTGAATGGCACTGAATACGAACAACTGTAATGATAAAAAAATCGAAAATAAGAAAGTATCTGCGTGCCGTTCATCGCGATTTGGGATACTTAACAGTAGGCCTGTGCCTTATTTACGGCATATCGGGTTTCTTGCTTAACCATATGGATGGCAAAGACCCGGCCTATAAAACCACAAAAGAACAATTTACATTCGATAAACAACTGAATAAAGAGCAGCTGTTAGCCCAATGGAATGCACATGATTTGCCCGAGGTTCGTAAAATATCGGGTGGCAGCGAAGGAGTGTATCGCCTGATGCTTAATGGCGGAATCGGGGTGTATCATTCTTCAACCGGAGAATTATATTATGAAATTAACAAGCGGAAACCGGTTATTTTCTACCTCAATAAATTTCATTACAATCAAGTCAATCATTGGACATCGGTAGCCGACTTTTTTGCATGCTCCTTAATTTTTCTAGCTGTATCGGGCATGTTTATCGTGCCTAAAAAAAATGGTTTAATGGGACGCGGCAAATGGTTTGTGCTTATCGGATTAATCATACCGATTTTATGGGTTGTTTTCAGTTAAAATAAATCATCGAAGAAAATAGTGGGTAGGTTCGCTTCTTTTTTAGCATGAAAAAGCTAAATTTGTTTAAATCTCATAAAAACCTAGCCATGACTATTGATGAAGCAATTACCATTTACCGAAATACGAACCGAACTGATTTTAGCGAAAAACTAAACAGACGATTTCAGGAGATGGCCGACGCACTGAGTGAAATTACGCATAAAAATCTCAGCAATGAACAGCGTGAAGATATCGAACTGATTTTAGATGCCTATGTAAGAAGAAATTATAAAGACAAAAAAATAGCTCGCAAAGCCCTCAACAGCATTAACAGCTTGCTTGTAAAGCATTTTAAATACGTGTCGAAGAATCATTATAAAACCTTTTATTTGGTCTTATGGTTAACCATCGGCATGATGTTCGGCACTTTATTTATGAGCCATCATCCTGTTTTTTTCATCCCGACCATGACGGTTTGTTTTGTTATAGGCATTTTGTTGGGGAATAGATATGATAAATTGGCAGCCCGAGAAGGCAGAGTTATCGAATCTTGGTAAATATTGCGTATCATAAAAGATAGGCAAAGGAAATTGCTCATCGGAATACTTGCTTTTGAAGTGAACAAGTCCGGAAATTAAAATTACGAAGAACGTCATATGACGTTCCGCATAAAAATGAAAAGATGACAAACGTTAGACGACGTTTTGCATAATTTTGGAGAGTTGGTTAGAATTACAAAAATATAAAGCAAAAGAATGAGGGTGCTCCTAAAGTCTAGGAATATCCTCATTCTTTTTTCTTATTCCGAAGTGCGACAAATTCATTTCATATGAGTGCACACATCTGATACTATCAAATTAATTTACGACAGCAAAGCTTTCACTTTATCGGCAATATCTTTACCATCGGCTTTACCTGCCAATTCTTTTGAAGCCATGCCCATTACTTTGCCCATATCTGCCATAGAGGCGGCACCTACTTTTTCAATGATGGCTTTCACGGCTTTTGCTAACTCTTCATCGCTCATTTTCTTTGGAAGATAGTCTTCGAATACGGCTACTTGCTCCATTTCATCGGTATATAAATCATCGCGTCCTTGCTCTTTATATAATGTGGCGGAGTCGGAGCCTTGTTTTGCCAATTTTTGCACAATCTTGATGACATCGGTATCTTCAAGCTGGGCATCGGCAGAAGCTGTTTGAGCTTCAATGATGACTTTCTTAATATTTCGAATAGCAGCTGTTCGCACTTTATCGCGTGCTTTCATGGCTGTTTTCAAGTCTGCGTTTATTTGTTCTACTAAACTCATCTTGTTATATTTTGGTGTTATTAATCGACGTTATCATGCAAAAAGGAATTTCCTCTCCGGAGTGTTGGCTTGCCGTCCTCTGAACGTTTCATGCTCATTCGAGATGGTTCTTGCTCATCGGGAGAAACTTGCCGTTCTTTTTGCATTTGGCTTCTTCGGTATGCCGGAATACTCATATATGCTTCATATTCTTCATCGGTCATATCGGCAACCTCAACATCTGCCGGGAGTTTCAGTTTTTGCCCTGATGATTCATACATTGCATCGAGTTCTCGATCGTCGCTTTCCATGTTAAACTCAATCGTATTTTGTTCGGCTTTTCTTGTTGTCCACGATTCAGCCGAAGCAGTATCTTTATTGTTGTCACCGATTATTTCCCGGGGTGCATCGTCTAATGATATTACTTCTTTAATCGGGGCTTGATTAGGCAGTATATTCCTTTCGAATCCGGTAACGATAATAGTCACCTGCAGTTCTTCTCCCATGTTGTCATCATAGGTATTTCCCCAAATGATTTCGGCGGTGTGCCCGGCTTTTTCCTGAATGTATTCCTGCACGATATACGCTTCATTCATCGTTACCTCATGGTCGCCCATGCTCGATGTTATATTAATAAGCACATCGGTAGCTCCTGCAATATTATTATGGCTGAGCAGTGGCGAGTTTATGGCATTTTGCACCGCTCTGAGTGCTCGATCTTTTCCTGCAGCTCTTGCCGAGCCCATGTTGGCAACACCACTGTTTTTCATCACGCTTTCTACATCGGCAAAGTCAACATTTATCATACCGTGCACGGTAATAATTTCAGCAATACTTTTGGCAGCCATCGAAAGCAAATCATCGGCTTTTGCAAATGCTTTCGACATGCTCAGGTCGCCATATATATCTCGAATTCGCTCACTGTTGATGATCACTAAGCTATCTACATATTGTTCTAATTCTTTAATACCTTCGAGGGCTTGTTTTTGGCGTTTTCTTCCTTCGCTTCGGAATGGCAAACTTACAATTCCGATGGTGAGCATCTTACGTTCTTGGCAAATTTTTGCAATAATAGGAGCTGCTCCGGTTCCGGTTCCTCCTCCCATTCCGGCGGTAATAAACACCATTCGGGTAGTTTCTTCCAGCAATCGCTCAATTTGATCAATACTTTCTAATGCTGCTTGTTTGCCTACGGTTGGTTTATTCCCGGCTCCCAATCCTTGCGTTAGAGAAGCTCCGAGCTGAACTCTCTCAGGAATACTACTTTCTTCCAATGCTTGCGAGTCGGTATTACAAATGGCAAAACTCACATCTGTAATTCCGTTACGATGCATATGTTTTACGGCATTGCTTCCTCCTCCGCCAACACCAATGACTTTAATCAGATCGCCTTTCGACTTTCCGTCTAAATTAAAATTTATTATATCGTTATTCATCGATTCTTCGTTTTACCGGTGCTTCTTTTGAATTAATCATCTAAAGGAGCATCATCCCCTTCATCAAGGATGCTCCCAAACATTCGTTTTAGCCAGCTTTCTTTAGGGGTTTCTTCTACTTTTCGTTCTGTCAGTTTTGGCGTTTTTGTTTTCTTTCTCGGTTTATATTCCGGCTTATCGTTGCCTAGCAATTCCACATGTTTATTCATTTCTTCTTTAATAAACATTCGTCGTTCCGGTTGAGGTTTATCCTCGGGGAGTGTCAGTCGTTCAATTTCTTGTTCTTGAATTACTTCGCTGGGGTTTGTTTTAAATCGAGTTGCAACTACCGTTACACTAATTCTATTTCCTAAGGTAGGATCGATACCGTTACCCCATATAATGTTCGCATCGTCGCCGGCTCTATCTTGAAGGAAATCTAAGATATCTCCCACTTCATCGATGGTTACTTCTTCATCGCCTGAAATAATGTTCAGTAATATATCTTCTGTTCCGCTAATATCATTGCTATCTAACAATGGCGATTCTAATGCTTTTTGCACGGCAGCCATGGCGCGTCCTTCTCCTTCGGCAGAACCGGTTCCCATAATAAACACTTTGCTTTCTTCTAACACGGTGTGCACATCGGCAAAGTCAATATTAATATTACCATGAATGGTAATGATTTCGGCAACTCCTTTCACAGCAGCTGTAATTATGCTGTCGGCTTGTTTAAATGCCTTCGATGCCGGCATATCTCCATAGGTTTTATGTAATTTATCGTTGCTGATAACCAACATACTGTCCACATGCTCACGAATCCGCTCTACACCTTCAAGAGCTTGGTCATATCGGCGGCGGCCCTCTTTAAGAGATGGCACTGAAACCACGGCTATGGTTAATATGCCCATACTTTTTGCCAACTCAGCAATGATTGGTGCTGCTCCGGTTCCGGTTCCTCCTCCCATTCCGGCGGTAACGAATACCATTTTTGTTTGGCTTGTTAATGCTTCTCTTACGTCTTCTATATTTTCAACAGCTGCTTGCCTACCTTGATCGGGTAAATTACCGGCTCCTCGTCCTTCTGTGAGTTTTGCTCCCAGTTGAATTTTCTTTTCAATGAGACTTGCTTCCAAAGCCTGAGCATCGGTATTACAGATAATGAATTCAACATCATGAATACCCTCTTCGTGCATATGGTTTACGGCATTGCAACCGGCACCGCCAACACCTATTACTTTAATAATAGATGAGCTGTGTGTGGGATGTATTTTTAGATCAATTATTTCCTCCATGCGTGAGGTTATTTTTATTTGTTATTGTATCTCGTCGCCTTCTTCTTCACTTAAGAAAAGTTCTGCCTGACTTGAAAACTTTTCAAAAAACTTTTCAAAAATGCCGGGAGTATTCGATTTCTTAGCTTTATTCCTTTGTTTACTTTTATTTTTCCGCATCCGTTGTTTCGGAGCTAATAATTCTTCTTGTATTTCGTATAATCCGATTTGCAACAGCCCGAAAACTGAGGCATAGGCAGGAGTTCTAAAGCCTTGAAATCGTTGGCAGACTCGAGGGTATCCGATCCTGACATCCAGCCCCAACCTGTATTTAAACAAGGTAGATATATCTTGTAGCTGAGCTGTTCCTCCCGTTAGTACCATTCCTGCATTCAATTCGTCGGCATAACCTGATTTTTCAATAGCTAAAGAAGCCCAATCGGCAAATTCATCTAATCTGGATTGTAAAATGGCTGCCAACATATTCATATTTATTTCTCGAGGTCTTGAACCGTTGTAACTCGGAATCGAAATATAAGTATTTTTTTGTGTTTTATCGGCTATTGCTTTACCATAAATGGTTTTTAACTTTTCGGCTTGCGACAAGGTGATTGTGCATTCATCTTTAAGGTCGTTTGTCATTATGCTACCTGCAAAAGGGAGTGCATCTTGATAGCGCAGTACGCTGTCGGTATATATTGACAGTTTGGTAAGGCTCGCACCCATTTCCAGCAAAACCACGCCTGCCTCTTTTTCATCATCAGAAAGGAGTGCTTCGGCAGTTGATACAGAATCGAGTACCAAACGATCGGTACGCAGGCAAGATTTAGCTATGGCAAAATCTAAATTCTTGGCATAAGTTTTCTGTGCAACAAATATTTTATATGATGCTCTCAGTTTGTGAGCCATCATGCCCACTACATCGGCAAAGTATTCTCCATCGAGGTCGTAGCCTTGCAATTCGATATGATAGACTTTTTGATCTTCTTGTAAATCGATGTAAGATGCTTCTTGCAGCATCGATTGAATTTCAGCTCTGGTGATTGTAGTTTCTTCTTCAAAATCTCGCTCCGTTTCCACATCAATTGCAATGAATCTTTTTCCTGAAACATTAACATACACCTCGTTTATTTCTTCATCGACAGCTAGGTTACATGCTGCTTCGTCGATAGCCTTTGCCACAGCTTCAATGTTACGCACTTCTCCTCTAATCACTCCTGAAGAGGGTGCTTCTCCGCATCCTAACAGAACCACTTGTCCGTTATCGTCTAATTTTCCTACTGCAACTACTGTTTTCGACGTGCCTACATCTACCGCTGCTACTACTTTTTCACTACGCATCATATTGCCATTATTTATATAGTGTATCGACTATTATTTACTAACACAAACAACTTGTCCTTTATATTTCAAATCAATCGTTTTATACTTATCCCAACCCAATTTATTGAATCCTTGTTCATATAAAGCCAATAAATTTCTAAGTTTCTCTTTATAGCGAACCGGCGTTCCAAATTGAATGGTTTGAGAACCTATCAACGGAACCATGCAAAGTTCGCCGTCTTCATCTACTTTTATGTCTTTAATCTGTGCACTCCAAAAATCATTTGTATTGATGTAGCGGATTAAAGGGAGTATATCATTTCGCATATATTCTTCGCTCACGCTGCCCGTTAGCAAAGGAACTTTTGCCGAGTATGAATAATTGGCATCAATCCGAACGCCGTCATTATCCATATAATAATTATCGTTAGTTGTTATCACTCGCACAATAGGCTCTCGCTGATGCACTCGAACCACTAATTGCGTGGTGAAGTTCAGGTTTTCGCCTGATATTTTATTAAACACTTCTGCATTCTTTATAGCCGTTATGCTTTCCATGTATGTTTCCAAATCGTTTAGATCTAAAGAGTCCACACATTCCATATTCAAGTCGGGAAGATATTCCTCCACGAGCTTTTGCACTCCTTGTTCATCAATGTAACGGGGAGTTCCTTCCGGAATCTCTATCTTCAACAGGTTATACTTTAATCTTCCTATCCTACGATTGGTTATCAGCTGTGCCGAAATCAATCCTACGACAACGAATGCCATTGCCATTATCTTAATTACTCGTCTAACCATGCGCACTCCTTTCTTTATAATGCGCTGCCACCTTATCGATAGAAAGGCTGATATCTCCGGCTCCCATCATGAGGATTAATCCCTCTTCTCGATTCATGAGTTGTTGCTCTAACTCATTTCGTTTGAGTAGTTTTTTATCGGCTACTTCTGCCATGTTAAGAATGAGCTCCGATGTTATTCCTGCTATCGGCAATTCTCGTGCCGGATAAATATCTAGAAGAAGTAACTCATCAACTTGGCTCAATTCATGAGCAAATTCTTCTGTAAAATCTCGTGTTCTGCTATATAGGTGAGGCTGAAAAACACCGGTTATTTTTCGCGAAGGATACATTGCACGTACAGAACTTATTGTAGCCCTCAACTCGGTAGGATGATGTGCATAATCGTCAATCAGCATGAGTTTTTCATTTTTAAATCTCACGTCAAACCGTCGCTGAACACCTTTATAAGTTTGCACAGCTTTTCGAATCTCTTGCTCTTTAAGCCCTGCCAATAAAGCCAAAGCTATGGCTCCCACCATATTTTCCACATTCAATAAACCCGGATAGTTTAAACATAGGCCTTTTATCTTCCCTTGAGGATGAATCAAATCAAAATAATATGCCTCATTCTTCAATTGAATATCAGACGCATAATAGTTTGCAGCTCCGTTTCTCAGGTCATAGGTGTATGTTTTGGCTGCAATTCCTTTTTCGGCAATATTTAATTTCTCTGAAACATTCAACTTACAAAGCAATACATCAGTAACTTGCCGAGCAAAAGATAAGAAACCGTTTAGCATTTCTTGATGCGTGCCGTATATATCTAAATGATCGGCATCAACCGAACTTATTAATGCATATGCAGGATATAGATTCAGGAAAGAACGATCAAATTCATCGGCTTCGCAAACAGCATATTCAGGTTGATTTGAGAGCAATAAATTACTTTCATAGTTTTTAGATATTCCGCCCAAGAAAGCCGTACATTCCTTTGTTGAAGTTTTAAAGATGTGTGCCGTCATGGTAGAAATGCTTGTTTTACCATGTGTGCCTGCCACTGCTACTCCTTTAAATTGATTCGCAATAGCCCCGAGAACTTGGGCGCGTTTCATTATATTAAAATGGTTGTTCTCTAAGTAAACACGTTCTTGCATATGCTTAGGAACTGCCGGAGTTAATACCACCAATGTTGTTTCTCTATCAAGTTTTTCTGCATGTTCCGGGCAGTCGTTATAATGCACGGCAATCCCCTCTGCTATCAACTTCTGAGTTAATAGCGTTTCCGTACTGTCATAACCGCTCACCTCGAAATCGGCATGGTTAAACCAGCGAGCCAATGCGCTCATACCAATTCCTCCGATACCGAGGAAATAAACTTGTTTGATATTGGTTAACTCCATTTTATTTTGTCGAATCGTTTAATATTACTGCCACAATATCTTTTGTTGCATCAGGTTTTGCCATTTTCAGGCTATTTGCTCTCAGTTCGCTCAGTTGTTCTTTTTCTTGCACCAATTGCAATGCTTTAGGCAGCAGCTGCTCAACAGCATTTATATCTTTTACTAAAACGGCGGCTTTTTTATCAACTAAAGCCATTGCATTCTTTGTTTGGTGATCTTCTGCCACATTAGGCGATGGCACCAAAACACTTGCTTTCCCCAGTAAACACAATTCTGATATGGTGCTTGCTCCGGCACGTGCCACGACTAAATCGGCCGCAGCATAAGCCTGAGCCATGTCGGTTAGAAATTGAAAGATATGCAGATTGTCGGGCTTATCATCGCCCAAACGAGTAAGCATCTCTTCATAATAAAACTTTCCGGTTTGCCACACTATTTGTACCTGCGATCGGGCTATGGTTTGCACATGAGCTAATACTGCTTCGTTAAGTGTTCTGGCTCCGAGGCTTCCGCCAACGATAATAATAACCGGCTTATCAGTTGCCAATCCATAAGCATTCAACGCCTCCGACTTATCAGTTGCTTCCAATAAATTCCGACGAACCGGATTACCTGTTTCTATAATTTTATCTGCCGGAAAGAACCTATCCATATTATCATAAGCCACACAAATGCGGCGCACCATCTTCGATAACTTCTTATTGCTTATTCCGGCGTATGAATTTTGTTCTTGCAGATAGGTGGGCACTCCTTTTTTTGCAGCGGCATTCAAAATCGGATAGCTTGCAAATCCCCCTACTCCAATCGCTAAATCGGGTTGAAATTCTTTTATGATTTTAGTTGCTTTCTTGTTACTTTTATATACCGAACAAGCAAACTTGATTAATTTAAACGAAAGTTTACGAGGCATTCCCATGATGGGCAATCCTTTTATCGGATATCCTGCCGCGGGCACTCGCTCCATTTCCATTTTTCCTGTTGCACCAACAAACAAGATTTCAATATCAGCAACTGTTCTTTTTAGTTCATCGGCAATTGATAAAGCCGGAAAGATATGCCCTCCGGTACCGCCTCCGCTAATGATTACTTTTAGTGTCATAATTCTTGTTTTATTTCTTCATCTTCATCGGGATCAGTAATGATTAACTGACTCTCTGATGGAGGTGCAGGTTTTTTTCTGGTTTCTTCACTCACTGCCAAGACAATTCCGAAAGCTGCCGAGGTAAATACAATAGATGTACCACCATAACTTAAGAATGGTAAAGGTTGCCCCGTTACCGGAAACAATCCTGTTGCTACCATCATATTCACAAATGCCTGTATTGTGTACATTAATACCAATCCGGTAACTAAAAAAGCAGGAAACGATCGTTTAGAACGGACAGCTATTGCTCCTCCCCTGAATAATATAATGAGATAAGCTAACAGTATAATGATAGCCGTAACGATGCCCCCTTCTTCTATAATTATGGCAAATATAAAATCAGAATATGCTGCTTCAATATAATTGCTCACATCATTATTTCCCACTCCTTTACCGAGGGGTGTTACGCCTCCCTCATATATTGCTAATTGGGAGTATTGTGCTTGCGTTGTTCCTTGCTGCTCGTGTTCATCGCCTATTGCAAAGTCAATGATACGTTCCCTCACCGTGTGTATCCTTCCAAATTTCGCCGGAAGTATGGGGCTTATCAGTATCAATATGGCTAAAGTTAAAACGGCTGAACTGACTGTAAAAAATAATGTCTTGGCTTTAACTCCTGCTATAATCATAATCGCAAATATAGCTAGAGCCAAAATCAAAGCTGTTGATGAATCTCCTAAAGCAATGGGAAGTAAAACCAATGCTGATGCAATAAGTACTTTGCGGAATCCTTTCCTACTAACGTGATTGCCTTCTCGATGTGTTGCCAATATTTTTGAAACATAAATAACCAATGATATCTTAGCTATCTCCGCCGGCTGAAAACTTGTTATTCCTAAATCTAAAGACCTGTTAGTGGGCGTGTGGAATATAAAATGCTGCAAGGTTGCAACGTATAGTAGTGCAATAGCTACAAGTAAAATGATATTGGCAAACTTAGAATAAAACCTGACCGGAGTGATATTAACAATTCCCAATATAAAAAGGAAACCCACAAACATCTTTATAAAGTGTTTCCATAAGTATGTAAAGGTATTCCCCCCGGCTTCATTGAAGGCTAACTTTCCGGTAGCACTATACACAATGACCAAAGAAAATAAAGACAGCGCCATCAAGACAAACCAGATTACCCGGTCTCCCTTTATCACACCTTTTATTTTATTCCAATCGAATCCCATTTTACCTATAAATTATAGTTCGCGTACAGCTGCCTTAAACTGGCAACCGCGATCTTCGTAATTCTCAAACAAATCAAAACTTGCACATGCCGGAGAGAGTAATACAATATCTCCTTGTTCTGCCAAATAATTAGCAGCCTGCACAGCTTTAGACATATCATTCACGTCAATAATATCGTCTATCATTCCGGAAAAGTGAGCCATAATTTTCTTATTATCTCTGCCTAAACAAATAATAGCCTTTACCTTTTGCTTAACCAGTTCATCAAGTTCAGCATAGTCATTTCCCTTATCAACTCCTCCCACTATCCATATGGTAGGCTTAATCATACTTTCTAAGGCATACCATGTAGAGTTTACATTGGTGGCTTTCGAATCGTTGATATATTCTACACCCCGCACTTTTATGAAGCTTTCTAAACGATGCTCTACACCTCGAAATCCGGCTAAGCTTTCTCGTATTCTATCATTCTTTATGCCCAATACTTTACCTGTAAGACCTGCGGCCATAGAGTTATATGTATTGTGCTTTCCTTGTAATTCTATTTCAAATATCGACATAACAAAATCGTTCTGATTTAACTTTAATACCAACTTATCGCCATCAATTGCCGCCCCGTCTTGCTGAAAAGGCAAATCTGTAAATGGCAAACATTTGGCTGCAATATCTCTTTTTTCTATTTCTGCCTTAATTACCGGATCTTGATTCCAATAAATAAAGTAATCGGCAGAAGTTTGATTCCGGATAATTCTAAACTTAGCGTCCACATAATTTGAAAACTCATAATTATATCTATCAAGATGGTCGGGAGTTATATTCAGTAGTATTGCCACTTCTGCTTTAAACTCATACATACCGTCAAGCTGAAAGCTACTCAACTCCAATACATAATAATCGTAATTACATTGCGCTACCTGCAAAGCAAAACTCTGCCCGATATTACCCGCCAAACCTACATTCATTCCGGCATCTTTCAGCAACTGGTAAGTTAGCATGGAGGTGGTAGTTTTACCATTGCTTCCGGTTATACAAATTTTAATAGCTCGGGTATATCGAGCTGCAAACTCTATTTCTGATATAACAGGTGTTTGTTGAGCTCTTAACTTTTGTATTAATGGAGCTGTATCCGGTATTCCCGGGCTCTTAATCACTTCTTGAGCATTTAAAATTAAGTCTTCCGTATGTTTTCCCTGTTCAAAAATGATGGCATGTTCTTCCAGCAAATCGATATACTTCGGGGCAATAGCCGACTTGTCAGACAGGAATACATCAAATCCTTTCTGTTTTGCCAACACAGCTGCTCCGGCACCGCTTTCGCCTCCGCCTAATATGACTATTCGTTTACTCATATTTATTTTTATCTCATTTTTAGGGTTGCCAATGTTACCACCGCCAATATCACTCCTACAATATAAAACCGAGCTACTATTTTAGGTTCCGGTATTCCTTTTTTCTGATAATGATGGTGAATAGGGCTCATTAAGAATATGCGTCTTCCTTCTCCATATTTCTTTTTGGTATATTTGAAATAACCTACTTGCAACATGACCGATAGATTCTCTACCAAGAAAATGGCACACAGCACAGGAATTAACAGCTCTTTACGTATGATGATAGCAAACACAGCTAAAATACCTCCTAACGCTAAACTTCCGGTATCTCCCATGAAGATTTGAGCCGGATAAGAATTCCACCACAAAAAACCAACGGTTGCCCCTACAAAAGCTGCAATAAATACAAACAATTCGCCTACCATGGGGATATACATAATATTCAGATAATCGGCAAAAACCACATTTCCGCTCACATAAGCAAGCAAGCCCAACGTTACCCCGCTAATTGCCGACGTGCCCGAAGCTAAACCATCGATACCGTCGGTTAAATTAGCTGCATTCGAAACAGCCGTTATAATCAAAATAATGGCAATAATATAGATCGCCCACTTTGCCCATTCTGAATCGGTGAACCAACTCACAAAAACTTTATAATCAAACTCATGACTTTTCACAAAAGGAATAGTCGTTTTAGTCGATTTTACATCTTCTGTCAAATTATGAATACTTTGGCGACCTGAAGCATCTTCCACCACTATCGTGCGCATGGGGTTCCCATCGGCATCTTTCACATTTTCCCGAACCACTACATCGGGCGAGAAATAAAGCGTAGCTGCCACGATTAAACCCAAACACACTTGACCGATAATTTTAAATCGACCTGCTAAGCCCTCCTTATTTTTACGAAATACTTTAATATAATCATCAATGAAGCCAATTGCACCTAACCAAACTGTTGTGACAAGCATTAAGATGATGTAAATATTCTTTAGGTTGGCAAACAATAAAGTCGGCACAATGATAGCTCCTAAGATAAGAATACCACCCATGGTTGGCGTTCCCCGTTTAGCCATTTGTCCTTCTAATCCTAAGCTTCGTATTTCTTCACCAATTTGTTGGCGTTGCAAAAATCGAATCAAACTTTTGCCAAAAACCATCGTAATGATAAGTGAAACAATGACTGCTAAACCGGATCTGAAAGAGATGTACTGAAACATCCCGATGCCGGGTATATTATAATCTTTTAGTAATTCGTATAAGAAATAAATCATGCTATTATTGCTTTTCTGATTGTTCTATTTATTGATTAAAAATTTCGTTCACAATTTCTTTGTCATCAAAATGATGTTTCACACCATTTACATCTTGATAATCTTCATGTCCTTTACCTGCTATTAAAATAATATCGCCTGGCTGCGCCAACATACAAGCGGTTCTAATGGCTTCTTTTCTATTTTCAATAGATAATGAATGGGCTTTATCTTCTGCCGATAAACCGGCTTCCATATCTGCAATAATAGCTGCCGGCACTTCCGTACGCGGATTGTCGGAGGTAAGAATAAGTTTATCTGATTGAGCAATCCCTTCTTTAGCCATAATCGGACGTTTAGTCTTATCTCGATCTCCACCGCAACCAACAACAGTAATTACACGTTGATTTTCCTTTTTTATCTCTTGAATACCGTTAAGCACATTTTTTAATGCATCAGGAGTGTGTGCATAATCTACAATAGCAAATTTACCATCAGGAGAACGCACAATATCGAACCTTCCTGCCACCGGAGTTAATGCACTCATAGCTGCAAGCACCTCATGTTTATCTTCTCCCAATAACAACGCGGTGGCATAAACTGCCATCAGGTTATAGGCATTAAAAATACCGGCAAAATGCGTCCATACTTCAAACTCATCGATGAGCAGCAACATGCCGTCAATATGCTTTTCAAGCACCTTGCATTTATAGTCGGCAACTGATTTTAAACCATACGTTTTTTGTTGAGCAAGCGTATTTTGCAGCATTACCATACCGTTTTTATCATCTGCATTAGTTAATGCAAAAGCATGGGTTCCTAATTCATCAAAGAGTTTCTTTTTTGCTTTAATATATTCGGCAAATGTTTTATGGTAATCTAAATGGTCATGTGTAATGTTTGTAAAGACGGCACCATCAAAATCAATTGCTTTCACTCGATCTTGATGAATGGCATGAGAACTTGCTTCCATAAAACAATGTGTACAACCTGCCTCTACCATTTGATGCATTAAATGCTGAATTTGCAAAGCATCCGGGGTAGTGTGTGTTGCCGGAAATTCTTCCTCGCCTACATAATATTTAATAGTAGATATTAATCCTACTTTATAGCCTAAGCTTGAAAATAGTTTATATAACACCGTAGCTATGGTGGTTTTACCATTTGTTCCTGTAACGCCCACAACCTTCATCTTCTCAGAGGGACGAGCATAATAATTAGATGCCATAACGGCTAAAGCCGCTGCTGTGTTTTTCGTAATAACCAATACAGCCTTTGCTTGCACTTCACGCTGTGCCACAATGGCTGATGCTCCTAACGCTATAGCTTTTTCAATATAGTCATGCCCATCAACATGCACACCTTCGGTTGCCACAAACACATCGCCCGCCTGAACTTTACGCGAATCGAATTGAAGTTGATTAACCTCTGTATTTAAATCGCCTTGCAAACACTCATAGTCAATTCCTTGTAATAATTCTTTTAAGTTCATCACTAGCCTAATTTAAGATTAATAATTTGCCCTTCTTTATATGCTGTCCCTGCTTCTAATGATTGCGTTTGCACTTTTCCGAAGCCGGAGAAATGAACGCGCAAGCCTTTTGATTCTAATAAATATAATGCATCACCGGCGGTCATGCCCACCACATCGGGCACCTCCATTTTGCCTTCGGCAATATTGGAAACGGTTGTTTTTCCTCCTGCCATACCTAAGCTGACTTGCCCTGATTGCATGCTTTTTTGTTCTATCTCTGCCAATTTTAAACCGTTGGCAACTTCCTTAACATCAGAGGCAAAACCATTTTCTGCCAACTGAACATCATTTGTTTTTGCCTGCTCATCATCTTCAATCGGCGTCATCATCATAGAATATACCTTTAAGGCTATTTCTCTAAATACGGGTCCTGCCACTGAACCGCCATAAAAAGAACCTTTAGGGTCTAACACCACCACAATCATAGAATATTTCGGATTATCAGCCGGAAAATATCCGGCAAACGATGCCTGATATCTCTTATGTCCGGTTTTATGTCCATATCCGGCATCGCCATAAGCCACCTGCGCCGTTCCGGTTTTTCCTGCAATCGGTATAGGCAAACTGCGTTGTAAAGCCTTACCTGTGCCCTCCACGCATACTCCGCGAAGCATGGCTCTTACTTTTCGCAAAGTTGATTCTGAGCATAATGCCGGGTTCAACACCTCGGGTTCAAACCGGCGAGTGCTCGTTCCATTTGTGCGTATTTCTTTCACAAAACGCGGTTTCATCATTCGCCCGTTATTAGCCACTCCATTATAAAAAGTCAGCGTTTGCATTGGTGTAAGTTCAATCTCATAACCATATGATATCCATGCCAGTGATGGTCCCCACCAATTAGAATCGGTGGGATACTTTATATAAGGTTTTCCTTCTCCGGCAAAACCTAAATCTAACTTACGATTCAAACCGAAGCTGTATAACCTGTCAATAAACGCTTCTTCATTCCCCTCATAACTCTGCGTAATGGCTTTAGCCGTACCTATATTCGATGAATATTCTAATATCTGTTTCACATTTATTTTTCCATGGCCTCCATGACCATAATCACTGTCATAAATAGTTTGTCCTTTATATGACCAACGTCCGATGCCGGTATCAAACACATCGGTAGTATCAATCTTGCCATCATCAAGTGCAGCCATGAGCGACATTAATTTAAATGTAGAGCCCGGTTCTGCACAACCTTGGTGACCAATTGCATAGTTATATACTTCTCCGTAAGTGCCATCTTTCTTTCTTCCTACATTAGCAATTGCTTTCACATCGCCTGTTGCTACTTCCATAACTACGGCAGCTCCCCATTCAGCTCTAGACTTTTCTAATTGTGCTGTTAGTGCATTTTCCGTAAAATCTTGCAAACTCACATTTATTGTGGTGATAACATCCTTCCCATCTTGTGGTTTCTTCACCACTCTGGGCAACCATCTTCCCGAATAGTTGCGCATATATGCCAAGCCATCAGACCCGGCAAGATAAGTTTGCATCATCCCTTCAATACCCGAATAACCTATATTTCCATGCACACCGCCATAAGCCCCTTTATTCAAGGTGCCGATTGTTCTACTTGCCATATCACCGTGGGGCATAAAACGTTTATTTTCTTGCTGAGGAGTAAAGCCGCTTCCCATTTTACCGAAAGCCATTGTGCTCAACTCCTTAAATCCTTGCAAAGTGTTATAATCTACGCGTTTCGGATAAATTAAAAACCACCTATTTCCTTTTCGGAATCCTTCATCTAACCTCCGTTTAAATGCTGATTTAGATATACCGAAATATTTAGCTACTTCTAAAGAAAAAGCATCGGCATATTCATGATAATGCTTCAACACTCCTTCTGCTTTCAAATCAAATCGTAAAGAGAAATAAGGAATAGATGTTGCCAACAAACTACCGTCGTCAGCACACAAATTGCCCCGATTGGCTTCCAGCACACGTGTTTCATTGTTTAATTTCTTTTTCAACTTGGCAACATCTGCCGTATCGATTTGCTGAATGTAAACAATCTTATAAATGATAAGAAATGCCATTACTACAAACAAAACGTAGAAAAGAAAAAAACGTGCTGATATGGAGCGTTTACTAATCATCGTTATCTATTCTTCTATCTTATTAACTCTCAATTCTCTCGGAGGCTCCGTAGGATCATGTATTTCCATCCCCTTAGCCTTCACCTTTTCGTTAATCAACGAAGGGCGGTTTATTCGCATCAGTTCAGCTTCATAAGATATGGACGATGCTCTATATTCTTTTATTGATTTCTGTACTTCATCTATTTCTCTTAATGTTTTTTCTGAAGCATATCTATGAGCTACAACAAACAAGAGCAATACAGCTATATACGCAACATAACCCATTCTGCTCAATGCCGATTGGCGCACCAATATACTTCCCGACAGGAATGATTTAAATGTATTTCTAGCCTTCCCCGTTGCCATAACATTATTTTTTTTCTGCTATTCTTAACTTAGCACTTCTAGCCCTCGGATTACGTTTTATTTCCTCTTCCGTTGGTATAATTACCTTTCTGTTTATGGCTTTCAACTCATTTTGCACATTTCCAAAGAAATCAACTTCTTGTTTTCCTTCGAAGTTTCCTGCCTTAATGAAATTCTTTACCAAACGGTCTTCCAGCGAATGATAGGTAATTACAACCAACCTTCCTCCTGGATTCAACAGTGCTACACTTTGTTCTAAAAAGGATTTCAGCACATCTAACTCTCCATTTGTTTCTATACGCAAAGCTTGAAAAACCTTGGCCAAATATTTAGTTTCACTCTTTTTTATAATACACGGCTCTATGGCTGTTTTAAAATCGGCAATGGTTTTAATCGATTTCTCTTTCCTAGCTTTACATATCTGCTGCGACAACTTCCAAGCATTTTCTACTTCACCATATTGGCGAAACATTTTAGCTAAATCCTCATCGCTCATTTCATTAACTAAATCGGCGGCTGTTTTGGCAGCACTTCTGTTCATGCGCATATCCAAATCGCCATCAAAACGAAAAGAAAAGCCTCGTTCTGCCACATCAAAATCGTGAGAAGAAACGCCCAAGTCGGCCAAAATGCCGTCAATCTTTTCTACACCTTCATATTTTAAGAAGTTACGCATGTATTTAAAGTTGTGACGAAAAAACACGAATCGTTCATCAACGAAAGTGTTTTTCACGGCATCAACATCCTGATCGAAAGCATATAGAGTTCCTTTCGTTAAAGACTCTAATATTAACGACGAATGACCTCCGCCGCCGAAAGTCACATCTACATATTTACCGTCAGGTTTTATATTAAGCCCGTCAATACTATCCTGCCGTAACACAGGTATGTGGTATTCTTCATTCATTATATTTCTTCGCTCCCGCCAAAGGCTTGTCCAAAAAGTTCTGCATAATCGCCCATCGAATTAATATACTCGTCATATACTTGCACATCCCATAAGCGTATTCTTTCGCCTTGTCCCACAAATACTACTTCACGAGTAATATTCACTTTCTCTAAAAAGTTATTAGGGAAATTCATTCTACAACTCACAGGAACTTGCAAAATTTTAAACATGCGGTAAAACATGTCTAACAATCGACTATCTCGCGGATTATTGGGATTAAGTTTCGAGGTAATTAATGCCACTCGCTTCTCCCAAGCTTCCATCGGATAAATATTGATGCATTTCTCATAGGGATCTAACTCAACAGCCAACTGACCGCCGGGCACAGCTCCCCCCATACCGTTTTTGTAATCGGCAGGAAGAACTACACGACCTTTTTCGTCGAATGTTGCTGTTTTTTCCGCTGAGAAATTCATAATCACAATATTGAACCTATTATTTCAAGAGGTAAAAATACATTAAAAAACAAAACTGACCCACTTTATTCCACTTTAAGTCACTTTCTACCACTAAAAGTTTTCAACAACTTATTAACATCATGTTTATAACTCTTATTGCTATTATTTATACAAAATTACAATAACATAATAATCAACTACTTAACAATAATACAAAAGCAAGAATAGACTGTTCAAAGAAAATATTCAGCAACTATAAACTTAAAAAAGCAATAAATTTGAGCATTAGGTTTACTAAAAAAATAAACAAGTAATATTCATTTTAAAATAAATACATTAATTATTTATATTCCAATAAGTTAACAAATACAAACAGTACGTTAAGCAAAAGACTAAAGTAGCACAACAAGGGTATTGGTGGGTGAAAGTGACCGAATAAAGCATTTGTAGCCCGGAGCTGTAAGATACTTATCATTTTACTTCATGAAATATCCTGACAATTCAACCAAATTCAAGGTCTTTATTCTTTATCGATTTCCTCTGGATTCGCCATTAAGAATAGCGAGACAAGCTTTCTCTTTAAAAGACACATAAAGAATGCCATCAACTGAAAATCAACAAACTAACACACACTTACAGTTATTATCTAAATAAGGAATGGACTAATCCCATTGTTTTTTACGCTTTTATCACCCACGAAATCCCATACATTATACTCTGATTAACAATTCTCAACAAGGAAAAGCAATGAAGATAATAATTTCAGCCTTTTATTGCTGAAGAATAGCTGCAAAATGGATAAATCCAGCTTATTATGAACATAAAAAAGAAGCAAAAATAGCATTCATCAGCTTTTGAAAGCAACATCAAATAGTCTATTTTCTTAAATGAAAGGTATAAAAAAAGCTACCAACTCTGTTGATAGCTTTTTGAGGTCAGTGGCGGATTCGAACCGCCGTGGACGGTTTTGCAGACCGCTGCCTAGCCACTCGGCCAACCGACCTTTTTATTTAAATCGGTTGCAAATATAGTGCTTATTTTATTTCACGCAAATTAGGAAAGCATATTTTTTAGATTCAACCGTAGAAAACTCGTAAGCAAAGCCTACAACATTATTACTCAACTTGTCTGCCGGCAAACAATTACACTTCACTTCGATTTCTCGACATCTGCACGCTCACACTCGCCATTTCCCCCCCCATAGGCGGATTGAGTTTTTCTACTTTCACCCAAGCTGCATCTACTTTCGGTAAGGCTAGCAACGCATTAAGTATTCTTGCACACAGGTGTTCCAATAGAGCGGAAGTAATGCCCATTTCACGTTTTACTGCATCATATGCTAATTGATAATTCAATGCATCGTCTAGATTATCAGTTTCTCCTGCTTTTCGGCAGTCAACATCAATCTTAGCCTGCACCATAAATCGTCCGCCCACCTTATTTTCTACTTCGAAATGCCCATGTCGAGCATAGAAAAGCATATCTTTTAATTCTATTGTTCCCATAATTATTGAATATAACCGCAAAAATAACAGTTCTGAAACAGTTTGAATGCATTTTTTGCCAAATGATTTTATATTTTTGCCTTCTTTAATAGCGATAAAAAAACGACAATATAGATATGAGCGACAACACTCCCGAAAAAGAAGTGGCTGAAAAAAGAAAAAACTTCATCCACCAAATTGTTGAAGAAGATTTAAAAAATGAGAAAGTAAAACAGATACATACGCGCTTTCCACCCGAACCTAACGGATATCTGCATATCGGTCATGCTAAATCGATATGCTTAAATTTTGGGACTGCCAAGAAATTCAACGGGATAACCAATCTTCGATTTGACGATACCAACCCATCTAAAGAAGATACGGAATATGTAGATTCTATCATGGAAGATGTGCGTTGGCTGGGTTTCGACTGGGGCAATCGTTTATTCTATGCTTCCGATCACTTTGAAAAGCTTTATGAATTTGCTATCAAGCTAATTAAAGAAGGTAAAGCTTATGTCGATTTTCAAAATGCTGAAGAAATCAGCAAACAGAAAGGCACCCCAAATACTGCCGGAATCGATAGCCCTTATCACAACACTAGTGCCGAAGAAAACTTAGCACTTTTCACCGAAATGAGAGATGGAAAGTTTGATGAAGGAGAATGTGTGTTACGTGCAAAAATCAATATGGCATCACCAAACATGCACATGCGCGATCCTATTATTTATCGTATCATGAAAGCTCATCATCATCGAACAGGCGATAAGTGGTGCATCTATCCGATGTATGACTTTGCTCACGGACAATGTGATTATTTTGAAGGCATTACACATTCTATCTGCACATTGGAATTCGATGTTCACCGTCCGCTATACGACTGGATGGTTGATGAACTAAAATCTGATGAATATCGTCCTTATCAATACGAATTCTCGCGTCTGAATTTAAATTACACCGTAATGAGCAAAAGGAAGTTGCTTCAATTGGTGAAAGAAAACTATGTTAAGGGCTGGGATGATCCTCGTATGCCTACCGTGAGCGGCTTACGCAGACGAGGCTATACTCCGGCTTCCATCAGGAACTTTGCCGATATTGTTGGCGTGACCAAAGTTAACGGCACGACCGATGTTGCTTTATTGGAAAACTGTATTCGCGAAGATTTGAATAAAAATGCTCAGCGCGTGATGGGTGTACTTAATCCGCTCAAGGTAGTTATTACAAACTATCCTGAAAATCAGGTTGAAGAATTAGAAGCCATTAATAATCCCGAGAAACCGGAGGCCGGAACCCGAAAAGTACCTTTCACTCGTGAAATTTACATCGAGCGCGAAGATTTCATGGAAAATGCACCTCGCAAATTTTTCCGCTTAACAGAGGGTAGAGAGGTTCGTCTTCGTTATGCTTATTTTATTACCTGCAATGAAGTAATAAAAGATGAAAACGGCGAAATAGTAGAATTGCATTGCACATATGATCCTGAATCAAAAGGTGGCAAGTCGCCCGACGGAAGAAAAGTCAAAGCAACGCTTCACTGGGTTTCAACTACCGAAAATATTAAAGCGGAGGTCAGATTATACGACCGCTTATTCGCCGACGAAACACCCGACGGACATAAGGATAAAGATTTCTTGGAGTTCTTAAATTCGGAGTCTTTAAAGGTTTTAGAAAATTGCTATATAGAGCCATTTGTGAAGAATTTCAAAGCTTTAGATTCATTCCAATTTGAGCGTTTGGGTTATTTCAATATTGATTCTGATTCCACCGATGAGAAATTAGTATTCAATAGAACCGTAGGATTACGAGATAGCTGGGCTAAAGCTAAAAATAAATAAA
Organism: Mangrovibacterium sp.; assembly: GCA_047975205.1. GTDB lineage: Bacteria > Bacteroidota > Bacteroidia > Bacteroidales > Prolixibacteraceae > JBKEDC01. The sequence goes on along the minus strand of JBKEDC010000035.1, from coordinate 9,919 downwards.
CTAATGCAGGCGGATGCTTTATGGCATCCGCTTTCACTTTTAACCCGACAGCCTATGAATACCCTAAAAGAAATATTCAGCAATCAAGCTATCATGGCTGCATTCACGGCATGGGCTATTGCTCAATTAACTAAGGTTCTTATTGATATCATTAAGAATAAGAAGTTTAATTATGCACTTCTCACCAGTTCCGGAGGTTGGCCAAGCTCTCATAGCTCCAGTGTAGTTGCTCTATCTACATCTATAGGTTTAACCGATGGCTTCACTTCATCTACTTACGCTATCAGTCTGCTCTTTGCCATTGTGGTCATGTATGATGCCACCGGAGTAAGAAGAGCTGCCGGAGAACAAGCCGGAGTTTTAAATAACTTCTCTGATTTCATGCAAAATTTAGGTTTTAAAACAAATAAGAAGCTTAAAGAACTATTAGGACATTCCCCTGTCGAAGTAATGTCAGGAGCTGCACTCGGCTTATTGGTTGCCTTACTGTTTGCACGCATATAAGCAATCTGATATCTCAACAAATGGGATCAATATCTATGCGTTATTTCGGTATCCTATAATGAAACATCTGTAATTATGAGGCAAACATTCAACACAGTTAAGTATTATGCTTTCTGGCTCATTTTTTTTCTAATATTTAAGGTTTTCTTCTTAGCATATAATCACGCTATATTCTTCGGCTTACCCGCAAGCGAGATTTGGGGTATATTTCGTCATGGTATCATCATGGATTTTTCTGCAGCTGCTTATTTCACAGTTTTGCCTGCCTTGTTATTTACATTTGGTTTCTTCATTCCGAATAAAATAGTACCCATCACCATTAAATGCTATACTATTATTGCGCTAATCTTTTTATCTACATTAGGAATTGTTGATATGGGCTTATATCAAGAATGGGGAAGTAGAATAAACGCATTAGCCTTAATGTATTTGAATGATTTGGGAGGTATTTATACATCAGTAACAACTAAGCAAACCATCCTCACTCCTATTGCACTGGTGTTAATAGTCTGTCTATTCGCAAGAATGTATAATTTAATCTTGACTACTCCTAAACTTCGCAAGGAACAATATAATCTGTTAAGCAGTTTTATTTCTCTTATTGTTGCCGCAGCACTGATTATCCCCGTTCGTAGAGATCTAGATCGTGCTCCTCTTAATCACAGCAGCGTGTATTTTAGCACGAATCTAGCTTCTAACCAAGCAGCCACAATTACTTTTGGAACTTTAGTTATTCCGTTATGAAAAACAGCGATAAGAAACCTAAAGTAAACTATATAAGCGACAAAGAGGCTCAACATATATTGGGAAAGGCTGCCTGCACACAAAATACAGATAGCATTAGGTTATTAAAATCGTCTGATAAACCTTACAACGTGGTTTTTATTATGATTGAAAGTTTTTCGGATAAGATTATCAAACCATTAGGCGGTATGGCAGGTACTACACCGAATCTTAATCAATTTTGCCACGAAGGAATCTATTTCACTAATTTCTTTGCTACGGGTAATCATTCAGACAAAGGAATGACTGCTCTCATTGGCGGTCGCCCATCAGAAATGAATCGGCGTACGGTTTTATTCTACCCTGAAAAAATGAGTAAGTTAGATTATATGCCTAAGTATTTCGCAAATCATGCTTATGACATGTCGTTTTATTATGGTGGCGATGTGAATTTCTATAATACGCGTACGGTGATGTTACAATCAGGAATTAATCAAATCACATCAAAATCTGATTTCTCTTTGGAAATAAGTTTAAAGCAAAAATGGGGTGTACCCGATGAATATCTCTTTGAACGAATGTACAAGGATTTAGTGCAAAAGAAGGAGCCATTCTTCAGCATGGTTTACAACATCAGCAGCCATCCCCCTTTCGATATTCCGGAGCATTTCAAACATATAAGCGGAGAAGATGATGCTCATCTTTATCTAAACAGCGCAGCCTATACGGATAGCTGCATAGGTGATTTCATTTATAAGCTAATACAAACTCCTCTTTGGAATAATACACTCGTAGTAGTAACCGCCGACCATACTTCCAGACAACCCGATATGAGTAACATTGACGCTCCTGAAACTTATCGTATTCCACTTATATTAATAGGCGAAGTTATTGCCAAACCGCAGAAGATAACCAAATATGGTTCTGCAAATGATCTTGCAAGCATCTTAATTCGAGAAATGGGTTGGAAACATCGCAAAGATTTACTTTCGAAAGATTTCATAAACAATAGAGATTACGCTTTCTACTTCATGGATAGCAGATGGGCGTATATGTCGAAAGATGTTGCATGGTTTAGCAACATTGATACCAACAAGACCACTTTTTTCTATAATAGCATCCCTCAAAAAAGTGATTCTATTGTTAACTTTGCACAAGCATATGTACAATACCTCCATAACGGACATTTAGCTCATGAATAAGAAAAAAACATCGATAATAATCAATCCGATTGCCGGAGGACGTAATAACATCAAATTTGCCAATAAGATTACGACTAATCTACAAAAGAATGGATGGGAAGTTGAACAGCTAATTACCGAGCGAGCAGGGCAAGCCGGCGAGCTAGCTCTCGCAAAGAGTGAAGAAGGTGGAACTATAATCACGTCAATGGGTGGAGATGGCACTATTAATGAAATTGCGTCTTCATTAGTAAATACTAATGCTCCAATGGCAATTATTCCCTGTGGATCAGGAAACGGATTAGCTCGAATGATTGGTATATCCAGCGCACCAAACCGAATTGTCGGTTACTTTGAAAATGGGAAAAATTCACTAATCGATGTGGGTAAACTTGGGGAGTATTATTTTTTCTGTACTTGTGGCTTTGGATTCGATGCCATGGTGGCACATTCATTCTCCAAAAGTAAGCAGCGCGGACTAAAAACATACATTGAAAGTACCATTCAAAAAGCTATCGAATTTAATGGTATATATGCTGAATTTTCTCTCGATGGAAAACCCTTCAGTGGAGATTTTATGCTCGTTACTATTGCTAATGCTAGCCAATATGGCAATAACGCATTTATTGCCCCTAATGCTAAACTTAATGATGGATGGCTAGATATTACCATTATTCGTAAGTTCCCTAAAGTTTTTGCCGGAGCTGTTGCCACAGCATTATTTACCAAACAAATCGATCAGTTTCGCTTTGTAGAAACATATCGGGTAAAAAAAGTCGTAATTAACAAACTAGAGAATCGACTTTTCCACCGAGATGGCGACTACTTCGAGATCAATCTTCCCATGACCATATCAATTTTACCTCAAGCACTCAATTTAATGCATCCTAGCCTGAGTTTACTCAAAGAAGCCGAGCTAAAGATTCGTCATCTAGAGTTCTACGAACTACTACACCATAAAATCAAATCATGAATGTAAAAATATTCATTATAGCTTGCATTATTTTATTCTCTTCTTGCCAACCGAGCCATAATACTGTTAACCGTAAAGAGAAAAAAAAAGATTCCACAAAACCGAATCGTTTTTTACAGTTTAAATCTAGAATCGGAGAACTAAACAGCTATGATGGGAATAGACTATTAGAAACTGAAACCGCCTTCTTTATTGATAGCAACCTTATTGTCTCCCGTTTATCGCCCATTCTTGAATCGAATAAAGTAGAGCTGAAAACATGGGATAATAAAATTTATTCTTGCAACGGTTTTGTTGCCATTGATAGAACCAATGATATTGTCATTTTACATAGTTCACCAAATCCTGAAGGAGGTATAAAACTCTGTTCCTCATTCATAGATACCGTTTGTGCTGTGAGATATCCTACGGCACCCCGAAATAAGCTCATGAGCGTAAAAACAGGCAATATTTATCCGGCTCAAAACACCAAGGGTGCCTTAAACTACCAAAGCACATTCCCCATGTATGAGAAAACATATGGTTCACCACTATTTATACATGAACAATGCATCGGAATAGGATTCGCCGATGTGGTAGATTATGAAAAGGTAGGATTAGCAATTCCATCTCCTCTCATATTAAAACTTCTCGAAAATAGAGATGCCATTCATCCATTCAGCGAATTAAAGTCAAAAACGGATAAGGCAACAAGTCTAACCAACAGTAAAATAAAAGGATTAATCATTGAAACTACCATGGGAAACATTGCTATCCGATTATTCAATGAAACGCCTGAGTATCGTGACAACTTTATAGCTCTGGTAAAAGAACACTACTATGATAGCCTACTCATTCATCGAGTTATTCCGGGTTTCTGCATTCAATCAGGAGCTGCTGATACTAAATATGCCAAGGCAGGTGATCCCATAGGATGGCGAGGTCCCGGATATACGCTACCGGCTCATATTGTATCCGGAAAATTTCATAAACGTGGGGCAATCGGCTCACCAAGAAAGCCGGATAGGGTAAATAGTAAGCATCGCTCTGATGGATCTCAGTTTTACATCGTAACCGGACGAAGGTATAGTGACAATGAGCTCGATCTGATTAGCAAAGACACCGGACATAAGTTTACTCAAGAACAGAGAACATACTACAAAACAATTGGTGGCGCTCCTCACATTGATGGTTCATATACTATATTTGGCGAAGTAATCTCAGGATTAGATATTGCGGATAAGATAAATCAAGTTTCCACAAACAAAGACTATCGTCCGAGAAAAGATGTACGAATAAAAAGAATACGAATTATCCCCTAAGACTTTAAAACTAAAAGAACGGATTGCAGAATTGCAATCCGTTCTTTTATTATGCTGCTAATACTTGCTTCAATTTGGCGATGAAGAGATCTACTTGTTCTTTATTTAGAGTCAGTGGCGGCAGTAATCGAATGATTTTAGTGCCTGACACACCTGTAAATATCTGTTTTTCAAACAAAAGTTTTTGTCTAATCTCCTTTATATCATCTTCAAATTCCAGACCTATCATAAGTCCATACCCCCTCACTTCTTTAATTTGAGGAATGGTCTTTAGCTCATTCATGATGTAAGCACCTAGTTCTGCCGAATGCTCTACCAACTTTTCTTCTTCCATAACTTCAAGTACAGCATTAGCTGCTGCACAAGCTAAAAAATTTCCTCCGAAAGTTGTTCCCAACATACCGTACCATGGTTTGATATCCGAAGAAATAAGTACGCCTCCGATAGGAAAACCATTACCCATACCTTTAGCCATAGTGATTAAATCCGGCTTAATATCAGCATGCTGGAAAGCAAAGAATTTTCCACTCCGCCCATAACCTGATTGAATTTCATCAAGGATGAGTTTTGTGTCATGTTTTTTACATAAGATGCTTAATGCTCTCAGAAAATCAGGATGAGGAATACGAATCCCGCCAACTCCTTGTATGCCCTCTATAATTACTGCAGCATATTCATTGGTTTCCAACTCTGCTTCAACAGCTACAATATCTCCAAAAGGAACAATAACTGCATGAGGCGTTTCATTTGCCGGCGATACAATTTTGGGATTATCGGTGACAGCCACTGCTGCCGATGTTCTTCCATGAAAAGACTTATCGAAACTGAGTATCTTTTTCCTGCCTGTTGCAAATGAAGCCACTTTGATTGCATTTTCATTTGCTTCAGCTCCGGAGTTACACAAAAACAACTGATAATCATCGCACCCTGAAAGTTTTGCCAACTTACTTGCCAATTCCTTTTGCTGAGGTATCTTTACCGAATTACTATAAAAAGCAATCTGATGCAATTGATTAGATACAGCATCCACATACTTCGGATGGCTATGCCCTATCGATATTACAGCATGTCCTCCGTATAAGTCTAAATATTTCCTTCCTTCATTGTCCCACACATACTCACCTTGCGCTTTTACAGGTGTGATATCAAATAAAGGATATACATCAAATAAATTCATAACACATATTTTTTATACAACGAAGCAACCTAAAAAGATACAGGTTTTAAATTCAAACCGGTCTTTTCATCTATGCCGAACATAAGATTCATATTTTGCACAGCCTGCCCCGATGCTCCTTTTAACAAGTTATCGGTTACCGAAAGAATCATAAGATTATCACCATGCTTTTCTAAATGTAATAAGGCTTTATTCGTATTTACTACTTGCTTTACATCTATATTCTCTGTGGTGATATGCACAAAAGGATGGGTAGCATAATATTGTTCATATAGCGCATAGGCTTCTTCTATACTTCCATTGAATCTAGTGTATATTGATGCAAAAATACCTCGAGTGTGATTACCTCTAACCGGAATAAAATTTATATTTCCTTCATAATCTGATTGAAGTTGTTGAAAGCTTTGCCTGATTTCGCCAAGATGCTGATGCTCGAAAGCTTTATATACTGAAATATTACCTGAACGCCAACTGTAATGTGATGTTGCCGATGGCGCTTGTCCTGCCCCTGTTGAACCTGTTATGGCATGCACATGCAAATCCTCAATGAGCAGATGAGCTGCCGGTAATGGCAGAACAGCTAATTGAATACCAGTGGCAAAACAACCCGGGTTGGCAATGTAATTACTTTGCGTTATCTCCAGCCTATTCAGTTCCGGCAAACCGTATATAAATTGATTACTATCACGCTTTAAACGAAAGTCATGACTCAAATCAATAATTTTCACAGATTCAGGAATATCATATTCTTGTGTAAATAAAACGGACTTGCCATGCCCCATACACAAGAAAATCACATCAATCAGATCAAAATTAGGTTCTGCAACAAAACTTAACTCCGTTTCAGCAAACAAATCTCGGTGCACTTTACTTAACTGATTTCCCGCATTACTAGAACTTTGCACAAAAGTAATGTCCACACTCGGATGATTGATTAGAATGCGTAGTAACTCACCTGCTGTATAGCCTGCACCTCCAATAATACCTACTCTTATCTTATTCATTATTTCTTATTAACTGCTCTGTGTACTTTCATGGAATTACCTAAAATTTTAGTAAATCCTTTCACGTCTTGTGATGACCAAGCGTTATTCATTTCACCGTATTCCCCAAATCCCGACTTCATTAAATCAAATGGAGAATCAACGCCAACCAAAACAAAGTGATAAGGTTTTAACGTAACAATCACCTTTCCGGTTACTGTTTTTTGTGTGCTTTCTAAAAAGATTTCAATATCGCGCATCACAGGATCTAGATACTGGCTTTCATGTAAAAACATGCCATACCAATTAGCCAATTGTTCTTTCCAATATTGTTGCCATTTGCCCAAAGTGTGTTTTTCTAGCATTTGATGAGCCTTGATAATAACCATAGGTGCTGCAGCCTCAAACCCGACACGCCCCTTAATACCGATGATTGTATCTCCAATGTGCATATCTCGACCGATACCATAAGAAGATGCCAAAGTTTCCAAATCACGAATAGCATCAACGATATTGGAATAACTCTTTCCATTTATAGCTTTCAACTCGCCGGCTTCAAAATCAAGTGTTATATCTTGTTCATCTTCCATTATACAAGGTGATGGATAAGCCGATTCCGGTAAAGTTTGGTCTGAGGTAAGCGTTTCATTCCCTCCGATACTCGTTCCCCACAAGCCCTTATTAATTGAATATTCCATCTTCGACCAATCACGTTCTACCCCATGCTCCTTCAAGTAGTCAATCTCTTCCTGTCTGCTCAACTTAAGGTCACGAGTTGGTGTTAATATTTCGATTTCAGGTGCCAATACATCGAAAGTAAGGTCGAAACGAACCTGATCATTACCTGCACCTGTTGAACCATGAGCTACATATCTTGCACCTATCTTTTTAGCGTATTCAATAATAGCTATAGCTTGAAAAATACGTTCTGAACTTACGGAGATAGGATATGTGTTGTTTCTTAATACATTGCCATACACCATATAGCGAATACACTTATCGTAATAGGTATCGGTTACATCTAATGTAGTATGCTTAGCAGAACCAAGTTCATAAGCTTTTTCTTCAATTGCCTTTAACTCTTCCTCGTTAAAACCTCCGGTATTAGCCAAGGCGGTATAAACTTCCAAGTTTTTCTCTTTTGCTAAATACATGGCACAATACGAAGTATCTAAACCTCCACTATATGCCAAAACAACTTTTTCTTTCATATTATCTCTGTTTTACTCATCATTCTTTCATTGTCTTTCTTCAAGTCGAAAACATCTAAATTATCATATTTATTTGATAATAAATATTGCTATTATTATTTTAATTTAAATGTTTAAGACAGCTTAGGTGCTTCCGGTGACTTTCCGCCTCGAAGCTTACTGATGATATCAGCTAAGCTATGTTTCTTTTTCTCTTCTTTATGCGGCATCTTCTTCTTTTCCCAAACCGGATCAAACAACATTCCTGTGCACAAACACTTTGAACGACCGGTACGAACTAGAATATCATAGTTCACGCAGCTTTGGCAACCTTTCCAAAAGGCTTCATCATCGGTTAACTCAGAAAAAGTAACCGGATGATAACCCAAGTCATGATTAATCTTCATTACAGCTAACCCGGTTGTTAAACCAAATATTTTAGCATTAGGATACTTTGCTCTTGACACCTCAAAAGCTTTAGCTTTAATTAAGCGAGCTAATCCTCTACCTCTAAAATCTTTATGAACTATAAGTCCTGAGTTTGCTACAAATTTATTATGTCCCCATGATTCAATATAGCAAAAACCGGCAAACTTTTCTCCTTCGAGAGCAATAATACCTTTTCCCTCATTAATTTTTGCTGTTATATATTCATCTGTACGACGAGCAATACCGGTTCCTCGCTCTTTTGAAGCTGAATCAATGGTATCATTAATTAAAGTCACATATTTTAAATGTGATTGATCTGCTAATAAAACTTTCAATTTATTTCCTCCTTATAATCTTTCAAGACATAAAAAACAAACACTGTTCGATCTTCACAATTAGGTTAAATCTACTATCGAGTATCGTGTGAAATAGCATTCTTTCATGCTATTCTCAACCTTCAACCGATGTCGTTTATATTTTCATAAGGTTTTATCGTCATTTGTGCATCGTAAAAGGTATTTTCTTGCACTATACTTTTTGCTAAATCCGTATAAAAATACAAATTACATCTATATTCTTCCCTCTAACGTTGGCATCGCATGAATTAAAGTGCTTTTAAATTTCTCGGGAGTAGCATCTTCACTTAGCACAACAATAATTGTGTCGTCTCCTGCTACCGAACCCAATACTTCTTTAATATCTACTTCATCAAGAAAAGATGCAATACCGCTTGCAAAGGCAGGCTTTGTTTTAATTACAGCAATATTTGCTGAAAATTCTATACTCCTGAACCCATCGGCAAAGAAATTCCCACTCTGGTTAGCATTAGCTATCTGACTAATTGTTATATCGGGAAGCACATATTTATAGGTACTTCCTTGAGGCACCTTTATCACTTTCATTGATTTTAAATCGCGAGATAATGTTGCTTGTGTAACGCTATGACCGTCTTCATACAGTTTATTAAGTAATTCCTCTTGACTTTCAATGCTTCCTGAACTAATAATTTGTCTAATGGCTGTTTGCCGGCTTATTCTTTTACTCATTGCGAATATTTATACAGTAACAATGCAAATTTATACATTCTCACAAATAAACATTCACTTTACAATTAAAAATATCAAATATTTTTTGTGATGGTTGGAATTAGGTAAAGAAACCTCTATAAGAGTATCGTAATTGGCAGAAATCTATTGAAAAAATTTATTGAGACGAAGATTAAAAAGAATATGTGGAACTGAATATATAAATCGAGCCTCATGTAGTACCCACATCATATTGTCATTTTGAAACCTTCCTGCCTCGTTAAGATATCTATGGTTTTAATGCAGATAGTTGCTCTTCATTGGAACAAGCTTTTTCATCAATAGAAATATTATCTCTCTACTTTATAATATATAAACTAAACAGCTAATTTACAGCTCTGAGAACAAAAGATATAATTCTTAAATAGCTGTC
>JBKEDC010000032.1:0-29598 GCA_047975205.1 Mangrovibacterium sp. | reverse complement strand
TAACGGTGGATTATCGGCCGGATACTCTTTGTATGTAAAAGGAGGCAAGTTGATTTATTATTATAACTTTTTTAATATCAATCACTACAAAGTGGTTTCAAGTACTCTTCCTGAGGGTAAGTTGAAAATCCAAATGGCTTACACGCAAGAATCGAAAGAGTATGGAGGTGGCGGTTCTGCTAAGCTGTATGTAAATGGTAAGGAAGTAGGCTCGGGAGATGTGAGTCGTGTGGTTCCTGCCAGATACTCACCAACAGAGACTCTAGATATTGGTAAGGATTTAGGATCTACGGTATCAGATGAATATGTGGCTCCGTTTGCTTATACAGACAATATTGATGTTGTTCATTTCTCTCTGAAATAAGAGGGTTGTATTGCACAAATAATAAAAACACCTTAAATTTAAGGTGTTTTTATTATTTGAACTTAGAGTATTGATCAGCTTTAGGTGCAAAGGGTATTTTTATGCTGTCTAGTTTTATTGTTTTTGAGGGTGTCTTGTCTATTTCTAATAAAGAAAAATTAGATAATCTAAACTAGATATAAATCTAGCCTTATCATATCTGATTATTTTTACCTCTGCTCAAAGTAGATTTTGTAATAAAAGTCTCATTTTTTTAATTTAAAAACTGATAAATGAAAAAATTGTTTTCAACGCTTATTTTAATGAGCTTTGTTATCGCGACATTTGCACAAGCAAGTGGAAATGTACTTCCACCACCACCAACTCCTTTTAAAGGGAAGATTGCTAAAACATTTGAAGGTTCTGAAGAAGACTTTCCTCAACCTGTGACCGCACCTAAAGGAGCACCAAACGTACTGCTCATTCTTTTAGATGACGTGGGTTTTGGTCAAGCCGGGACTTTCGGAGGTCCTATTCCAACACCGAATATAGATAAATTAGCAGCTACAGGATTGGAATATACTCGTTTTCATACCGTGGGTGTTTGTAGTCCTACTCGTGCAGCTTTATTAACCGGGCGTAATCATCACCAAGTTGGTTTTGGAACAATCGGAGAGCTTTCTACGGGTTATCCGGGTTATAACAGTATTTGGGGAAAAGATGTAGGTACGGTAGCTGAAGTGCTTAAACAAAATGGATATAGCACAGCCGCTTGGGGAAAATGGCACAACACACCGGATTGGGAGACTAGTCCTCTTGGACCATTCCAACAATGGCCTACCGGTTTAGGCTTCGAATATTGGTACGGATTTTTGGGTGGAGAGTCAGATCAATATTATCCAATGTTATTCAGAAATACAACTCCGGTTCAAGCACCGAAGACGCCTGAACAAGGGTATCATTTGACTGAAGACTTAACAAAAGATGCAATCAAATGGATACGCTTGGAAAAATCAATTAGTCCGGATAAACCCTATTTTGTTTATTTTGCTCCCGGCGCAGTTCATGCACCACATCAAGCACCTAAAGAGTGGATTGACAAATTTAAAGGTCAATTTGATGATGGTTGGGATGCTATGCGTAAATATACTTTCGAACGTCAGAAAAAAATGGGTGTTATTCCTCAAAATACAAAACTTACCAAACGTCCGGATGTAATTCCATCATGGGATAGCCGTACTGCTACTGAGAAAAAAGTATACGCTCGCCAAATGGAAGTGTTTGCCGGATTCTTGGCGCATACGGATTATTGGGTAGGGAAGCTGATTGATGCAGCCCGTGCCTTGCCTGGAGGTGATAATACGATGGTTATCTACATTGTGGGCGACAATGGAGCTAGCCCTGAAGGAACAATGAATGGAGTGCTTAGTAGTATCATGCCTCAAAATGGATTTTCAAATACTATAGAACAACAAGCTGCTGTTCTTGATGAACTTGGAGGTCCAAAGCATAGCAATAACTACGCTGTGCCATGGTCATGGGCAGGAACTTCTCCATTTCAATGGATGAAGCGTGTACCTTCTCACTTTGGTGGGACACGTAATGGTATGGTTATTTCATGGCCAAAAGGAATTAAAGCTCACGGTGAGAAAAGAACACAATTTCACCATGTGATTGATATTGCTCCAACTATTTATAAAGCAGCAGGAATTACCTTCCCTACGGAAATAAATGGTGTGAAACAAGTTCCATTGGCAGGTATTCCGATGAACTATACTTTCGAAGATGCTAACGCCAAGGATCGACGCACAACACAATATTTTGAGACAGAGGGAAGACGAGCTATCTACCACGATGGTTGGGTTGCAGCCTGCTACCATAGCGCTCCTTGGATCATGAGCGGATCTACTAAATTTGCTGAGGACAAATGGGAACTTTACAACATTGATGAAGATTTCTCAGAAGCTAATGATTTAGCTAAGAAATATCCGGAGAAATTGGAAGAAATGAAGAAAATTTTCGACCAAGAAGCTGAAAAGTACAATGTTTTCCCATTAGATGATCGCTTCGTAGAACGTGCTTTGAACCCTAATCGTCCATCGGTAACTCGCGGAAAAACTGAGTTTACATATTATGCCGGAACTCAACGAATACCTGAGGGTAGTGCTGCACCTGTATATTCAAGAACACACACGATTACAGCCACTCTTGATTATAAGAATGGAGATGAAGGTGTAATTGTTGCTAATGGAGGAGGTGCAGGTGGATACTCTTTGTATGTTAAGGGAGGTAAACTAATCTATTACTACAATTTCTTCGATATGAATCATTATAAAGTGTCATCAACTGCTCTTCCTGAAGGTAAGTTGAAAATTCAAATGACCTATACACAAGAATCGAAAGAGTACGGTGGTGGTGGAACTGCTAAGTTATATGTAAACGGTAAAGAAGTAGGTTCAGGTAAGGTTGATAAAGTGATTCCTGCACGATACTCTACTTGTGAAACTTTCGATGTTGGTGTAGATTTAGGTTCTACGGTGTCAGACGAATACGTAGCTCCGTTTGCTTATCCGAATAATATTGATGTTGTTCACTTCTCATTGAAATAGCATTGTGCAAAACTTACAGTATGTTCACATAAGTACTGTGTAGAAATTAACCAAAATGGCAATCATAGTTTAAGCTTTGATTGCCATTTTTTTCTTTTAAATAGCTATAATGTTCCGGTGTTACTTTGAATCTTCAACAAACTCATAATACCCATTGCTCCCAAACATGGCATACAAAGACAATTATAGCTGATGTCCCCAATCGGTTGAGTTAAGTTCAATCTTCCCATTTGATGAATAAAAGAATTTCATAGAATCGTTTGTGAGTTTTGTATTTTGCTGTTTGCGTATTTCCAATGCGATCATTTCGGAATCAAAGATGTAAGAAATTTTACCGGCTGAAGATATAAGTGTTACCTTTGTCGGCATGACTACACGCTGCTATTTTATTGATACATTAGACCCTTACTTCAACCTAGCCGCCGAAGAATATCTTTTGAAACATTATCAAGACGATATTTTTATGCTTTGGAAAGGGGAGAGTTCTATCGTAGTGGGCAAGCATCAAAATGCTTTGGCCGAAATTAATCACGCCTATGTGGAAAAACAAGGGCTGAAGATAGCTCGTCGATTGTCGGGAGGCGGAACTGTCTTTCATGATCCGGGAAATGTTAATTTTACCTTTATTCGAAATATAGAGCAAGTAGATCAACTCAATTATGCCATGTTTCTGGAAGATGTAAAACAAGTGCTGAAGCAATTGGGTTTAAACGTATATAATAGCGAACGAGACGATTTAATGCTCGATGGGTTTAAAATATCAGGTAATGCACAGCATGTTTACAGAAAACGTGTTTTACATCATGGAACGCTGTTGTTTGACAGTAACTTGTCGGAACTGAAAAATGCACTAAAAGTTGATTTGAGTCGATTTAAGCATAAAGCAATTCAATCGAACCGCAGTGAGGTGGCTAATATTCGTCCTTATTTGAAAGAAGATATGCCGATTAATGCATTTATCGATTACCTATATTCAAGCATTGCCAATTTAATGCCACAGAAAGAAATCGCCACTTTGTCAGAGAAAGATACAGAACAAATCGAGCTCCTCCGAGCAGAAAAATATAGCACATGGGACTGGATTTATGGATATTCGCCTAAATACACATACCAAAGCAAGCAAAATGAATATGGAACTTGTTTGTTCTTAAAAGTGGAGAAAGGGAGAATTAAACAGGTACAGTTTGATGGTGTAGGTGAAGACCTTAACAATATATTGCGCCATGTACTTTTAGAGTGCAGGCATGAAATTAAAGAGGTGAAAGCTAATTTAGAAAATACAGAAGAACAACTAACTAGACACGGGTTATCGGTTAATGGCCTGATAAAAATGATGTTTTAATGAACAAACAAGATAAATATATGGAAAGAGCCGTAGAGCTCTCTATTGAAAGTGTAGCGACAGGAGGAGGTCCTTTCGGTGCCGTTATTGTGAGAAATGGTGAGGTGGTGGCAGAAGCATCAAATAGTGTGACGCAAGATAATGATCCCACTGCCCATGCTGAAGTAAATGCCATTAGAGAAGCCTGCAAGACTCTAGATACTTTTGTGCTGGATGATTGTGAAATTTATTGCTCGTGCGAACCTTGTCCGATGTGTTTGGGGGCAATCTATTGGTCGAGATTCAAAGCAATTTATTTTGCCAATACGAAAGAAGACGCCCAAGCTATTGATTTTAGTGATCGATTTATTTACGAGGAGATAGACCGTCCGTATGTGGCGCGGCATATAAAAACAGAGCGAATAAATCATCCCGGAGCTATTCAAGCATTTAAAGATTGGGCAAACAGTGAAGTAAAACGAAAATATTAACTCAAGTCATTTTCACCTCCAATATTATGTTGCTCAGAATGAATATCTAGGATATGATGTGCAACTGATTTTTTGCCTCTTTCTTTGTGTATAATATGTTGAATTAAAGCTCTCGGAACTCATTCAGTTTAAATAAAAGGAGTAAATTATTGTTTTTACGGCTTTTCTTAGTTGAGAATTGACGTTCAAAAAGCTGATGGAACACTTCCTTCTTTATAAAAAGAAGGAGAAATAATAAATAGAGCTCATTTTTATTGAAGGAATAATAGCTGTGAAGTGTTAATATTCTGATATTTAGCGACTAGTAGTTTTTTTGCTATGTGTAAATAGACACTGTAAGGAGCGAATGATGAGATTGATTTGCAAAATTGAGAAGTGTTTATTGATTTTTTTATGTTTACTATAAGTCAATTTAAGACGCTATCTCCCGTACCTATTGGATATTGACAGCATTTGATATTTCTATTAAAAATAACAGAATAATAAAATACAATTCGCAAAAGAGAGCCGAATTTCGTTTCTTTGCGGAAAATTTCAGGATAACAAGCGGTAGGTATGCGAAATAATTTAGTAATAGTCGAGTCGCCGGCGAAGGCGAAAACCATTGAAAAATTTCTGGGTAAAGATTTCTTGGTGACATCGAGTATGGGTCATATTCGAGATTTAGAAAAAAAAGACGGTATTGATATTGAAAACGGATTCACACCGAAATATGAAATATCATCCGACAAGAAAAAGATTGTTGCTGAATTACGCAAGCAAGCTAAGACTGCCAAATTGGTATGGATCGCATCCGATGAGGACCGTGAAGGAGAAGCTATTGCTTGGCACTTAAAAGAAGTATTGAAGCTAAAACCTGAAAAAACACGCCGTATTGTTTTTCATGAAATTACCAAAGAGGCTATTTTAAAAGCCGTTGATAATCCGCGACCCATCGATGAGAATTTGGTAAATGCCCAACAAGCACGTCGCATTCTCGATCGCCTAGTGGGTTTTGAAGTTTCTCCGGTGCTTTGGCGTAAAGTAAAACCATCGCTATCAGCAGGACGAGTACAGTCGGTAGCCGTTCGTTTAATAGTAGAGCGAGAACGAGAAATTATCAACTTTCAAAGCACTTCGGCCTATCGCGTAGTTGCCAATTTCTTAGTGCCTGATAATACCGGAAAAACCGCAGCGCTGAAAGCTGAGCTGAATAAACGTTTTGACACAAAGGCAGAAGCATATAATTTTTTAGAAAAATGTGGCGGAGCTTCGTTTCATATTGAAAATATATTGAAAAAACCGGCAAAACGTACGCCGGCAGCACCTTTCACCACATCAACCTTACAACAGGAAGCAAGTAGAAAGCTAGGATTTTCAGTGTCGAGAACCATGTCGGTAGCCCAACGATTATATGAATCGGGAAAAATAACCTACATGCGTACCGATTCCGTAAATCTTTCCGATTTAGCAATTAATGCAGCAAAACAAAAAATTATAAATTCGCACGGTGAGCAATATTATAAATACCGTCAGTTTAAAACGAAATCTAAGGGTGCACAAGAAGCGCATGAGGCGATTCGTCCTACCTACATGGAAAATGACAGCGTAGAGGGTACTCCTGAAGAAAAACGCCTGTATGATTTAATTTGGAAACGCACAATAGCCTCGCAAATGGCAGATGCCCAATTAGAGCGCACGACAATTTCTATCACTTCACCCGATTCTTCGGCAAAATTTCAGGCCACCGGCGAGCAAATTAAATTTGACGGATTTTTGCATGTTTATTTAGAATCGACCGATGATGAAGATGACGAAGATACAAAAGGCTTATTGCCTAATGTATCGGAAGGACAGCAATTGGAAACAGAACTGATTGAAGCTACCGAACGATTTACACAAAAGCCTCCGCGATACACCGAAGCCAGCTTGGTAAAAAAGTTGGAAGAGCAAGGAATAGGTCGTCCTTCAACTTATGCACCAACCATAACAACCATTCAGAACAGGGGTTATGTAGTTAAAGAGGATAGAGACGGAACACCTCGAGATTACACAAAATTAGTGCTAAATGAGGTTGCTGTTGAAGAACAAAATTTAGTGGAAAATACAGGTGTTGAACGTTCGAAGCTTTTCCCAACTGATATTGGCATGGTGGTGAACGACTTCTTGATAAAATACTTTACGCAAATCATGGATTTCAGCTTCACGGCCAAGGTAGAAGAAGAATTTGATGAAATTGCAGAAGGGAAACAAGTATGGAATGAAGTACTTGGTAAATTCTACAAACCATTTCATGCACATGTAGAAGACGCCATGGAAAATTCAGAACGTGAAACCGGAGAACGCCAGCTGGGAATTGATCCTAATACCGGTAAGCCCGTGTCGGTGCGCATTGGCAGGTATGGACCTTTTGCACAATTGGGAGAATCGGCAGAAACCGATGAAGATGAGAAACCTCAATATGCAAGTTTACGTAGCGGACAGATACTCGAAACAATAACATTAGAAGAAGCAATAGAATTGTTTAAATTGCCTCGTGATTTGGGCGAATATGAAAATAAAAAAGTAGTAGTTGCTATTGGTCGATTTGGGCCTTATGTCCGTCATGACGGTAAATTTGTATCACTAAAAAAAGGAGTAGATGACCCGCTTGAAATACAATTAGACAGAGCAATTGAGTTGATAGAAGAAAAGCGAGAGAAAGATAGAAAAGCTTTGCTGAAAACATTTGAGGAAGATGCTGAGCTTAGGATTATAGAGGGACGCTGGGGTCCTTATATCTCTTATCAAAAGAATAACTACAAAATAGTCAAAGGAACTGATATTGCAACTTTAGGCTATCAAGAGTGTATGGAAATTATAAATAATACACCAACAAAAACAACGGCGAAAAAGAAAACCACACGAACTAAAAAGAAATAAGTTTAGTGTTATTCTTATGAATATTGAAGATTTTGTAATACCTATTGATTTTGGATCAGATCCTTATGCTTCTTTGGCGGCAAAAAAATACAGTTTGGCCGGTCTATTGAGGCATAACCAGCAAAGCGTATCAATAAATGAAGCTGATGTAGCATTGCTGTCGATAGGCGGAGACGTTAACGGAGATGCTATTCGAGAGCAACTGTATGCCTTAAATAGGATAGATGCAACAGCTAAAATAATAGACTTGGGCACGTTAATAAAGGGATATACTACAGCAGATTTGCAAATCGCTTTGCAAGAGGTTTCTTCGTTCTGTGTGTCGCATCGTTTGTTGTTGGTATTGTTAAGTGCAAGCAGGAATCAAGAATCGGCTATATTGAAATCATATGGTAAATATGATTTCAATATGCTCCGTGTAGATAGTCGGTTTCGCTTGAGCTTATCCGGAGAAGCTTCGGAAGATCAATGTTGCATGCGCACGGCACTACAAAACTTCAAAAATATATTCTCACTGTCTTATGTCGGTTTCCAAAATTATTTTGTCGATAATGAAGAGCAAACCTACTTAGAATCTCAGGGAACTTCTTTATTCAGACTGGGAAATGTAAGAGATGATATTCGGCAAGTAGAACCTCTCTTTCGTGATGCGCATTACGTGAGTTTTGATGTAGAATCTATACGAACAACCGACTTCCCGGCACAATATGTCGCCAATGCCAATGGGATAAGAGCTGAAGAAGCTTGTGCACTAGCGAAATATGCCGGAGCAGGAACAGATCTTAGAACTTTCGCACTTTACGGCATGCATGCAGCTCACGATGATAGAAATCGTTCGGCAAGTTTAGCGGCACAATTGTTATGGCATGTATTAGAGGCCTATTTGGGAGGTGTAAGTGAAGATCCGCATATTCATACCGATAGCTTCGAAGAGTACCTAGTTCGTTTCCCTGATTTGAATGAAGCATTTGTCTTTTATAAAAGCAAACTGACCGAAAGGTGGTGGCTTAAACTAAATGATCGAAGAACAGATGAAGATTTGTTCATTCCATGCTTAGAAAAAGATTATAAAAAAGCCCTTCAACTGGACTTACCTGAAGTTTGGTTAAAATACATCAGAAAATTTAAATAAATACATTGAATCAAAAATGTATGTTAAATCACATAATTGTATATTATTTGTGATTTGTATACAATTAGACAATTAAATCCATATATTTGCTTTAGTTTTGTAGGTGTAGATAAAGGTAAAGTCATGCTGTCCTATGGATAAAAGGTTAATTTTAACGGTGTTTTTGTTTGTTTTTTGTTTAATAGCAAAAGCCCAACAAGACCCACAATTTACTTTTTATAAGGAAGCGAATCTGCTATACAATCCGGCAACGGCAGGAGAAGATGGTGAAGTTTCTGCTGTATTTTTAAATAGAAATCAGTGGTCGGGCATTGAAGGAGCTCCTTCGTCTATGTTGTTTTCGGTAGATTTGCCTTTCAGCTTTGTAATGAAAAATGCGGCTGTAGGGTTAAACTTTTTGAGAGATGAATTGGGGTTTGAAAATACGACTTTAGTTAATTTGAATTATGCATACACGATTAAACAAAGTTGGGGGAAGATAGGGTTTGGTCTGTCTTTAGGCATGTTTAATAAAGGGATAGATGGAGAATGGTCGGTTCCCGATGGAAGTAACCATAGCCTAGGAGATGATTTACTTCCGGATGGAGAAGTTAGTGAAATAGCTTTCGATGCCGGATTTGGGGCGTTTGTAAGAACAAAAAAAGCCTATTTATCGTTTGGGATTACACACCTGAATCAAGCAGAAATAGAAGTGTCTGATAAGTCATACATATTTTACAAACGACATTTCTATTTGTCGGGAAGTTATAAAATAGCTCATGAAGGCAGTGTGGTTAGGTTTGAACCTTCGTTCTTATTCAAAAGTGATTTCTCGGGGAATCAACTGGATTTAAATACTGATGTGCATTATAAAGATGTGTTTACGGCGGGTTTGGGTTACCGTTTGGATGATGGAATAATTATCCGTATTTCAACCCGATTAAAAAATGGGCTCGGCTTCGGCTATGCCTATGACCTTACTACCTCAGCTTTGGCAGCTTACAGTGGTGGGTCGCATGAATTTTACGTGGCTTATTCTTTTGCTTTTCAAAAACCTAAGAAGAAAGCTTACAAAAGTGTTAGGTATTTATAGAATGAAAAAAGATATATTCATCATATTATGAAGAGACTTTTAGTTGTTACTATTATCGCTATTTCAGCTTTTGCATCAATGAGTTGTGGTAGAGGTGGAAATGGTGGTGAACTGGTAGGCGTTCGAAAAGGAGGCAAGTGGACAGAGCCTTCTCCACACGGAATGTCATTTATACCGCGGGGAAGTATTAATATTGGTCCGAGTGATCAAGAAGTAAATTGGACAGGAACGCCGACAAAGACGGTTTCTGTCGATGCATTTTGGATGGACGATACGGAAATTACCAATAATGAATATCGCCAGTTTATCAATTACGTAAGAGATTCAATTGCTCGAACAATGCTTGGCGAACAATTTCCGGAATTTTTAATAGAAGAGGATAAAAAAGGAAACCCGATTGACCCACCCAGATTGAATTGGGATGAAAAGATTGATTGGGATGAGCCGGAAGTGCAAGAAGCTATTGATGGTTTATTTTATGCCGAAGAAGACCGCCTGTTTGGTAAGACTGATGTTGATAGTCGTAAAATGATTTATACCTACTATTGGGTAGATTACCAACAAGCTGCCAAACGAAGTAACATGTATAACTATGAAACGCAAAGTTATAACGGTGTAGTCTATGATGAATCGGGAGAAACAAAACCTATTGCCGGTCGCTCGTCTTTTGTATTTAGCAGTGAAACAAATATTTATCCTGACACGTTATGTTGGATTAGAGATTATACTTACTCGTATAATGAACCTTGGGCAACACGCTATTTCTGGCATCCGGGCTTCGATGAATATCCGGTGGTTGGTGTAAATTGGGTGCAGGCAAAAGCTTTTTGCCACTGGCGCACAGCTATTCAAACCAATTATTTGCTTTCAAAAAATCAAGATCCACTGCAAGATTATCGTTTACCCACAGAAGTAGAATGGGAATATGCAGCAAGAGGCTCACGCCAGAGCTCAATGTATCCTTGGGGAGGTTATTACACACGTGATGAGAAAGGTGAGTTTTTGGCGAACTTCAAGCCTTTGCGCGGTAATTATGTGGAAGATGGAGGCTTGGCAACAATGAAAGTGGCAAGTTACAATCCTAATGATTACGGTTTGTATGACATGGCAGGTAATGTGGCGGAATGGACAATTACTGCCTACGATGAATCGGCATACATGTATGTTTATGATTTAAATCCGAATTTCGAATATAATGCTAAACCTAATGATGCCCCCGTTATGAAACGTAAAGTAATACGTGGGGGATCTTGGAAAGACATTTCACAATACATTCAGACATCAACACGCAGTTTTGAATATCAAGATACTGTGAAGTCTTATGTGGGATTTCGATGCGTAAGATCTTCTTTCGGAAACAACTTTTAAAAATAAAACGACACTTATATGAGCTTTGGAGATTTATTACATAGCAAGCGATGGAAAGTATTCATGAATTATGTTTACAATATCGCAGGAGCCCTTGTTATTATCGGGGCACTTTTCAAGCTAATGCACTGGCCGGGAGCAGGGGTTGCTCTTACGATAGGTATGTGTACAGAGGCTCTGATTTTCTTAATTTCATCGTTGGAACCGATACATGAACAACCGGATTGGACTCGTGTGTTTCCCGAACTGAATTCAGAATATATTTCCGGAGATGGTGAAGGTGCATCGGCTCCTCATTTTGCAGGAGGAGGAAATGCTAATATTTCAGCAGGAAATGTTAGTCTTAATATGGGTGGAATTTTTGAGAGTGCAGATATTGCTCCTGAAGTTTTGGAAAAAGTATCAAAAGGATTGACAGATCTTGGCAATACAGCTTCCTCAATCAGTGATATTTCATCGGCAACATTGGCAACAAACATTTACGTAGAGAACTTGAATTCGGCGGCAGAATCGATGAACCAACTTTCAAAAGTTGGACAAGATGCTAATACGAATATTAATCAATCATTGGTCGCTCTATCTGATTCGTGCATGCGTATTACCGATGTTGTTGCAAAAGAAATTGATGATATGAGCGTGAATACAAACAACTACAATGAGAAGATGACAGCATTACGCTCGAACCTAGATTCATTAAACGAAAACTATGCGCAGCAAGTAACATCACTGAAAGGACAGTTTGAAACTTCACAGAAATATAATCAACAAATGTTAGAGTTGACATCTATTTTGAACACTTCGTTAGACGATATGAAGAAATATCAAGCTTTATCGCGTGAGTTGAATAATAATCTGGAAGCATTAAATTCAGTCTATAGTACGATGTTAAGTGCTATGAATTATAAAAAATAACAATAGACTATGGGAGCAACTAATTGCCCGGAAACCCCGAGGCAGAAGATGATTAGCATGATGTACCTTGTGCTGATGGCCATGATGGCTATGAATGTATCAGTAGAGGTATTGCTTGCTTTCCGCGTGGTTAACTCTAGTCTTGTTCAAACATATTCAGCAGTTGGGAAGAAAGTAGATCAGCAGTATGCAGCTCTTCAAGCAGCATATGAAATGAACAAAGATAAGGTTGGTCCTTGGTTAAAGCAAGCTGATGAAATTAGGACTGAAATGACAGACCTGCAAAAATTTGTGGCTGATCTTAAAGAAGAGTTAGTTTTAAAAGGAGGAGGAACGAATGTTTCGCAAATAGAGGGATATGAAGCAAGTTCAGATCGTTCTTATATTACTAACTATGCGGGAGACTCGTTGCTTATAGCGAAAGATGATGATTTGAATACCCCTCCGGAAATAATGCTTAGGTTAGGTAAGGCAACAGAGCTTAAAGAAAAAATAGGAGCTGTTAAAAATAATTTACTAACCAGAGTGCCTGAAGGATCACTGATTGCTCATAACATTGCAATATCATTAGATACTTCAGATCCGGACAAGAAAGAACATGCCGGAGATGGTGCTGTTACTTGGGAAACTAAAAACTTTGCACATCAACCGTTAATAGCGGCAATAACCATTCTAAATAAAATTCAGATTGACATTGCCAACACGGAAGCAAGTATGTTGTCGTGGTTATACAGTCAGATCGATGCCGGATCATATAAGTTTAACAAGCTTAACCCGGTAGTTATTTCTCGTTCAACATCCGTATTGCAAGGAGATACTTATCAGGCGGAAGTCTTTTTGGCTGCAGAAGATACCACACAGCAACCTCAGGTTATGGTCGACGGGAAAACACTGCCTATTAAAGCCGGTAAGGGAATTTATGAAGCAGCAGCAACTAAGCCCGGGACTTATACGTGGAGTGGCGAGATAAATTTTAAATCGTCAGACGGTGAAACTTTATCGTTCCCATTCGAACAAGAGTATCAGGTGGTTCAGCCCTCGGCAACTATTTCACCTACAAAGATGAATGTATTCTATATGAATATTGCGAATCCGATTAGTGTTTCAGTTCCAGGAGTAGCATCAAAAGATGTGAAGATTTCAATGAGTAATGGTCGTATTGAAACGCAAGATGGCGAGCTGATGGTCTTTCCTACAGCAGAAGATTTAACCGGTAAGAAAACAGAGGTGTTCGTTGATGCCATAACAAACGGTAAAACAACCCGAGTAGCGACAATGGTTTTCCGTGTTAAAAAGGTTCCAGATCCTGTAGCTCAAGTTGCAGGGAAGAACGGAGGTATTATCCGGAAGGAAAATATGCTTGCAGAGCAGGGAGTGTTTGCCGAGTTATTAGATTTCGATTTTGATTTGAAATTTAAGGTGTTGAGTTTTGATGTTACCATGGTTGGCAATGGAGGATATAATGTTACATTGAAGTCGAACACTGCCCGTTTTACTCCGGAAATGAAACAAGCTATTGCTCAGCAGCAACCCAATAGTGTTATTTATTTTGATAACATAGTGGCTAAAGGAGATGATAATTCAACACGCACTCTAAGGCCTGTAAGTTTTAAAATTCAGTAATAAACTTCCGGTACAAGAAGCTTAATAATGATGAATATGAAGAAAATAATTTTAGCGGCAGGTTTACTTATCTCAGCAAGCCTACTTAATGATAATTCGGTACAAGCACAAATTGTTGATGGTGCATTTCAACGTACGGATATGGCGGAAAGAAAGCCTATGGAGCTGCCATACGTCAGAGAAGCCGATATCATGTGGTCGAAGCGTATCTGGAGAATTATTGACCTTCGAGAAAAAATGAATCAAAAACTTTATTATCCTACCATAGCAATGGAGGGTAATAATAATTTAATTAATACCTTGTTAAAAGGAATAAGAGAAGAAAAAATCACGGCGTATGATGCGAGTACGGATGATGAATTTAAAGTGCCCATGACTTTTGAACAAGTGAAAGAGGTATTCGGAGCAGTAACGACCACACAAACTACGCGTGACATTGACACGGGAGAAACTATAGAAGTGCAAGTTGAAGGGGAAATACGACCTCAAGAGATTAAACAGATAATGGTTAAAGAAGAGTGGTTCTTTGATCGACAAACATCGAGTTTGAACGTTCGCATTATCGGTCTTTGCCCCATACGAGAATATTATCGGGCAGAAGATGTTAATCAAGAAAACGTGCAACGGAGCCAAGTTTTTTGGGTGTACTTTCCCGAGATACGAGGAATATTAGCTGTTAATGCAGTTAAAACAGAGAGTGGTTCATTGGCTATGTCTTATGATGATCTGTTTATTAAGAGACGTTTTAGCAGTTATATTGTACAAGAAAGCAATACCTACAACAACCGTAGAATTGACCAATATCTTTCAGGGGCTGAAATTATGCAAGAATCTCAACGAATTGAAGATAAAATCTTTGATTACGAGCAAGATCTGTGGGAATATTAGGCATCGCGATAAAAGAAACTTAAGCCCTTTGATTATGCAAGGGGCTTTTTTCGTTATAAATACATGTTGATATGTAATTTGTTTGTTTAATTTGTATTCAGCTAAGTTACTTTCATGAATCAAAAGCTATTATACGAAATCCTTATCTTACTTGTTTGCACATCGTGTGTAGGGAAGAATAGCAATTTGGTTGATTATATTCACGATATAACGAATCCTCCGTTCTATGAGCAGATTCCTTACGGTATGTCATATATCCCCAGAGGTAGTTTTACCATCGGAACATCCGACGAGATATCAGATGAGAATACGCCGCAGAAACGAGTGTCTATGGAGGCCTTTTGGATGGATGAGACAGAGATTACGAATGATGAGTATCGCCAATATGTGTATTGGGTGCGCGATTCTATTTTTCGGCGCGCTATTGGTGAACAAATTCCGGAATATTTAGTAGCAGAGAATAAGAAAACAAAAGATCCGATTGAAAATCCATATATAGATTGGGATGTCAGAATTGATTGGAAAGATGAGGAGGTGCAGTTGATTTTGCAAGATTTCTTTGTGGAAGATGACTCTCGTGTTGGTTTTCAAAAAACATTAGATACTCATCGTTTAACCTATACTTATGAATGGATTGATTATGCACAGGCAGCAAAGAAGTCGAATAGCTATGATTTTCAAAAACAAGCCTATGTGGGGAATCTGATTGATCCGGATGGTAATGTCAGGGTTATAAAGAATCGTTCTGATTTTATCTTTCGAGAATCAACACCTGTGTATCCCGACACTTTGGTTTGGATAAGAGATTATACTTATTCATACAATGAACCGCTGACAAAACAATATTTTAATCACCCGGCCTATAATAACTATCCGGTGGTCGGAGTGAATTGGCAACAAGCAACAGCCTTTTGTCATTGGCGAACAAAATTGTTTAATGATTATCAGCGATCTAATAAAAATGATGAAAATCATGATTATCGATTACCCACAGAGGCAGAATGGGAATATGCTTCCAGAGGAGGAAAGTCGAGAACTCTATACCCTTGGGGTAGTTATTATGTGGGGACTCAAATGGGCTGTTATTTGGCAAATTTTAAGCCAAGAAGAGGAAATTATGTAGCTGATTCAAAAAATGGTGCTACAACAATTCCGGTGGCTTCTTATAGCCCAAATGATTATCATCTTTTTGATATGTCAGGAAATGTGGCAGAATGGACGAGTACTGCTTTTGATGAATCATCGTATGAGTTTATGAATGATTTTAATCCGCAATATCAATATAATGCTTTGCCCAATGATGCACCGGTATTGAAGCGGAAAGTAATTAGGGGAGGCTCATGGAAAGATGTGTCATATTATATGCGAAACGGAATCCGAACATTTGAGTATCAAGATAGTGCAACATCTGCTGTTGGATTTCGCTGTGTGAAAACTTCATTTATGAGTGAATTCAACAAGATAACCGTAAAGAAAAATTAGTACCCGATGCGTTTAATTACACGCAAATTGTGTGTATATCTTCGTGTCTGTTGATTGTAAATTCCATATTGATCTATACCATCAATACGGACTTTCCCTGATACATGAATAATTTTATTTCTTTCCCAAATGAAGCCTACGTGATTTATTTTGCCGTGTTCGTCATGGAAGAACGCAACATCACCATTCTGACATTCCTCAATAAAGGTGAGGGCATCGCCGAAATTTACTTGTTCATCGGCAGTTCTAGGCAAATGAATTTGAGCCATTTTGAAGATAATCTGAATAAGCCCGCTGGCGTCTATTCCAAAAGGAGATCTTCCTCCTATTTGATGTGGCACATTGAAGTACATAAGTGCGTGTTGTATGATAAACTGTTCTAAGTTTTTTACCGGTTTAGCATTAAATTTTCCATTCACGGCATTGTATCCACTCCCCAAAGAGAATTCTTTTTTATATGGTCGCCACAAAGGAAGTGAACTTCCGGCAACGACCATCAGCTGATCATCTTTTCTTGTAATTAAATCAAGAATACTTGTGCAAACAGCAGAGGCTTTCGCGTTGATATTGTTAAATATTCGAGAAGAAATAGGGGTTACCATCAAGGGGTTGACCCACCCTTCAGTGCTATCGAACTCCGATTTAATCATGTACCACCCCATAAACTCTTGGGTAATCATAAAATGCTCACCGAAGAGTATTTGTGTAATAACTTCGCTTTTTTCAGACGGTTCAAACCTAACGGGTATGGAACTTAACGTACAAATGCCAAAATGCATGCTTTAGTTTTCTGCTAATATTTAAGAAGTGATAAACAAAATAAGTTTGAAGAAAAATTAGACTAATGTCTTTTTTTATTTCCTATATTTAAGCCTTAAAGATATAAATTCCATTAGTTTTGAAGTCTTATTCAACAAAAAAACCATGAAAAGATTTTTGGCTCGTCTCAGACGGTATTATCATATTTCTTATGTATTCTCAGCTTTGTTAGCATCGGTAGTAATTTTATACCTGATAATTCCGGGAGAAAGTCGCTTTCAATATGAGTTTCAGAAAAACACGCCATGGCAGCATGAAAACTTGGTTGCACCCTTTGATTTTGCCATTTATAAAGATGAAGCGGTAATAAAAGCACAAAAAGATTCAATTCGTTCTGATTTTGCCCCATACTATCGTAAAGATTCTGTGGTAGCTTCCGTGCAGTGTGCTAATTTCAAGAAGTCGCTCGAAAAACAGGCTTCAGTCCATACAGACCTCACTGAAACGATGATAAATGAGCTTACGAGCAAATTAAACGCTCTCTATGAAGATGGGATTATAGCTCAGTCGTTAGATAATAACCCGATTTTGCGAGATAGGAAGAGTATCCAAGTTATTTCCGACAAATCAGTAACCATAACTTCTATCGATTCTATTCTGCCACTGAAGAAGGCATTTACTATTCTAGATGGGGCAATGCAACAGCAATTGGGAAACTCCTATTATGATGTATCTCAACATGTAAGTGCAGCTAACTTCCTGCAGGAGAACTTGACTTACGAGGCTGACTACAGCGAACAAGAATTAAAAAGATTAACCTCTTCAATTTCAGAAACGCAAGGAATGATACAGGCCGGAGAGCGTATTATTTTGAAAGGAGACATCGTTAATCCGTATTTATTTAGAGTGCTGACATCGCTCAAGCGGACTTATGAAAGTAGGCAAACACTTAATGTAGATCATTTCCTGCTCATCGTGGGTAAAATTATGGTGATTTTAATCTGTTTCTTAATGTTAGTCCTCTACTTTGTCTATTTCCGACCTCAGATTTTTAATGAGAAACGCCACTTGTCATTTATATTGTTCAGTATTGTTGTTATGGTGTTCGCCTATAGTTTTATTTTGCGTTTTGATTACATTAATATTTACATTGTTCCGATTGTCATTTTGCCTATCCTTATTCGAATATTCTTTGATTCTAGAACAGCGATATTTACACATATGATTAGTTCGTTATTGATAGGTTATTTTGCACCTAATAATTATGAATTTATTTTTATGAGTTTTGTAGCCGGAGTGGTTGCTGTCTTTAGCTTAGATAAATTGCATCGCCGTTCTGATATTGTTTTTGCAGCTGTCTGGGTTCTACTCTCTTATATTGTTATGTATATAGCATTTTCTATGATTCATGAAGGTAATTATCAAAGTATAGAATGGGAGCATTTACAGTGGTTTGTGGCAAATGCGATCTTGGTATTATTGGTTTATCCACTAATTTATGTTTTTGAGAAACTCTTTGGCTTTGTTTCTGATGTGACACTAATAGAATTATCTAACACAAATCAGCCCTTGTTGCGGAAATTGGCAGAAGAAGCTCCCGGAACTTTCCAACATTCATTACAGCTGGCTAATCTCTCGGAGACTTTGGCTAGGGAGATTGGTGCAAATCCATTTTTAGCTTATACCGGTGCACTATATCACGATATAGGTAAGATCTGTCATCCTATTTATTTCGTGGAGAATCAGAGTGAAGGGGTTAGTCCTCATAACAAAATGAATTATAAAGATAGTGCTAAAATTATTATATCGCATGTGGAAGATGGCGTGAAGCTGGCAAAGAAATATGGCCTTCCACCTGTGCTGCGCGATTTTATTACAACCCATCATGGAACAACCCAAGCTAAATATTTTTATACAATGTATAAGAACGAGCATCCGGATGAGGAGATTGATATGAACTGTTTTACCTATCATGGTCCCAGACCAAAAACTAAAGAAACTGCTATACTTATGTTGGTTGATGGTATTGAGGCAGCAACACGAGCACTAAAAGAAAAAACGCATGATAATATTAGCTCTTTGATTGATAAGATGATAGATGCTAAGCTAAAAGACAATCAGTTAGACTTAACTCCGCTCACACTTCGAGATTTAACTATCGTCAAAGAAACATTAACAGAGAAGATACTTAATATTTATCATGTAAGAATTGAGTATCCTGAAGAAAAGAAAGAGAACTAAAAGTCGATCTGTCTGCTACGAATAGCGTATTCGATAATACGATTATCAGGATTGAATCTCTCATGATAATTAAGTAAGAGGTTCTTACTAGCCATGTGTATAAGTTCTTGTTGAGTTAGGTTGCTTGTATTGTTTTTTGCGTAGTATATTCCTGCATCTAAAATAGCTTTTAGCGGTATCAATCCTATTAGTTCTGAACCTTTGAGTTGACAATTGTGCTTTCTAGCTTGTTTTTTAATTTCCTCAATAACGGTATGTATACCTGTGACATTAAAATCGGTTAGGTTCATAGATATTTGAGCTGCTCTATATTCGGACATGTACCATCCAATGGCCTTTAGTTCTTTAAATAAACCGGGAATACATTCTTTAGAGTCTTTATCTCGCCTTCCGGTAGTTCTAATGTTTTGAGCCATTTCTTTAGCAATAGATACATTTTCAGTATCCAGTGTGGCGTTAAATGCTATTAAAAATTTACGAGCTCCAATTATACTAATTCCACTTCTTTTATTCCAAACTTTAGGTCCATAATCCGGTTCCCATAGTCGATTAAGCAATTTCTCTTCAATTCCTTCATATTCTCCTTTTCTGCAATTCGCTAGATTACGTTTGTGAGGCTGTAAAGCTGATTCTTCATAACAAAAAATAGGAATATTTAGTTCTCCACCTATTCTTGACGCCAATTGGTAAGAAAGAGATACAACTTCTTTCATGCTTATGCCTGAAATGGGAACTAGAGGGCAGACATCTGTTGCTCCAATTCTAGGATGCTCCCCTTTGTGGTTCGACATATCAATTAATTGGCTAGCCATTTGAATGGCTCGAAATGCGCTTTCGACTACGGCATTAGGTTCTCCGGCAAAGGTCATAACTGTTCGATTGGCATCATAGCCTATATCTAGATGAAGAAGACTTACGTTATGCACAGATTTTATGGCTTTAGCTATTTGATTGATAACATTGATATCTCGCCCTTCACTAAAATTAGGTATACATTCAATAATTTGTTTCATAGCATATAAAAATAAAAAAGGCTACCCGAAAGTAGCCTTTATATTATAATTGTGCAAAGCCCAATTATCAATTACATTCGTAATCAAATTATTTGATTATGAAAGAAGCTCTACGAGCCATTTGACGAGCATTAGCAGAATTTTTATCTACACTAGAGTCAACACCCATACCTACAGCAGAAATACGAGATTCAGAAATACCAGCTTCAATTAATAATTGAGCAGCAGCATTAGCACGTTTTTCTGATAATTTTTGGTTGTAATCGGCAGAACCCATTTCATCAGCATAACCACGAACTTCTACAGAAGCACTAGGGTTGTTTTCTAGGTAAGTTTTCAAGAAGTTGATGTTGCTAATAGAACTAGCTGCAACTTTTGAACTGTTGTAATCGAAAAATGCAGAAATGAATCCTTGCTCAGTAAGAGTCTTAACAAAATCGTTGTAGTTGTTTTCAACTGGTTTTGTATTTTTCAAATCTTCAACATCGCTAGAAATTTTGTTGATGTTTTGACGAGCAGCAGCTAAGTCTTCAGCACTAGCAGTTCCGTTACGATAAGACTCTACTTTGTCAGAAAGAGTTTCATACTTGTTCAATAGATCAGCTAAAGCATCTTGATCTTTAAGATACCAATCTGCGTGTTTCTCGTTTCTACCTAAGTAAACAGAAAGACCAACTGTTCCGTTGAAGATTACACCTGTTTTAGTTTGAGGACCGTGGGTATCCCAAGCAAGATCCATAGAACCGCAAGGAAGGATAGCAGAACCGTCTACGTTAATAGCACCCCATTTTCCTAAACGGAATTGAACGGTAGCACCACCCATCAAGTTCCAACTAGCATCAGCCTCGTCTAACAGAGAACCAGTCAAGAATCCCATACCAGGACCAGCGTGGAATAACAAACCAATTGATTTAGTCCACTCTTCAAAACGAAGAACACGACCCATGTTCGCTACGAATTGGAAGTTCACGCGTTGGTAAGCAGCATCGAAATCAGTACTTCCATCACCTGGAGTGATGTTGTTATAACCGTAGTCGATTTTAGCACCGAACATTTGACTCCACATCCAACGAACACCTACATCACCGGTAACCCAGCTAGGTGTTTCAGTGTAGTAACCAGGTGTGTAATTTCTCCAAGCTTTGTTGAAACCAATACCACCTTCAATAGACCATTGATCATAGTCTTTTTGTGCAAAAGCGCTTGAACTAACTAGCGCAACAATTGCAAGTAAAAATAATTTTCTTTTCATAATATAGATATTTATCAAAAAATAAATAATATTTCAATTTTTCTTTTCCAAAATGATACCGTGTTGTACAACACGCACAACACGATACTGTTTTTTTTAAAGTAACTACTCTGCGCTTTCTTCCGGAGTTTCTTCTGATACTTCCTCAGAAGTCGTTTCCTCAACTTGAGCAGCAGCTTCAGCTTCAGATTTTTTCTGAGCTATCGCAGCAATACGTTCTGCATTGATTTTAGCCTCAGCTTCTAATAAAGCTTGCTTCTTGTTACTTGTATCTTTAGAGATACCATCTTTTTTAGCTTGAACCTTCGCTTCTTTTTCGCTAATCCAAGCCTCGAAACGTTTTTTAGCTTCTTCTTCGGTAAAGGCTCCTTTAGCAACACCACCTAGTAAGTGTTTCATATAAAGTACCCCTTTGTAAGAAAGAATAGCTCTTACGGTATCTGTTGGTTGCGCACCATTTTGAAGCCAAACCAAGGCTTTGTCAAAATCAAGATCGATCGTGGCAGGATTTGTGTTTGGGTTGTATGAACCAATCCTTTCAATGAAACGACCATCTCGTGGTGCCCTGCTATCAGCTATCACAATGTGATAGTAAGCATACCTCTTGCGTCCGTGACGCTGCAATCTGATTTTTGCTGGCATTGAACTTAAATTATTTAATTAAAAAATATGTTTTAGAAGTGCAAATGTATACATTCTTTCTATTTATCAATGGAAACTATGTGTTTTTTTTGTCACTATATAGTTAACTTATGTTTCATAGTAACATTCATTCTGTTTATTTGTTCTATAAATAATTACAATTCTGCATATTTTTTTTCATTTGTACTACGTACGAGTTGATACACTTCTTCAACAATTACTGAGACATTAGGCTTAGTAAAGTACTCACCATCTATACCATAGGCCGGACGATGTTCTGCTGCATTTATACATATAGGTTGGCAATCTAGGTAATTAAATGCTTTCTGTTCTTGAAGTATTTTATGCATAATATAGGCTCCGGCTCCTCCGGGAACATCTTCATCTAAAATAACGAGCTTATTGGTTTTTTTTACGGAATCGAGGATAAGATGATTAACATCAAAAGGTGACAATGTTTGAATATCAATAACTTCTACACTGATATTCTTGCGTTCTTGTAGAATTTTAGCTGCTCGTTTAGCATAGTTAACATTCCATGCGTAAGTTACAAGCGTTACGTCAGTTCCTTTAATTAATATCTCCGGTATTCCCATAGGAACACGATGCGCACCGATATTACTAGGTATTCTTTCTTTTATATTGTACCCTTTGAGTGGCTCAATAACGATGGCGGGATCATTTCCGGCCATCAACGTGTTATACATGCCCGACGCTTGGGTCATATTGCGAGGTACGCATAGAAATATTCCTCGCATAGAACCCAACAGCATTTGCATGGGAGATCCGGCGTGCCACATGCCTTGAAGTTGATGCCCACGAGTACGAACGATAAGTGGACAAGCTTGTTTTCCCATGGTACGATATTGTAGTGAAGCAACATCATCGCTTAATGATGGTAAGGCATAGTTAATGTAGTCTAGGTATTGAATTTCAGCTATTGGTCGGAATCCGCGTAATGCCAAACCGATACCTTGTCCTACAATCGTTGTCTCTCGAATACCTGTATCTGAAACTCTATGCTTGCCAAAAGCTTCTTGCAATCCTTTAGTTCCTTGATTAACATCACCCATGAAGCCGGTATCTTCTCCGAAAGTTAGCGCATTGGGATATTGTTTAAATAGTTGATGAAAGTTTGTGCTTATTATGGTAGAGCCGGTAACCATTTCGGCATCTTCTGCATAAATCGGTGGAATTCCCTCGACTTTGAGTGTAGAATCGGCACCTTCGCGATACAGTTGACCATCATAGTGCTTTTGACTGTCTGCTTTAAAATTATCAATCCAGTTTTTGAGCTGTTGACGCTCTGTTGTTAAGGCTGAGATCAAGTGAGAGTCGAGATATAACTCTCGAGCTACCCCATACAGAGCCTTGCGAGTAGGGAAAATTTTAGCCCTTGCTGCATCTAGCTCTTTACTGAAGTCTATGGGATGAGTACTGTTTGTTTTAAAAAGCTCTACTATTTCACTCAAAGAAGCAGTAGGTTCGGTGTAGGTGTCGATGTAATGTTTCCAAGCATTATCTCGGGCAGATTTAGCTCGCTTTGCTGCCGATTTCTCAATCTTTTTAATAAGCTCCTCATCAGCTTCTCCGCTTTCTAAGATATATTTTCGAAACTGGGCAATGCAGTCATATTCTTTTTCCCAAGCTAGGCGTTCTTTGCTTTTATATCGCTCATGAGAACCCGATGTTGAATGTCCGAACGGTTGAGTAAGTTCCTCTGCATGAAAAAGCACTGGTTCTTGTTTTGTTCGGCATAATGCTACACCATTGCTTATCACTCGATGCATTTCCTCGTAATTCCATCCTTTGCAGGTGAATATGTGCCAACCGTTAGTGTCTTCTGTTTTGGCGAAACCCGATAAAACCTCGGAGATGCTTGATTTCGTAGTTTGTAAAGCTTTGGGAACACTTATGCCGTAGCCATCATCATACACGCACATGGCAAGCGGAATTTGCAGAACTCCGGCCGCATTTATGGTTTCGAAAAACATTCCTTCTGAGGTACTGGCATCGCCAATAGATCCGAAGGCTACTTCATTACCGTTCACGTTGTTGTTAAGGGCATCTTTTAATTCCGGATGTTCGCGAACTATCTTCGATGCTTGAGCTAACCCGAGTAGTCGAGGCATTTGCCCGGCAGTGGGAGAAACGTCAGAAGCTGAATTGAAGCTATCCATCAGATTTTGGATACGACCATGTTCATCAACATTACTTGTAGAAAAGTGATTGTTGAAATTTCTTCCACCTGTCGACGGGTTATATTCCACGTCGGTTTCTCCATATATCATGGCAAAAAATTCCTCGGGCTTTAATAAACCCAAGGCAAGCATGAATGTTTGATCTCGATAATAGCCGGAACGCCAATCTCCTTGTTGGAAATATTTGGCATAAACGAGTTGTACAAGTTCTTTACCGGCGCCAAAAATGCCAAAATGAGCACGTCCGTTGTGTACCTCTCTTCTTCCCAACATAGAAAGTTGTCGGCTGAGATTAGCTATATAATAATCGTTTAGTATTTCGGAATCTGTATATTCTAATTGCTCTACTTTTTTGTTCTTAATGCTCATTTGGCTTATTTCTTTTATTCAGCTACAAAATTGGCAAAAATATATCGAAAAGCTTTATAAATGAGCTTGTTATTTGTGCAACATAAGGTGCAAAATACGAGTGCATAAAAGGGTGATTAACTTGTAAATATGTATAAATATTTTGTTTGTAATTAGATATCGTAATCTTTAATCTGCAATATCTTTTGTTTTAAGTTCGATTGGGTAATATTTTGTTTTGAATGCTAAGCTGCGCTGTATTTTCTAGGATATCTGAATAGGATAGAAAAAACAGCTGCTACTCCGATGAGTAATGGGTAATACAAAGTAGGAATAATTTCCATAGGATTTACTTTTGCCAACCCGGCAGCGATAAGTAATTGAGCTCCATAGGGTATTATCCCTTGAATGAAGCAGGGGAAAGTATCGATTAGGCTGGCTACTTTCCTATTGTCAAGATCGAATTTATCGCTGATATTCTTGGCAATAGGTCCGCAGATGATTAAGGCTATGGTGTTGTTGGCAGTGCATAGGTTTGTAAACGAACTTAACCCGGCAATAGCAAATTCTGCCGAGCGTTTAGAGTTGATATTTTTGGTTATCTTTTCAATAAGCCAGTCGATACCTCCGTTATGGCGTATGAGTTCAAACATTCCTCCTGCCATTAGAGAAACGATGATGAGTTCTCCCATGTCAACCACAATGCCTTCGTTCATAGCTTTAGTCCAATTCCAAACAGAGAAACTACCTGTTGAAAGCCCAATGATACCCGACAGCACAATTCCCAAAGCTAAAACAGATATTACGTTCATTCCGCATAATGCTGCAACTAGCACAGCTAAATAAGGCAACACTTTAATCCATGCTATCGGAGTTGTGTCAATATTGGCAGAATGGGGGAGTTCCATACCCAAATAAATATACCAAGCCACTACGAGTACTACCACGGGTAGCACGATGCGTATGTTTACCTTAAACTTATCTTGCATGTTGCAACCCTGTGTGCGAGTTGCCACAATGGTGGTATCAGATATAAATGATAAGTTGTCGCCGAACATGGCTCCTCCAATCACTATCCCCAACATTAAGGGTAAGCCGACGCCTAACTGGGAAGATAGCCCAATGGCTATCGGAGCTAATGCGGCAATGGTGCCTGTTGAAGTTCCCATCGACATGGAAATGAAGCAGGCTGCAATAAATATACTTGCCAATATAGTGCTTTCAGGAAGAAGATGCAACATCATATTCACAGTAGCATCAACAGCACCCATTGCTTTAGTCGTTCCGGCAAAAGCTCCTGCAAGAATAAAGATAACCACCATTAACATGATAGTTTCATTGGCAGCACCTTTACAAAATCGACTGATACGTTTAGAAACTTTTTTCTCTTTTGAATTAAGAATGGCAACAACTGATGCCGCCATAAAAGCTATAGATACCGGCATTCGATATATATCGCCGGTAAATATAAAAGTTAAAGCGTATAGCAGAAAGAAAATCGCAAGCGGCATCAATGCCCAAGCTTTAGAGTGATACCATTTATTACCAGAGCTCATGTTTTATATTGCAGTTTGAAATGAAGTGCACAAAGATAAGAAATATTGCATGTTATCTCATTATGCAAATGAGAATGTGAAGTATGGCATAGAATCTGTAGTTGCAAATCATGATACATGCTTTCTTTTGGATAAGAAACGGGGTAAATGTATTTTTATTCGAATTAAGCATCTCATAAAATGGTATAAAAATACTCACTATGTGCTTCTTTTGTGTAAGATTGGCATGATGTATGTTTTTTGCTTGAATACTCAAAGAAGAAAAGCGTATAAAAATGCTTTTTTTATCGATACTCGTTAAGAAAACAATGAATTAAAAAAATAAGATAAGCAGAATAAGACGTGATGTGTACTTATATATTTTATAATCAATTGTTTTTGAATTTGAGTATGCTTGACACTATAAAAGTGCGAAAATGTATATTTATTGAAATGATTATTGTAACTTATATCCCGATATGAGTTGGAGTTGCCAATAATTATATTTTTTAAACTCTCCTAAATACACATCTTTCGCTTGCATTCTCGTCTAACTCATCAAGGTGTTCAAACTTCTTTGGTGCATACCTCGGAAAGTTTTTTGCCGTGCAGTCGTAATTTTTAATGGAATTTACACGATACCTCTCTTTATTTTCATTCGAAGTCAGTAATTAAATATGTTAATTTGTGAATTTATGTTGTGATAAAATAGTGGGAATATTCTTGTTGTAGGGTGTATGTATGGTTTAATTGTGTTGAAAAACAACGTGTTATTATGGTATTTTGCCGCTGATTGGAAAATGTGTGTTTTAAACTTTGTATTTGCAGATGTTATTTATATCTTAGTTGTGTGAATTAAAAGTATTAATTTGAATTATTGTTTAATAAATGTTCGATTATGAGAAGATTGTTGTGTGTCAGTATGTTATTTTGTCTTGCTTCCTTGGGTTTGCAAGCACAAAAAGTTAGCGTTTTTGATGAAACTGTTGTTGTTAAGGATAATTGGGAGCCGGTTATTCCACGTCCTGAGCAAGAACAGGTAGCCGTACAAAAACTAAAGGATTTAGAGGCTAAGACGGGTAAAAAGCCAAATATCCTAATTTTCTTAGTTGATGATTTAGGATGGGGCGACCCCGGTTGTTATGGAGGAGGAACTGCCATTGGTGCTCCAACTCCTAATATAGATCGTTTGGCTCGCGAGGGAAAAAAGCTTACTTCTTTTTATTCTTTACCCCTGTGTACTCCATCTAGAGCGGCCTTAATGACCGGAAGACAGCCGGTTAGAAGTGGATTGACACGACCCTTGTTAAGTGGCGATAAGGTAAAAACAAATCCTTGGCAAGTTGAAACTTCGAATGCAAAAATGTTATCGCAAGCAGGTTACCACTCGGCGCTTATCGGGAAATGGCATCTTGGCGAAGGTGAAAACATGTTGCCTCATGAAGTAGGTTTTGACTATTACTTTGGATTGCCTTCCGTTCAGTCTGACTACACACAATTTTTGGTAGAAAGACAATATTCTGATATGATTAATAACAAAAACCTTCATGATATGGCTTTTCAATTGCAACCGGAAGGTTTAATTAAAGGTCATAAGGGTGGTAAAAGAGAAGTAGGGTATCCTATTAAAAATCTTGATGATATTCGAAATGTAGAACGTGTTTTAAGAGATGAATCCATTAAATTTATCAAAGAAAACTCCGGAGGTAAGGATCCCTTCTTTTTGATACATGCTTTTTCAGCTATTCATAACGATACTTACTGCAATAAAGAATATATCGGCAAAAGCCCGGCAGCTATGCCAGTAAAAGACGCAATGGTTGAAGTAGATGATATTGTGGGACAAATAATGAAAACGGTAGCTGATGCAGGCGAATTGGAAAATACACTTGTCTTTTTTACTTCCGACAATGGCGCCAACGAAGATGTTTTCCCAGATGCGGGCTATCAACCGTGGAGAGGCGGGAAAGGAACAACTTGGGAAGGTGGCGTGAGAGTGCCCGGCATTGCATATTGGAAAGGTATGATTGAGCCCGGACAAGAATCTAACGAGCTTATGGATTTAACAGACTTGTATATGACTGCGGTGCGTCTTGGTGGTGTTCAAGACAAGTTGCCTACCAATCTATATTTTGATGGAATTGATCAGTCGGCTTTCCTTCTAGCTGAAAATGGGCATTCTAAACGCTCGGTAGAATTTATGTGGAGTGGTACAGATTTATGCGCCCTACGCTGGAAAGATTACAAAGTACATATTAAAGTATTTGACACACATGTGCCAAAGCGAAACATAGATGCCACTACCCTAACAAAGTGTGCTTCGCCGTGGGTGTTTAATTTAAATGTTGACCCTAAAGAAATGAGTAGCGAAGGACACCGCTATTTTGAGTGGGGGCTACCCGCAGTCCTTTCCTTTGTGAATCGACATGTATCTACTATGAAGAAATATCCTAATACTGATTTGGGCTTAGGATTCTAATATATTTGCTGACAGCACATCAAGCTGTAGCATAAATGTAATACAGTATATTGTTTTTCGAGAATGTCCAAAAAATTTTGGGCATTCTCTTTTTGCTTTTAATTTATAAGCAACTGTTGTTATTGCCTGAAAGGCAAAACTGTAATAGCCCAAGCATTTATGTTTGGGTAAATATACAAAGTAAAATAAAGCCTGTAAGGCTCGAATAATTAAGCACATACGGGGCGGACTACAGCCCTTTCACTGTTTATCTTGTCCTAAAATAACTTTGCTACTCTCATTCATTCTTCTGAATTTTAGTGTAAACTTATTTTAGAACAAGACATTTCAAACGTTTGAAATCAAAATCTCACTTTTGATACACCCTCGAAAAATATTGAAAATGAAATCTCAGCAATAAAAAACCTACCTGACCATAAATCGAATTTCATTAGGGCACATCGTCTTATATTTGGGAATTTCTCAAGAAACTCTCGGTTGAATAAGAAAGAAATGACGACTTTGACTTTAGTCAAAAAAAGGACTCGACTTAACCGCCTCTTGTGCAAAGCAAAAAAAGAAAATATGTATATTTAGGTTTGACAATCATACTTGAGGTAGTGGGTTCAACCTCTATGTATCAAAGTATGAAAATCAAAAGTCTATTGAATAAGTTAAATATACGCTAACTTCCTTCCGCCAACGGGGGGATGTATAGATCGAAAGTATCGTATGAGCTTGCAATATTCAACTTACTTGGTAGAAAAACTTTATCTGATTCTTTATAAAAAAATAAGCGCAATTGAGCGTTGTATCTATAAAGATAAGTATTAAGCAGACAGGTTCCCAAGGTTTATTCTTCTCCATTTGCAAATCACCAATAAATGCAGGTAATTTAAATCTACCAACTTCCGCCTAATGCCTTATACAAATCGGTGTATGCACTCAAATGTCGAAATTGAAGCTCAGAATTATACAATTCTATTTCAAAGAGAGTCCGCTCGGCA
>JBKEDC010000024.1:0-79325 GCA_047975205.1 Mangrovibacterium sp. | reverse complement strand
TTGGCATCTTTTGTGCCGTAAGCAATATAAGCAAATTTAGAAGTTTCGTCGTAAGCAACTCCGTTAGCTTGCTGGGCAGCGTTGTTGTTTTCAACACTTCGAATAGTACTTACATGATATAACGGAACGACTAAAGGAGGAATGATATTATCGGGAGCCGGAGCTTTCGTATTTCCTGTTTTTGCTTGTTTCCTATTGTTAGAACCGGCAGTAATCAAATCATGTGTCGAATTGTCTATCCGATTATTTCCTCCGCTGACAATCTTGGCTGTCAACTTATTGTTAGTGCTATCGTTGTCCTCTGTCGTTAGTTCGTTACTGCACGAATAGCCAATAGCTCCTAGAGCTACCATGGCTAATAATAATTGCTTCTTCATTATTTGCCGATATTTAGATATACGTTGTTTAGACGACAAATGTAAGATTAATTATTCTGTTTTTTTAATTATTTCATTTTAAAATAGTTTGTTACGTATGTAAAATGCTAGAAACAAATGCCTGCTCCGAAACTTT
Organism: Mangrovibacterium sp.; assembly: GCA_047975205.1. GTDB lineage: Bacteria > Bacteroidota > Bacteroidia > Bacteroidales > Prolixibacteraceae > JBKEDC01. The sequence goes on along the minus strand of JBKEDC010000024.1, from coordinate 78,812 downwards.
ATTTCTTTACTTCATTCAGCTCATCGAGCAACATTTTAATAGCTGCTTGAGCTGAAAATAGGCGATTGCCGGCTTCTTCAATAACAATGGAATTTGAACTGTCGATAACAGAATCGCTTACAATCATATTTCGACGAACCGGCAAACAATGCATGAATTTGGCATCGTTGGTCACTGCCATTTGTCGGTCGCTTACAGTCCATTCGCTATCTTTAGAAAGAACTTTGCCATAATCATTATAAGAAGCCCAGTTTTTTGCATAGATAAAATCTGCACCTTTAAAGGCTTCCATTTGATTATACTCTATTTTAGCCTTACCCACAAATTCGGGAGCTAACTCATAGCCTTTGGGGTGTGTTATTACGAATTCATAATCAGTGGCATTCATCCATTCAGCAAAAGAATTAGGTACAGCCTGCGGCAATGCACGAGGGTGAGGAGCCCAAGTAAGTACTACCTTGGGTTTAGCTACGGTTTTATACTCTTCTATGGTTATTAAATCTGCAAATGATTGCAAAGGGTGCCGAGTTGCCGATTCCAAACTCACTACCGGCACACCGGCATAATCTATGAATTGTTGCAAGATTTCTTCCTGATAATCAGCATGGCGATCTTCAAACTTAGCAAACGAACGCACACCGATGATATCGCAATATTTGCCGATAACCGGCACGGCTTCACGAATGTGTTCCGGCTTGTCGGAGTCCATAACTACACCCAATTCTGTTTCCAGCTTCCACCCACCTTCGTTAATATCGAAAACGATAACATTCATGCCCAAGTTTAGGGCAGCCTTTTGTGTACTTAACCGGGTGCGTAGGCTTGAATTGAAAAACACCAGCAGCATGGTTTTGTTTTTTCCCAATGCTTGGTATTTATAAGGGCTTTTTTTAAGTTCAGAAGCCAACTTTAAGGCATCGTTTAAATTAGCTATATCGTTTACTGAAGTGAAATGTTTCATTGTTGTGATGATGTTATAATAATATATGATTAATCTCTTGTTTGTCCTTGTCCGTTTATAATCCATTTATAGCTGGTGAGCTCCTCTAGAGCCATCGGACCCCGAGCATGCAGTTTTTGAGTAGAAATACCGATTTCAGCTCCCAGTCCGAATTGAGCTCCATCGGTAAATGCTGTAGAGGCATTGCAATAAACAGCTGCAGCATCAACTAATTTACGAAACAATTCTAATCGATTGTTATTTTCGCTGATTATGGCTTCACTGTGTTTAGAGCTGTAATGTGTAATATGAGCTAAAGCGTCATTGAATGATGGCACGGTTTTAATTGCCAATTTGTAATCTAAAAATTCGGTGCCGAATGACTCTTCGTTTGTTTTCTCCAATAAATCACCAGGATACTTTCCTTTTAATATATTATAAGATTGCTTGTCGGCATATATAATAACTTTATTCTGCACTAACGGTTGACATACTTCCACCAAATTAGGCAGTTTGTTTTCATGAACAATAACGCAATCTAGGGAGTTGCACACACTTGGTCTTCGGCATTTGGCATTATATACGATGGTCTTTGCCTTAGCAATGTCGGCATATTCATCAATGTAGGTGTGGCAAATCCCGGCACCGGTCTCAATAACCGGAATAGTGGCATGCTCGCGCACAAAGTTTATAAGACCTTGCGAGCCTCTTGGAATGAGCAAATCAACATATCCGCGAGCATGAAGTAATTGACTGGTGGCTTCTCTGTCGGCAGGTAAAAGTGTGATGATGTTCGGATCAATTTGATGTTTTTTTAATACTTCTTGAATAATACTCACAATAAACTGATTGGAGTGTTTGGCATCACTACCTCCTTTAAGTACACACGCATTGCCTGATTTCAGACAAAGAGCAAATACATCGAACGTAACATTCGGACGAGCTTCATAAATGATGCCGATAACACCAAAAGCTACGCTCACACGCTTAATGTTTAACCCATTTTGAAGCGTTTGTTCACTAATGATTCTTCCCAAAGGTGAAGGCAGTTTGAGCACGTTGCGGATATCCTGAGCAATTCCTTGAATGCGATTTACCGTGAGCTTCAAACGATCATATTTGGGGTTTTGCACATCCATTTTGGCCAAATCTTTTTCATTTTCTAATATAATAGTGGCAATATTATTTGTGGCGGCTTCTGCCACATCATGCAGTATGTCGTTAATCTTTTCGGCCGATAGCAAACTCATGGTTCTTGAGGCTTGCAAGCTGCTTTGTAGTTGATTTTTAATGTCCATACGCTATTTTGAAATTAATTTGGTTTGTTCCCGAAGCAGAGCTTTGTTTCGCTTTACTGTTGCAATATACTTAAAAGCTTTGGAAAATTAAGCCCGATGAGATCAGATAAATGTTATCTGATACAAAAATAAATGTTTGCAATTTGTTTCTGCTTGAAAAATAAATAGTTGTCCTATTTTGGCTTGCTTTCCCTCACTGAGAAAAGCGATAAATAGCTTAAATAGCCTCTATTATTAAGCGAGAAAAATTGATAAAGTATAAAAGTGGAACCATTATTAAACTTGAATGGTTAATATAACTTAAAATTGAAAACATTAGTTGAAAAGAATGAACGCTAAAATAGGTTTTTATATGCTTTTATCATAAATAAAAGCATAACGAATAACCATAATAGTTAGTTGGTATGTAAATATCAGTTATATTTGCGTTAGAAGCGTGTGTGTAGTGTATGAAATCAAAAAAATATGGATACTAAAGAATTACTAGAGGAACTACAAAAAGACATTGCCGATTTATTCGTATTAAATGAGCGAATGGCGAAACGCTATGAGCCCAAGAAATTTCAAGTTGACAGAGCTCGGCAAAAGGCGAAATCACTTCTCTTGGCTTATGATGAATTAAGTGAAATGCTGGGTTATGATTTAGCTGAAAAACATTTGCAGTTTGAAGTGCAGTTATTGTCAGATAAGACTGAACAAGAACCTCTTACCGCAGAACCGATGCCATTAGCAAAGCTCACCATATTTCAGCAAGATAAAGCTTCGGCAGAGTCTGAAGTGGTGGCAAAGGTTAAGGTGGAAAAACATCAGCCGGAGCAAAAAATAGAGCCGAAAAATGAATCTGCCTTGAGATTAACCATAGATGAGCCTCAAGCACAAGCGATACTTCCCGAAGAACAAAACGATGAACCGGAAGAATTATTGTCGTTTGGCAATATGGATTTAATTGATAACAATTCTGAAATAGAAGAACCTCAATTTGATGAGGAATCAGATGAACCGGAAGTACTGTTGGATTTATCATTGGCTGCTGAAGAACCTGAATCGAAGCCGGAAATTACAGAAATAACAAATTCAGAAAACGATATAAAGATATCGGCGCAAAATGAGTCGGAGAAAACAGATGGATTAAGCAAAGAAGAGGAAGTAGCAAAAGAGGAGGAAAAAATTGTAGCTCCGAACGACATATCGGATGAGCCAAAGCCGGAAACTGAATTAGATAATCAAAATTTATCGGAAGTTTCGAACACCCCGATTGCAGCTGCTCCAATTCCGGATGAGATGAAGTTGGAATATGAACTAGATAGTTATCAAGAGCATGTGAAATCATTGGAGAATTTATTACATGCAGCCAATCAAGCTGATAAGCAACAAATGCCTACTAAGAAGTTAATTGAAGTTATCGGTTTGAATGAACGTTTTGAGTTCATAGCCGATTTGTTCGAGAATAGAACAGGCTTGTTTTATCATGCGGTGCAGGCAATTGACCAATTAAACAGTTATAATGAAGCTGTAGATTTAATAGAGCGTAATTTTGATTGGCCGGATTCTGAAATTAGAAAACAATTTATGAACTTGGTGCAACGTCGATTTGCATAAAAGTAAACATGTTATGGCAAAACTATTTTTGGTGCCTACTCCCATTGGGAATCTGGAGGATATGACCTATCGAGCCGTCAGAATATTAAAAGAAGTAGATTTGATATTGGCGGAAGATACGCGTACATCCTCCAAATTGTTGAAACACTATGAAATACAAAACAAACTCAGTTCGCATCATAAATTCAACGAACACAAAACAGCTGAACAAGTAGCCGAACGTATAGCAGCCGGTGAAAACATAGCACTGATTTCAGATGCCGGAACACCCGCTATTTCCGATCCGGGATTTTTTTTAGTCAGGGCTTGTTTATACATGGGAGTAGAAGTGGAGTGCTTGCCCGGAGCTACCGCTTTTGTGCCGGCATTAGTAAACTCAGGTTTCCCTACCGATAGGTTTTGCTTCGAAGGGTTTTTGCCTCAAAAGAAAGGACGCCAAAAGAAGATACAATCTTTAGTTGAAGAAGAACGCACGTTGATATTTTACGAGTCGCCTTATCGCCTGCTGAAAGCGTTGGAGCAGTTTGTGGAATACTTTGGCGAAGAAAGGCGCGTGTCGGTTTCTCGCGAGCTTTCAAAACTACATGAGGAAAATTACCATGGCACATTAAAAGATGCACATGAACATTTTAGCTCAAAAACCATTAAGGGTGAAATCGTGATTGTGCTGGAAGGATACGCACAAGAATAATATAAAAAACCAAACTCTCATGCTAAATAAAGTAAATTGCTTTATAGCCGATCAATCTCCGGAGCACACACAGCAGCTGGTTAATCAGCTAAAAGATAATAGCTCGGTTAATGAAATATATGTACTCTCTGTAAATGAATGCTCTTATCATAATGCAACTTGCATAATGGTTAATAACCTTACATCAAGCGATACACTTCGCAAAATAGCTGCTTGTGTTGATACTGCTTATTGCTTGTTTATATTAAATGAACAGCAAGTCAGTTTGGGGCAATATGCCGTAGATAGACTGCTTCAGGTGGCAGAGCTTACGGCTTCAGTAATGACTTATGCCGATTATTTAGAGGTGAAAGACAACATAACGGCACCACACCCGACCATTGATTATCAATTGGGAAGTGTACGCGATGATTTCGATTTCGGACCTTTACAGCTCTATCACGCAGCTGCCATCGGCGAGTACTTGGAAGACATGGAAGAAACAACATATGCAGCATTTTATGGACTCCGATTGCAAGCCTCTCGTTTAGGAAAGATTTTCCATCTGCCGGAATTGTTGAGCACGAAACAAGAATCAGATAAACGACAATCGGGTGAAAAGCAGTTCGACTATGTGAATCCTATGCAACGAGAACGACAGCAGGAAATGGAGCAAGTTTGTACTAACCATCTCCTGTATATGGGGGCAAAGCTTGCTGAAGAGGAATTTCAACCTATTGCATTCGATGGAGAGTTTCCGGTAGAGGCAACTGTAGTGATCCCGGTTCGGAATCGAATAAAGACCATTAAAGATGCTGTGGATTCGGTGTTAAGTCAAGAATGTGACTTCCGCTTTAATCTGATCGTGGTAGATAATCATTCCGCTGATGGTACTAAAGAATTACTGGAATCTTATTCTGATGAAAGGCTTATTGTCGTAACCCCTGAAACTAAAGATTTGGGTATTGGCGGCTGTTGGAACATAGCAGCTCATCATGAAATGGCAGGACGATTCTTAATCCAACTGGATAGCGATGATTTGTATTACGACAATAGTACGATTCAGCAAATAGTAGATAAGTTCTATGAGGAAAATTGTGCTATGGTTATCGGTTCATATCAGATGTGCAATTTTGACTTAGAAGAAATTGCTCCGGGAATTATTGATCATGCTGAATGGACTTCGGAGAATGGTGCAAATAATGCTCTGCGTGTTAACGGACTCGGAGCTCCGCGCGCATTCTATACTCCGGTATTCAGAAGTATTCGCATACCAAATACCAGTTACGGTGAGGATTACGCCATGGGATTAGCTATTTCCCGAAATTATAAAATAGGACGCATATATCATCCGATTTATCGTTGTCGTCGTTGGGAGGATAACTCAGATGCTTCCTTAGATATTATTAAACAGAACACGCACAATCAATATAAAGATACCATCCGTACAATCGAATTGATTTCTAGAATAAGAAGGTAAAAAGAATTTTCCATTTAATAGATTGTTTTTTGAAAATTTAAAAATGTCATTATGCAACAAATAAATAAAATCACCATTATCGGAGCCGGAAATATGGGAGGATCCATTGCTCGGGGTATCGTAAGTTCCGGATATACTACTTCAGATAAAATTACTATTACGCGCTCAAGTGAGAATAAATTAAACGAGTGGATAAATAAGGGGTTTAATGCAACTACTGATAATCGTTCGGCAGTTGAAGAAGTTGATTTGTTAATCCTTGCGGTTAAACCTTATCTGATAGCCAAAGTGACGGCAGAATTTAAAGATCTGTTGAATGATAAGCAACTCATTGTTTCGGTGGCAGCCAATGTCACGCTCCACGATTTGGAAGAATGTGTAGGAGCCGATAAAAAGCTATTTCGCTTGCTTCCAAACACGGCAATTGCAGTGCAAGAATCAATGACATGTATGTCATTCAATGAAAATGCATCGCAAGATAGTTATTTAGTGGAAAAATTGTTCGAGAAGTTGGGAGAAGTAGCTGTGCTTCCGGAAAATCAAATTGTGGCCGCAACAGCTTTGGCATCTTGCGGAACAGCCTTTGCTATGCGCTATCTTCGTGCTGCTATGATAGGCGGAATTGAAATGGGATTGAAAGCTCCGCAGGCTCGTTTTATGGCAGCACAAACAGTAAAAGGAGCTGCTGAACTATTACTTCAAGGAACAGAAAACCCGGAAACGGAAATCGATAAGGTTTGCACTCCGGCAGGAGTTACTATAAAAGGGTTGAATGCATTGGAGCATCAAGGATTCAGCTCTGCGGTTATTAAATCACTTTTGGCGTCGTTCAACGCTATGAGATAATGTAAAAATTGAGCGTTATGAGAAACATCATAATATTTATCTATTGAGCAATGAATCTTCGCTATAAAAAAATAACCATAAAGATTGGGAGTAATGTGCTTACCAAACCCGATGGTACGTTGAATGTATCGCGTATTGCACATTTGGTTGACCAAATTGCCCAACTGAAAAAGCTCGGAGTAGAAATTATTCTAGTATCCTCAGGGGCAGTGGCAGCCGGACGAAGTGAGTTGAACATCGATAGAAAACTCGACACGGTATCGGCAAGGCAGCTTTATTCGGCGGTAGGGCAAGTGAAACTCATTAATCGTTATGCCGATTTATTCCAAGAATATCAGATTACATGCGCACAAGTGCTTACTACTAAAGAGAACTTCTCCGATAGATACCATTATCTCAATATGAAAAATTGTGTAAGCACGTTGATAGAAAATGAAGTGCTGCCAATTGTAAATGAAAATGACACCATATCGATTTCTGAACTCATGTTTACTGATAATGATGAACTGTCAGGCATGATAGCATCGATGCAAGGTTCAGAAGCTTTGATTATCCTTACAAATGTAGATGGTATTTACGATGGAAATCCAACACTATCTACTTCGAAAGTAATAGAGCAGATTCAAGTCAACCAAAAATCGTGGATGAAGAACATCATGACTGATAAATCAGATTTTGGCAGGGGAGGAATGCTCACTAAAAGTACTATGGCGCAAAAACTGGCAAAGGAAGGAATAGATGTACATATAGCTAATGGATTACATGAAAGTATGTTATTATCTTTACTTGATGCTGACCAAGATGTGAAGCACACCACTTTTATCGGCACAGAACGTAAATCATCGAATGTAAAAAAATGGTTGGCACATTCTGATAGCTTTACACATGGTGCATTGGTTATTAATGAAGGAGCACGAACTGCTTTATTCTCAGATAGGGCTACAAGTCTACTTCTTATAGGCGTGCAAGAAATCAGAGGAAGTTTTCGGAAAAATGATATTCTAAAGATTATGGATGAAAAAGGCGAAGTTTTGGGATGGGGACGTGCACAATTTGATTCGAGCAAGGTAGCAGCCAATATGCGCCATGAGAAACCCATAATTCATTATGATTATCTCTTTTTAAAAGAGTTATAAACGCACAACTAAATGATAAATCCACTTTGGGCTTTATCATTTTTTGTTTGAATGAGAAAACCCAAATTGGACTTCGTCGGTTTGCCAAAAAAAATGGAGAAGTTCGTTGGCGAATTTATTATTTTTGAAGAAAAAAAATAGGACTTATTTTGTAAACACAAGTAAATAGCCGGATGAAAGATATATCAATTCGTAATATTGCTCAAATTGTAGGAGGAAGTTTGAAAAGAGTTGCTGTAAACTCGGATGATTACACTATTAATCAAATTTCCATTGACAGCCGTACCATAAAAAGTACAAGTGGCTGTCTCTTTGTGGCGCTCCATGGTGAACGTCATAATGGACATCGTTACCTGTCTGATTTATATCTGCGAGGTGTTCGTTACTTCTTAGTATCTGAGGATGTGACTTGTGCAGATTATCCTGAAGGTATATTTGTTCAGGTTGAAAATACTTTATCAGCTCTACAATCATTATCTGCAGCTCATCGTCGGAAATATGCTTATCCGGTATTGGCCATAACCGGTAGTAATGGTAAAACTATTATTAAGGAGTGGCTATATAGTCTTTTGCACCATGAGTTGAAAATTATTCGCAGTCCTCGAAGCTATAATTCACAAGTTGGTGTTCCGCTTTCAGTGTTGAATATGGATGATGAACACCAAATGGCTATCTTCGAAGCAGGTATATCTAAGCCGAAGGAAATGGAAGTTTTACAACGTATTGTTCAAGCCGATTATGGTATTGTCAGCAACATCGGAGAAGCTCACCAAAAAAACTTTGCTAATAAGACAGAAAAAATAAATGAAAAACTAAAGCTTTTCAATACCTGCAAGAAATTGGTGTATTGCGCCGATCAAGTAGATCTTGCCCGGAATGTTGAGGCTATGTTTTCTCCGAGAACTCGTTATGCATGGTCGACAAATGTAAAAAATACTACTGCTGATTTACACTTGCAATATCGAATAGCAATTAAACAAAGCATCATAATATATAAGCATGCTAGGGGGGAAGGTGAAGTCGTATTTCCATTCGTAGATTCTGCATCTTTAGAGAATGCATCACATTGCTTAGCCTTTATTCTTATGCTAGGACTTGAAAGCGAACAAGTACTTGATGCTTTTGCTTACTTACAACCTATAGCCATGCGCTTGGAGATCAAGTCGGGAATAAATGACTGCCAGTTAATCAATGATTTCTATAACTCCGATTTAAATTCATTGGAAATAGCTCTGCAATTTCAGTCGAACCATTCTTCTAAACAAGGACAGCAAGCTTGTCTTATCCTTTCCGATATTGAACAAACCGAATATGCTGATGAAGAACTGGGTAAACGACTATGTAAGTTGCTTTATCCCTATAATTTGCATAAATTAGTTTTGGTGGGTAGACAATGGGAAGTCTATTGCGGATTGCTTAATGTGGAAACTGAATGTTATGCTTCTACTGATGATTTCCTGGCTCATTTTGAGGCAAGAAATTATCGCAATCTCAATATCTTGTTGAAAGGAGCTCGTTACTTTCGCTTCGAACGCATATCAGCAGTATTGCAACAAAAGTACCACCAAACACAATTAGAAGTTGATTTAAGTGCGCTAGTTGAAAATTTGAATCACTATAAAGCCTTACTTCGTCCCACTACCAAAATGATGGTAATGGTAAAAGCTCTCTCTTATGGCACCGGGTCTGTTGAGATTGCGAAAGCTTTGGCTTATCAACAAGTAGATTATTTGGCTGTTGCCGTAGCCGATGAAGGAATGGAATTGCGGCAATCGGGCGTGGATACTCCTATCATTGTCATGAATCCGGAATACCATAGTTTTGAAATGATGATGGATAATCGTTTAGAACCCAATATTTATTCGCCGGAGGTATTTCACTTATTCCAGAAGACGGCAGAACGCATGGCTGTATGTCATTATCCTATTCATTTGAAATTGGAAACCGGTATGCATCGTTTGGGTTTCGATGATGAAGCTGAGTTGCAACACGCATTGCAGCTTGTCAGTTCAACAGATACTTTGCGAGTAGCTTCGTGTTTTACGCACTTGGCAGTCAGTGATGACTCGGCAGAAGATACGTTTACTCACACTCAACACAAACGGTTCTTGGAATTGAGTCGCTTGGTACTCCAAGTTCAACCGCAAGCGATGTGTCATATTTTAAATTCAGCAGGCATAGAACGTTTTCCGGAGTACCAACATGATATGGTACGCTTGGGTATCGGTTTGTATGGTTATGCACAATCTTCATGTGTAAAAACCAAAGTAGTGGCGTGTTGGACTAGCCTTGTATCTCAAGTGAAAGTGGTGAAATCAGGCAATACTATAGGGTATGGCAGAGTAGGTAAGGCCAATGAAGATAAGAAGATAGCTATTATTCCGGTTGGTTATGCCGATGGGTATAATCGCAGATTAAGCAATGGAGTTGGTAAAGTATGGATTGCAGGACATGAATATCCGGTAATTGGCAATATTTGTATGGATATGTGCATGATTGATATTACCGGATCGAATATTATCCAGGGGACACGGGTAGAACTTATGGGTGAACATATCACCATGCAACGACTTGCGAGATGGATAGGTACTATCCCATATGAGGTGCTTACAAGTATCTCGCAGCGTGTGAAAAGGGTGTATGTGCAGGAATAGGAGATGAGAAAAGAGTCCAGCCGATAAGGTTGAACTCTTTTTATGCCTAGATTATTACAACTAAACTATCTTTTTCATAGCAGTCATTGATTCACGCAGGTAAGCACCTACTTCTTCAACCGGATGATAGCGAATAATGTCATTTATAGTGATAAGTTGAATATTATCAACACCATTTCCTTTGCCTTCACCGTAAGGTTTACCTATGACATCGACATCGATACTTTTCATGAAATTTGCTAATAGAGGCTTGCATGCATGGTCGAATAAATAGCAGCCATATTCAGCTGTATCTGAGATAATTCTGTTCATCTCAAACAGTTTTTTGCGTGCAATAGTATTAGCGATAAGCGGAGTTTCATGTAATGATTCATAATAAGCTGATTCATCCTTAATGCCTGCTTCGGTCATTGTTTCAAATGCTAATTCAACTCCTGATTTCACGAAAGCGATCAGTAATACTGCATTATCGAAATATTCTTGCTCTGTAATCTCCATATTGCCTGCCGGCGTTTTCTCGAAAGCAGTTTTGGCAGTTTCAGATCGCCATGTCAATAGATTTTTATCGTCATTAGCCCAATCTTCCATCATTGTGCGAGAAAATTCTCCACTCATGATGTCATCCATATGTTTTTGGAATAGTGGACGCATAATGCATTTTAATTCCTCGGAAAGTTCGAAAGCTTTTATTTTAGCCGGATTAGATAGTCTATCCATCATGTTGGTAATGCCACCATGTTTCAGGGCCTCGGTAATGACCTCCCAGCCATTCTGAATTAACTTAGAAGCATAGGCAGGATCGATGCCATTTTCTATCATCTTGTTGAAAGATAAAATGGAACCGGTTTGAAGTAAACCGCAAAGGATAGTTTGTTCTCCCATAAGGTCTGATTTTACCTCTGCTACAAATGATGAACGAAGCACGCCTGCACGATCGCCACCGGTTGCCACTGCATAGGCTTTAGCAATTTCTAAGCCATCACCGTTAGGATCGTTTTCCGGATGAACGGCAATTAGGGTTGGCACACCAAACCCTCTTTTGTATTCTTCTCTCACCTCAGAACCCGGCGATTTGGGCGCTACCATAATTACAGTGATATCTTTGCGCACTTGCATGCCCTCTTCTACGATATTGAAACCGTGAGAATACGAGAGTATTGCCCCTTGTTTCATTAAAGGCATTACTGCACTTACTACGGCAGTATGTTGCTTGTCTGGTGTAAGGTTAACTACCATATCGGCTGTTGGTATTAACTCCTCATAGGTTCCTACTGTAAAGTTGTTTCCTTTAGCGTTTTTGAATGACTGACGTTGCTCTTTGATAGCTGATTCGCGTAGAGCATAAGATACGTCAAGACCTGAATCGCGCATGTTTAGCCCTTGGTTCAGTCCTTGAGCTCCGCAGCCTACGATAACCACCTTTTTACCTAAAAGTTTTTTAACTCCATCGGCGAATTCGGAAGCACTCATAAATTCGCAGGTTCCTAGTTGCTCCAATTGTCCGCGCAATGGTAGCGTGTTGAAATAATTTGCCATTTCTCTAAATATTTTATTTTTAATCTAAACTTACTGTTCGTGTCTTTCTAATAGTGTATCTCGTTCTTTTAAGAATTCAGATAGTCGTTCGATAGGATCACGTGTTATTGCAATCTTGCCGGATCGAATAAATTGGAGTACACCAAATTGAGATAAATCTTCAAACAACTGTTGAGTGTCTGCCTTATGTCCTGTCTTCTCGATTACCGTAAACTCTCTGGTGATTTCTAAAATACGAGCCCCTGATTTTCGAACTAACTGTTCAATCTGGGCACTGTCATAAAGGGCAGATGTATATACTTTATATAGTGCTAATTCTTGATACACCATTTGATCGTTGGTGTGATAAAAGGCTTTCAGCACATCTACCATCTTTTCGATTTGGCCAACCACTTTTTTTACTCGTTCTTCTGTTTCATCGACTACAATAGTAAATTTAGATACGCCTGAGATAGCAGACTCCGAAGCGGTAAGACTATCAATATTCATCTTGCGACGCGTGAAATTAATGGCTAATCGATTTAGTAATCCGATATTGTTTTCGGAATAAACACTTATTATAAACTCTTGCTTCATAATTTTCTAGTTTTATTTAAGCTTCCAATATAATATCTGATACTGAAGAGCCTACGGGAACCATCGGAAACACATTCTCTTCTTTTTCCACTGCTACTTCCAATAGATAGGGTCCGTCATGTGCCATCATGGTGTTTACACTAGAGGATAGCTCCTCTCTTCTTTCTACTTTATGTGCAGCCATGCCGAATCCTTTTGATATAGTTACAAAATCAGGATTGTGCAGCTCTGTAAAAGAGTATCGACGATCGAAGAACATTTCTTGCCATTGACGAACCATGCCCAGAAAGTTGTTGTTGAGTATAATGATTTTAATCGGGAGCTTGTTTTGAACGATAGTGCCCAATTCTTGCAAGGTCATTTGAAATCCGCCATCACCTACGAAGCAAATAACGGTTCTGTTTCGAGCTCCTATCTGTGCACCGATAGATGCAGGGATGCCGAAACCCATTGTTCCCAATCCGCCTGATGTTACATTGCTTTTTGATTGTGTAAACTTAAAATAACGTGAGGCTATCATTTGTTGCTGACCAACATCGGTAACTAGCACGGCATTATGTCGAGTTTTATCTGATACCGCTTGTACAACTTCACCCATAGTCATTCCTCCTTGTTTCGGAGCAGTGGCTTTTTCAATTACGGTTTCGTGTTCTACCTTATCACAAGCTCGAAATTCAGATAGCCAACTTTTGTGATTATTCTGAGAAACAGATTGAGTAAGCATAGGGAGTACTTTCTTTGCATTTCCTACTACGCCGACATTAGCTTTAATAATCTTATTAATTTCAGCCGGGTCTATTTCTATATGAATGATTTTTGCATTAATACCATATTCACTCACCTTGCCGGTAACACGATCATCAAAACGCATGCCTACGGCGATAAGTAAGTCGGCTTCATTGGTTTTTACATTCGGACCATAATTTCCATGCATTCCCAACATTCCCACATTAAGTTCATGATTGCTGGGTATAGCAGAAAGCCCGAGTAATGTATAGGCCGCAGGGATTCCTGTTCTATCCATAAATTGCAAAAGCTCTTGTTCTGCATTAGCTATGATGACCCCTTGTCCTACCAATAGCATGGGTTTCTTGGCTTCATTTATGAGCTGAACGGCATCAGATACCTTATTTTCATTGATTGGGAGTTCGGGTACGTAAGAACGAATCTTGGGACGTTTGATATATTCAAAGTTTGCCTTTTGGAATTGTGCATCTTTAGCAATATCAATAAGTACCGGACCCGGACGACCTGTTTGAGCGATATAAAATGCTTTGGCTAGAGCAACAGGTATTTCACTCACATCAGTTACTTGATAATTCCATTTCGTAACCGGCATAGAAAGGCCAATCATATCTGACTCTTGAAAGGCATCGGTTCCCAACAAAGGAGATGCAACTTGCCCAGTTATGCACACTAAGGGCACAGAATCTATTTGAGCATCGGCAATTCCGGTTAATAAGTTGGTAGCTCCCGGGCCCGAAGTTGCAAAGACTACTCCGGCCTTTCCGGTTACTTTTGCATAACCTTCAGCAGCGTGAATAGCTCCCTGTTCATGGCGAGTAAGAATATGGTTTATTTGCTTGTCATAATCATACAAAGCATCGTAGATGGGCATGATTGCTCCTCCCGGATACCCAAAGATAGTATCAACTCCTTCTTCCAACAAAGACATTATAACAGCCTTTGCTCCTGTAACTTGTTGTTCTGCCATATCTTGTTCTATTTTTATCTAATCTATTAATCTAACTGCTCCTTTATCTGCCGATGAAACTAGGCTGGCATAGGCTTTAAGGGCTTTGCTGACTTTTCTATCGCGATTGACGGGTTTATAAGCTGCTGTTCCTTTTGCTTCTTCTGTTTTTCGGCGAGCGGCAAGCTCCTCCTCAGATAGCAATACATTTATCTCGCGATTAGGGATATCTATTTCGATTTTATCGCCATCTCTTACCAGAGCAATGAATCCTCCGGCCGCAGCTTCGGGTGAAACATGACCGATAGATAAACCTGATGTTCCTCCGGAGAAACGTCCGTCGGTAAGCAGTGCGCATTGTTTGTCGAGCTGCATAGATTTAAGGTATGAAGTAGGATAGAGCATTTCTTGCATGCCCGGTCCTCCTTTCGGCCCTTCATAACGAATGATAACCACATCACCGGCTTGAACAGCTTCACCTAGAATACCATTTACGGCATCCTCTTGAGATTCAAACACGCGCGCAGTTCCTTTGAATTGATACACAGAGGCATCAACACCTGCCGTTTTTACGATACAGCCATCTTCGGCAATATTACCATACAGCACGGCTAATCCTCCATCTTGGTTGTATGCATATTCGCAACTTCTGATACAGCCTGATTCTCTATCTAAATCGAATGATTCGTAATAATTTTCCTGTGAGCTCATTACTAAGTTTCGTCCTCCGCCCGGTGCCGATAAGTATCGTTTCACGTCCTCAGGCTTAGCCGATTTATTTTGAATGTCATATTTAGCAATAGCTTCTCCTAAGCATAAGCCATCTACTCTATTAGTTGAAAGCTCAAGCAGGCCTTTATTGTTCAGTTCTGCCAATATGCCCAATATTCCACCGGCTCTATTCACATCTTCCACATGATAATGACCATTAGGGGCTACCTTGCATAAGTTCGGTGTTATGCGTGAAAGCTCATTAATATCTTTCATGGTAAAATTAACATCTGCCTCTTGTGCTATGGCTAAGAGGTGTAGAACGGTATTTGTGGATCCTCCCATGGCAATATCTAACTTCATGGCATTTTTGAATGCATCGATAGAAGCGATACTTTTTGGTAAAACCTTTTCGTTGTCGTTCTGATAGTAATCGTAGGTAATTTCCACGATTTTTTTTGCTGCTTCTTCAAATAATCGTTTCCGATTAGCATGAGTGGCAACAATAGTTCCGTTGCCGGCAAGCGACATGCCTAAGGCTTCGGTCAAGCAATTCATGGAATTGGCGGTGAACATTCCCGAGCAACTTCCGCAAGTAGGGCAAGCACTACGTTCCAATTCATCTAAATCATCATCGTTGTATGAGTCGTCGGCAGCTTTCACCATGGCATCAACTAAATCGTATTTATTTTCGCCAACCACACCGGCTTCCATAGGACCTCCGGAAACAAAAATTGCCGGTATATTTAAGCGCATGGCTGCCATTAGCATGCCCGGTGTAATTTTGTCGCAGTTTGATATGCATATCATGGCATCAACCTTGTGTGCATTACACATATACTCTACGCTATCGGCTATTACATCGCGCGATGGCAAAGAATACAGCATTCCATCGTGTCCCATGGCTATACCATCATCAATAGCTATGGTGTTAAATTCGGCGGCAAAGCACCCTAATTTCTCAATTTCTCCTTTTACGAACTGACCGATATCGTGAAGATGTACATGTCCGGGAACAAATTGCGTGAATGAGTTAACCACTGCAATCATGGGTTTACCAAATTGTTCTTCTTTAACACCATTAGCACGCCATAAGCTGCGTGCTCCTGCCATTCTTCGTCCTTCGGTTGTTGCTGCCGATCTTAATTTATTTAGCATCTTATTGTTTTATTTTAAAAGACCACTTTCCCCCAACAAAAAAGCCACTCTTGCATAAGCGAGAATGGCCGTATATTATAATCCATAGGAACATTCTCACTTCATATTCGAAATGACAACGAGCAGGACGTTAATAATTGATATGTTAGTAAGACTTTTCATGATTATCTTTCATTATGAAAGCAAAGCTAGTAATATTTGTTGAATAACAAATACAAAAACAACTATTTTAATTATATTTTTCACAAAAGAAACATATGGGCAGTGTAATTGTAAGTTTCTAAACCCATTGCATACGCTTTATCCTTATGTAAATAAAGGAGTGTCGTCTTTATGCTTTAGCTAATATGTATTTTGGGTTAAATCATTCGTTCTGCACGTTTGCACAACTGAATTGATATGTTCCAAGGGTCTTTCATCATAATAAGGGTATCGCCATCGGCAGTTTCTATCTTTTCTACAAAACTTGCTCCTGCGGCTTCTAATCTTTCTTTGATGACATCCGGATGATCTACTTCAAAAGCCAAATGTAAAGATAAATGATGCACGTGTTGGTAATTAAATATAGGAGCTGAATCATTGCTATACAATTCCAGCATACAGCCCTCAGTGTCGGCAATAAAGCGCACGAAAGGAGCAGATGTACCTGCCTTTACTATTCTAAATGCCAAATGCTCCACATACCAATCGGCCATAGCTGCCGAATCGGGTACATTGAGTGCTAAATGTTCAATTTTCATGGTTTATTCTTATTTCCCGAAAGTTATTAAAAAGATTGATATCTCTCGAAAGAAGCATGCTGTTATAACATAGAAATAAGAAATGTCAAGCTAAAGTTATGCTTAATCTGTTGATGAGTATTGGTTGACTTAACTGTAAGTCATCTTATTTGTTGATGAGTATGGAATAAATTATTTGTCATTGGCTTCATTCATTAATACGTATTGAATGAATCGGCTGTTATTTGCTTTATTCTTTGGTAAGTACTGCGTGAATTAGCTGTGATTTCTCTTTTTCTCATGCTAGTATTCATATTTAATATGCTGTTTGTTAGTTGTTTGTGGTTATTTTATTTAGAAATGACCATCTATTTTATCATGAATATTAATTGATAAAGTCAATTAATATCTTTAGTTTTCGTATATTTGAAGTGAGGTGTTGAGTGTACAGTCGGCTAAGTTGACTTAACTTTAATAAAGTTCTGATTTCTAAATATTTATTTTGGAAAGATAATAGCAAAATGTTAGAGCGATGTAGAGATAGCAATAAAAAAGATTACTTTTGTAAAGAAGAAAACAAGAAAAAACAATGAAAGATAAGGTAGTCATCATAACGGGAGCCTCTTCAGGTATTGGTAAAGCTTTGGCTTATGAGTTCGTACGGAAAGGCTCAAGGGTTGTTCTCGGAGCACGAAGATTAGAGCGGCTACGAGTCATTCAAGAAGAATTGGGCACGTTGAACGTTACGATTTGCGAAACTGATGTGACGAAGGAAGCAGATTGTGAGCGATTGATTCAAACAGCATTATCTGCCTATGGTAGGATTGATGTGCTTATAAATAATGCAGGTGTTTCCATGCGTGCAAATTTTGAAGATGTTGACGTGAAAGTACTCAAGCAAGTGATAGATGTTAATTTTTGGGGTACAATTTACTGCACGAAATATGCTTTACCCCATTTATTAGAAGCGAAGGGCTCGGTTGTGGGGGTTATATCTATTGCCGGTTATGTGGGCTTGCCAGGTAGAACTGCCTATGTATCTTCCAAATTTGCTGTCCGCGGATTCTTAGATACACTGAGGATAGAGAATAAACCACACAATTTGCATGTATTGGTAGCTGCTCCGGCATTTACAACTTCTGAGATTCGCTTTTCGGCTTTAACCGCACATGGAGAAGAACAGGGAGAAACTCCGCGAAAAGAAGAAAAAATGATGTCGGCAGAAACAGTGGCATCTCGCATATATAAATCTGTAAAACGAAGGAAAAGACAGCTTGTTTTGACTTTCTGGGAAGGAAGATTTACCGTATTCTTGAGTAAGTTTTGGCCTAGATTGCTAGACAAACTGACCTATTGGTTCATGAATAAAGAACCTAGACAACATGATGAATAGTTTATTTGCCGAAATGACACTAAAATTAAATCATTGCAAGGCGTTGGTTTTGAATATTTTGCAATAGCATATTGAAAAAAAGTGAACTTTTTTTGTAGCGGGCTATTGCAGGTAATAAAAACCATCGTATATTTGCAATCGTTAAGCGGATGTGGCGGAATTGGTAGACGCGCTAGACTTAGGATCTAGTGTCTTACGGCGTGGGGGTTCGAGTCCCTTCATCCGCACTAACGACAAACCGCCGCTCTTGGTGATACCAAGGCGGCGGTTTTCTTGTTTATACACAATTTTTTAAATAATAAAAAACGTCGGCCGATTTCTCGGTTATTTTGAGAACGTTAAAGTATAGTTATAATGAACATTTCAAGAGAAAACATTAATGAGCTTAGTGCCACGCTTACTCTAAAAATCGAGAAAGCAGACTATGCCGATGCGGTAGAGAAAACTTTAAAAGACTATCGTAAAAAAGTAAATATGCCGGGATTCCGTCCGGGTAAAGTACCGGCAGGTTTGGTTAGAAAACAATATGGTACAGCTGTATTGGCCGATGAGATTAATCGTATTATCTCGGCAGAAATTCCTAAATATGTTGAAGCAGAAAAAATCAATATGTTAGGAGATCCTCTTCCAAACGAAGAAAAACAAGCTGAAATCAATTGGGAAAGTCAAGAAGAATTCGAATTTATATTCGACATTGCTTGGGCTCCTGAATTTGAAGTAAAAATTGACAAGCGCAAAAAATATCCTTACTACCAAATTGATGTAACAGAAGAAATGGTAGATAAGCAAGTGGAATCTTACACGCAACGTATGGGGCAAAATATACCTGTAGAGGTTGCTGCCGAAAAAGATACACTTCGAGTGGATATTGCAGAATTAGATGCTGATGGGAATGAAGTTGAAGACGGTGTGAAAGCCGGTAATGTAGCTATTGCCATCGATTTAATGAAAGATGATGCCATTAAAGCAGAAGCAATAGGTATTAAAGTAGGGGGAGTGTTGACTTTCGATCCGGTGAAAGTGTATGGCAACAAACATGAGGTGGCTCATATGTTAAATATTCCTCACGATCAAATAGAAAGTATTGAAGAGGGCAAAAATTATAAATTCACTGTTGTTGAGGTGCTTCAATTTCAAGAAGCAGAATTGAATGAAGAATTTTTTGCCATGGTGCTCGGAAAAGATACAGAAGTGAAAACTATTGAAGCTTTCCGCGCTAAAATGAAAGAAGATATTGCTAAAAATTATGAGCAGTCGAGCGAATATAAATTCTTGCTTGACGCAAAAGAAATTTTGGTAGATAAAATTGCTTTCGACTTGCCGGAAGAATTCTTGAAACGTTGGTTGTTGGAAACAAACAAAGAAATGACTCATGCAAGCTTGGAAGAAAACTTTGCCGGTATTATTAACGATTTCCGTTGGCAGCTAATCAGAGATAAGGTAGCTAAAGATAATGAAGTGAAATTGGAGCAAGAAGATGTAACTGCTATTGCAAAGAAAACGGCAGCCATGCAATTTGCTCAATACGGCATGGGAAGTGCCCCTGATGATTTGTTGGAAAACTATGCTCAACAAATGTTGCAAGACGAGAAAAACCGCAGCCGTATGATGAATCAAGCTTTTGAAGAAAAAGTGTTGGCAGTAATCAAAGGAAAAGTGGCTATTGACGAAAAAATGGTTAGCGAAGAAGAATTTGCTAAACTATTTGAAACTAAATAGTCTTTCAGAAGATAAATTAATTCTAAAAAAGACGTTTCATATTTCATGAAACGTCTTTTTTAGTAGGCACTACTGAATATTTGTTTATTTTTGGTTGATATAGGTAATTTGTTTAATTCATTAATAATGTAAGTTGTGAAAAGTTATAAGTTTATTCCGGCATTCTTGTTGATGACGGCTTTATTGTCGTGCTCGAAAGAACCGGTAATTAGTGTGAAGAATAATTTAAATGAGGCGCGTGCTGATGAAGTGATTGTACTCAAAAGAGCAGAGCTTGAGAGTGCTTTGAAACTTAATGAGAAAAACAATTTGTTGCCTGTTGTAAAACTGAATGGTAAATATGTGCCAACCCAGCTTGATGATATGAATCGCGACGGCAATTGGGATGAGCTGGCTTTTATTGTTAATATTGGGGCTAATGAAACGCTTAACTGCGAGGTGGAATGCGTGGAGTCGGTAAAATATCCGACTTTTGAAAAACGTACCAATGTTCGTTTAGGTATTCATCAACCGGATGGAACCTATAAGGAATACGACCATTATACTGCCATTCCTGCCACAGAACCGTTTGAAATTATTGCCCAAGGAGAAAGTGTAAGTTGGGAAAACGATAAAATGGGTTTCCGAAATTATTTCGATTGTAGAAACGTGAAAGACTTATTTGGAAAGCGCAAACCCGGTCTTATCATCGATAAAATACATACACCTGAGATGGGAAGCTATCATGATTTGGCCGATTGGGGAATGGATATTCTGCATTGTGGCAACTCAGTGGGATCCGGAGGTTTAGCCTTATTTGAAAATGATTCTTTATATCGTTTGGGTTCAACAGATGACTATGAGTATCAAAAAATAACAGAGGGTCCGGTACGTTCCGTGTTTGATTTGATTTATAAAGGTTGGCACGTGGAAGGGCAAAATCTTTCAGCCAAAGAACGCATTGCGATATATCCGGGAAAATATTGGTTTCAATCAGATGTGACTGTTTCCGGATTCCAAGGAGAAAAACAAATAGCAACAGGTATTGTTACCACAAAACTGAAAAATACAAAGCCTCAGCAATTTGATGTGAGCAAAGATTACAAGGCTATTGCAACGCATGATGTACAATCGCTAAATAACGATGAGTTAGGAATGGCTGTTGTAGTGAAAGCGAATGAAATAACTAAAATCGGAGAGGCAAATAAAGATAATTACTACTTCAAAGGTAAGCAATATCAAACAGTTTCTGAAAAGGAGTTTAGTAATGTTATATCAGACACTTACTTTGTGGCTCAGAAGATTAAGAATGATACACCGGCTCGTCATTATTTCTCTGCAGTTTGGGGATTAGAAAATGCAAAATGGAAAGAAATGACAAACTTTAAATCGTATTTAAAAGACGAAGCAAAAAAATGGGATAGCCCGTTGGAAGTGTCTATTCAATAATGATACATGCACAATACATAAAAAGAGGCTGTCTAGACTTTTCAGACAGCCTCTTTATGTATCGATAAATGTCTATTCTTAGTTGAAAACAGTGAGCATGGAGCCTGTTTTTGAAATACTGTATGGGCGCAAAGGTTCGGTTCCTAATCCTCCCAAAGAATCTCCGGCAAGAACCGAACCATCAATCTGCCAATTGTATATGGTATGGCAACTATCGCATTCGGCATAAGTTCCTTTGTTTTTGACAATAATGTCATGCTTAGATTCATAAGGGCAGCAAGCATCGAATGCAATAAAAGGGTTGTTTTCTCCTGATAAGATAGGACTATTAATTACCCACACACCACTATATCCGCCTGCCGAAAAATATTTAGCTCCTCCGGGAACCAAAAGATCGTTGTAGATATTTAGATTTATTTGCAGTTCGAAATCCGTATTTGGTATAGACGATACAAAATTGTCGGCACAAGATGATAAAGTAATACCGGTGACTAATAAAAAATTTAGGTAGATAGTTTTGAACATATGCATATTTGTTATCTTTGTTAGGAAAATTAGGTGCAATTTAAAGCATTTATTGAATTGATGATATAGAAAGCTAATAAAGAATGGAAAATATTATTTTTATACTGATATCCTTGGTCTTCGTTTTTTTTGCTGAGCGTAAGCGTCGAGCGAAAGACGGCAAAAGCGATTCTGTTTTTCAAAAAATATTTGAAGACGATTCGCTGCCGGAAGATTTTTGGGAAAAAGACAGGTTTGAAGAAGAGCGAACAAAACCGGTCTCCCCACCGTTCTTTGATAAAGTAGAATCAAAGCAATCGAACATTACTCCAGAAGAGGTGTTGCCTAAAGCAGAAAAACATAGGTCTAAATCGAGAATGAAAGCAGCAGGTGATGTGTCTAAGGAATTGCAAGTGGAAACCTTTGAACCCGTCTTGTCGAATTTTGATTTGAAAAAGGCTATTGTTTATGCAGAGATTATGAAACCAAAATTTAAAGAAGATTAAACCGGAGACATTTCGTTTGGAAGTCTCAGAGAAGGATTTTCAGAATAACTAATTTTTAATTAGCTTTGCTTCATCAAAAGGGTTCCTTTAGCGGGGAATTCTTTTTTATTTATACCCTAACATTGATATAGAACAACAACTAAAGAGATTTAATTAACCTTATCGTTAATCAAAAAACATTTAACATGTCGAAAATAACATATGTAACACAACAAGGATTAGATAAGCTTCGGGCAGATCTTGACCGCTTAACTAATGTAGAACGCCCTGCAATTTCAAAACAAATTGGCGAGGCTATTGAAAAAGGAGATATCTCAGAAAATGCAGAATATGATGCTGCCAAAGATGCACAAGGCATGTTGGAAGCTAAAATAGCAGTGCTAAGAGATAAGATAGCCAATGTTCGTATCATCGATGAATCGAAGATAGACACAGAAACGGTTCAGATATTAAATAAGGTAACTATTAAAAACCTTAAGATGAATAAAACAATGGTTTATACTGTTGTTTCAGAACACGAGGCTAACCTGAAAGAAGGTAAAATATCAATAGATACACCAATTGCTAAGGCTTTAGTGGGGAAAAGAGTGGGAGATGTGGTGGAAGTGCAAGTTCCTGCGGGAGTTATGCAATTTGAAATTTTAGACATTTCACTTTAAACAAATAAGCTATGGCTAGTGTGTTTACTAAAATAGTTAAAGGAGAAATTCCTGCTTATAAAGTTGCTGAAACCGGGGATTTTCTAGCTTTTCTTGATGTGTTTCCTACGGCTAAGGGACATGTGTTGGTAATTCCTAAAAAAGAAATTGACTATCTATTTGATTTGGAAGATGGCTATTATTTGCGTTTGCAACACTTTGCTAAAAAAGTAGCAGTAGGAATTAAGAAAGCCATTCCTTGCCAACGAGTAGGTGTGTTAGTGTTAGGAATGGAGGTGCCTCATGCACACATTCACCTTATACCGATGCAATCGGAGGCTGATTTATTGAATTTCTCAGAAAAATTGAAGTTAGAACCCGAAGAAATGGAGCAAATAGCTCAAAAAATTGCAGAACAAATCGCGTTATAATGAGAACGACCTTAAAAGAGGTCGTTTTTTTTATGGCTATTTCGTAACTTTGTCGGACGCAAGTATAACAAACCAAGAGCATTTGCGCTAAAATGAAATGCTAAAATATTCTTTTGACACAATCGTTGTGGGTAGTGGTCTGGCCGGATTAACAGCGGCCTACCATGCAGCTAAACATGGAAAGGTAGCCCTAGTTACCAAATCAGAACTCGATGTTAGTAATTCTTATTACGCACAGGGAGGGATAGCCGCAGTTTATTCGGCTGATGATTCTCCGGATTCACATGCACATGATACGCATGTTGCCGGGCGAGGACTCTGTGAACGTGATGCCGTAGAAATATTAGTACAAGAGGGTATGCATCGTATTCGCGAGGTAATAGATTTGGGTATGCAGTTCGATAAAAATGAGAAAGGTGAAATAACATTAGGTTTAGAAGGAGGGCATAGCAAAAGGCGCATTCTGCATGCTGATGGCGATGCAACCGGAAAACACCTTACTTCATTTATGTTGAAACAAGTAAAACAGCAACTAAATATTACCAGTTTTGAATATACAGCCGTAACCCAAATATTAGTTGAAGATAAAGTTTGTGTTGGTGTGCAAGCTTTAAGTTTTGAATCCGGAGAAAATATCTGTATAGAATCGGCATCAACCATTTTGGCAACCGGAGGATTGTCGCGCATATTTACCCGAACGACTAATCCACACACTGCAACGGGCGACGGTGTAGCTTTAGCTTATGCAGCCGGAGCGAAAGTAGAAGATTTGGAATTTGAACAGTTTCACCCATCGGCTTTAGCACTGGCCGATCAAGATGCTTTTCTCATTAGCGAAGCCGTTAGAGGAGAAGGAGCTTGGCTGCTTGACGAAAATGGAGAACGATTCATGTTGCCTATCCACCCTTTAGCTGAATTGGCTCCTCGCGATGTAGTGGCATATGCTATCTATCAGCAAATGCATAAAAATAATAGTTCGCATGTTTATTTAAGTTTGAAGCACTTAGATGCAGAAAAAATACGAAATAGATTCACTAATATTTATCAGAAATTAAAAGAGTTTGGTTACGATATGACCAATGATTTGCTTCCCGTTGCTCCGGCCGCTCATTATATGGTGGGCGGGGTGAAGACCGATTTAAATGGAGAAACAAATATTTCCGGATTATTTGCTTGCGGCGAGTTAGCATCAACAGGTGTTATGGGGGCTAACCGTTTGGCAAGCAACTCTCTTTTAGAATGTTTGGTTTTTGGTAAACGAGCCGGAAACTTAGTTGGAGAAAGACAGAAAAAAGAAACTCGATTGATCGGTTTGCAGCAGATTACTAACCATGTTGAGAACGAGAAAGAATTTTTAAAGTATAAGAATGAATTGGCCAAAATCATGTCTAGTTGTGTGGGTATCGTAAGAAATAAGGAACAACTAACATTTGCCTTACAACAAATAGAAAAGATTAAAGTGGCCATTCAAAAAGCAGACTTGCAGGATTATAACTTTATTAAGGTACGGCAAATTGCCGAAGTCAGTGCTTTAATTACAAAGTCGGCTTTGCTTCGCGAAGAGAGTAGAGGAGGTCATATCCGAGAAGATTTTCGAGAGGAAAATTCGAACTGGAGAAAGCATATTGTATTTGAGAAAGGTAGAGAAACACAATTTATACCACTACGAAAATGATGGATCAAGAAACATTACAATCAGCAATACACTTGTTAGATTTGGCATTCGATGAAGATTTGGCAACCGGAGATATTACGACAAATAACTTGATAGCTGTTACGGAATACCGAAGTGCTTTTTGGAGAGCTAAGGAAGATGGTGTAATAGTGGGATTGCCTATAGCCGAAATGGCTTTCCGAAAACTTGATGCCAATTTGCAATGGCAGCCGATGGTGCAGGATGGTGATCAAGTGAAAAAAGGAGATATTGTGGTTCGATTTAAGGCTACATATCGGGCTTTACTGTCAGCTGAGCGTATTGCTTTAAATTTTGCACAGCGGTTATCGGGCATAGCCACCGAAACACGGAAATATGTTGATGCTATTCTGCACACAACAACACAAATATTAGATACAAGAAAAACGCTGCCGGCATATCGACTGCTTGATAAATATGCCGTAAAGCTGGGAGGAGCTAAAAATCATCGCATTGGTTTGTATGATATGGTGATGATTAAAGATAATCATATTGATATTGCCGGAGGAATTACACAAGCTGTGCATGAAATTAGAACGAAAGTTTCGACAGATATCAAAATAGAAGTGGAAACAACTAATTTAAAGCAGGTGGAAGAAGCACTGCAAGCCGGTGCCGATATTATTATGCTTGATAATATGAATAATGAGCTTATGCATCAAGCTGTAGGTATAATTGCCGGAAGAGCAGAAACGGAAGCATCGGGTAATATGAGTCTAGAGCGTTTACCGGGAGTGGCTGCCACCGGTGTTGATTATATTTCGGTAGGAGCATTAACTCATTCCGTAAGGGCTCTTGATATTAGCCAACGCATAGCGAAATGAATTTACTGGTAGATATAGGAAACACCTTGTGCAAATGGGTATTAACCAAAGATAATAAAATTGTAGACCGGGGATTTACAGTTATCTTTAATGAGTGCTTTATAGCCTCGTTGCAAGCTAAGGGGAAAGCATTTGATACCGTAGTTATGTGCAGTGTTCGCAAGCTGTCAGAACATTTAGAAGAATATTTGGCAGCTAATTTCAATTATCGATGTGTTCGGCATGATCTGCCTCTACCCGTGAAAATTCAATATGAGCAACCCGAAACCTTGGGTATGGATAGGGTGCTGGCTGCAGTTGGGGCAATAACCTTATTCCCCAATGTTCCTTTGCTGGTAATTGACGCAGGCACTGCTATTACGATAGATTTTGTGAGTGCCGATGCCGAGTTTCTCGGTGGTAATATAGCTCCGGGTATCCGTTTGCGATTTAAATCTTTGCATGATTATACCGATAAATTACCTCTGGTGTCAGCCGAAAGAGATTTTGAATCCATTGGCAGGAATACAGAGTCTGCCATTCGAGCAGGTGTTCAGCAAGGAGTAGCCAATGAACTCGAATCGTATATTATTAAGGCCGAGTTGCAATGTCCGAATTTGCAAGTTGTGCTTACCGGAGGAGATGCCGTCTTGCTATCGGAAATAATTGATAAAAAATTAATAATACAAAAAGATTTGATATTCATTGGTCTTCAAGAGGTTGCAAATAGTTTGAGGTGGTATTGATGCCTAGAATTATGCTTTTTTATTATGAAGTACTAGTAAGCTTAAAACTATACCCTTATATTTGCTAGTGATTTTCGACTAAAATCTCAAATAAATAGAGAATTAAACGCATAAAAACCGAAATACTTTAAAAATGAAGTCTATTTTTTCAAAGACAAATGTATTAACCTTGTTGATGGTTGTAGCATGTTCAATAACAGCTATGGCTCAAAAAGAAATCTCAGGTAAAGTTTATGAAGCCGGAGCTCCAAAGGCTGGGGTTGAAGTTGCACCGCAAAAAGGAACTTCAGCATATTCTAATCATGAAGGATCTTTCACGATTACTTTAGATGAGAAATGTAAATATATCAAATTCACCGATTTGGTGACCGGTAAATCCGTAAAAAAGAATTTGGAAGGTAATGAAGAAAGTCCTCTTCGATTTAGTTTTGACGGTAGCCCGCTTCCTGAAGTAGGTGCTGCAGGTTATGTAATTGATAATCGTTCTCAAAAAGAATTGGTTGCAGCTCAAGATGAAAAATACATGGAAGAATTAACCATGTATGAACAAGCGTATAAACAACAAAACTATGCTACGGCATTAAAACACTGGCGAGTGGTTTATAATCGCTATCCGAAATCATCGTTGAATGTATATATTCAAGGGGTGAATATCTATAAGAATCTATTGGCTAAATCAACAAACATGGAAACTATTGATGCCTATGTTGATACGATTTCGCAAATCTATACTAAACGTATTGACAACTTTGGTAAAGAGGGATTTGTTAGAGGGCGAGAAGCAACTGATTACTTTAACGCCTATGTGAATCAAGAATTGTCAGATGCCGATCGAACTGCTTTCTTGAAAAAAGCCTATGATAAATTAGAAACAGCTATCGGTCTTAACGGTGAAGAAACAGAACCAGCAGTTTTGGTTATCTATATGGGAGTAACAAAAAGTTTATTCCGTTCGAATGAATTGTCTAAAGAAGACGTAGTGGCAAACTATGGTAAAGTTTCAACAATCATAGATAACAATCTGACAATTGATGCTAAAAACGAACAAATGCTAGCTACTAAAGAAGAGGTAGATAAGGCTTTTCAAACATCGGGAGCTGCCGATTGCGAAGCACTACTTGCTTATTATGAGCCAAAATTTGATGCACTTAAAAGTGACGAGGAAGGTTTGAAAAAAATGCTTCGTGCATTAGATCGTCAAAACTGTACTGATAGCGAGTTGTATGCTAATGCTGCAGAGGCTATGTATGAAATGAATCCGTCGGCAGAAGCTGCTTTCAATATGGCTCGTTTGTTTGTGAAACGCGACCAAGTTGATCAAGCAAAAGAATACTATAAAAAAGCAATTGAAAACGAAACAGATAAAGAGCTGCTAGGTAAATACTACTATGAGTTAGCTTTATTCACTTTCGCTAAAGAGCATGCATATAGTCAAGCTAAATCATTAGCAGAAAAATCAATCGCTAATGATCCTAAATCAGGTCGTTCTTATGTTTTGTTGGGCGACATTTGTGCTCAAGGTGCTAAAACATATAGTGATGATGCATTCAAACGCTCAACAGTATATTGGGTAGCTGTGGATTATTACACTAAAGCTAAACAAGTAGAACCTGATGTAGCTCAAGATGCTAATAAAAAGATAGCAACGTATAGCGCATACTATCCGGATAAAGAAACAATGTTCTTCCAAGGTTTACAAACCGGACAATCATACAAAGTAGGTGGATGGATTAACAAAACAACAAAAGTGCGTGTTCGCTAGTTTAGATATAAGCCGTATAAAACATTTAAGCATTACAGTTCTTCTGGGAGGAACTGTAATGTTTTTGTTTTCATGCTCTCCTAACAAAAAAGAAGAGGTCAGTGAGTATATCGTTGATGAAACTCAGCCCACGATGTCGGCAGATACATTTACCATGATATACTCAGATTCTGCTTTAGTGAGATTCCGCATGAAAGCTCCTGAAGTCTTGAACTTCGAAGATTATCTTGAATTTCCGAAGGGAATATATGTGGAAAAGATAGATGAAGATGAGCAGGTTTCATCGCAATTAACGGCAGATTATGCCCGGCACATAGAAAAAAAATCGCTATGGATTGCCAAAAATAATGTAGTGGCCATAAATGCAGAAGGCGATTCCTTAAAAACGGAAGAGCTGTTCTGGGATGAAAAAAAAGGACGGATATATTCCGAAAAACAGGTTCAGATTGTGCGTGCCGATCAAATTATTAACGGTATTGGTTTTGAATCTGATCAAACAATGGAAAATTGGGAAATATTAAAACCGACAGGGATTATATACTTGGAAATGGATAAACAATAAAATGGGATCAGATTTAATACTTATTATATTGATGGTGCTATTTTCGGCATTTTTTTCCGGTATGGAAATCGCTTTCGTATCGGCAAACAAAATGCGCATGGAGTTGGATAAAAAAAATGATTCTCTCGCTGCACGAATATTAGCTGTTTTCTCCAATCATCCGGGGCAGTTTATAGCCACAATGTTGGTTGGTAATAATATTGCATTGGTTGTTTATGGTATCGCATTTGCCAATGTACTGGAACCCTACTTCATGCACCTGAATTTACATCCGAGTATTCAGCTCTTGTTGCAGACAGTTGTTTCAACACTAATTATTCTGTTTACGGCTGAGTTTCTGCCCAAGACTATCTTTCGAATTAACCCAAATGGGGCATTAAGTTTCTTTGCTATTCCATTGTATTTGTTTTATATCCTATTTTTTCCGATTACGAAAATCACGATGGGATTTTCCAATATCCTACTGAAAACTGTATTTAAGGGAAGCGATGATGAAACAGATAAAGCGGTGTTCAGCCGGGTAGATTTAGATCATTTTGTAAACGAGCAAGATGGGATATCGGAAATGACCAATGATAAATTGGAAAATGAAATTAAGTTGTTTAGAAATGCTTTAGACTTTTCAAAGACAAAGCTTCGAGAAACTATGGTTCCCAGAACAGAAATTGAGGCTCTTGAGGTGGGAGCTTCTTTGGAAGAACTAAAAGAATTATTTATTAAAAGTGGATTTTCTCGTATCCTTTTTTATGAAGACAACATCGACAATATCGTCGGTTATGTTCATCATGCCGTTTTATTTACGCATCCGGAATCACTGAAGCAAAGTATTAAGAAGATTTTGATTGTTCCGGAAAGTATGCCGGCCAGCCGTTTGCTCAGTAAATTTATACAACAAAATCAAAGTATAGCCGTAGTGGTTGATGAGTTTGGGGGTACAGCGGGTATGGTAACAATTGAGGATATCTTAGAAGAGATATTCGGCGAAATTGAAGACGAACATGATAGCAATGATTTTGTGGAAGAATGTGTGTCGGAAACCGAATATATTTTTTCGGCTCGTATTGAGTTAGACTATATTGTAGAAAAATACAAATTAGATTTTCCACAAGATGAAGCTTATGAAACCTTGGCAGGATTTATTCTTTTTCATCATGAAAGCATTCCGACAGTGGAAACAGAAATACAAATTAAGAACTATAAGTTTATAATTTTAGAGGCTACAGAGAATAGAATTGAGCTGGTTCGATTGTTAATTGAGGACTGCTAAGAATAAACTCTGTCAGATTCTAAAGAAAACGAAGATATTTTTTGTATCTTCGTCACCCGAAAATATTTTGCTAACTATAATAATCTATAATAATTAATGGCAACTCTACAAAAAATTAGAAATCACGGAGGACTGCTGGTAGGTATTATCTTTGTTGCTTTGGCAGCTTTCCTATTAGGCGATGCTTTCCGTTCAGGAGCTTTTGGAAGTAATACCCAAGTCGTGGGTGAAATTAACGGTAACAAAATTAACATAGTTGATTTCCAAAGAAAGGTTGATGAAATGTCGGAAGTACATAAAATGAGCACCGGCAATATGCAGCTTGATGAAAAAACAATGATTCAGGTTCGTGATGAAGTTTGGAAAGACTACGAATACAACATGATTTTGGAACCTGCCTGCGAAAAAATCGGTTTGGCAGTTACCGCTGATGAGTTGTTTGATATGGTGCAGGGTTCGCATCTTCATCCTGCGATTAAACAAATGTTCACAGATCCTCAAACCGGAAAATTTAACCAATCGGCGGTTGTCAACTTTTTGAAGGCATTGAACGATGGTCAAGTTAATCAACAGCAGTACCAGTATTGGAAATATTTGGAAACTCAGATTAAGCGCGATCGTTTAGTAAATAAATATAATGTTTTGCTGGGGAAAGGTCTGTATGTAACCTCTTTGGAAGCCAAGAACAGCTTGACAGAAAAGAATACCATAGTAGATTTTGACTATGTGCAATTACCTTATGGTTTAGTTGCTGATAGTGCAGTTTCTGTTTCGAATGCAGATATTAAAACATATTACAATGCACATAAAGAAGCATATAAACGTGATGCTGCACGTACAATTCAATACGTTGTATTACCGATTAAAGCAACGGAAGCCGATAAAAAAGAAACCTTGTCTTGGATTCAAGATATCCGTGATGAGTTTGCAACAGCAGCTGATAATCGTCAGTTTGTGAATATTAATTCAGATCTTTCGTTTGACGGTAATTACCTTAAAGCAGAAGACGTGGAAGACAGCCTTCGCCACTTTGCTTTCACAGCCAAGGTTGGAGATGTATATGGCCCGGTGCACAATGCAGGCACATACACTTTAGTTAAAATCGATGATCGAAGAATGCTTCCGGATTCCGTAGAAGCACGTCACATATTAATCAATCCTCAAACAATAGGAAGCTTAGATAAAGCCAATGCACTTGCCGATAGCTTGAAAAACTTGATTGAAACTAAGGAAGCGTCTTTTGCTGAATTGGCAACTAAATATTCAGAAGATAAAGCTTCTGCAGAAAAAGGTGGTAATTTAGGTTGGTTTAAAAGAAATCAAATGGTTAAACCTTTTGAAGAAGCTGCATTTAATGGCGATGTTAATAAGGTGTATGTTGTTACAAGCCAGTTTGGAGTGCATATTATACAGCCTCTAGCTAAAGGGAAAGCTGTTGAACAGGTTCGCTTAGCAGAGTTGGTGCGTAATATTGAACCTAGTGCACACACCGAAGATGCTGTTTATGCTAATGCAAGCAAATTAGCTACTCAAGCAAATATTGAAGACTTTAATAAAGAAGTAAAAGAATTGGGTTTGAATACTCGTCGTGCATCTCTAGCTGAAGATCAAACGTCGCTAGCCGGTTTAGAAGATTCTCGTTCTTTAATCAAAGCAGCTTATAGCGCCGAAGATGTGAATGATTTCCTAACAGATTATGAGGGAACTTCAATCTTCAAGTTTGGTGATAACTTTGTTTTAGCTCGTCTGTCAGGCATTCAAGATAAAGGTTATTCTGATTTGGCAGAAGTTACCCCTTTAATTCGTAGAGAAGTGGCTAAAGAGAAGAAAGCCGTGCAATTGTCAGCTAAGATTTCAGGTTCCGATTTGAATGCGATAGCATCTAATGCAGGTTCTTCTGTAAAATCAGCTCAGAATGTAAACTTTTCGATGTACATGGTTCCTTCATTGGGTGTTGAACCTGCAGTGTTAGGCACGGCTACCAATCTGTCTGAAGGAGTTACATCAAAAGCCATTACCGGAAATAATGGAGTTTATGTACTTAAGGATACAAAGGTAGCAAAAGCAGCAGTACCCGAGACTCCGGCGGTTTATGCTGAACAGGCGCAACTCAATGCAGGCTATGCATACCGCGTTAATTACCAGTCTTTCGACATATTGAAAGATAAGGTAGAAATAGAAGACCATCGAGTTAAATTCTTCTAGTGCACAGCGCGAGTATTTAATATATAAAGAAACAGGGTGTCCAATTTTTGGACACCCTGTTTTGTATTGCTTTCAGTGTTTTAACCTGTAATGTAGCTGAATTATTTATCCGATAATGAACATTCATATGATTTCAAATGATAATTCAGACAATACGCAGCTATATAAATAAAGCTTAGTTTATTGTTTATTTCTTTCTGCGCTCTTTAACGGTATTGTTAGCCTTCTCTATTACTATGGCTACTTCGGCAGCAAAAGGTTCGAGTTCGGATTGGAAAAGAATTTGGATGTTGAGGTAAGGCATCAATTTGTTGTTTAAGCATTCCATAACCTGCGCTTTAAGGGCTGTTGCACTGGGAGTTTCTTTGTCTTCACGCACCCGGCTGACATAGTCGCTGAGCGAAGTCGAAGTGCTTGGCGACCGCAATGCTAAAGTGCTCGGTGAACGATAAGCCCAAATAAACACAGCAAAGCAAATACCCTCGTGAAAACACGAGAAGATGAGCAATGTCAGCTGACGTTTTGGTGAAAATACGAGAAGACAAGAGAATGTCCAAAAAGTTTTGGGCATTCTCTTTTTGCTCTTAATTTATAAGTAACTGTTGTTATTGCCTGCAAGGCAAAACGGTAACAGCCTAAGGATTTATCCTTAGGTAATGTAGTGCGAACGTATTTAAGGGCTGTAAGCCCGAACTATAATGATTTAGCTAAGAGATTCTTAATGCAAGGGCATAAGACATAAAAAACGATACCCTAAAAGAGTATCGTTAATTTGTTTTTAATTTCTTCTGCTATTAAAAATTAGATAGTGAAAATCTCTTCATTTTTTAGCACCAGCATTTCATCAATCTTTTTACTGAAATTATTGGTTAATGTTTGCACCTCTGCTTCAGCGTCTTTTTGGTTATCCTCAGATAATCCTTCTTTCAAAAGCTTTTTAAGGTTATCATTAGCATCTTTACGTGCGTTGCGAATACTTACTTTGGCATGTTCGCCTTCCGCATTAGCCTGTTTAGCCAAACCTTTACGGCGTTCCTCGGTAAGTATAGGAACATTAATGCGAATCACTTCGCCATTGTTCTCTGGATTGAAACCTAAATTAGCATTGATAATAGCTTTTTCCAATTCCGGAATCATTTGTTTTTCCCAAGGTTGAATAGCGATGGTGCGAGCATCGGGCGCCGTTACATTAGCAACTTGCGTTAGCGGAGTCATGCTGCCATAATAATCAACCATTACTCCTGCAATCATTTGAGGAGATGCTTTCCCTGCTCTGATGTGTACTAACTCAGCTTCTAGGTGAGTTAAAGTATCGACCATTTTCTCTTTGCATACGTCTAGGATTAAACTGACCTCTTCCATTATAATGAATTTTATATTGTTTTCTTATTTTTGCAGGCAAATGTAGCTAAAAATGTCATAGAATCAATAGAAGTCTGGGCTATTACCTGCTGATGTTTTTAGCTTTAATTGGCTCAATCTGTTAAATTTGAATTATGACAATCCATATTGAAAACTTGCTTAAAACTTACGGGGAGCAAGTTGCCGTGAATAATATATCATTTCAATTGAATGAAGGGGAATTAGTAGGTTTTTTAGGAGCTAATGGAGCCGGAAAGTCTACTACCATGAAGATGATGACCGGGTATTTGGCAGCTGATGCCGGAGAGATATGGATTGATGATAAGCTGATGTTAGTTGATAATTATCGTTTACGGCATGAAATAGGATATTTGCCTGAGCATAATCCGCTATATACAGATTTGTATGTAAAGGAATATTTGAGCCTGACAGCAGGAATGTATGGACTCAAAAACAGGAATGGGGCCGTTAATCGAGTGATTGAAATGACCGGATTGGGTAGAGAACAACATAAAAAGATAGCTGCACTTTCCAAAGGA
The DNA here is from genome assembly GCA_047975205.1 of Mangrovibacterium sp. Taxonomy (GTDB): domain Bacteria; phylum Bacteroidota; class Bacteroidia; order Bacteroidales; family Prolixibacteraceae; genus JBKEDC01. The sequence continues at coordinate 44,238 of JBKEDC010000024.1, read as the reverse complement.
TATCGCCAACGAGTGGGATTGGCTCAGGCTTTAATTCATAATCCTAAGTTGTTGATATTAGATGAACCTACTACCGGATTAGACCCGAATCAATTGGAGGAAATTCGTTTCTTAATTCGAATGATTGCGAAAGAAAAAACAGTATTCTTTTCTACGCATATTATGCAAGAGGTGGAAGCTATTTGTAGTAGGGTGCTTATTATTAATAGTGGAAATATCATTGCTGACAGTACGGTTGAAGCCATAAAAGATAGGGGTGCACTAACAAATTCACAACAAGTTTTGGTGGAATTTACACAGCCGATTAGTCCGATAGATTTAAAAGAAAAGTTAGCTGTTGCTGCGGTGGAATTGCTGTCGGAAACAAAATTTCTACTTACAGCAAACTCATCTGTAGATATTCGTCCTCAGATTTTTAATTGTGCAGTTAATAATAAGTGGACTATCATAGCTCTGACAGAACAACAAACTAGTTTAGAAAACGTATTTCAACAATTAACGAAGTAATCAGTAATATATAGCTCTAATGTTGGTGTTTCAGGAATAATATTACATGTTTTCGGCAACTTAGTTTATGCAAGTAGCTTTAAATAAAAACTTGCTATTCAAAATAAAATGAAATTTCTCGGTTTAGAATTGTAATGATTATTACCGTCTGATTGAAAAAATTACACAAACTTTATCTCTTTCTAGGTGTTTGTTTCGAGCTACTTTGTACTTTTGTAAATTAAGCAAGAAAAGATAAAGTAGATTAAAAAAAAAGATATACGCCAAGAATTAAAGAATAGAGTTTTGGTGCTTGACGGTGCTATGGGTACCATGATTCAAAAATGTGGACTTACCGAGTCTGATTTCCGTAATGAAGATTTGGCAACAATCGATAAAGAGTTGTTGGGAAATAATGATTTATTGTCGATTACCCGCCCTGATGTTATCAAAGAGATTCATGCTGCTTTTTTGGAAGCCGGATCTGATATCATAGAAACGAATACATTTAACGCTACGAGTATTTCTCAAGCCGATTATAATTGTCAGTTCTTGGTTTATGAACTGAATAAACAGGGCGCGCTTATTGCCCGAGAGGTAGCTGATAAGTTCACGGCTAAGAACCCGAATAAACCTCGATACGTAGCGGGTTCGATTGGTCCTACAAATCGGGCCTTATCTTTATCGCCCGATGTGAATGATCCGGGTTTTAGAGCTGTTACTTTTGATGAATTGAAAGAGTCGTATAAAGAACAAATGCGCGGATTGCTTGATGGGGGAGTTGATTTGTTCTTGGTGGAAACTATTTTCGACACATTAAACGCAAAAGCAGCTCTTTTTGCTATCGAAGAAGTATTGCAAGAACGCGGAGAAAATATCCCGGTGATGGTGTCGGGCACGATTACAGATAATAGCGGACGTACTTTGTCGGGACAAACTCCGGAAGCTTTCTTAAATTCCATGCGGCATGTAGATTTGCTAAGTATCGGCTTTAATTGCTCACTCGGTGCAAAAGATATGCGTCCGTATTTGGAGGAATTGGGCAACAAGTCACCATTTTATATCAGTGCTCACCCTAATGCCGGATTACCTAATCAGTTTGGTGAATATGATGAAACTCCCGAGCAAATGGCAGCACAAGTAAAAGATTTTTTAGATAATCATTTTGTAAATATTATTGGGGGATGTTGCGGAACTACTCCCGAACACATTGCTCGATTTGCTAAGGTAGCCGAAGCAGCTCAGCCTCATGTGCGGCAAAAAAATGATAAGCTCACTCGCTTTAGTGGTTTAGAACCGGTAACAATTACGGAGCAAACAAACTTCTTGAATGTCGGAGAGCGATGCAATGTGTCGGGTTCTCGTAGATTTGCTCGATTAATTCGAGAAGAAAAGTATGAAGAAGCTTTGGCAGTAGCACGAGACCAAGTAGAAAATGGTGCGCAAGTTATCGATGTTAACTTAGATGATGCCATGCTTGATGCAAAGAAAGAAATGACAAAATTCCTGAACTTGTTAATGTCGGAACCGGATATTGCCAAACTACCTGTAATGGTTGATTCGTCAAAATGGGATGTTATAGAAGCAGGGTTGAAGTGCTTGCAAGGGAAAGCTATTGTAAATTCGATCTCATTAAAAGAAGGTGAAGCTGAGTTTATAGCACATGCACAAACAATTAAAAAATATGGAGCTTTGGCGGTTGTAATGGCATTTGACGAGAAAGGACAGGCCGATAATTATAAACGACGAATTGAAATATGTGAGCGAGCATATAATATCCTGACTAAACAAGTAGGTTTCCCTGCAGAAGACATCATATTCGACCCAAATATCCTTACCATCGGTACCGGAATGCCGGAACACGATAACTACGCCGTAGATTTTATAGAATCTGTTCGTTGGATAAAACAAAATTTGCCCTATGCTAAGACTAGCGGAGGAGTTAGTAATGTGTCGTTTGCCTTTAGAGGGAATAATATAGTACGTGAAGCCATACACTCCGTATTTTTATTCCATGCCATAAAAGCAGGCATGGATATGGGGATTGTTAATCCCGGCATGCTGCAAATCTATGATGATATACCTGCTGACTTTTTAACATATGTGGAAGATTTAGTGCTCAACCGTCGATCTGATGCTACTGAAAGATTACTCGATTACGCCCAGACCTTGCAAGTTGATGAAGCTGCCGGCAAAAAGAAGATTAATGAATGGCGCGAACAATCGGTAGAGAAACGATTAGAGTATGCCTTGGTGAAAGGAGTGCAAGATTATTTGGAAGAAGACCTCACGGAAGCTATCTCAAAATATCAGCCGACACTAAAGATTATTGAAGGTCCTTTGATGGATGGCATGAATGTGGTAGGCGATTTATTTGGCTCGGGTAAAATGTTTTTACCGCAAGTTATTAAATCGGCAAGGGTAATGAAAAAAGGGGTAGCCTTTCTACTACCTTATATTGAGGAGGATAAAAAGAAGTTCAAAGACCAACAAGTAAGTAAGCAAAAGAAAATTCTTTTAGCAACAGTTAAAGGCGATGTGCATGACATTGGTAAAAATATTGTGGGTGTAGTATTGTCTTGTAACAATTATGAGGTTATCGATTTGGGTGTAATGGTGCCTACCGATAAAATTTTGGAAGAAGCTAAGAAGCATGATGTCGATATGATTGGTCTTAGTGGCTTGATTACGCCTTCACTGGAAATTATGGTAAATGTAGCACATGAAATGAAGAGGCAAGGTTTTAATATTCCTTTGCTTATTGGCGGTGCTACCACATCGAAAATACATACGGCGGTAAAAATTGCTTCGGAATATGAAGCTCCGGCAATATATGTAAAAGATGCCAGCCGATCAGTGAATGTAGTGGCGAGTATTTTAGCTAAAGATGTGGCCTATATTTCTGATCTGAACGAACAATATGCTACCATTCGGAAGCAACACGGACAAAAGAAACCTAAGGAATACCTTTCGCTGAAAGAGGCGCGGGCAAATCGTTTTAAATGTGATTGGAGCAAGATAGCAATAACTAAACCAAATCAACTCGGAGTCCATCAGCTCATAGATTTCCCTATTGCAGAGATTCGGAAGCATATCAATTGGACATTCTTCTTCAGTGCTTGGGATTTGAAAGGACACTATCCTAAGGTTTTTGAGAATGAGATCTACGGAGAGCAGGCCAAAAAGCTATATGATGAAGCACAAGAAATGCTAGATGACATCATAACGAATAAGCTTTTGCAGGCCAATGCTACCTATGGTATTTGGGCAGCTCAATCTGATGGCGATGATGTGGTGCTATATAACGAAGATACTTGCACGAATGAAATAGGTAGATTCTACCATCTTCGTCAGCAACTAAAGAAAGAAGATAATTTATCTAATTACTGTTTGGCAGACTTTGTTTCTCCTCAAAGTTTGGGTAAAACAGACTATGTGGGTGGATTTGCACTAACTGCCGGCATCGGATTAGAAGAAATGGTGGCAAAATATAAAGCAGATTTCGATGACTATCGAGCTATTATGATTGGCGTATTGGCTGATAGGTTGGCTGAAGCCTTCGCAGAGTTGTTGCACCAAAGAGTAAGAACCGATTACTGGGGATATGCAGCTGCTGAAAACCTTACGGAGGAGGAATTGCTAAAAGAAAAATATACGGGCATTCGTCCGGCATTGGGCTACCCGTCTAATCCGGAACATCATGAAAAAGCAAAGCTGTTTGAATTATTAGATGCAACAAGCATCGGAATGGCACTTTCTGAGCATTATGCTATGAGCCCTACGGCTTCGGTTTGTGGACAATATTATGCACATCCTCAATCGAAATATTTTAATTTAGAAAAGGTTTCAAAAGAACAAGTAAAAGATTATGCGGAAAGGAAAAAGGTAAGTGTAGAATTAGTAGAGAAATTCTTGCCGGTTAATTTGACCTACAAAGGTTTGTAATTGTAGGAATAAGTGCAATAAGTTGTAAAACTTGATATACAATATTTACAACTTATTGCTCACACACATTGCCAATACTTCAATTAAGCATTAAAGCATTCCATGTGAGAGAAAAAGAAATTACTTTCACGAGCAGCACTTTCATCGCTATCAGAACCATGAATGGCATTGTGGCTTTTTGATTCAGCAAACATTTTCCGTATCGTGCCTTCTTGAGCCTCGATGGGGTCGGTGCAACCAATTAGTGCACGAAAATCTTCAACCGCATTTTCTTTCTCGAGAATAGCTACAACAACAGGAGATGAACACATAAATTCGGTAAGCTCATCGAAAAAAGGCTTACCTTTGTGCTCGCGATAAAACTCTCCGGCTTGTTCTTTGCAAAGTCTTGTGAACTTCAATGCTTTAATAACAAAGCCGGCTTCGTTAATCTTAGCTAAGATAGGACCGATTAGATTTCGTTCAACAGCGCCGGGCTTAATGATTGTAAATGTTTGACTTTTAGACATAATACATGTTTTATTGTTAGGTGCCCCAAAACTAGAAATTAAAAATACACAAAAAATCTGATTATACTATATTATAGTATTTTAAAATTGAATATTTCAACTTGATATGAACTTACTGAACCCATTAGAATTAAAGAAATTTGCACAGCTATTAGCTGCACAACAAGGAAGTATATTTATTGTGCCACATATTAGTCCCGACGGAGATGCCATAGGTTCTACTTTAGGGCTGACACGCATACTGCAAAATGCAGGAAAACAAGTTACGCCAGTCATTCCAAATGGTTTCCCCGAGTTCTTAGAATGGGTGCATGGCAGTGAAAAAATCAAGATATATGATAAATGTCGAGAAGAAGTAACAAATTTACTTGATGAATCGACCATGCTTATTTGTCTGGATTTTAATCAGAGTTCGCGCACCGGAGAAATGGCAGATTTATTGGAAGCATTTCAGGGCGATAGCGTATTGATTGACCATCATCCGTTCCCGCAAGGATTTACTGATATTCAGTTTTCTCAACCCGATTATTCTTCAACTTGCGAATTGGTATTGCATGTTGTGAAAGGAATAGGATATGAAAAATATATAGATAAGGAAGCAGCCGAGGCTCTTTTTTGCGGTATTCTTACTGATACCGGTTCTTTTCGTCATGGTGTTTCTCATGCACAAACCTTTCAGTCGGTGAGTGAATTGGTTGGCTACGGTGTTAATCCGGAAGTGGTGAATAGGAAAGTGATGAATAACTATTCCGCCAATAGGATGCAACTCATGGGGCATTGTTTAAGTGAGTGCATGCTCATTATACCCGAATTACATGCTGCCATTATGTGGCTGTCGCTTGATGCACAACGCCGTTTTGATTATAAGAAAGGCGACAACGAAGGCTTTGTGAATATGCCCCTTTCGATTAAAGGTATTCATGTGAGCGCATTGTTTACCGAGAACGAGCACCAAGTAAAAGGCTCGTTGCGTTCGCAAGGAGATTTCCCGGTAAATGAAATTGCAAATAAATATTTCAATGGAGGCGGTCATCGAAATGCCGCCGGCTGCGAGATTAAAAATTTGACTTTAGAGGAAACTGTGGCAAAATTTCAAGAAATTCTACAAGAATATAGTGAACAGTTGCAAAATGTAAAACTCGACTAATGCCTGCGAAAATAAAGCATATCATTTTTGATTTAGGAGGTGTATTGCTAAATATCGATCCGAATAAAACGCTGAAAGCTTTCCAAAGATTAGCGGTATCTGATTTGAATCGAGAAAAGCAATTCACCTATGAGCATTCGGTATTCTCGGCTATGGAACAGGGAAAGATTACTTCCGATGAGTTTCGTGAAGGAATTCAGAATTTACTGCCGATACGAATTGCTCCGCACCTCATTGACGAGGCATGGAACGCCATGCTACTTGATTTTATAGCTGAGCGAATAACCTTGGTCAATAGGCTTCATAAGCATTATAAAGTGTATTTGTTTTCAAATACCAACGCTATTCACCAACATCATTTTCATCAATTATTTTTCAAAAAATACAACTATGCCATGTCGGCACTGTTCGATGAAGATTTCTATTCTCATGAATTGGGTTTGCGCAAGCCAAAAACAGCAGCTTTCGAGAAAGTGTTGAAGTTGGCTGATATCGTAGCGGAAGAAACGCTATTTATTGATGATTTAAATGAAAATTGTTTGGCTGCAAAGCAAGTAGGACTACAAACTTTGTGCTTAGCACCTACCGATGATTTAGAACAGAAGTTGAAAGATTTATTTGCTGTGTTTTAATGAATGAGAAAACGCTAGATCTTATTTGAGCTTCATTCTTCAATAAAATATTAATCATACAATCTCGTATAAGTTATGCTATTCCCATTAGCTGAATAGCATAATTATACGAAATTCAGTTCATATTCATTTGAGAATAAAATGAATTAGGTCTGATTACTTCAATATTTCATCCAGAATAAACCTGATATAAAACCCGATTAGAAGAGAGTAACCTAACACCGCCCGCAGTAAAGACCGCCTATAAAGTATATACACAGCTTATTATCTTTTGTTTTATTGCAAATTGCGTGTTTGAAATAATATTAAAATACGTGTCTTAATTGCAATTTTTATATTTATGCAATTGTTTTCTTAAATATTATCGCTAATATTGTGGAACAAAAATAACAAACATGATTTTTATTAACGGGCATTTGGGCAATCATCATATGCTATCTAGCACTAGGTAGGTCGATGCTTTATGTTCGTAATCGAAAGATATTAATCAATAAAGAGGCTTACCAATAAGGTAAGCCTCTTTTTATTTAAAGATAAAACGTAATGAGTAAACTTAGAATTGCAGTACAAACAAAAGGACGCTTGTTTGAAGATTCTATGAATCTGATTGGGGAAGCAGGAATTAAATTTTCAGACAGCGGTAAGCGAAAACTACTTACTTCAGCCCGAAATTTTCCTATGGAAGCTTTATATCTTCGTGACGACGATATTCCTCAAGCTGTTGCCGATGGTGTTGCTGACGTGGGTATCGTGGGTGAAAACGAGGTGTTAGAGAAGAAACAAAACATTACGATTGTAAAACGCTTAGGATTCAGTAAGTGTCGTTTATCTTTAGCTATTCCAAAATCGGAAGATTATACCGATATCGCTTATTTTAACGGTAAGAAGATAGCCACTTCATATCCTGTCATTCTGCAAGATTGGTTAAACGCCAATAATATTAAGGCGAGTATCCATGTCATTACGGGTTCGGTAGAAATAGCCCCCGGTATTAACTTAGCCGATGCAATATTCGACATTGTAAGTTCGGGTTCAACCCTGGTGAGCAACGGGTTAAAAGAAGTGGAAATAGTTACAGAATCGGAAGCCTTATTGATTGCTACTCCTCAATTATCGACAGAAAAACAAAACATACTCGATGAGTTGATTTTTAGAATGGAGGCTGTGCAACGAGCAGAAGGTAAAAAATACATCATGCTAAACGTGTTGCGCGAGAAATTAACTGAAATATCATCTATTCTGCCCGGCATGAAAAGCCCTACCGTAACTCCTTTGGCAGAAGAAGGTTGGTGCTCGGTGCAATCGGTTGTTGATGATAAATCATTTTGGCATTGTATTGGAAAACTAAAAGAAGCGGGAGCACAAAATATTATTGTACTTCCGATTGAAAAGATGATTTTGTAATATTGACATAAATATTAATCAATACGGACTAAGCGTTATGAAACAATATGTGAACACAAAACTTGAACAATGGGCCGAAATATTGGCTCGTCCGGAATTTGACCCCGGAGCGTTGACCGGTAAAGTAGCAAATATTTTGGCTGAAATTAAAAACGGAGGCGATGCCGTATTAAAGAAATATACGGCTCAATTCGATGGTGTTCAGTTAGATGATTTCAGAGTGAGCGATGAAGAAATGGAAGCTGCCGAAACACAGATAGCTCCGGAATTGAAAGTGGCTATTGAGCGAGCAGCCGGTAATATTCTCACTTTTCATTCTACCCAAAAGCATGATGTGCATAAGGTGGAAACTACACCCGGGGTAAGATGTTGGCAAAAATCGGTAGCCATCGATAAGGTGGGTTTGTATGTGCCCGGAGGATCGGCACCCCTGTTTTCAACCGTGTTAATGTTGGCTCTGCCGGCTAAGATTGCCGGATGTTCGGAGATTGTGTTATGCACTCCTCCCGATAAGTCGGGGAAAGTGCCTCCTGCTATTTTATTTGCCGCTAAGTTATGCGGTGTGAGTAAGCTGTTCAAGCTGGGAGGTGTTCAAGCCATTGGTGCTATGGCGTATGGAACGGAATCGGTGCCTAAGGTTTATAAAATATTTGGTCCCGGTAATCAATATGTTATGACAGCTAAACAGCTGGTGAGTGCTCGAGAAGTTGCCATTGATATGCCTGCCGGCCCCTCAGAGGTGGCTGTCATGGCTGATGAAACGGCTAATCCTGCCTTTGTGGCATCAGATTTACTTTCGCAAGCAGAACACGGGGTTGATTCGCAGGTGGTGTTAGTAGCAAATTCCGAAACGATTGTGCAAAGCGTATGGGCTGAAGTGCAAACCCAAATGAGGGAATTACCAAGAAAGGAAATTGCACTCCAATCTTTAAACAATAGTGTGGCAATTGTTTTGAAAACAGAACAAGAAATGATTGATATTATTAATGAATATGCTCCTGAACATTTAATTATTTCTATGAAGAATTATATGCAGATAGCTGATCGTATTGTAAATGCAGGTTCTGTATTCTTGGGTAATTATACGCCTGAAAGTGCCGGTGATTATGCTTCGGGAACAAATCATACGCTACCCACCAACGGATGGGCACGAGCCTACGGTGGTGTTAATTTAGATAGTTTCTGCAAAAAAATAACTTTTCAAGAAATTACGAAAGACGGCATTGCCAATTTAGGTGAAACAATTGAACTTATGGCAGATGCCGAACAGCTTTTTGCACATAAAAATGCGGTTACTTTGCGCAAGCACGAAGAAGAATAAATACAAACAAACTAATCTGTTGAAAGTGAATTTAGAAAAGTTATTACGCCAAAATATAAAGCAGCTCACAGCATATTCATCAGCACGAGATGAATTTTCGGGTGAGGCTATGGTTTTTCTTGATGCCAATGAAAACCCATACAATGCACCCTATAATCGTTATCCTGACCCGCTGCAAATAGAATTAAAAACAGAAATTGCACAGCTTAAAGGCTGTTCGGTAAAACGGATTTTCTTAGGTAATGGCAGTGATGAACCCATTGATTTACTTTTCCGGGCATTTTGCAATCCGGGCATCGATAATGTGGTAAGTATCACTCCCACATACGGCATGTATCAGGTGGCTGCCGATATTAATAACGTGGAAGTGCGCACGGCTCAACTAAATGAAGAATTTCAATTTTATGCCGATGAATTATTGCAGGCAGCCGATGAACATACGAAGCTGATGTTTTTGTGTTCTCCTAATAATCCTACCGGAAACTTGCTTGATGCACATGAAATAACAAAATTAATAACAAGCTTTTCAGGCTTAGTTATACTCGATGAGGCCTATATTGATTTTGCTGTCGAAGCTAGTTTCTTGCCGAAATTGCAACAATATCCTAATCTGATTATTTTGCAAACTTTCTCGAAAGCGTGGGGAATGGCAGGCATTCGCTTGGGCATGGCATTTGCATCAGAAAATATTATAAATGTGCTGAATAAAATTAAGTATCCGTATAACATCAACGTGCTCACGCAAACTAAAGCAAAAGAATTACTTCGAAACACAGAACAAAAGACACAATGGGTAAATGAATTGTTAGAAGAGCGAATAACATTGGCTCAACAACTGGAGCAGCTGCCTTTTGTAGTGCATATTTATCCTTCAGATGCCAATTTCCTACTCGTTAAAATGCACGATGCTTTGGGAATTTACACCTATTTGTTAGAAGAGGGAGTAGTAGTACGCAATCGCTCTAAGATAATACTTTGCAACAATTGTTTACGTATTACCGTGGGTTCTCCTAAAGAAAATGAACAGTTGGTAGAAAAATTAAAGGAATTGATTTAGTCATGAAACGTGTATTATTTATAGATAGAGACGGCACTTTGAATAAAGAACCGTTCGATGAGCAAGTAGATGCTTTAGAAAAGGTGGAGTTCCTACCGAAAGTATTTAAAAACATGACTCAAATAGCTACTAATTTAAATTATGAGTTAGTCATGGTTACCAATCAAGATGGTTTAGGCACAGCAAGTTTCCCCGAAGAAACTTTTTGGCCGGCACATAATTTCATCTTGAAAGCTTTTGAAAATGAAGGCGTTTTGTTTGATGCTATACGCATTGATGAACACTTTCCGGCAGATAACCACCCGAATAGAAAACCAGGCGTGGGCATGTTGCAACACTACATAAACAATCAGGAGTATGATTTAGCAAACAGCTATGTTATTGGCGATAGATACACGGATATTAAATTAGCCCAAAACTTAGGTGCAAAAGGAATACTTATTGGCGACGAATCGGCTAAGATACAATTAGAGCAAGAAGATTTAGCTTCTGCATGTTGCTTGATAACCAATGATTGGGATGAGATATACCGGCAAGTAGCAGCTCAGGAGCGCACGGCTGTGATTGAACGGAATACAAAGGAAACAAAAATAAGCATTAAACTAAACCTCGATGGGAAAGGAAATGCTGATATTGAAACCGGTTTGGGCTTTTACGATCATATGTTGGAGCAGATAGCCAAACATGCCGGAGTAGATTTGATTATTCGTTGCCAAGGTGATTTACAGGTTGATGAACATCATACGATTGAAGATACCGCTTTGGCCTTAGGAGAAGCTTTCCGTATAGCTTTAGGCGATAAGCGAGGAATTGAACGTTACGGTTACTGCCTGCCAATGGATGACTGTCTTTGCCAATGTGTAATAGACTTTGGAGGTCGTCCGTGGTTAATGTGGGATGCCGACTTTCAGCGTGAGAGAATAGGCGATATGCCTACAGAAATGTTCTATCACTTTTTTAAATCATTTTCCGATACTTCGCTGGCCAATCTGAATATTAAGGCAGAGGGAGCTAATGAACACCATAAAATTGAAGGTATATTTAAAGCCTTGGCAAGAGCCTTAAAAATGGCTATCCGCAAAGATGTATTCAATTTCGAATTACCATCAACCAAAGGAACACTATAAATGAAAAAATAATGATACTTGCGAAAACAAAAAAGGAGGAGAAAAACACGGCAGTCCTGCTTATCCATTGCCCGGATAAGTACGGTATATTAGCTACCGTTACCGAATTTCTGCATGAGAACAACGGAAATATTATCTATCTGGATCAATATGTAGATAGGGAAGAAGAAATATTTTATATGCGTGTGGAATGGGAATTGGAAAATTTTACAATACCCAGAGCTAAAATTAAAGAGTATTTTGAAACACTTATTGCACAGAAATTGCAAATGACTTATAGTCTTCATTTCACTAGTCAGGTTCCGCGCATGGCTATTTTTGTTTCAAAAATGTCTCACTGTTTATATGATATGCTTTCACGTTATAGTGCCGGCGATTGGCAAATAGAGATACCCCTTATTATCAGCAACCATCCCGATATGGAAATTGTGGCTAAGCAGTTCGGCATTCCGTATCATTATATCCCGATAACCAAAGATACGAAGGCAGCACAAGAAGCTAAGGAGCTGGAGTTGCTTAAAGCCAATAATATAGATTTCATCGTATTGGCCAGATACATGCAAGTGCTATCGGGTGATTTTTGCAAGAACTATCCGAATAAAATAATTAATATTCATCATTCTTTCTTACCGGCCTTTGCCGGGGCTAAGCCTTATCATGCTGCACATCGACGCGGAGTTAAAATTATTGGGGCAACCAGTCACTATGTGACTTCTGACTTAGATGCCGGACCAATCATTGTGCAAGATGTCACTCGTTGTAGTCATATCGACACCGTAGATCGTTTGGTTCGTAAAGGACGCGACTTAGAAAAGATTGTACTTTCGCAGGCCGTTTATAAGCATTTACAACGCAAGGTACTCGTATATAAGAATAAAACTGTAGTGTTCAATTAATATGTTATGAAAAACTTCATTATACGATCTGCAATTATGCTATTGACAATTTGGGGAGGTCATGTTTCGGCTCAACCCAAAGATTATGATTACATGGTAAAACTAGGCGATGAAGCACCCGATTTTACAACGGTAGATACCAATGGCAAGGAAGTTAAGCTTTCAGATTTACGAGGAAAAGTCGTCATGCTTCAGTTCACAGCCAGTTGGTGTGGTGTATGTCGAAAAGAAATGCCCCATATTGAGAATGAAATATGGAAAAAATATAAGAACCATTCCGATTTCGCACTTTTGGGAATCGACTTGAAAGAACCGGATGAAAAGGTGGTTTCATTTGCCCAAGAAGTGCCGGTGACCTATCCATTGTTATTAGATACTTATGGCTCTATATTTTATAGCTATGCTAAGCAAGAAGCCGGAGTTACACGCAATGTGATTATAGACAAGAGCGGAAAGATTGTCTTTCTTACTCGCTTATTTAAAGAAACGGAATTTAATGCCATGAAAGATGTTTTGGCTAAGCTGATTAACGAATAAAATATGATACATGAAAGTAGTCATCATAAAATATAATGCGGGCAATGTAGAGTCAGTTTCAAATGCTTTGAAAAGATTAGGTGTTGAACCGCTTATTACCGCTAATCATGCAGAAATACAATCGGCTGATAAGGTCATTTTCCCCGGAGTAGGCGAGGCCAAGAATACCATGGCGTATTTGGAAAAAGAAGGTCTAGATGTGCTTATCCCCTCATTGAGGCAACCTGTTTTAGGCATTTGCTTAGGCTTGCAACTCATGTGTAGCCATTCGGAAGAAGGCGATGTTCGCTGTTTAGGAATATTCAATGAGCAGGTTAAACAATTTTGTCCTACTTTAGGACGAGAATACACAGATAAGGTGCCGCATATGGGTTGGAATACCATCGCAGATGTACAGCAGCCGTTGTTTGATAAGTGTTTGGAAGGCGAGTATGTTTATTTTGTACATTCTTATTATGCAACTATAGGAGAACATACGGCAGCGACCGGAAATTACATCAATAAATTTAGTGCAGCTCTGCATAAGGATAACTTTTATGCCACACAGTTTCATCCGGAAAAAAGTGGTGATGTGGGCGAGCAAATTTTATCAAACTTTTTGAAACTGTAAAATAATGACAAAGATTACCATTATACCTGCCATCGATCTTATAGAAGGGAAATGTGTCCGACTATCTCAGGGTGATTATGAGCAGAAAACGGTTTACAACGAAAATCCGTTGGAAGTTGCTAAAATGTTTGAAGATGCCGGAATAAGGCGTTTGCATTTAGTTGACCTAGACGGGGCAAAAGCACAACATATTGTCAATTATAAGGTGTTGGAAACTATTGCAAGCAAGACCAATTTAACGATAGACTTCGGTGGCGGTTTGAAATCAGATGATGATCTTCGTATTGCTTTTGAAAGTGGAGCGCAAATGATTACCGGAGGAAGTATTGCCGTGAAGAGTCCCGATACATTTATTTCATGGCTTAATAAGTATGGTTCTGAGCGTATTATTTTAGGAGCAGATGCGAAGGATAAGAAAATTGCTGTTAGTGGTTGGCAAGAAATGTCTGAATTATCAATCATTGATTTTTTGAAAGATTATACTGCTAAAGGAGTGAAAAAAGCAATCTCTACAGATATTGCTTGCGATGGCATGCTGTCGGGGCCAAGCATTGATTTATATGCAGAAATTCAAGACGAGTTGCCTAATCTGAAACTCATAGCAAGCGGAGGCATTGCTTCTATGGATGATATTCATAAGCTGAACGATATGAATATATCCGGAGTAATAACCGGTAAAGCCATTTATGAGAATCGAATTAGTTTGAATGATATTAGCAAATTTATTTTAGGTTAGATTATGCCGGCAAAAAGAATTATTCCATGTTTGGATATCAAAGATGGACAGACCGTGAAAGGGGTGAATTTTGTAGATATACAAAATGTGGGCGACCCGGTAGCCTTGGCAGCTAAATATGCGGAACAAGGAGCCGATGAGCTCGTTTTTCTAGACATAACGGCAACGCATGAGGGACGGAAAACTTTCGTACATCTTGTAAAGCGGATTGCCCGTGAAATAAATATACCGTTTACAGTGGGTGGAGGTATTTCAGAACTTAAAGATGCCGATGCTTTGTTAAATGCAGGTGCAGATAAAGTAAGTATTAACTCATCGGCAGTACGAAACCCACAATTAATAGATAATTTAGCCGACGCATTTGGAAGGCAGTTTGTAGTAGTTGCTATCGACGCTAAATTAGTGCGATCTGATTGGAAAGTTACGGTTAGCGGAGGAAGAGTAGAAACTGATAAAGAGCTATTTTCTTGGGCTAAAGAAGCTGAAGCACGCGGAGCCGGAGAAATTTTGTTTACTTCGATGGAACACGACGGAACAAAGTCGGGCTTTGCCAATATTGAATTAGCACGATTAGCCGATAGCTTGAGAATACCTATTATTGCATCGGGAGGAGCCGGAAATATGGAACATTTTGTCGATGTTTTTACTAAAGGGAAAGCCGATGCCGGTTTAGCAGCAAGTATTTTTCACTACAACGAAATAGCCATTCCAAATTTGAAACAATATTTAAGCACACAGGGAATTCCCATGCGCTTAAAATAATCAAACAATATGATTTCAAAGAGAGGCTTTGCATTTCGGGTTATTCTAAGATGGTCTTATCACATTATGCTGCTTATATTGGTGTATAATGTGTTCGTGGCGTTGCTATATCACTTCAGCGTGCTGAATGTATCTATGCCTTGGATTCCGGTTTCGATATTGGGAACTGCCGTTGCATTCTATGTGGGATTTAAGAATAATCAATCCTATGACAGAATGTGGGAAGCACGAAAAATTTGGGGGTCTATTACTAATGACAGTCGTTCGTGGGCAGTTGCAGTAATGCATATGGTGACAAACTCCGGTGATACGAACTACACGGAAGAGCAGCTCCTCGAAATAAAGAAACATCTTATTTATCGGCATATTGCATGGCTGTATAAGCTTCGAAAACAACTATTGGTACCAACTGATTGGGAGCACGTCAGCCAAAAAGGATTTGTGGGGTGGCGTTCCAAGAAAGGAAGAATAAAATACGGAATAGGAAGGGTAGCCAAAGAGGAAGAACGACTGAATATGTTAGACTTCCTAACTGAAGAGGAGATGGCTCATTTGAGCATGAAGAAGAACAAAGCAGTTCATGTTATCGATATGCAAACAGCAGAATTGGCAAAGCTGAAAAAACAAGGTTTGTTAAACGATTTTTGCCATGTTCATATGCAAAAGATACTGAATAATCTTTATGATTACCAAGGACAATGCGAGCGTATTAAAAAATTTCCTCTTCCTCGGCAATACTCTAATATAAGTACGCTGTGGGTGGCTGCATTCATCATGCTGATACCTTTCACCGTAATTCCCGAGATGCTGCATGAATCGCCTTGGTACACTCTTCTCGCCATAATCATAAGCACGCTCATTTCAGCAGTATATGTAACTATGGAAAATGTGGGAGACTATTCCGAGAATCCTTTTGAAGGAATGCCTAATGATATTCCGATGTTTTCAACTTGCCGAAGTATTGAAATTGATTTGCGCGAGATATTGGGTGAAAAAGAAGTGCCTCCAATCATTCGAGCTAAAGATGGCATACTCATGTAAAACAAACTAAAAATATAACCATGGAAACGATAAATTTTAAAAAAATGAACGGATTAGTTCCGGCTATTATTCAAGACAATGAAACAAATAAAGTACTCATGTTAGGCTTCATGAATGAAGAAGCTTATCAGAAAACTTTAGAATTAGATAAAGTAACTTTTTACAGCAGAACAAAGCAACGTTTATGGACTAAAGGAGAGGAAAGTGGCAATTTCTTGAATGTTGTTTCTATAGCTAACGACTGCGACCAAGATACATTACTGATAAAGGTAAATCCGGTGGGGGCTGTTTGTCACACAGGATCCGATACTTGTTGGAATGAAAAAAACATCGACGATATGGGCTTCTTGCGCGTACTACAAGACTTTATCGATAAACGTAAAGAAGAAATGCCGGAAGATTCATACACCACTTACTTGTTTAATAAAGGGAAACGAAAAATTACGCAGAAAGTGGGAGAGGAAGCTGTTGAAACAGTCATTGGAGCTATGGCCGATGATGATGAAAACTTTCTTTATGAAGGCGCCGATTTGCTTTATCATCTCATCGTACTGCTCACTTATAAAGGCTATCGAATAGAAGACTTGGTGAAAGAATTAAAAAGTCGGCACAAAGAATAAATCAGGTATTCTTTTTGAGTTAAAAAGGAGTATTTGCTAAACCTTTTTCCGCTGTTTGTTGTCTAACAGAAAACCGAGTCAATACGGTGAGATATTGATATAGTTTTAGGCGTAATATTAAATAAGATGACAAACAAATTGATTGTATTAGCACATTCGGACTATGAAAACTCGAAAGCAAACAAGGCTCTTGCCAAAGCTGTTGAGGTAGGAGGTGTTGAAGTTCATAATTTAAATCAAAAGTATCCGGATGCACATTTTGACGTAACGGCAGAACAAGCTAAGTTAGAATCGGCCAATGAAATTATATTCCAATTTCCGATGAACTGGTTCAGCACACCTTGGATATTCAAAAAGTATCTGGACGAGGTGTTTACTTATGGTTGGGCTTATGGTTCTGCCTATAAGCTGGAAGGCAAACATGTAAAGCTTGCCATAACTGCCGGAGTTAATAAAGCGGGCTATGATAGTGGACTATCGGTTGCCGATGCTTTGAAATGGTTGAAAGTAACTTTGGCATATTGCCGACTTGATTTCAAAGACGAGATATTTGTCGTGTATGGAACAATGGGATTAAAAGATGAGGAGTTGGCGGTTAAAGCCAAAGAATACGTGAAGTTTATCGGATAATCAGATAGTTGACTAACAAATAAGCCTGATACATAAGAATGCATCGGGCTTTTTTGTATTTAGGCTTCATGAGCTTTTCTTGCAACTTCTTCTTCCCAAGCCTTATTTTGCTCAGCTCTATCCTGACTTTGCACACAACCGATTCCACGCTCTCGCATGGGTTTGCTGTGACTGATGTGCAGACTCGGGAATTCTCCTTTTTTCTTTAATAATATGCGTATTGCCATGGCAAGAAAAACAAAAGCCATGATTATTATTGTAACCCCCAAAACAATCAAGAATTCCATTATATTCTCCTTTCTTATTTAACTAAATTGTGAAATGTACTTGCAAAGGTATCAACAATTAACTACAGATTGAGTTCGAGGAAGCATAAATCATATTCTTTTTACGATAAGGTTCATGCTCCTTGTTCAAGATACATTAGTTATCTTTGAGCCGATGAAACACTTTATTATCCTTATTTACATATGTTTCGGCTCTGCTGTGCTCTATGCCGCTCCCCAAACACAATATATTGATTCACTAATTCACTTGATTGGTGAAAAAGGAAAGTATGTGGTAAAAAAAGAAGGGGTTATAGCGCAAACAAAAAGTTTACTTGTGTCACCAACTATGTCAAATGAGTTTCACTATCAGGTGAATACCAAATTGATACAAGAATACCGGGTTTATATGGCAGATTCAGCTATCCGATATGCCTTGCAAAATAAGCGATTGGCAAGAAAAGCGGATAATCAACAAGCAATTATTAATACAGACCTTAGTTTGGCATCGCTTTATATTACCACCGGAATGTATCATGATGCAATGCTATTATTACAACAATATCGTTCAAGTCAATTGGCATCTAAACAACGCATAGCCTATTTTACTTGCTATAAGTCTTACTATGACAACTATAAATATACCACTCGATATACGGAAAAATACAAGCCGGTCAGTGAAGCTTATGGTGATTCTTTATTGGCTAGTTTAGATAGAAGTTCTGCACTGTATCGACTGCATTATGCGGAAAAAATGCTGGATAAAGGAGAAGTTGAACAAGCTCGCCATTTGTTAATCCGATTGCTTCAGTCTGATGAAATGACTATTAGAGAAAAGGCTATGGCATCTTTTGTTTTGGCTAGAGCCTATCAGTTAGATGATAACAGGCAAAAGGCCATAAAATATTATGCCCTTTCGGCTATTGCCGATATTGAAGGAAATATCAAAGAAAATACGGCTACTAGAGCGTTGGCCTCCTGTTTGTATGAAGATGGCAAAATAGAACAAGCCTATATCTGTATCCGCTCATCTATGGAAGATGCCATGTTCTGTAATGCCCGCCTACGCACGCATGAAGTATCTTCGGTGCTACCCATTATCGATTCTGCTTACCGCGATAAGATAAACAATGAAAAACGTCAGCTTAAAATATTGCTAATTCTGGCTTTCCTATTAATGATTAGCCTAGTTGTGGCATTATTTAATATTTATAGGCATATGAATAAGAATATGCTCATCAGGAAACAATTGAAAGATAGTAATATCAAGTTGGCAGAGCTCAATGAAAATTTAACCTCAACGGTGAATAAACTAAATAATGCCAATAATGCATTGTTGAATGTAAATGATGATCTATCCGAGGCTAATAGAATTAAGGAGGTTTACATTGCTCAGTTCCTTGATTTGTGTTCTAGTTATATCATTAAGTTAGAAAAATATCAGAATACATTGAGCAAGAAAGCAGCAGCTCGTCAGTTAGACGAGTTGTATCGCATCTTGAAATCAAAGGATATGATTAATGAGGAGTTAAAAGAACTGTACCGCACTTTTGATAATGTGTTTTTACATTTATATCCGACTTTTGTGAGTGATTTTAATGCACTTCTATTAGAAGAGGAGCGCTTTAAACTCAGAGATGAAGAGGAACTGAATATTGAGTTGCGTATTTTCGCTTTAATTCGATTAGGTATTGTTGATAGTTCTCGCATAGCCCAATTCCTGCATTATAGTGCCAATACTATTTACACTTATCGCACTCGCGTGCGCAACAAATCAGCTCTTCCTCGCGACAAGTTTGAACAAGAAGTCATGAAGATCGGAATACTTGGCAATTAGAGTTGAAAAAAATAAATATCTTTATTTAATATTTATTTGTAAGTTTAAAAAATACACCTATATTTGCACCGCAGTTGAGAACAACGATTATAAGTTCTCGATGTAAGTATCGGGCGGTTAGCTCAGTTGGTTCAGAGCATCTGGTTTACACCCAGAGGGTCGGGGGTTCGAATCCCTCACCGCCCACTACATAAAACGCCAAAAGGCAGTCAAAAACAGCAAAAGTCCTACAATTCAGCGAATTGTGGGACTTTTTTGTTTTGATAATGTAGGTCTGATGTAGGTGTAAAACGCCATAAAAAGCCATAATTTCGTGGCTAATCCATGACCTATTTTTAGACACGCAAAATAGGTCACAGATTTTGCTGAAATTGGCGTGTAAGTGGCTGAAATTGGCTGGTTTAAAATGACATCTTTTCAATTGAAAGTTGATAGTTTTGTGATTAAGAAAAATGCAAAATCGCAGAAACTTCAAAGAGATTAATAATTAAAAAAAGATGCCATGATTAAAAGCACATTTAATGTAGCATTCTTCATTAAAAGAAATGCTCAAAGAAAAGACGGAACAGTACCTATTGTTTCGAGAATTACAATCAACAAGCAGGTTGCTCAATTCAACACAAAGTTGCACATTCTTCCAAACAAGTGGAATGCAAAATTAGGGAAAGCCGCAGGACAAACTGCTCCTGCAAGAGAACTGAATGTATTACTTCAAGACATAAGAGGTCGCATTCACGAAATCTACCACAAATTGACAATCCACGATGACCATGTTACTTCTGATAAGGTAAAGAACGAGTTTCTTGGTTTGAATGCAAACAATGAAACTATCCTTCAGCTATTTGACAAGCACAATGAAGACTATAAGAAATTGGTCGGGATTTCAAAAGCTGAGGCTACTTATAAAAAGTACATTGTTACCCGAAGACACGTTGCGGAGTTTATGAAAAGAAAGCTCAAAGTTTCTGACATGGCTTTAAGAGAAGTTAACCATATGTTTTTGGAAGAGTTCTCAATCTACCTACAAACTCAATGTGAATGTAATTTCAACTCAACTGCAAAGCATTTGCAAAGGTTTAAAAGAATTGTGTTCATTGCCAAGAGTAACGGATGGATTAAAAAAGACCCATTCGTCAGTTTCAAGATACAATTCAAGAAAGTAGATAGAGGTTACTTGACAGAAGCCGAATTGGAACGCATATTCAAAAAACAATTTCCAACTAAACGACTTGAACAAGTCCGAGATATTTTCATCTTCTCATGCTTCACAGGTCTTGCATATATTGATGTAAAGAATCTAACAAAAGACAATATTCAAAAAGGATTTGACGGTAATGATTGGATTATGGCAAAACGACAAAAAACTGATACTATCATAAGTATTCCTTTGCTAGATATTCCGAGAATTATCTTGAAGAAATACGAGGGTATAGCAGATGATGGAAAACTTCTTCCAATACTAAGCAACCAAAAAATGAACTCATATTTGAAAGAAGTTGGAGACTTGTGTGCTGTAAATAAGAACCTTACCTATCACCTTGCAAGACATAGAGAATTTCTTTTCGCCTATAATTGAACAAATTACAGGACTTACACTTCAAATAGGTAACGATTTAGAAACAAGCAAGCTTCTGTATTTCTCTTTCGTTTGCACAATATACAAAGAGCG
Source organism: Mangrovibacterium sp. (assembly GCA_047975205.1). Classification (GTDB taxonomy): domain Bacteria; phylum Bacteroidota; class Bacteroidia; order Bacteroidales; family Prolixibacteraceae; genus JBKEDC01. The sequence continues at coordinate 23,006 of JBKEDC010000024.1, read as the reverse complement.
AATTTGATATGAAGTAAAGATACGAAAATTCTGATACGAATTTGCAAGTTACAGAAAATCATACGCTCTTCTGCTCCACAATCTCAACTGGATGTTTCGGCTATGTTCTATGGATTATCTAGAAACTTTGATCTTGGGTACGGAACCTGCCAATTACTGTCTGTATTTTTTATATTTGATCTGTATAGAAGGTGTTACTGTTGTATCGCTTATTATCATTATCGAGTCGTTTAGTAATTCATAAGCAAGATTTATAGTATCAGCATATTGGGCCGCAGATTCATAATAGAACTCAAACAAACCGATATCCCGATGAAATGCAGAGTTGTCTTTAAGATTGATATTTATGTCAGAGATGTAACGAATTCTTCCGTTATTGGGCATTCCGTTTTCTTCGTCGATATGATTGGTAAAGAAAGATTGTTCTGACTGTTATTAATGGGTTGCCAATCTGATGTCTCAGCTGTTTTGTATTCTGTTTCTATCCAGGTAATATACATACCCATACGTTTCCGGATCTATTATTACCTCAGGTTCGTTTTCCGAAATATCTAAACAACCTAAAAACAGGATTAAAGAAAAGAAAATTAATAGGTAGCTTTTCATGATATTTTATTTAGGTGTACTGTTAATTCGTTATATAATATCAACGTTCTTTAAAAGTTAATTCAATCCTCAATTACGAACAAATAAAATACTAGTTTGTAATTAAAAAACCCGGCATCAACAGTTGATACCGGGTGGAAAATTCTGCTACTATATGTGTAGTTAAATATTTGAAGTGCTTATCAATAAAAAATGCTGATTAAAATACAGGTATTTCCACGCCAAAAACAAGGCTATTTCTATTTACTTTTCCCATATTGACATATTCTTCCATTGTTTTTTGATAATTAAAACCAACATATGCTTTAGCTGCAAAGTTGTTTTTAATCTTAAAACGCCTTCCTAAGTTCACTGCCAAAACATATCCTTTATCTGATGCATCAGAAAATTTAATCTGTGGCCCAGCTTTTAAAGTCCCAAAAAAACTATTAAGCTTAGGTTTTAAATAATAACAGGCTTGAATCGTTATAGGAAATGTGTTTGCGGATAATTTTTCATATCTATTCGCACCAATATTTAAAGAAGTGCTAAATTGCTTTGTAAAATTATATCCACATCCTATCTCTAGATTCTTTCCATAGAAAGAGTCATAATCAAATAAACCTTCATCCCCTTCAATATTATAGCTTAAGCCAGCAAGATACTCAATATTGAATTTGACAAAAATCCTTTTATCAGGACCATCTTGCGCCTTTAATAATGTACAAGTACAACAGGCAAAAAGTAAAATAAATATTAGTTGTTTCATAGTAGTTATTTAAATTCAAATCTAACACCTTCCCAATCAGAGTCTTTTCTCGCTACACCATATAGAATTGTACCATTTTTATAATTTAGTTTAGGGGCTCCTCCTTTAGCAATAATATTATTAAAGTTAAAGCTTGGATCTCCTGTATTAAAGGTGTATCCAATAATACCACCAAAGTCATTAGTAAATATAAAAGTTACTTTGTCAGTATTAAAACCTTTTTTCTCTTTATTATAACAGAAAATTGTTGTTTTTCGTAAATCTCCCCATGGATCTAATATTCTTACAGCAACTTCATCTTTATCTTTAGATAAGAATTTTCCTCCTGCTTTTAAACTTTCATACAAGGCACGGTTTATATCTTTTTGCGTTACATCTAGGTCAAACCCTAGTATATCGACTGTAAAACGTGTTTCATTTTTAAATTCTGTATTTCCGTTCCCTACAACATAATAACTACCATGCCCTACATTAGTCTTAGGTAGGTAATTTGTAGAAACAGGATCAAAGGCAGCAGGCGTGACTGAACTAGGCCATTTCTCTTCTAGGATGAGAACTTCATAGCCACTTCTTATTTCACTAACATCTTTCTTTCTCCAAATCCCTGTCCAACCTTTGTATTGCGTTTTTGTTTTTACTCCAGCTTCCGAGTAAACACCAAAATCTTGCGAATAAAATTTTGCATCCATTCTATTTTTGGAATCCCAATAATTTCTTACACTTTTTGAAAATCCCCAAATAGAATCCCAAAGTTTACCAGCCCAAGTTCCCTTGAAAGATGTTACTATAAAATCACTATCCTTTAGTTCAGGAATAGTAGATGAAGAACCAGAAGAGCTTCCTGAGGATCCGGAGCCACCGCCTCCACCACCAAAGTCTGGTTCAATCATGTCAGCATCAATTAACCTATGTGTATCAACCATTTTAATTTCTGGGTTTGTGATGCTTTCATATCTATTTGTCTCTAAAGCACTGGAGCTTTTTAATTGCGATTCATTATTCTCTCTACAATCCGATGGATCAAAGGGTTTGTCTAAATATTCAAGTAATCCTGAATAATTATCTTTTCTAGTATAGAATGTTGCATTCTCAGTAACTTTATAAATAAAATCACCAACCTGAATTTCTCTATCTGCATTCAAAAGACTTCTAAAATAATCACTTGCTATTAAAGTATCTTCTTCTAAAGTTGTTTGTCCGCTTTTTAAAACAGCATCGTCAGACACTACATCTCTGCTAGTATCAAGCGATACAAAATTAGTTGGTAAGCTAAGTGATTCACCATTTTTAAGTTATTCGATTACTTGATCAAAATCTCCTTGAGAGTCGAAAGAGAGCCTACTTGAAACTAGATCAGAAACTTGTGTATCATTGGTTTTTTGTAATGTTTCCTTTTCACACCCCCAAAAAGTCAGGCAAGCAATCATAAATAGACTAAATGTTTTTCTCATTTTAAATGAATTAAAGGCTAATAAAATATCTTAAATAAAAACAGTTTAAAGATATAAAAAATCATAAATAGTAATGATATATTGTAAAATTTAAGTGCTATACATTCCTAACACACTCATAAAGAAGCCTTAATAATGTAATTAAAATATTGTTTTCGCACTTATAAATATATTTATCTCAAAAAAAGGATCCTGAAAGAATCCTTTTTTTAAAATTACTTGTTCAGTATTGATCAATATCAACATTGGTTATCTCCATTATTTCATCTCTAGTCATTCCCTTACTACGAAGTCTTAATGCTATCTTCTCAACCTCGCCAACTTGCTTATTTGTTTCGAATAGCAAATCAATTAACCAGTCAAGTGTTCTGATTAATTCATCTTTATGCTTTTTTTGAGTAAGATCAACTTCACAGAATGGATATTTATCTTTATGAATGGTTACATAATACAAACCACCAAGTATAATGGATAAAATGAAGTTGAAATTTATTCCGCAATTATCAAGGATGGTTTTGCTTTGCTCTAGTATGTTTTTAGAATACATTTCACGCTTAGCCGTTATTAGAGTAGCTATTCCTTCTTTGTCTGCCAATTCCCATAAAATTAATTGACGAAATTCCTCACTTGCCATCAAGTCTTCTACTTGCTCCCTAATGAATATTTTGGCAAGCTTATTCATGTCATCAATTTCCCTATTGCCATATTCCTTTAAAGACTTCAGCCAAAATTCTTGCTGGTCGATATATGCCCGTAGCAAATCTTCGAAGTTTGAATAATACCTGTATATAGCGGTTTTATCCATTTTAGCCTCAGCAGCCACAGTATTAATTCCTAGTTTTGCGAAGCCATGTTTTTGCAAGGCCAAACCAACAGCATTAAGCAAATCCATCCTAGCCTTTATTGCATTGCTTTCTCTTTTACTTATCATATGTCTTGATTCCCGATTTAAACAATAAGCTTACAGTCAAAAACTACAAAATATTACAGCCCTTTGGCGTAATATTTTGTCTATAATCTATTTGAACTCTATTTCTTTGTTTATGCAATTCAATTGCTCACAGAAATAATCTATATCAGACTCAGTATGCGTTGCAAATATATTCATCCTCAATCTTGAATCCTTTAGCTTAACAGCAGGGTAGGTAGCGGGGATAATATAAACCCCATTTTCCAATAGCTTTCTTGCAATAATCTTTGCTTTCATATCATCCCGAACCATTACAGGAATGATAGGAGACTCTGAGCGCCCCAAGTCAAAACCATTTTCGACTAAAGTTTTCCTTGCATACTTTGTGTTCTTCCATAATTTCTCAATAATCTGAGTCTCTTCAGTGAATACATCAATAGCCTTTGAAGCTGAGACTACCACAGAGGGTGGTAATGATGCAGAAAATATACTAGGGCGTGACAAGTGTCTTAGGTATTTTATGAGCTGAGATGAATCTGCTACATATCCTCCAATAGTTCCAATAGCCTTACTTAATGTACCTGTTATTACATCAACTTCATCCGATAGATTAAAATGACTACGAGTTCCGTAGCCATTCTTACTAAGAACACCTACTCCATGAGCATCATCAAGAAAAACATATGCTCCATACTGTCTAGACAGAGCACAAATCTCCTTAAGCTTTGGCAAATCTCCAGCTTCGAAACGCTCATACAACAGTGAACAAACGATACTTACTAAGTGGGTACAATCACTTTTGGGACCATTCTCAATATCGGCAACCACAAAAGGAAAGAACTCGCCATTACTTGCACGTAATGAATAACCTTTTTCCGTGACCGTAAAGCTCACCATCTGCAATTCTGGATTCACAAAAGCTTCTACAGCACGTTGTTTATTGTTCCTGTAAACAATAGCCTCTGCTACACTTGCAACAATCGACTTATCAAACTCACCATTCGCCTTTGCCTTCACCAAAGCTGTTAAGTTATTAAATGGAGCAAATGCTTTTGAAATCACCTCATCATCAAAGGTTTCTATTGCCAAGATTCCTGAATCTAGCAGACCTTTATTTAAAAGTGTTTGGCAGCAATTGGCTACGAAAGCTCGGAATATATTACCAGCGCCAAAATGAATCCACTTTGCACTCGCGTTTGTGTTTTTGATTGTTTGCTCCAAATCAAACTTGGGCAAAGCAAGGCCAGCAGCCTCAAAGAAGCTGCTGGCTTTTATAGTTTATCTATTTAATTGCATTATTTACCTTCTTTACGTTTTGTAAGAGAGTCCCAAACACCTAACATATACATCACTCCTAAAGCACGGTCATACAAACCATAGCCCGGACGACATTCTTTCTCTTCACCCCAAAGGTGACGACCATGGTCTGGACGCAAATATCCTTTGAAGTCGTTATCGTGATAAGCTTTCAAAACCTCGTAAGCATCTACATCTCCATCACATCCTCGGTGAGAACATTCAATAAAGTCTCCATTATCAAAAACCTTCACATTGCGAATGTGTGCAAAGTAAATGCGATCGTGAAATTCTCTAACCATCGACGAGATATCATTCAACAGGTTAGACCCTAGTGACCCTGTACAAAGAGTCAAACCGTTATGTTTGCTAGGTACAGCATCTAATAGTTTACGAATATTATCACGAGAGTTCACAATACGAGGCAAACCGAAGATTGGCCAGGGCGGATCATCAGGATGGATAGCCATCATCACATCTTGCTCCATACACACCTTCTGAATACGCTCAAGAAAGTAAACTAAGTTTTCGAATAGATTTTCTGGCGTCACATTCTTATAAGCCGCAAACAACTCATCTAGTTTAGCCAAACGCTCTGGTTCCCATCCTGGCATAGTCAATTCACCAGCTTCTTTTAGAATATTATCAACCATTGCCTTTGGATCATCTTGGATCAAGTCTTTCTCATAGAACAAAGCATTTGATCCGTCAGGGTGCTCTCTATACAAGTCAGTTCTTGTCCAATCAAAAACAGGCATGAAGTTATAGCAAATCACCTTCACTCCAGCTTTAGCCAATTTTTCAATGGTATCAATATAAACATCAATATACTTATCGCGAGTTGGTAAACCAATCTTGATATCATCGTGCACATTCACACTCTCTACCACATCAGCATTAAAACCTTTACTTTTGATAAGCGCCACTTCTTTCTCGATACGTTCGGTTTTCCAAACCTCGCCAGCCACTTTGTCATGAAGTGACCACACAATCCCTTCTACTCCGGGAATTTGTCGGATATGATCAAGCGGAATCGTGTCATTATTCTCGCCATACCAACGCCAAGTCATTTTCATAAATCTATTTTTTAGTTACCATATGGTTTTTCAATATCCACAGCAGGGCTCAATGGCCAAACAAAAGTATCTGGATTATCTGGCTTGTTTGGATCGAAACCTTCAAAATCCGCTTTGATATACTTGGCAATGTCCAAATTTTGTGCTTTCATCGAAGCCACAATACATTGCTAACTCATAGGCTCCATAGGTATTGAAGTGTGTGTTGTCTGCAAAACCTTTCGTTTGTCCAAGGAATGTTCCTGCAGGGTAGTGTACCAATGCTTTCTTAGATTCTTCTTCCCCTAGCGCCTCATATAGCTCGACACTCATTTGATTAAGATCAACAAGAGGAATATTATTGTTCTTTGCATAATCTCTCATTGCTTGAGGGAAATCGCCAAGGGTGTTGTATACTTTGTCATTTTCGTCGAACCTTCTGCGCATAGTTGAAGTAATAAGAATTGGCTGTCCACCTTTTGCAATAATTTTATCACAATAGTCTTTCATGTCTACCGTATAATCGCCATAAGCCTCGTAGCCTTTTTTCTTCTGATCGTTATGAGCAAACTCAATAATCATATAGTCTCCTTCGTTCATTAGGGTTAATGTCTTATCAAGTCGTCTAGAGCCTCTATAATGACGCAATGTACTTCCTGACACTGCATAGTTTGCTACCGTGATGTCATTGTTCATGAAGTATGGAAACATTTGCCCCCACGATGCCCAAGGCTCGCTGTCTTGATCGGTTACTGTAGAGTCTCCTGCAATGAACAAGCGTCTTAGTCCATCCTTCTTTTCAATAACTAATGATGCAACATTAACAGCTTTGCCATTAAATTCGATGGTCAAGTACTCATCCCAATTGAAGCTAGGTTTCTCACGCTCTTTAAGGATGATTCCTTTTTCAGAATTAGGAATGTTTCTAGTGAATACATCAACAATGAACTCAACTGTTTTGAACTCGCCTTTAGCTAATTTGAGGTCGTGAACAAATAGACGTCTAGCTTCTGCTTTTACTGTAACTTCGGTTTCTCTTTCATTAGAACCGAAAGTGATACATACTTTATAGGCACCGTCTTCTACTTTGCGTTTAAAATAGAATGCTCCTTCAGAGCTCAATGCATCAGCAGCACTTGTTTTGCCTTTCAAATCACCTGTTGAGCTTACTTTTACAAAGGGAATGATACCATAATCGAGGCTGTCGCAATAAAGTGAATTGCTGTCTATGCCTGTGTAACCATTTTCAACCTTGCCAGCACCAAAATCGAAGTGCATACCATCAGGTTCTATTTTTTCTTCACAGCTTACTAGAAAAGGGATTGCACATGCAAGTGCTATATTTGATAGCTTCATCGAATTAATTATTTTGCCTGTTCATAAAATTCTACTTCAACTATCCTAAGAGCCCCGTTTGAGCCCTTCTTATCCTCATTCCCAGCTCCTTCGATATGTCCTGCCAATTCTTCGAATGAGAATTGAGAGCCATCTTCTTTAGTAGAGCCCGATAGTGCTAGTTTTACAGTTTGTCCTTCGGTAGGTTCAAATGTCAATGTTACATATCCTAGGCTGGTAGGAGTTTTGTCAGACCAAACTTTTTTACTATCAATATACACATCGATAGGATATCTTTTCGAGCGCCATCCGGCTAGTTTCAATACTACTTGGTTAATGTTTGCTTTGCGTTTCAAGGTATATTCAATATGAGCAGTTGCTAAATTTCCATCGTTGTCCCATTGCGAAAGCTCATTATCATCAATAGTTTTACAAGCGTCTTCTTGGTTTGAACCAGCAACAATAGATGTTACAGGGATTGCTACACGAGAAACAGTGTATGATGGTGTAGCAAGTGTCTCTCCTTCGTTCAAATACGATGGCAAGGCATCGTAGGTCAATACTTCAGAAAGATCTTGCGTATCTGTTTCTTTCGTCAAAATAGATACATTATCGCTTTTCAGTCCTTTCGAGCTCGCCGTAATCTTCATCTTTCCAGCTTTGTTGTTGATCGAACGAACAAAGATTCTATTCACACCACATTCAACAGGCAATGTGGTTTGACCAATGTAGTTTCCTTCACCCATTGCAATACCTCCAATGTATTCGCCAACACCACTTAGTTTGAAATCAATCATGTTGAGCGCAGTAGGGCAACGTTGTCCTTTTTCATCAATCACTTCAACTTCAACAATTGCAACATCTTGACCATCAGCAAGCATTCCGCCAAGACGTTCGATGGTTGATAATCTTACTGCATATGGTTCACCTGCTGTTGTGTGCGAAGATTCGCAAACTTTCTTACCATCAATATAACCCACAGCTTTTACTTCGCCAGCAGCAAACTTCACATCCTTAAAGGTAAAGATAAAGCGTTTGCTTTGCTCGCCTTTGCCCAATGATTTGCCATTAACAAACAATTCTACCTCATCGGCGGTAGAAATAACAACTTCATCCTTTACAGTTCCTTTGTCATAATTCCAATGACCTAGTATATGCGCTTTCACCGTATCGGTGTCAACCCATCCATCCCATATTATATCGTGCGCCCAATAGCTATCTTTTGGAATACGCATTGCATCAGTAGAACCACTACGGCGGAAATTTTCTTCTCCACGGTGGTGTGTGTTTGAATCAGAGAAAATGATTTTCGCACCTCCAGAGCTGACACGTGTACCTGTTCCTGGACGCATTTCCCAATAGTCGAACCAACGCGTTGTATTCTCAATCGCTAGTCCATCTTGATTGCGGTTGTAGTCGCTAGCTGGCTTCCCTCGATACAAAGGACCTTCTCCGTTTTTGTGGTATGGAGTGGTGTAGTCATCCCAATACTTACGCGAAGCTTCATCACGACAATATTCTGTAGCAAACAATGGAATGTCTGCACTTTTGTTGATATAAAGCATTTCACCACCATATTCAGCCTCTTTGCTATCCAACATTTCACGAGAACCAATAGCACGACCTCCGAAAGGATCATACATGTTGCGGATAGTCTTCATTTCTGCCATATGCTCTTCCGATACGCTTTCATTTCCACATTCATAGAACAAGATACTAGGATTATTACGATTATAGATGATGGCATCACGCATTAGACTTGTGCGTTGTGTCCATCGATAATCGAAAACATCTTTCTCTGCATCTCCTGCAGGCATAGCGAGAATTAACCCCACTCGATCAGCACTTTCTACATCTTGCTTCCAAGGAGTAACGTGCATCCAACGGACATAATTACCATTCTCTTTAAGAATAAGACTGTTGCTATAATCGCTCAACCAAGCAGGAATAGACATACCAAGAGAAGGCCATTCATTGCTTGTGCGTTGTGCATAACCTTTCATCATTGCTACGCGATCGTTGAGGTAAATCATACCATCTTTGAAGGCTGTTTTGCGGAAACCAGTACGAGTATTTACTGCATCAACGACTTTCCCATCTATAAGGATTTCAGAAGTTACATCATATAAATATCCATAACCAATACTCCAGAAATGAGCATTGCGGAGCGTATCTGCGGCATGGAAATCATAAGTACCTCCAGCAGCAAGTTCATGTTTTACACCTTCAAAGCTTAATACTTTTTCCCCATCTAAGTCTTTGATGATGATATTCAGTTGAATTTCTGCAGACTTCTTACTTTCATTGCGCACCTGCGTGCTCACATGAATATTTGCTTGCTTCTTTTCAATATCAATATCAGTAGCGTATACATAAGTTCCTGTAGTTCCTAAAGATGAGTATAAAGGAAGTGTTTGATATACTTCAGATGTTGTAGTGTGCAAGTAAACATTTTTAGGAATACCACCATAGTTTGCATTGAAGTTGCGATCAGACCATTGGTATTTTTGATTGCTAAATTTTTCTTTATAATCCCAATCGTTATTGGTTTTTACAGCAATAATATTCTCTGCAGGATATGGTTTCAAATATGTGCTAATATCAAAACCAAATGCCATCACTCCATTTTCATGCAGACCTACATATTCTCCATTGACATACACTTCTCCGACTTGACGTACTCCTTCAAACTCAACGAATGTTTTCTTTACGTCTGCACTTTCGGGTAATTGAAATGTTTTGCGATACCAAGCAATTCCTGTAGAAAGATCAACGATATCTTTCAGATATGCTTCATCCTGGTTCCATGCATAAGGGAGTGTGATTGATTTCCAATTCTTATCGTCAAAATCGGCTCTTTCGGCATTGCTAACGTCACCTACATGAAGCTTCCAATTGTGATTGAAGTTAAACTTTGTTCGCTGGGCAATAGCAGAGTTAATTGCTAATATCGATAAGATTGCTAAGAAGAAAATTTTTGATCTAATCATTATTTGTTGTTATTTGTGATACATAAGTTTATGATGCGAAGATATTTTTTGTATAAATTGTATGCATATCACACAAGGACAATATATGGTAAATGAAGACATTCTCTGATTTTATAATAAGAATTAGGACATATGTGGCTATGCAAATCACGTTAGGAAAATTTACTGATTCATAGTGAAGTATTCTTTACTGAATAGCTTCTGTTTTTGTCTTGGATTAGGACTATTTACGCCAGTTACTTGCATTTGATGCAACTTGCCTTAATGAAAGGTAAAGTATTATTAATGTGTAAGTCATCATACTTTCTCTCTTAGGGAGGCTCCACAAAATGAGCTGACCTTCAGTTGCTAGAAGGGGTTCAAGATATTTTATACTTTGAGGGAGATATACCAAAGAATTTAGTGAATGTACGAGAGAAGTTTGAAGGTTCGTTATAGCCAACACTATATGCAACTTCAGCAATATTCATGTTCGTATCCTTTAGTAGGCTAGTCGCTTTTTCCATCTTTATTTTAGTGATAAGAGCAGCAGGGGTTATTCCTGCTATAGTATTTAGCTTGCGAGATAATTGTCGAGAGCTAATTTCGAGTTCTTTTGCTAATGATTCTAGGCGGTAGTCTGGGTTGGCAATATTTTTTTCAATAAGCTCTATAATCTTTAAGAAGTATTCATTGGTTAAATCTTGACTTCCGTCTTTGTTTATTGCTTCCTGAACAGATATTGATTTGTTCAGAATCAGTTGATGGAATCTTTTTCTCTTGTGAAGAATATTGTTTAGTTGAAACTTCAGAATCTCCATATTGAAAGGTTTGACGTGATATGCTGAAGCTCCAGATATTAACCCATCCATGCGAGATTGATCGCTAGTTTTAGCTGTTAAAATGACAATAGGTATATGACTTGTTCGCTCATCTTCTTTTAGCCTTGCAGTCATCTCTACACCATCCATTTTAGGCATCATAATGTCTGTCACTATAATGTCAGGAGTGGTCTCAATGGCACAATTTAGCCCATCTAGCCCATTTGTTTGAGTCATTACTTCGTAGTTTTCTTTCAGCTCATTGTAGAGGTATTCTTTTATCTCAGGGCTGTCTTCTACAATGAGAAGTAGGTCTTTCTCTGAACTTAATTTGACCGTTTCTTTATCGGGTATTTTATTTCTGTCTGTGATTTCAGAGATGGGTAGTGTGATTGTTACCGTAGTGCCACTATTGGGAATGCTAGTCAGTTTGATTTCCCCACCTAATAACTCGACCTGCTTTTTTGTTAATGCTAAGCCCATACCCGACGAAGCTCCATAGAAGGGTTGAGGTCCGAGGTTATTGAAAGGTTCAAATATTTGCTTAATATCTTGGTTTGATATGCCGACACCATTGTCAATAACCTGAATAGTGAGGGTTTCATTGGCGAATGTTTCAACTAATTTAATTTCGCCACCATCGGGAGTGTATTTTGTTGCATTAGATAAAATGTTTTGTACAATGGAGCGAATCTTTTCTGAATCAACCATTGCATTTAGTTGTTCTCTATCGGTGCCGATTTTTAGTCTCATATCTCGCTGTTTGATAATTATTTGGAACATTTCTATGCTTTCTCTTAGCAACTGAATGACATCAGCTTCTTGCGTGTTAACCTCAATCTTTTTAGCCTCTGCCTTTCTAAAATCCATTATTTGATTAATGTATTTGCTGAGTTGCTCAACGTTATTGTCTATTAGTTTGAGATAATAGGAATGTTTTGTGTCCGCATCTGATGAAATTAATTGTCTGAGCGGATCCTTTATCAGCGAAAGGGGAGTTCTCAGTTCGTGAGATATATTTGTAAAGAAATCAACGCGTTCTTTATTTAGTACTTCAACCTGTTCGGCGTGTAACTTTTCTAGAAGAACTTGGTTGCGTAGTTTTTGTCTTGCATTAGCCTCTCTGATGAGAAATATTATAGCAGCTATTGTTGTTATAATATAGAGTATAATCATATAAGTGCTCCAATACCATGCTTTTTGAATGTCAATGTCTATTGTGCATGTGTTTGACCATAATCCATCATCAGTTAGGGCTTTAACTTTGAATGTGTAGCTCCCAGCTTTAAGTTTGTTGTAGCTGATTTGGGCATTCTTAGAAGATGTCCAGGCTTCTTTGCTGCTACCTTCCATTTTGAAGTAATAGCACATCTTCTCTGCGTGATGATAATAGATAGGTTCAGCCAGGATTGAAAATGTATTGTTTTTGTAGTTTAGTTCAATTTTTTCAGTTTCTCGTAGGGGACGGCTTAAAACTTTTTGCCCATTAATTTCTTGATTTATGCCCACCTGGTTACCCGAAATAGTTAAGGTTTTTGTAATAAGCTTAGGAACTGCTTTGTTTGTACTTATTCGATTAGGGTCGAACGAAATATAGCCTTTGTTTGAGCCGAGGTACATTGTGTTTGATTCAAGGTCGAAAAAACTTGATTTTTTTGAAAATGTCCAGTTTTCTTTTGTGAATTGGGGAATAAAACTGCAGGTTTCTTCTGTGTCTTGATCAAATTTAGTTAGTCCAATTTTATGAGTAGACCAGATGTTCTTGTTGTTGTCTTCTAGTATTGAGAAGGTGGGTTTGTCTATCAGTTGTTTTATCACCACAAGACTATCTTGAGCTTGTATTTGCAGCAGGAATAGGCCGTCACTATTGCCTATTAGTAATTTGTTGTCATTCAGAGTATGAAAATCATAGATGATATTGCTTAGAGTATGTCCATTTTTGAAGTGTTGTATAACGGTGAGATCCAGCTTCTCGTCTAGAGATATTAGAATAATTCCATTACCCTCTGTACAGAGCCAAATTTTATCTTTATTGTCAATTTCTATGTCGGTGATACTATGTTCTCCTATAATATCTCCAAGATCGAGATGTTTTACCACATTTAGCTTGCTATCAATAAGGGCAATTGTGTTGTACATACTCGTAATTACCCATTGTTTGTATTGTGCTATTGCATATACTGATGATGATTTTTTAGACCATTGAGAAGGGTAGCTTTTGTTGTTTAGGATAGAGGTGAGTTTTTGCCTAGTAGGAGTGTAGATTTCTAGTCCTTTTGTTCCGCCAATCCATAGTTTATCATTAATCTCTAACATTGATCGAACTTGGTTTTGTCTAGAAGAGAAATTATAGTAAGGATGCTCGCTCAGTCTATCCCCATCTTTATATATTGATATTCCATAATTGTTCGAAGCTACCCACAATTCATTCTTAAACATACAGATTGTTCTAACAGGAGCTTTTATCAATCGATTATTTGTCCAGCTAAAATTATTATGGTAGGAAAATGATTGTTCTGACGTATTTGCTTTGTATACAATTCCTTCGCGGGTGCCTAGCCAAAGAGTATTGGCATCGTCTACGTAGAAAGAAGTGATATAGTCGTCGGTCATACCTCCAAAAGTATCCGGGGTTGTTCGATATGTGATCAATTCGCCTGTTGTTACAGCTCTAGCACATAGTTTGTTGTCTTGGATGAAATACGAAATGCCCTCGATTGTTTTGGCTTTAGCAATTCTATTTTCGTTGGCAGCGAAATTGTTAAGCACATCGCTAGGAACGTCATTTTCCTTTATTTCGTACAGCTTATCAGTGTTATAATCGAGCTTGAGGATTTTGTTGAAGAAGGTATAGATCCATAATTGCTTGTTGTTGTCAGTAAAAACGTTTCGAATGCGACCAATTTGAGCAAGTGTGTCTTTTTTTGTGTACAGATTGATATGTTCAAAATCAAAACCATTATATCTATATAGCCCATCTTCAGACCCCATCCATATATAGCCAATAGAGTCTTTTGAAATCCCTATTATAGCAGAACTTGGGGTAGTATTAGTGTTGGTGACTGGTTCAAAAAACAGTTTATCTGCAAAACAACTTGTTTCGCAGATAAGGAAAAGGATGATAAATATTGCAATCTTGACTCTGTTCATATCCAAATTCTCTTATTTTAAGTAGGCATTTTTTAGTTGGTTTTTGTCAACTTTTAGGATTTCAAGAAAATTATCAATACTTCCATATTTTATTTCTATCGTATTGAAGAACACTTTAATATAATTTTCGTCAACTTGCCATAAAGCATAAAGCCTGTCGCTCAATTGCTCTTTATACTTAGCTCCCCATTCACCAAGCATTCTAGTCCATTTCATATCATCGTAACCGTCAAGGTATTCTGACGATTTCATGTAGTCTTGAACTATAAGATCTTTCTCAACACCAAGAGCATATAGCAGCAAGGCTATGGTCATTCCCATGCGATCTTTCCCTGCATTTGAAATGAGAATAGTAGTTTTACCTTCTTCCAGTTGGTCAAATATTTTCATTAAGGCTTCTTCTTCTGCTTGAGTTATCTCGTTGTAGAAGCTCAGCATATATTCCTTGATTGGGATTACTCCTTCCAATACTTGCTCATATCTTTTGATTTGAGCATTGCCCTCAACATCAACTGTCAAAAGAGGAATGTTTAAGTATTCAACCTCCTTGGGATAGACCGTTCTAATATACTTTGCTTCGTAAGGGGTCCTTAGATCGATAATTTGATCTATTGCAAGGTTTTTTATGGCAAGAGTGTCAGCTTGTTTTAGTCGACTAAGATCGCCCGAACGATATATTTTATTAAATACAACTGTTTTCCCATTTGATGTTCTGTATCCGCCAATATCTCTGAAATTAAATGCGTTTTCAATTGTATTTTTTAGATTTTTCTTTGCTGTAAATGTACTTGTGTATCCAAGACCGAAAAATGCAATTAGGAAGGTAATGCTAAGAGTTTTTAATTGATTCATTTTTTTGTTTTAATCTATTTTTTTTGCTTGGATAATACTCAAATTTCCCAAGCCAAATAATTAATTTTAGAGGCGCGAAATCTGTTGTATATCCAAATATACGAAAATTACCAAATTAATAGTATATGTAGAATGTTTTGGCTTATATTGATATGTATTGTCGTTTTTAGACAGGAAAAGGAACAACTACGTATCTTTGTATGATATCTTTTAATCAAAATAATATTATGAAAAACTACCAGTTTTCTTTTTGAGCTTTGTTGTGCTTGTTTGTTATTCGAATTTTTTAGACGCACAAATTTTATCAACCTATCAGGACTATATGAATGATCTTCCGAATAAAGATAAGCTTTTAGTCGTTTTTATGGTAGGACAATCGAACATGGCAGGACGAGGAAAGGTAATGCTCAATGATACTATCGTTAATGCAAGGATACTGGCATTGAATATGGAGAACAAGGTTGTTTGTGCCAAAGAACCTTTGCATCGTTATTATCCAAAAATGACAGGACTGGATTGTGGGATGAGCTTTGTTTCCGAACTATTAGAGGCAGTGCCTTCAGATGTGTCCATTCTGCTAGTCCCTTGTGCAGTAGGAGGGAGTTCTATTAAAAGCTGGTTAAATGATAAGCCTTTTCGAGGAGTGAAACTCAATTCGAACTTTAAAGAATGAGCAGAAATTGCCAGGCAAATCGGGACGATAAAAGTTATCTTGTGTCATCAAGGAGAGTCAGATGCTGAAAACGAAGGGAGAATCAAGATGATTTATTAAGCTTATTTACACAATTTAGGGCATATTGTTGTGATGACAATCTGCCTATTATCATTGGCAATTTGGGATCGTACTCGAAACACCCCAAAGAATGGAAGCAACTTAACAGGGAAAATGCGAAGTATATTAGGAACGATAAAAATGCTTTTCTAGTAAAAACAAAAGATCTGCAACAATGAGGCGATTATTTGCATTTCGATGTGGATAGTCAGAAAGAATTAGGCGTGAGATATGCCAAAATGTTCAATAAAAAGATAGAATGGTAGGTGTTAAGTGAATCATATCGAAATGCGACATTTTCATTCAAAAAGAGTCGATGGCAAGAATTGAATACTATAGAATTAACTATTTATTTAGTTTTACAATTGATTCTATTAACAAAGCAAAATCCTAACTATTGTCAAAAAGACCGTTTGCTAGTTAATAAATAAAATAAATTTATAAAACCTATTTTATGATGTACAAATCTAAACAAGTAAAAGGAATTCTTTTCTTAGTCATCTTTCTAATGATGACTGTAGTTTCTTATGCACAGACGAAAAGCATCACGGGGACAGTGTTAGACGAAGAAGGTCTTACGGTGCCAGGTGCTACTGTTGTATTGAAAGGATCAACCAATGGTACGATTACTGATTATGATGGTAACTTCTCTTTAAGTGTATCAGAAGATGCGAAGACTTTAGTTGTTTCATTCGTAGGGATGGAAACACAAGAGGTAGCTATCGCTGGTAAATCTACTTTTAAGGTAAATCTTAAAAATAGCGCTATTGGGCTGGATGAAGTCATTGCGGTAGGTTATGGAGTGCAGAAGAAAAGCGATGTGACAGGGGCTCTGACTCGTGTTAGTGCAGAAGACCTACAAGAAATGCCTGTCAAAGATGCTTTGCAAGGGATGCAAGGAAAAGCGGCAGGTGTTGATATTGTGAATAATCAGCGACCAGGAGAAACTGGAAGTATTACAATTAGAGGTGTACGTTCGCTAACAGCTAGCAACTCTCCACTTTATGTAGTTGATGGTATGGTTCAGCAAAGTGGAGGTATCGAGAATATCAACCCTGCTGATATTGAATCTATCGATATTCTTAAAGATGCTTCGGCTACTGCAGTTTATGGTTCTAGAGGTGCGAATGGGGTTGTGTTGGTTACAACTAAGTCGGGTAAAGAAGGGAAAGTTAGTTTAAACTATAATGGTAGCATAACCGTGTCTACAATGCATGATGTTACGGAGATGATGAATGGAGGAGAATGGATTGAATATTCTCGGCAAGCATATATCAATAATGGTTCTTATGGTGCTGATGTTCCTACTTATGCTAATGATAAGAACTTGTTTGGAGGTGTTGCCGAATCATGGGCTAATGTAGATAATGCATGGGTTAATGGGAAAACCGAGTTTGATCCTAGCTTAGTTAAGAATTATGATTGGACATCGCAAGGTAAACAAGCTGGCATAACTCAGGATCACAATGTTAGTGTTTCGGGAGGGAATGAGAAATTTAAAGGATATGCATCTTTTGGATATTACTCTCAAACAGGAACTGTAAAAGGACAAGAATACGAAAGGTATTCTTCAAAAGTGTCTTTTGAAGCCAAACCTCTTGATTGGCTTACGATGGGTATTAATGCTAATATCTCTTTCCAAACTCAAGAATATGGATTTACAGGTAGTGGATCAGGAGGAGCAGGAGATTATTATGGAGCTCTGAGAAGTATGTTACCATGGACTGTCCCTTACGATAGTAGTGGAGAGTTGATACGTGAGCCTAATGCAGACTCCAATATCATCAATCCAATAGAAGAGTTAAATTATAATACTAATCTTCGCCAAACGTTCCGACTAACGGGAAATGTATACTCTCAATTAGATTTTGGAAAAATGTGGAAGCCTTTAGAAGGTTTATCTTATCGTTTTCAATTTGGACCAGAATATCGCGATTATTTGAATGGGCAATTTAATGATGCAAGAGGACAAAAAGGAGCAGGTCAAAATGTTGCAAGAAAAATTGAAAATAGAAATATTGCTTGGACTATTGATAATCTATTATTCTACAATAGAACTTTCAACGATATTCATAAAGTAGGAATTACTCTGATGCAATCCGCACAGAAATACACTTCAGATGGATCTGATCTTAGAGCAAATGTGGTATCGTCAGATGAACTTTGGAATAATATTGGGTCTAAACAAGATATCTTAGGTTATGGTACAAGTCTATCAGAACGGCAAATGGCATCGTATATGGTTCGTGCAAATTATGGTTTTAATGAGAGATATCTGTTGACGGCGTCAATACGTTGGGATGGTGCTTCTCAGTTGGCAGAAGGCAATAAATGGGCATCTTTTCCTTCGTTAGCATTAGGGTGGAGAATAGATCAAGAGAACTTTATGCAAGGAGCTTCATGGGTAAATCAACTTAAACTCCGATTAGGATATGGTGTTACAGGTAACTCTGCAATTTCAGCATATGGAACTAAAGGAGATATTTCAACAACATTTTACAACTGGAATGGAGCTGCGAATATAGGTTATTTACCATCGGACCCTACAGTGAATAATGCTCCTAAAATGGCAAACCATGATTTAGGATGGGAGAAAACAGCACAAATAAACTTGGGTGTTGATTATTCATTTCTTGATCATAGGATTAGTGGTTCATTGGACTATTATACAACTAATACAACCGATCTTTTGATGTCAATGTCAATACCCTCGTTAACAGGATATACTTCTACGTATGCTAATGTTGGAGAAACTAAAGGATGGGGGCTTGATCTTCAGATTAACACGGTTAATATTAAGAAACGTAACTTTGAGTGGACTACAAATTTTACTTGGTCAAAAGATAAGAGTGAGATTGTTAAGCTAGCGAATGGTCGTTCTGAGATGTTAGATAACAAATGGTTTGTAGGAGAAGAGATCGGAGTATATTACGACTATGTCTATGATGGTATTTGGAGTACTGCTGAAGCTGAACAAGCGGCAGTATATGATAGAGAGCCTGGTCAGATAAGAGTTAAAGATTTAAACGGAGATGAGATAATTGATGCCAACGATAGGCAAATCGTAGGGAATGGTCGTCCAGATTGGACTGCAGGTATGACCAACTCATTTAAGTTTAAGAATTGGGATTTCTCATTCTTTCTATTTTCACGTTGGGGACAAACAATTCAAGCTGGTTCAGTCGCTTTAAGTGGAAGGTATTCAATGAGAGATATCGATTATTGGGTAGCAGGCGTTAATGAGGATGCAGAGTATTATAAGCCCGGTGTAGAAGATACGTATCGCTCTTCCCAGGGTTATCAGGATGGTTCTTTCATTAAATTGAGGAACGTAAATCTTGGTTACACATTTGATAATAATCAATTGAAACGAGTTGGCCTTAATTCATTAAATCTCTATATCCAGTGCAATAACCCATTGACGGTATATAGTGCTATTGATTGGTTAGACCCTGATTTAAGAGATTATTCAGGAGGAAGTGCTAAGTCAGGTTCTCCAGTTACCATTCGTAGTTTTGTTTTTGGAGTAAGAGCTTCATTCTAGGATATTAATCACAAAAAAAATTTAAAAAATGAGATATTTTAATTTTATAAGAAAAGGAGTTGTCCTAGCATTGCTAGCAGGAATGGTTACATCTTGTGGAAATGACTTTTTGGAGGAAGTGAATAGGACAAAGCCTGATACCGATATATTTAAAACACAACAGGGATTAGATGAGTTGTCGTTGGGCATTTATACTATGCTTCAATGGCCAGTTGGATATAGTTGGTCGGCAAAGTTGTATAATATTGGAACTGATGAATTTACAATTGGGAAGGGAGGGAGTTTAGCTTATAACGATTATAATACATCTTTGAACTCAACAGATGGGCCAGAAGGTAATTTGTGGGATGCAATGTATGGAACAATTGAATCGGCAAATCTTCTTATTGAGAATATGCCAAAATATTATGATCTGGATAATTCAAATTATGACACTCGTTTAGGAGAAGGGTATTTCTTTAGGGCTTATTATTATTTTGCACTAGTTCGTCAATTTGGAGGGGTTCCTCTTAAACTTAAACCATCAAATTCAGTAGAGACAAACTTTACGAGAAATTCAGCTAAGGAGTGTTATGCGCAGATTATTTCAGATTTTGAAGATGCCTACGAATTGTTACCAACTGACTCTCCTGAGTTTGGACGCATTACAAAGTCTGCGGCGGCTCATTTCCTAGCAAAAGCAAAACTGTTTAGAGTGAGTGAAATTAATGATGATTGGAATAGCGAGTTTAAGAATACCGACCTTGATGATATTATTAAATACTCAAAGGAAGTAATTGAGACGCATCCGTTGGCAAGTAACTATGTCAATTTGTGGAACTTTACGTCTCCTGATGGAGCAAATGAATTAAACTCTGAAATCGTATTATCAGCTCAATTTTCTGATGATATTACTACAGCAGGGCGATTTGGGAATAGAATACACACAGTGTTCACTACTCAGTACGATGGAGGATCTGGTTTCGCAGGAATTAAAAGAGATATCTCTGGTGGTAGAGGATTAGCAAATCTGATGCCAACAAATTATACTATTGAGGTATTTGATAGAGTCAATGACTCTAGGTTTTGGAAGTCATTTACAACAACTTTTGGGTGTAACTATACAAAAGATGCGCCAACTTGGCCAGAAGACGAGAGTGTGGTAGATGCTTCTCTTTTCGGGGAGAAAAGATTTGTAGGAGGAGAATTAGGAATGAAGTTTATCATAAACAGCGCTGGAGATGATACTTACATGCAGTATGGGATGGATCTTGGTAATGTAATAAAAGATGGCAAGCTTGAGGCTCCTTGGACTTATGTTCGCTACTTTTCAGGACAGAGTCATGTTTGGTTTGGAGAAGTTGGGAATTCAGGAACCAGATCTACTTTCCGTAAGTTTGCGGGGCTATCAAAATATAGAGATGGATCTAGGAGAACCTATAATGAAGAGAAAGGTGCTAGAGACTTTATCTTAGCAAGATCCGCAGAAGACTATTTGATGGTTGCTGAGGCATATATCAGAAAAGGTGAAGTTGAAAATGCAATCCCTTATTTTAATGAATTAAGGAAACGAGCTGGATATAAAGAAGGAGAAGATAGAAGTGTTAATATAGACGGAGGTGCAGCATATAAAAACAATGCTAATATTACTGATGGTATGGGAGGACACAATGCAGGTTATCTAGATGGAGCTGCCTATTGGGATTATAATACATATTACGAATCAAACAAAATAGCTGAAACAACTAGTTCAACAGAAGAACAATTATTACTTAATAGCAGTGCTGATATAGTTAATTCGGAGGTTGATATGCCTATCTATAATGCAATGAATCTTTCTGGTGATGATGTGTATATGGCTTTCTTGATGAATGAAAGAACTAGAGAACTATGTGGTGAGTTGTATCGCTGGGAAGATTTAGCAAGAACTAAGTTATTAGGTCCTCGTTGGACTGCGTTTAATGATGGATCTGTTCAGCAGAATCGTTTCGATCCAGAAGTGCATATAAGAAGACCAATTCCTCAATCATTTCTTGATGAAATTACTAATTCGGAAGGATCTTCCCTATCTAATGAGGATAAAGAGGCTATGCAGAATCCAGGATATTAATGTGTTTTTAGGGAATCACTCAATTAACTTTCATTCCCTGTTGGGGGCGAGCATTGTGCTTGCCCCTTATTTTTATATTTGTTGTTTAAAAATATTCTAGATATGCGTTTGATTAAAAGAATATGTCCTTTTTTGTTGTTAGTATATGTGTTTTTTGCGTGCGCATCTAAAGTACAGAAACCTATTGTAGTTTTCACGTTCGACGATGCAGAGTTGTCGCACTATAAAAATGTAGCTCCACTTCTTAAAGAATATGGTTTTGATGCCACATTCTTTGTCTGTGAATATGCTAAGCGAAAAAATAATACCACAACGTATCATATGAATTGGAAGCAGATAAAAGAGTTGAACGATATGGGCTTCGAAATAGGGAATCATACAGGGCATCATAAGAATGTGACTAAACTTTCTAGAGAAGATCTAGTCAAAGAAGTGCAGTACATCGAAAATAAGTGTGCGGAGTATGATATTCCGAGACCAATTTCATTTGCTTATTCAGGGAATCGACACAACGAATATGCTGTAAGTGTGCTGGATAGCTTGGGTTATCGCTTTGGACGAGCTGGGAATAGCCGTTTGTTTGATAAAGAGAATGACCAACTTTTGGTTATCCCTAGTTATACCATGGGATCGAATGAGAAATTGGGCACTCGGACGATGAAGGCTATGGAGAATCTGAAAGATGGAGATATTATTGCATTTTGTATTCATGGAGTACCCGATATTGAGCAACCCGACTATTCTACCTCGATAGAATATTTTGAAGATGATGAAAGAGAATGGATATGAAGGGATTGCAATAAAAGAATTGAAAAGTATATCAAATAAAAGTAGTTATATTTGACAATCATATAAACACCTAGACAAATGGAAAATATATTAGGATTAATACTAGTTCTTTTCTTTAGTATCACTGCTTCGGCTCAATTATCGACAACCAACGTGTTGTCTTCGAATATGGTTTTGCAGCGAGGAGAAGATGTAAATATATGAGGAACTGTGAGCGTATCACCGTTAGTTTTGAAAAACAAACACTACCGGTGAAAGCTGATGCTGCGGGTAGATGGTTTGTAAAACTAGCTCCTATGGAAGCAAATGCTAATGGACAGATGCTTAAAATTAAAGGTAAAAGCGAAGAGTTAGTCTATAACAATGTACTTGTAGGGGAAGTTTGGTTGTGTTCGGGACAGTCGAATATGGAATATTGGATGACTCCTAGGTATGTCGAGCCTCGTCGAGGAGAAAACTTAGCAACAGAAGAGTTGAAAAAACCAGATAATAATATGATCATAACCCGTTGGCGGAATTAAATTAGCGCATATTTAACTTTTCCAATCGGCTTTTTATTTTCATAGTTTAAAAATTGCAACCAAGTAAAAGCACTAATCTTGCTTACTATTCTAGTGAA
>JBKEDC010000030.1:0-62813 GCA_047975205.1 Mangrovibacterium sp. | reverse complement strand
GTTGCAAAGGTAAGCATACTTCTAAATCCTGCAAGTGAAAACAGAATCTTTTTTATTACCTTCCGAAAAGAATATGGCTTAATGGCTCTATGCAAAGGAGTTGCAGGAGAAAAGTTTTTTTGAAGTGACTAACACTATAAAGATATAAAGATGCCAAAGAAGCTATTTGAAGTTTCAAATAGCGTGTGAATTGTAAGCCCAACGGGCTTTAAGTCTAAAACCGCCGGAAATCAAAACCTTACTTTTCAGACATCCTCGTCATTGCAAAACTGATTTCACATTCCGGTTCGTGTCTTTTATCACTTCTATCTGGAGCAAAAAACCATTTGCAAAGCTTTTATACCTTCCTTCGCGGAACAAAATGTTCTTTGCATAAACAATCTAGGCTTGCCGATTACATAACTGACAGACCTCTTAGAACTTCAATCTAGTCTTTTTTACTCTCTTTTCTGGTGAGGAATAACAACATGATTACTGTAAGTACTGATGGCACTAATGTTTTAATTAAAATATTTGTAAATGATATTTCTGTGTTGGAACTCCATATCACATCAAGTGCATATAAAAGAATTGAGCCTACCATCCAACACATCACTAAGGCGAATAAAGCTTGAAAAATTCCATTAGTAAATGCCCGCTTAGGAGATGATTTTCTCTCTTTGCTTCGTTTCGCTACGCTCCACTTCGCAAAGAGAGAAAGCGCAAAGGCTTTCTCTCACAGAATTAAATGCTTTCTTTGTCTTCGACTAAAAAGGTTAAAGATGGGACATTTAAGACTGGAACAAAAATATGCTATCGCTGCATATTTGAAAAGCGGAAAGACAAAAGTTTTTATTGCAAAACAGTTGGGCTTTGATGAAAGCACAATTAGAAGAGAAATAAAACGTAATTCAACAAAGCGAGGTATGTACAATCCGGACTTTGCGCAGCTTAAATTCTAAAACCTAATGCCTATTTTAGGTTCTAGAATTTAAGTGTAAAAAGAAAAAAATCCAGAGGAGATGAATCCTCCGGAAATTAAATTTATATCTGTCTAATCCTGTAACACCTTTTTAAAACGAGGCAATAGTTTTATTGCCTTATGGCATTTTCCACCCTTTAAGTTTCTGGACGTTTGGGTCATTCGGATATTTATCTACAATTGTTTTTGCCATAGCCTCCGCTTTCGGTTTATTATGCGTTATAGCATAAAAATTGAACAAATTGGCATAATCTACTAAGGTTCCCCCTCGTGCACCTATAGCCTTTTGAAGTATTTGCTCTGCCTTATCGTTTTCACCATAATACATATATACCTGAGAAATATTATTATAGTTGAAGCTCATATTCAGCGGATCTAATTTGATAGCCATTTTCAAATGCTTTAACACATCATCATAAAGTTCTTTCTTACGCGCTAATGGTATTTCACCCTCAGTTTTCAACTTCTCTCCTGCAATACTCGAGAGCAGTAGCCCATAGTCATAATTTGCGCCGGCATCATTTGGAACTGCCTTCAAATAAGCCGCAAAATAGTCAGATGATTTCTGCAAATCTCCTTTTGTATTGAAGCGATAGGCTAGCTGTAAAGCAAATTGATTCATTGCTGTGTCTTGCGCATAAGCCTTCATAAAACATTCATCAGCTTGCGCACTATACTTCAAACTATCTTCTCTGCTGCCCGAAACAGAACTCTTAAGTACATAATAATTTCCTAAATTAAACCTACCTAGAGGAAAATCAGCATTATACTTCTGAATATCTCCGAAATCTTCTACTGCCGACTTAAAGCGCTCTAAATATTTCTTCGGAATCCTATTTTTAGGATAATTAAGCAATTTAAAAGCTGCTGCAGAACGCACTGCACGACGAGCATCACTCAATAATGGAAAGATATGAGCCGCATCCTCATCGTTATTTATGAACATAGTATTGATGGCTGTATTCCGAAGCATATCATTTTCATCGGTTAGGTAGCGATAAAACACATCATCGTGTTTTTCTTGATCTAAAGTTGCCAACGCTGTGCTTCGCACAATATTCGGATATACTTTCGGAGCACTGTCTATTATTCGGAGTAATGCAGAATCAGATCCTGCCTCACCTTGCTTCGCTGCAAAAACAGTTTCACCCCAATGTTTCTTATAAGGCTTACCATGCCACTGTTCTATTTGTTTTGCTGCCCATTGGTTAGTTTCATTGCCGTGGCATTGCACACAAGCATTCGGAGAACCTAATTTATCTGACAAATCAGGTCGAGGCACGCGGAAACTGTGGTCATTTCGCAAATCTACTCCCATATAATATTGTGCCGGCATATGACAGTTCACACACTCTGTTCCTGAGCCCACATCATATTTATCGCCATATAGGGAAGTAACAGCTTCTCCCTTTTCTCCGGCATATTTATGATGATGATGGGCATAAGTATCATAATCAGCAGGATTATGACATTGAAAACACAGCGCATTCCCCTCCAACTTTCGTTCTCCTGAGTGTACATTATGGCAATCATTACATTGCACACCTCGTTGGAACATTTTACTTTGCATGAACGATGCAACCACATAATCTTCATCATGCACTTGCCCATCAACATACCATTGCGGTTCTTGCGGTAATGCCATTTGCATAAAATCGTAAGTAGCCATGTTGTGTGGATATTGATCGCCGAAAGTTGCCCTGCGCGAATGACAGCGAGCACACATCTCTACATATTGCTCATTATCATCCAAGCCACTCGTTTTTGTCACTAATCCGTAATTATCCCAATCTTTCTGTGCATATTCAGGCATGTTTGCCCACTTGATATGATTCGATGCCGGGCCATGACAAGCCTCACAACTCACATCGCCTTCTGTCCATGTGCTGTGATAGGTATCGGTTTCTACATCATAATTCTTTTTAAATCCGGTTGTATGACAATAGGCACACATAGAGTTCCAGTTTTGCGCCTGATTAGTCCAATGCAACCAATCTTTATGATCAACCTTTGCATATTGCGGAATCGAATCTGCCATATAGTACCATGCGCTATCTCGCGTACTCCACGTTAGCGGCAATACCTGCAACTTCCCTCCGGGGAACTCTACCAAGTAGTTTTGCAGCGGATAGTGCCCAAACACATACTTCACTTCATATTCTTTCATGCCCCCGTCTTCACCATCGGTAAGCACATAATATTTATCATTTTTCTTATAAGCCTTGTTCACCTCCCCATTACTTCTGTGTAGTTCTGCATGGTTGAAATCTGCCAGCACCGTACTATCATTAGCAACATCCATAGCCAAATCATGATCAGATCCCATAAAGTCATGTTCTTCCGTGCCATGACATTCGACACAGACCTCTCGCCCCACATACTGAGGTTCACCCATGATCTCTGTAGTTACCGGGAAAAATAGCTGTTTAATCACGAATAATGGAATCAACACGGCAATTAACACAAGCAGATACAGACGATAGCTTCGTTGTTTGTTGGATGTTATCATGAAACAGTAGTTAATTGATTTTTACTAAAGCTTGCTCTTTTCGTACTGTCGTTCAGATTTACCAAAAGTTTATTTGCTTGAATCCGAATAGGATAATAATCAAGTGCTCGCTTAGCCGGAGATTGGGTAACATTGCCCAACTTATCAAAATGTGAAGAATGACACGGACAAATAAATCCAGAGGTCCTGCTATCAAGCGTTACGGCACAACCTAAGTGTGTGCATTTGTTCGATATAGCCAAAAAATCGCCTTCCCCAGTTCTATGCAAAAAGACTTTATTGCTTGGGAAACTGTAAGTCTTCCCTTTCTCGAAGTCGTTAATCATACCGAGCTCTACCCAATCATCGTTCTCTTTTTTCTCTTCCGGTTTATTCTTAAAGAAGGAATAAAATAAGGCCACGAACTGCAAACCTATAACACCTCCTATAGCTTTCTTTAAAAAATTTCTTCTGTCCATACTTCTTTTTATTTTATAGGAAGAATAATGTCATCCCCTCGCCTCGCAAGAAGAAAGCAATAATACTTAATACGATATAACTCACACTGATAAAGGTGAAAAAAATCAGCACCAACGAGGCTTTTTCGCCGTTCCTTCTCTTCCAAAAGACAAATGCTAGAGGTAAAAGGTAAACAAAAAATAGCAACACTCCATACCAACCTGACGTATCTAAATGAGCTCGTGAACGAAGAACATCATCGCCCAAAGCTATAAAAGCAGTCCATATCACGGCTATTCCGATATATCGAAATACGGCAGTCTTATTTTCATCTCCATTAAACCACAGGCCTACTTTATCTTTAGCACAACGCCACACCGGCATGCGAAACAAGGCATAAAGTGTCAGAATAGGAATACTCAACACAATAAGCGGATGAAAATGGAGCAGCATTTCTTGCAGGCCGATAAAATACCACGGTGCTTT
Organism: Mangrovibacterium sp.; assembly: GCA_047975205.1. Lineage (GTDB taxonomy): Bacteria > Bacteroidota > Bacteroidia > Bacteroidales > Prolixibacteraceae > JBKEDC01. Next base: position 58,419 of record JBKEDC010000030.1, on the reverse strand, counting down.
ACTCGGATTTGGTGTAATATCCGGATTTGCCATATCTTTTAGCGGAGCGTTAAAAAACAGACTCAGAACTAAGAGTACGACAAAAACGCCCAAAGCTGCCAAAGCTTCTACTCGCACCAAATCCGGATATGCTCTTACCTTCTCGTCCGGCTCATCCTCTGCCAAAGTATATGCCACTCCTTTTGCCTTGCGAACCAAATAAAAATGCACCATCATAAGACACAGCATTAAAAACGGAAGCACTCCAGTGTGCAGCGAATAAAATGTAAGCAAAGTTTGCTGCCCGATATGCTCGCCTCCTTTAATCCATTCTGCCAAAGTTGCCCCAACCACCGGAATATATTCCACTAAACTCAGCATAATGGTAACAGCCCAATATGATAACTGATCCCAAGTCAATAGGTATCCGGTAAATGCAAATAAAAATGTAAACACCAGCATAACGATACCATAACGCCAGTTTCCGGCTCGTTCATAGTATATAGCATTCGAAAAAAGCACGCGCAACAGATGCAGCACCACCACTAAAATCATAAAGTTTGCTGCCCAATAATGCATATTGCGAAGCAACCGACCAAACACAAAGTAATCTTGCAGTCTTACAATGGAATAATAGGCTTCATCAACAGTAGGCATGTATTTGAAACGGAGAAAAACACCGGTTACGGCTAGAACCACGAACAACAAAGCAGCTATTCCGCCAAGCCCGTAAGTTCGATTTATTGCCATCGATTTTTTAGCTAATTTAGGGGGATGAATGTGAAGAATAAACTTCATCCACGACGGCTGTTCTTTGGTATCTCTTTGCATAAGTTTTCGAATGTTTGAGCAAAGATAATAATTAAAGTATGCGAAGCCCAAAGCAGCTGCAAACTCCATTTAGCATATCGAGTATTTAACGTTATTGTTATATTTTTTAAGTTATGATATAGCAAACTCATTAACAACATGTAAGCATCTTCTTTACCGACCGAAATAACAAAAAATCTGTATATTTTTTCAAAAATGGTCTTCTTAGCTATTAAGAGTGACCAAATATTGACATTGTAAAGGTTTTTCTTAAGTTCGAATAATAATAATTTACGCTAATTCCTTCTTTTCTCAAGAAGAGAAAGAAGGAAACTAGCGTTTTTCAAAGTATTCTTATTTGCAGATATCGCATAAAAGTATTTTTATACGCTTTCCTTTCTGAAGGAAGGAAAGCGTATATGTAAAATGCATGTATTTTTCATTCAGAAATAGATTTTATTGAAAAAAAGAAGCTTAAAAAATAGAGAGAGAGTATTTCATCTATCCTGAGAAAAAATATCAAAATGAGATATTTATGCATTCTATTTATTTAACTATCAAATCCTTAATAAAAGCATAGAGAAAGTTATTAAATCATACATAATAATTATTTTTTAAATTATTATTTTATATTTTTGATTTTACCATTTATTGTATTAGCTGAACTTCCCTTAGGATTATCAGGAGGAATAATATTACTCGTATTATCCAATCAAGGACTAAGCATAATGTCTTTAATTGGATTAGTCATGATATCAGGTATCATTATTAACAATTCCATTTTAAAAATTGATGCTATTCAGAAAAACCTGCAAGCAGGAAATCCCTTGTTGAAGGCAATAATAAAAGGAGGACACACGCGCTTAAATGCAATATTGATGACCAGTTTAACCACAATTTTAGCCTTAGTTCCATTCGCTATATTTCCCGGATTAGGAACTGAGCTGCAACGCCCCTTAGCATTAGCTGGTGTTGGAGGATTATCTATATAGCTTATTCCGCTCATCTTTTATCATTGGAAAAAGAAGTGCATTCAGTAAAAAAATCTTCTTATCTTCATAAAAAGATATTGATACAACTTGATTATTAGACGAAACAATCTCTCATTCAACCATTCCAATTAAATGAGAGATTGTTCTTTTTTGTAAATCCACAATTGCCACAAACCTACCATACAGGATTATACGCTCGTTTAAAAATCTCCAAGATATCTTCTTTATCTAATTCACCCAAAGCTCCAACATTCTCCCATTCTACTGTTTTTTCTGCCAAATACTCCAATTTATCTTCCTCTACACCTACTTCCTTCAAACTATTAGGCATGTTGATCGAACAAATAAATTCTTTCACTTTCTCTATTCCCAATTTAGCAGCAATAGTATCGTTTTCTTCTTGTACTCCAAAAACATTGCGAGCAAAATTTGCATATAACCAATCGTATTTAGGCACTTTTTCAAGCATATAGGCCAAATATGAAGATGTAAGTAATGCCAATGTAATTCCGTGAGTCATGTTATACAAACTAGATAGTTCATGCCCCATGCGGTGTATAGGCCAGCTCGTTTCTTCTTTGCCCAAAGAAAACTGAAAACTAGCGAGAGCCATAGAACTTGCCCACATAATATTTGCCCGAGCATCATAATCTTCCGGGTTTGCCAGAATTTTGGGTGCATTCTTAACAATTGCACGCATCAAACCCTCATTCATCATATTTTGCACATCTGTATTCTCACTTCCTACCACAAAATAACATTCCAATAAATGGTTAAAGGCATCAAAACAACCTGCCATAGCATGAATTTCCGGCACAGTGAATGTATATGTAGGGTCGAGAATAGAGAATTTAGGATATAGCAAAGGATGCATAATTGTATGTTTCTTATGATTCACTTCGCTTGTAATTACACCTCCCATATCTAACTCACTACCCGTCCCTGCCATAGTTAGCACCGATGCCAAGGGTGCAGCAGCTATTATCTCGCCTTTACCATCCGCCATCAAATCCATAACATTACCGGCATAGCAAACTCCTGCTGCCATAGCTTTTGAAGCATCAATTGTTGAACCGCCACCAACTGCCAAAATAAAATCACAATTATTTTTTTTGTATATCTCAATACCTCTTCGAACATCTGCAACCGGTGGGTTTGGTCTGATTCCGGCACAATCTACATAAGAAATATCAGCTTTAATTAATTCTGAAATAACAGCATCGTATATGCCATTCTTTTTAATACTTCCTCCACCATAAACCAACAGTACTTTACTTCCTCCGAATTGTTTAATCGAAGCGGCTAATTTTTCCACTTGTCCTTTACCGAAATGAACGGTAGTAGGCACATAAAAACTAAAATTCTTCATTCTCATTATTGTTTTTATTTACTTCTAAAAGTTTGTATTGCAAATATCTGATGCTACCCTTTTCACTTTATTATACAAATTACGGATTGTTCTACCATTATTACTCTTTTAGGTTTTAACATGGAACAATCAAGCTGAAAGTAGCGTATATTTACGTACTGTTAAGGAATAAAAGATATGAAAGATACATTTAGGATTGACACAGTGAGCGACTACAATAAATTAAATAAGGTTGAAACTCTTCATCCTTTAGTAAGCGTTGTAGATCTCTCGGAAACGGAAATAGATTATGGTAAACATTCTCACTTTTATTATGGTATCTATGCCATATTTCTAAAAGAATTTAATTGCGGCGAATTGCGGTATGGCAGAAATAAATACGACTATCAAGAAGGAAGCTTGGTCTTTGTATCTCCCGGTCAGGTATTAGAAGTTATAAAGAGACCTGAACCTGCAAAGAAAAAGGGTTGGGCTCTGCTATTCCATCCAGATTTAATTTTGAAAACAAATTTGGGAAAACACATCGGCAATTATACTTTCTTTTCTTATGATACCAGTGAAGCATTGCATACATCGGAACGAGAACGCCAAATGATTATGGAACTATTTCATAAGATTCAATATGAACTAGAGCAAACTATTGATAAACACAGTAGAAAACTTATTGTGAATAACATTCAGTTATTTTTAGATTATTGTCTGCGCTTCTACGATCGTCAGTTTATTACTCGTGAGCATGTGAATAAGGGCATCATGTCTCGTTTTGAAGAAGAGTTATCCAATTATTTCAAGGAGGATAAAGCAGAATTTGGAGGACTTCCGTCAGTATCATTTTTTGCCGGAAAACTCAACCTATCTCCCAATTATTTCGGCGATCTTGTAAAAAAGGAAATCGGAAAATCAGCGCAAGAATACATTCATACCTCTGTAATGAATATAGCTAAGAACAGAGTCTTAGATACCTCTGAATCGATTAGCGAAATAGCCTACAAGCTAGGATTCAGATATCCTCAGCATTTCACTCGAATGTTTAAAAAAAGTGTAGGAGTATCACCGAGTGAATATCGGAAGGGGGAGCAATAATAAAAAAATGGATTCATATTTTTAATAAAAGTCTTTGGAGTGTGTAAATCGAAACCTCTTCAAGATTCAGATGCAAGAATAAGCAATAGATATCTAGGATAATGCACAAGCAGGCTTTTTATATAATTTGCTTATAATATGTAATATATTGCATTTTCGCTCTATTACATAACAATGCGATTCGATAGATTATATTTGAAAAAGAATTATATATTTTGAACAACTATATCATTTACTATCTCTGTTATATGGAACTTTATTGTCGGCTTTTCTAGTAATGAAGGCGGAATAGTTTTCAAATTAGGGGAGTTATTGGCTCCGGTAATCTTAACTTTAGCAACACCGCTTGTTATTGCTTTAATCAGCACGGGCATATCATACATGTTCACGAATAAACAAAATATTGTTTTTGTGAAAACGATGTGGATTGCCCAAATGGTTTGCGTCGCACTTGCTATCCTCTTAATGTTATTGTGCTTGTTATTTTCTCAAGTAGAGGTATAAAATAGTCTCTGAAAATGCAGCGAGAGTTTTTGAATAGTGTTTTACTAAATCACAATATCTTTTTATTGCAAAAAGCATAATCCCTGTCATTTATCATTGCAAATAAGATTTGCTTTGTAACAATCTAAAAGCAATTTACCCCAGATTTAAGGGGCAAGGTATAAAATGAACGGCTTGATTTCGAAGATTCATTTCATCTCCAAAAAAGTATGATTTCTAAATATAAAAGGGAGCAAACAGCTCCCTTTTGTGTGCTCAGGACGGGATTCGAACCTGCACGCCGTAAAATCGGCACCAGCCCCTCAAGCTGGCATGTCTACCAATTTCATCACCTGAGCTAAAAACTCGCTTGCAAATATACAAAGCTTTCCGAGAGTTGAAACCTTTCGCATAGTTTTCTACTCTTTTTATTTGCGGTTTGTTAATTACAAATCTATATTTAGAGATTCCGATTCGTTTTCAAGCGGATATCATTCAGAAAGTGACGTATGTTCTTCTCATTTGTTTTTTTACACAGCATGAGTACATCTTCAGTATCAACCACGATATAATCATTTACACCATTCAATATAACTAATCTATCTGTTTCTGAGTGTATTATATTCCGCTCTGCTTCATAACAATAGATATCTTTACCTCTAACAACATTAGCATTCGAATCTTTGTCTAATTGATAATAAGCATTTGTCCATGTTCCGATATCACTCCAACCAAAATCAGCACACAGTACATATACTTCTTTCATTCGTTCAAGAATAGCATAATCAATGGATATGTTAGGACATTCTGAATAAACTTTCCTTACAAAATTACTCTCACTCGACGTATCATACTTTTGAAATCCATTCTGGAAAAAATTAGCATGCATTTCCGGTTGATGATCTGCATAAGCTTTATCAAGTGCTTCTACAGAGCTTACAATAATACCCGTATTCCAAAAAAATTCACCACTCTCATAAAAAATCTGAGCCATTTCCTCATTAGGCTTTTCTGTGAAGGTTTTCATTTGATAAATATTTGGCAGCTTCTCATTATTTATCTGCTCGCCTACCTGAATATAACCAAATGACGTTTCCGGACGAGTAGCCAATGTACCTAACGTTAGAATCGAACGACTCTCTCGCACAAAGTTTAATCCTACTTCCAGTTGTGCATAAAACTCGCTTTCATGTAAAATAATTTGATCAGCCGGCGTTATGATTAAATTTGCATAAGGAGATTGTTTTTTTATTTTACTCACTGCGTAAGCTATGCTCGGTGCAGTATTCCTACGGATAGGTTCTAATAAAATCTGCGACTCATCAATTTCCGGCAATTGCTCACGAACTAGATCATAGTGCGACTCGTTTGCCACTATAATAATATTTTCCGGAAGACAAATCTGCTTAAAACGACGATAGGTCATTTGAATAAACGTTTGTCCTAAGCCTAAAATATCAAGAAATTGTTTTGGTTTTTCGGTATTACTGATAGGCCAAAAGCGTCTACCTAACCCTCCGGCAACGATAATACAATATGTGTTCTGCATTTTGCTTATATTCTTATTTACATTTCAAAGTACGCAAATATTGCGAACAATAACAAGATTGGGCATAATCTACACTGAGTATTACAACTCTCGAATATAAAAACCAACAGCCTTCAAATCCTCATAGAATCTGGGGTAAGACTTCGTTACCTCCATAGGTTCGTCTATTATTAATTCACCAAACAAGGCAGCCGGAGCAAATGCCAAAGCCATCCGGTGGTCATGGTAAGTCAATATAAGTGGGTTCTCTTGCTTCTGAAGAGGAAAACTACCATCCCAACTTAGCTCTCCGTGTTGGGGTTCAATTAGTGATGCTCCAAACTTTGCCAGCTCATTTTGTAAAGCAGTGATCCTATTCGTTTCTTTAATCTTCAGGGTTTCCAAACCGGTAAAGTGGAAAGGCACTTTTTGCATAACACAGAGTACTGCCATAGTTTGGGCTATATCCGGATTTAATATAAAATCTAAGTCCAAACGTTTTGGCACAACCAGTCTGTTTTTCTTTAACAGAATGCCGTTATCTTTAGAAATACTCTGAATACCAAAAGACTCAAACCAAGAGACTATTGCACAATCGCCTTGTAAACTATTTAACTGAATGTTAGGTAGGAATATTTCGCCTTGCGGAATCATTGCCAATAGTTCATACCAATATGAAGCTCCTGACCAATCACTTTCTACCGTAAAGCTGATAGGCTTATAGTCTTGCTCCTTTATATTTATTTCCTTTTCACTTAACCATTCCGATTTTATACCGTATTGTTCCATCAGATCTAAGGTCATTTCAATATAAGAGCGAGAGGTCACTCTATTTGTAAGCCTCAGTGTCAATCCTCCTCTCAAAGTGGGAGCAATCATTAATAAGGCAGAAATATATTGACTACTCACACTACCATCTAATTCCAGCATTCCTCCGTTTAAACGCTTCCCCAGTATACGCAGTGGAGGATACCCTATTTGATCAAGGTACTCAATTTTAGCTCCTAATTGCCCTAAAGCTTCAACTAATATTTTTATTGGACGTTGTTTCATTCGAGCAGAGCCTGTTAGCTCCCATTCTCCTGCTAATTGCGATAGAAAAGCGGTTAAAAAACGCATAGCTGTTCCTGCATGACCAATGTCGAATAAGTTTGCATCCGATTGCAGCACTTTATTGAGTGTCTTCGTATCATCACTTTCAGAAAGATTCTGAATAGAGTAAGTACTAGAACTTAATGAATTAATAATAAGTGCACGGTTAGCTATACTCTTTGATGAAGGCAAATTGATTTCTGCTTGAATTTCCTTTATATGTTGAGCATTGATGATATATTTCATAGTCATTATGTGTGTGTTGTTAAAAGTAAATTAGAGCTCTTGATAAAAAGTTAGAGCCTCATGTAATAATTCCATTGAGCAATGCTGGTTAATTTTCGCTTCACCTATTTCGTTAAGCAAGGTGAAGTTAATCTTACCTGACACATTCTTTTTATCATGACTCATAAGTTCAAGAAGAATCTTATAATCTGAACTTTGTATCTCAAACTTTCCATATATCTTTATTAACCATGCACACAAGGACTGACATTCTGTCATTGAGAAATCACAAATCCTTGTCGAAAGATAGAGCTCTACTATCATGCCATAAACGACTGCATACCCATGCAAGATCGGGCGATTCATGTGCAAAGCATGACTTTCGAAAGCATGACCTATCGTATGACCAAAATTCAATGACTTTCGAATACCGTTTTCTCGAAAATCGTTTACTACATGCCACTCTTTTATTTCATTTGATTGTGCAATGAGTCTCTCCAGCTCTATATAGTCTGGCACTTCTAAGTTATATGCTTTTAGAGCAGCTAAGTGCTCCGGACTTTTTATTAATCCATGCTTAATCATCTCAGCAAAACCGGAAAGCATGTTGGCTTTATCAATAGTCTTAAGGAATTCGGTATCAATAATTACAGCCACCGGTTCACTAAATATGCCTATTTCATTTTTCAGCCCATTAAAGTTTACACCGGTCTTCCCTCCTAACGAAGCATCGACTTGAGAAAGTAAGGTAGTGGGAATATTTACAAAATCAATTCCCCGTTTGAATGTTGACGCCACAAAGCCTCCTAAATCTGTGATTAGTCCTCCTCCAAGATTTATTAATAAAGATTTTCGGCCAGCTCCGCGAACCGACAATTCTCGCCAAACTTGTTCACATGAAGCTATACTTTTGTTATTTTCTCCTCCTGATATACAAATAACATGAATGGCATATTCATCAATAACAGATTGAATAAGTGGCAAACAATGATTATATGGAATAGTTTCTGTGAGTAAAAAAATCTGATTTGAAGAGTATTTAGTTACTATTTTCTTTAATTCCACAGTCACTTGTTGGGAAAAGATAATATTAGCTTGTACTTTTGATGCTTTCATGGATTTCATTTTGAACAGAAACAAAACTACTAATTAATAATTAATGAATGTCGTTCTCTACCTGATGATTTCAAATAAAAAAACTAAAAGCAAATAATATTTTAACAGTAGATGGAACTTTCAAATAAAAAAAGAACAATTAAAATCAAGCGATTATACACTATCAGCATGCTTTGTATCGTGTTGATAGCTGCTTTATGTTTTTGGTTGGACAAACAGCTTATAGGCTTCATTTTCGGCGGGCTATTTATAGCAGGGCTAACCATTATGCAATTCTTTCAGGTAAATTACATTTATTACAACAGTAACGAAAATACATTTGTCATTCGTTATCACCCTGTGTCTTCACTATTTAGCAGCACTTATTCTTCTATTGATTTTGATAAAAATCTATTATATAAAGCTTCGATAACTCGTTCTAATGCTTTTGCCGATCTTTGTATACACATTAAAACACAACGTGGCATTTTAGAGTATCCCGATGTTAGTTTAGTAGGGCTAAGCAATACTGAAATTGAGTTGATTGAAAAAGACATGCAAAATATCATTGCTCGAAATAAAGAATTATGGCGACAGAGTTAGAATTAGCCCAACTCATTGCTCTCAATCGGGTTCGTGGCGTAGGTGGGCAAACTATCCGAAACTTAATCTCAGTTTTCGGAAGCACAGACGAAATATTCAAGGCAAACATTAATCTTTTACTCAAAAAAGATGGCATAGGAAAGAAGCTTGCAGAAAAACTCTCTTTTCAGCTTAACCTTGACATCGGAAAGAGAGAACTTGATTTCATCCGACAGAAAGACCTTCGAATACATAGTTGGTATGATCCTGATTTTCCCCGACGATTGAAAAATTGCGCAGATTCCCCCGTTTTACTATTTTCTAAAGGCTCTACAAATTGGAATGCCGACCGCATTGTTTCTATTGTAGGCACTCGAAAGGCCACTTCTTATGGTTCTGATTGCACTGAACAGCTTATTGCCGAAATGGCTTCCAAAGGAAATTACATTGTAGTTAGCGGACTTGCATACGGCATAGACACTATAGCACACAAAGCCTGTCTAAGACATCATATTCCCACATGGGGAGTGTTAGCTCATGGCCTAGATCAGATCTATCCGGCCAAACATAGAGATATTGCTAAAGAGATGCTAAAGCAAGGGGCTCTTATTACCGAATTCTCTAGCGGGACAACTATGGTTCCCAATAACTTTCTAAGTAGAAACCGAATAGTAGCAGGTTTAAGCCATTGCACCATTGTAGTAGAATCAGCAGCCAAAGGAGGATCGTTAGTTACTGCTGATATTGCAGATTCCTACAATCATGATGTATTTGCTTTTCCGGGCAGAGCTACCGATAAATATTCCGTAGGATGCAATCAGCTTATACGTAGTAACAAAGCTCACCTCATTCAAGGGCTCGCTGATTTAGAGTACATAATGGATTGGCAAAATATTCCTAAAAACAGTCCCTCATCTGCTCAACGACAGTTGTTTGTTGAACTCAGTCCCGAAGAAGAATTGCTGTGTAGTCATCTCTGTAAAGAACCTATATTTATTGATGCTCTTTGCCATGAAGCAAATATACCCACCGGAAAAGTGCTTAGTTTACTCTTTGAATTGGAACTTAAAGGCATTGTTAGAAGTCACGTGGGAAGAATGTATAGTTTGATATAAATCGTAAAACAAATAGTTCTTCCTTATGCTGCAATGATTAATGCCTAAAGCTATATAATCAAAAAAGCCACCCGATTGGGCGGCTTTTTATCTTATTTAAGCTAGGAGCTTAATACTTTGCTTTGTTTGTTGTATTGATAATAACAGCTGCAATTTCATAAGGACATCCATTCGATGAAGGACGACGATCCTCGATTCTACCTTTCCATCCATCTTCTACTGTTCCTACCGGAATACGAAGAGATGAACCACGATCAGAAACTCCATAACTAAAGTCTGTAATAGACGCTGTTTCATGTTTACCTGTCAAACGTTGGTCATTATATGCCCCATACACATCAATATGCTCTTGGATATGTTTTCCAAATTCTTCACAGATAGCATCGAATATTTTTTTATCGCCACAAGTTCTCATCACCTCATTTGAGAAATTAGCATGCATACCGGAACCATTCCAGTCAAGGTCTTTACCTAGCGGTTTCGGATGCCATTCTACATAAACACCATATTTTTCACAGGTTCTTTCCAACAGGTAACGAGAAACCCAAATTTGGTCACCTGCAGAATATGGACCTTTAGCAAAAATTTGATATTCCCATTGACCGCAAGCTACTTCAGCATTAATACCTTCTACATTTAAGCCTGCTTCCAAACAAATATCAAAATGTTCTTCCACAATTTCTCTACCAAAAGCACTTCTTGCACCTACTCCGCAATAATAAGGCCCTTGTGGTGCCGGATAGCCATTCATAGGGAACCCCAATGGCATGTGAGTATCCATATCATACAAGAAATACTCTTGTTCGAAACCAAACCAAAAATCCTCATTGTCGGCAGCAATTTTAGCACGACCATTTGTTGGGTGCGGTGTACCATCGGCATTTAACACCTCGGTCATTACCAAATAAGCATTTTTGCGAGCCGGATCCTTACAAATGAAAACAGGTTTTAATAAACAGTCAGAAGCACCACCTTCAGCTTGATTTGTTGAAGAGCCATCAAAAGACCATACCGGACAGTCTTCTAATTTACCACTGAAATTTTCTGCGATTCTTGTTTTTGAACGCATACCTTGTTGGGGAACTGTACCATCCAACCAAATGTACTCTAATTTTGTTTTCATTGTGTAAGAATTTATCTGTTAATATTATTATTTACCTCTCTATACTTCGCTAATGTATAACATTATGACACTTCATCAAATAAAAAAGCAAAAAACAAAGGTAACTCTTAATAGTAAATTTACATTAGTCGATTTCAATTGACATCACCCACATGAAAAAATACCTAATATCGTAAAAAAAAGTATTTTTAATAAAACACCCCCTAAAAATAATAGCTATAGAAATAAAAAAGCAATATTTCTGAATACTACAATCAAATCATTCTGATTCCTTGGGCTGAATTCTACCTAAAAAACTAATGGGTTGACGATTATTACAGTTTACGGTTAGGTTGGCATAGCCCGTACTGCCCACATTAAAGATCAGTGAATATTTATCCTTATCGGTGAGAACTTCTATTTCGTATTTATGCATCTTCTTTTTCTCATCATAAGATTTGGTATTCGTTTTCATGAGCGTATTGAACTTAATACCCCCATCTCCTCCATAGGGTGCAGTGTAGGCCCTTCCAAAATAAGGTAAATAAGCTTCGATCGAATCGCCGTTCAAGCTCAGGGTATATAACGATGTCAAATCTATTTGTCTTCCCGACATAGGTTGGGCACTTCTTGCTTCAAAGGTAAATTTACCACTATCCACTAATTCCTTTATTTGTTGCTCTTGCAATGCTTTGCGTTCTTTACGGCTTATTTTCTGAGCATTTACCGATGATATACCAACACATGCGACAATCAGAATCAATAGTAACTTTTTCATCTTCCATTATTTTTGGTTCATAAATAATCTAATATCAAATTCAATGCCAAAGTAATTCAGTCATATAATTTTAACTTCAGGTTACTATCTTTTACTAGCTATACAAATAAAAAAAGCGAGTATCTCTAGTGTTGGAGATGCTCGCCTTTTCTATATTCTAAACTTTTATGCTACAACAAAGCGTTTACTTTGCGAACAGCAGCTGCACTTTCTGCCATTTTTGCTTTTTCTGCATCCGACAAATCGAATTCTATAATTTTTTCGATACCATTTTTGCCGATAACACAAGGCACGCCAAAAGATATATCATCTAATTCGTATTCGCCTTCCAGTAAAGCCGAACAAGCCACCACTTTCTGAGAATCTAGCGCAATAGCTTGCACAATTTCCGACACAGCAGCTCCCGGAGCATACCATGCACTTGTTCCTAATAAGCCGGTTAATGTTGCCCCTCCCACTTTCGTAGCCTCAACAACTTCTGCCATCTTATCTTTCGTTAGGAATGCCGAAACCGGAATACTATTACAAACAGCTCGATCGATTAGCGGAATCATTCCGGTATCAGAATGTGCACCAATAACCATTCCCGAGATATTAGACTGAGGGCAGCCGATAGCTTCTGCCAAACGATAACGGAAGCGAGCACTATCTAAAGCGCCACCCATACCGATGATTCTATTTTTAGGCAAACCTGTTGCTTTATGCGCAAGATATGCCATAGTATCCATCGGATTGCTAACCACTACGATAATAATGTTAGGCGAATGTTTAATCAAACTTTCTGACACGGTTTTCACAATTCCGGCATTAATTCCAATAAGCTCCTCGCGCGTCATGCCCGGTTTTCTTGGAATCCCACTGGTAATAACAGCTACATCGCTACCGGCAGTTGCTGCATAATCATTGGTTACTCCTTTAACTTCCGTATCAAATCCGTTAAGAGATGCAGTTTGCATTAAATCCATAGCTTTGCCCTCTGCCAAGCCTTCTTTAATGTCTATAATACATACTTCCGACGCAAAATTTTTAATGGCGATATATTCAGCACAACTAGCACCTACCGCTCCTGCTCCGACAACAGTTACTTTCATTGTTCTATTTTTTTAATGTCTATATTGTACACCAAATGTAACAAGCTTTTTTTAAAGAAAATAACATTATTGCCAAAATAGATGCAAGTTTAAATTAAATGTTCAATTCTTTGAAATACTCATCTCATTCCATGATACCCGATATTCGGATTACATTCTATTTAAGCAAATAAATTCGGGTTATATTCTGAAGTGACTTATGTGCCCTTTATTCTATTCTAATTTTTCACACTATCTTTGAAACGTCAGAAAACTTAGTTACATCCATATAATCATAGCAGCATGCGATTAGTCATTCAACGCGTTTCATCGGCTTCGGTAAGCATAAACGAACAAATAAAATCAAGCATTCAACAAGGATTACTTATTTTAGTTGGAATAGAAGATGACGATACCTCGGAAGATATCAATTGCTTATGTCGAAAAGTGTGCAACCTGCGCATCTTCAATGATGATGACGGACTCATGAACAATTCGCTGCAAGACATTGAAGGCGAAATTCTAGTTATTAGTCAATTCACCTTACACGCCTCAACCAAAAAAGGTAACCGCCCATCTTATATTCGTGCGGCAAAGCCTGCCATAGCTATTCCCCTATATGAGCAGTTTGTATCGTGTCTTTCCTCCGAGTTAGGAAAAGAAGTAGGCACAGGCAAGTTTGGCGCAGATATGCAGGTGCAACTTCTCAATGATGGTCCGGTAACCATTATTATGGACAGTAAAAATCGCGATTTTTAATATTATCACTATGAAAGACATCAGTATTAAGGAAGCGCAAACTTTAGTTGATCAATGGATTAGAACCATCGGAGTGCGCTATTTCAATGAGCTTACCAACATGACAATACTCACGGAGGAAGTGGGAGAACTTGCTCGAATCATGGCTAGAACCTATGGCGATCAATCGTTTAAAAAGAGTGATTTAAGCCACAATCTAGCCGATGAAATGGCAGATGTGCTTTGGGTGCTTATTTGCCTAGCCAATCAAACAGGTGTAGATCTGAACAAAGCTTTCATCGAGAATATGGAAAAGAAAACAAAGCGAGATAAAGAAAGACACCAAAATAATCCGAAGCTGAAGTAACAAAAAGAATACGATATCTATATCTTTACGCTATTTCTTGAAGAGAAAAAACAATTTCACCTGCTTTGTGAAGCTATTCTCCGGCAAGATGAAAGCTCCCAATTGTTTTTGGGGCTATACGCTCACAATAATTAGTACAATTAGCATTTTTTATTGCTTTCATGAAAGAAGAAAATCCCCTAAAAACTCTTTTTCATCCGATTAGGAATGAGATAAAGAGCCCGGCAAACAGCAAGCCAAACAAAACAAACAGCCAACAAACTGATAATAAATAACTAAACAACAAGAGTGATTAATAGTCATTTTTCCTCATTCAACATTAAACGGCTACATTGCATTCATTATATTTGCAAGCCAATTACCACAATGTATCACGTGATGAAGAAAATGCTAAAACCCCTAATGTTTGTAGGAACCGGCTCTGATGTCGGGAAATCTATTATTAATGCCGCTTTTTGTAGGATTATTAAACAAGATGGCTATAATCCGGCTCCTTTTAAGGCTCAAAACATGTCGTTGAACTCATATGCCAGCTCAGAAGGTTTGGAAATGGGGCGCGCACAAGTTGTTCAGGCAGAGGCGTGTGGCATTCCGTGTCAAAGTGCGATGAACCCGATTTTACTCAAACCGACGAATGAGCAGAAAGCACAAGTAATACTCAATGGTAAGCCACTGGGGACTCAGTCGGCACAAGAATATTTTTTAAAAACGGATAGAGCATTTCTATTCCAAGAGGCAGTAAAAGCGTTGCATCATTTGCAAGAGCAATATAATCCGATTGTGTTGGAAGGAGCAGGAAGCATATCGGAGGTAAACCTTTGGGATAAAGATGTTACCAATATGAAAATGGCAATGGAATGCGATGCCAGCACCATACTTATTGCCGATATTGACAAAGGCGGCATTTTTGGCAGTGTGTATGGCACATTAGAGCTGCTCCCCAACGAAGAGCGCAAAAAAATTAAAGGCGTATTGATTAATAAATTCAGAGGAGATATTAAACTCTTTAAAAAAGGGAAACAAATGCTTGAAGACCTGTGTAAGGTGAAAGTAGTAGGTGTAGTACCTTATTTCAGAGATATTCACATAGAGCAAGAAGATAGCGTAGTGCTCGACAACAAGCGAGAGTATAAACAACGCGGCGAAATAAAGGTAGCTATTGTGTTACTAAAACAGATGAGTAATTTCACGGACTTTAATGCCTTGGAGCGTATTGATGAACTACAGGTTTTTTATACGGCTAATCCGGAAGAAATATTACAAGCTGATATTATAATAATTCCCGGCAGTAAAAGCACGATTTCCGATTTGCAATGGTTGCGCCAAATGGGCATAGCCAAAGCTATTTTGCAAGCTAAAGAAGATGGAAAGGCTATCTACGGTATTTGTGGCGGTTACCAAATGATGGGCGAAGAAATTCATGATCCTTACGGTATGGAAAGTAAAATTAAATCACTTCCCGGTTTAGGACTACTCCCTGTGGTAAGTACACTCGGTAAAGAGAAAAAAACAGAACAAAGCTCATTTTACTATAAAAATCAGCCCCAATTGTGTTCCGGTTATGAGATCCACATGGGGGAAAGTTTCCTGCGAGGAGGAAAACCACTGTGCAAGATGCAAAGCGGTGATGATGAAGGTTGTTTGGTGTCGGATAAGCTATGGGGGAGTTACCAACATGGGATATTCGATAATACGGTTATAATTAAAGATATCTTGGAATCGAATACCCTTGATATGGATATTCAGGATTTTAATTTAGCTGAGTTCAAAGAAGAACAATACAACAAGCTTGCCGACCATGTTCGTGCGCATGTCGATATGGAATATATTTACAGTACAATGATGGAAGATTAATCACACAAAGATTTGCTTTCATTAAATTGTAGAATCCGAATTTGGGCAAAAGACACGTAGATTCTAGAATCAAATGCCCCGTCTTATTCATAAATGGAGGATATTTCCCTAAAAATTTACTACATTCTGAGGGCTATTTTCTAAAAAATATCGCACATTTTGCACTGCAATTTCAATTAAACGTCTTCTTGCCTCCACACTTGCCCATGCAACATGAGGTGTGAGATAACAATTTTTAGCCTGCAATAAAGGATTGTCGGCTTGTGGTGGTTCTTGCGAAAGCACATCTGTACAATACGCCTGAATGGTTTGGTTACGGAGTGCATTCGCCATATCGTGCTCATTCACTAAAGCCCCTCTGCCTGTGTTCGATATAATTACCTCTTTTTTACACGAATCCAACAAGTTAGCATTTATAAAACCCTCATTATCGGCGGTTAACGGAGCATTCAAACTAATAAAATCACTTTTGCTGAACAGCTCATTCATACCAACTTGCTTGGTTCTCGGCATTACTCCTTCTTTGTTGCTCCGATTAACGAATATAACTTGCATACCAAATGCCAAGGCAATCTTGGCAATAGTCTGACCGATTTTACCAAAGCCGACAATACCCAAAGTTTTGCCGCTCATCTCTAAAAGACGATGGGTGTAGAAACAAAAGTGAGGAGAGTTTACCCACGCTCCTTCATGTACCGATTTATTGTAGTCTTCCACATGGTTTGTTACACACAAGAAATGAGCAAATACCATCTGCGCTACGGAATCTGTGCTGTAAGCAGGGATATTTGTCACTGTAATGCCGGCTTCGCGAGCTGCATCTAAATCGACATTATTTACACCTGTTGCCAGAATACCAATATATTTTAACTGAGGCAATTCTGTTATAATGTCTTTAGAAAAAAGGACTTTATTCGTCAGAATAATTTCTGCATCTCGAGCTCGTTCAATAACTTCCTGAGGTTGTGTAAGCTCATACATTTGCACTGTGCCTAAATCTTCCAATGTATTAAAACTTAAATCACCGGGATTCACCGAATAGGTATCTAAAACTACTATCTTCATAATTAACGGCCTTTTATATGTAATACAAAGATAAAAAAGCTTGCTCGATTAAGTAGTGAAATATTGTTAGAGAATATGTTTTCATTTCAGCCTGCAAAGTAACCCTCTCCTAAAATTTGAATAAACAATATTAAAATAGCATATAAAATATCGGTCGCATTGCTTATCTTTGTGTAAAACACAATCAGATGAAAGTAATCGACATAATCAATAAAAGTAATAACACACTATTCTCCTTCGAGCTCCTTCCTCCGCTGAAAGGGAATAATGCCAGCAATATTTACAATACCATTGAGAATTTATTGGAGCTCCATCCTCAGTATATCAATATCACTACGCACCGCGACGAAATGATATATAAAGAATTGCCCAATGGTGATATTAAGAAACAAGTTGTTCGCAAACGTCCGGGAGCAGTAGCTATTGCGGCGTCTATTCAACATAAATACAACATTCCCGTTGTTCCTCATATATTGTGTGGAGGGTTCTCTAAAAGTGAAACCGAACACGTGCTTATGGACTTAAATTTCTTGGGCATTGAAAATGTGCTCGCATTGCGTGGCGACGGGATAAAAACAGATATTGTATTTCAAGCAGAAGAAGAAGGTCATGGCAACGCCAATGAATTAGTGCAGCAGATTAAAAACTTAGGCCAAGGAAAATATCTTGATCCCGATCTCAGAAATACAGCGGAATTAGACTTTTGTATCGGAGTAGCGGGTTATCCCGAAAAACATTTCGAGGCACCAAACCTCAGCACCGATTTAAATTATCTGAAACAAAAGGTTGATGCCGGAGCCGAGTATATTGTCACTCAAATGTTTTTCGATAATCAAGTGTATTTTAACTTTGTGGAAAAATGCAGGGCTGCAGGAATTAACGTGCCTATTATTCCGGGCATCAAATCAATCAGCACTTTACGCCAGCTAACCGTATTGCCAAAAATATTCAGTATCGACCTTCCTGATGAATTAGTAAATGAATTACTTCGCTGCAAAACCGATAAAGACGCTAAAGTGGTTGGAACAGAATGGGCAATTCAGCAAGCCAAAGAATTAGTGGCGGCAAAAGCACCCAGCCTGCATATGTACACTATGGGAGTTTCCGACTGTACAAAAAACATTATAAAAGCTGTGTTTTAAGATAAATGACTAAATAACTAACCTAGAAACCACAATCATGAAAGAGCAAGCCATAACTACAACCGTGAATAAGGTGCTAATACCTATCACCTTAACCGATGAAGGCAGAACCGTAATCCAACGAGCTGTAAACTTTCATAATCGCTATGATTGCGAAGTTACCTTATTGCTGTCTGTCGATGAAGAATCTGAACTGCCGGATTGGCTGAGTCAGTTTTTCCAAAATCGTTCGGCACTATTGCCTGCAGAAGACCAACTACGCATGTTTGTGTGTGATAATTTGAAAGAATATCGCGTGCCTGAGTATATGCATTTGGTGGTAATTCCCGGTTCAATCATGACCGGTGTAAAACGAGTGCAACAAAAGGATCCACACGACTTACTTCTGCTCAACAAACGTTTGGTAACCGATCCTAATGCTCAATCTTTATGGGAAAACAACATCAAGCTGATTATTCAGGAGGCATGTTGCCCGGTGTTAACCTACGCCGGAGGGAACAACCCCATTCAAGCAAGTAAGATATTATTGCCCATCGATTTATTTCAGCCTTATCGCGGTAAGTTAATTTGGGCAGAACGCTTGGCTCATGCTTATAGTGCTGATGTACACATTGTTTCTGCTATTAAAAACACATTGGTATTAGAAGAAACTTCTGTGTACCGTAAAATTAAAGAAGCTAGGTTTCATCTAGAAGAATCAGGGATTAAAACAGAGACTACCATCTTAATGGAACAAGAGGGTAAAACAATTAATCAAATGATTCCCGAATTTATTAATGCTACAAAAGCCGACCTTACCGTATTGATGACCCATCAAGAGAGTATCTTCGATTTCAACTATATCGGTCGAGTAGCTTCTGAAGTAATATTACAAACCGATACACCTATATTCTGTATCGCTCCGGAAAAATATTCTATATTCTAAGTATGTTCATTGATACCCACGCACACATTTATCTAAACGATTTTGACGATGACAGAGATATCGTTATTCGCAGAGCCCTCGATGAAGGTGTTGAAAAGATATTTATTCCTAACGTAGATAGAGAGTCTATAAGCTCTTTAATCGATTTGGTCGACAAATATCCTCAAATATGTTATCCTATGATAGGAGTACACCCTACTTCTGTTAAGGAAGACTATCAAAAAGAATTGGATATGGTAGATACTTGGCTTCGAAAACGAAACTTCATTGCTATCGGAGAAATTGGAATGGACTTGTATTGGGATAAAACATATTTGGAAGAACAAAAAATAGTTTTTGCTCAACAGATTAAATGGGCTCAGGCGTACAATCTCCCCATAGCAATACACAATAGAAACGCTTTCAATGAAACAATGGAGGTTCTGCATGCTAATAAATTCGAAGGGATTAAAGGTGTATTCCATAGTTTCTCCGGAAGTATGGAAGAAGCACAGGAAGTAATCAAACTAGGCTTTAAAATAGGTGTTAGCGGAGTTGTTACTTTTAAAAACGCAGGTATGGATAAAGTAATCGCCGATATTTCGCCTGAACATCTCGTGTTAGAAACCGATGCTCCATACCTGACTCCTGTTCCTTATCGGGGCAAACGGAACGAAAGTGCTTATATTCCCAATATAGCTCAAAAGGTAGCAAAACTACACAACACAGAGACCCAATCGATTGAAAAAATTACAACAACTAACGCACTTAACACTTTTGCACTGTAACTTATGAATGGTTTAGTATTCGGATCAAAAAATAAAGGAGTACCATCGGTATTAATAATATACACGGGGGGTACCATCGGTATGGTGCAAAAAAATAGCGGCCTAAGTCCGGTGCAATTCGATAATATCATTTACGAAGTACCTGAGCTGAATCGTTTAGGGTATAATTTAGAAGCTATAACTTTCGACTCACCTATCGATTCTTCCAATATGGATCCGGATCGATGGGCAGAAGTAGCTCTAATCATTGAATCTAACTATGACAGATTTGATGGGTTTGTTATCCTCCACGGTACCGACACTATGGCATATACTGCATCTGCCGTGAGCTTTATGCTAGAACACTTAGCTAAGCCAGTCATCTTTACCGGATCTCAGTTACCTATTGGAGTTCTCCGTACCGATGGGAAAGAGAATTTAATAACCTCCATAGAGATTGCAGCTGCCAAAAACGAATATAATAAGCCTATTATATCAGAAGTGTGTATTTATTTCGACTACAAACTTTTACGTGCAAATAGAACGGTCAAACGTCATTCTGATCATTTTAGTGCTTTTCACTCACCAAATTATGCCCTACTCGCCAAAGCAGGAGTTGACATAAAATATTTCTATGAAAACCTACTCCCATTCAATGATGAAGCTAGGCTCGGCATACGAACAGATTTCGATAGAAATGTTGTTATATTGCGAATGTTCCCCGGAATACAAGCTGCGGTGATGGAAAGCATTATTAATACACCAGGATTAAAAGGTATGGTAGTTGAAGTATATGGGTCCGGTACATTCCCTACAAACAGCAAATACTCTCGACTCATAAAAGAAGCAATCAATATGGGTATACTTATAGTCATTGTAACTCAATGCGAAGGGGGTGTTGTCAAAATAGGAAAATACGAAGCCAGTAGAGAATTGCTTAATGCCGGAGTAATTAACGGAAAAGATATGACTACCGAAGCAGCAATCACTAAACTTATGTATTTGTTGGGACGAAAACTGGGAGTAAATGAGACCGAATTAAAGATGAAACAAAGTTTAAGAGGAGAAATTCAACAATAGTTGCTTGAATTTGCTTTTTTTTTTGCAATTTGCGACCGAAATAACAAGGCTCATCAAAAATGTGAAAGAATTCGAGTGTATTCGGTAGAATTACTCTCGAAATATTGTAAATTTGTGAGATTTTAAGATTAAAATAGAAATCAAATAATTAAAAATTAAGTATTATTAAAATGAAACCAGTGATGAAGAAACTATTTGCGTTGTTAGCGGTATTTGGTATGCTTTATGTTGCACAACCGACTGCACTATTTGCACAAGACACTGCAACAGAACAAACCAATTCTGTTCAACAAGAATCTACGAACACGGCGGCACAAGAAGAAACGGCTGCTGCAGAAGTAGAAAATGGAAGAGGATTGCATAGTGCTTTGAAACAAAAATTTATTGAAGGTGGTGTTGGATTCATGGCTTTCGTGCTTGTGTGTCTAATTTTAGGTTTGGCTCTATCTTTAGAGCGTGTTATCTACTTAAACCTGGCAACTACTAACAATAAGAAATTATTACTTGCAGTAGAAGATGCATTGGCTCAAGGTGGAATTGAAGCCGCAAAAGAAGTTTGTCGTAACACTCGTGGTCCTGTAGCTAGTATTTTCTATCAAGGTCTTGATCGTTCTGATGAAGGCATGGAAGTTGTAGAAAAAACTGTTGTTGCTTACGGAGGTGTACAAACAGGTCTGTTAGAGAAGGGATTGAGTTGGATGGCTCTTTTCATTGCTCTTGCCCCTATGCTTGGATTCATGGGTACTGTAATCGGTATGATTGCGGCATTCGATGCGATTGAAGTTGCCGGTGATATTAGTCCTACCCTTGTAGCAGGAGGTATTAAAGTTGCATTGATTACAACTGTAGCAGGTCTTATCGTTGCTATGATTCTTCAAATTTTCTATAACTATTGTTTAGCAAAAATTGATTCTATCGTGAACAGCATGGAAGATGCCTCAATTTCATTGATTGACATCCTAGTTAAACACAACTCTAAAAAGTAATCAGAATTATGAAACTTGAAAAAGTAACTAGCATAGTTTTATGGGTTACCTTGGCTGTCTCAGTACTTCTTGTTCTAATGCTTGCTTTAAACATTAGTGATGATGTGACTGACGCTACCATGAACTCATGGATAAATGCCAATTTAAATTGGGCATACATTTTGCTGGGTGCTGCTACATTCATTGCAATTATATTTGCTTTGATTCAAACAGCGACCGACAAACAGGCAGCTAAAGCTGGAGGTATTGCACTAATCTTTGCCGTGGTTGTGATAGGCATTGCTTATAGCCTAGCTAGCGATGCAATCCCTAATTTTCACGGAGCTCAAGATTTAGTGGCTGATGGCACGCTAACTCCAACAATATCAAAATGGGTTGGGGCTACACTTTACGCAACATATATTTTGTTGGGACTAATTGTAGTATCCATCGCTGGATTCGGTGTCAAAGCAATTTTTAGCAGCAGAAACTAATTAAGTGGTAATTACAGGAAATAATTAAATTATGAGCAGAAAAGTACCGGAAATCCCGTCGTCATCACTTGCCGACATTGCATTCATGTTGCTTATCTTTTTCCTGGTTGCTACCACTATGGACGTAGATAAAGGTTTGGAGCGTAGGTTACCACCTATGCCTCCGGAAGAGCAAACTGATGCTCCACCGATTAAAGAAAGAAATGTTTTTGTAGTATTGGTAAATGCCAACAATGAACTCCTTGTAGAAGGAGAGCCAATGGAAGTAACTCAGCTGCGCGATGCAGCT
Source organism: Mangrovibacterium sp. (assembly GCA_047975205.1). Classification (GTDB taxonomy): domain Bacteria; phylum Bacteroidota; class Bacteroidia; order Bacteroidales; family Prolixibacteraceae; genus JBKEDC01. Next base: position 35,451 of record JBKEDC010000030.1, on the reverse strand, counting down.
AAAGAATTCCTTACAAATCCTGCAAATAGTGCCGACCTTCCTGAAAAAACGATGAAGGAAGTTCCCTATTTTGGGAAGGTTGGTATTACCAAAGGAGTTATTTCTCTACAAAACGATCGTGGAACATCATATGGGACTTATCTAGCCGTTCAGAACGAATTGGTAGGAGCCGTTAATGAGTTAAGAGACGAATTATCTAACAGACAGTTTGGTAAAAACTATGCTGATCTAGGTAAAGAACAACAAGATGCGGTTAAAACAATCGTGCCATCAAAGATTTCAGAAGCAGAACCTAAGCAAGTTGGAGGATAAAGAATATGTCAAAGTTTAAAAAGAATAATGATAAAGAATTACCACCAATTTCAACAGCTTCGCTTCCTGACATTGTATTCATGCTATTGTTCTTCTTCATGGTAAGTACAACAATGCGTGAAGTAACAATGATGGTTCAAGTTCAAGTTCCCGAAGGAACTGAGCTTTCGAAGCTTGAAAAGAAATCGTTGGTAAGTTATATTTACGTAGGTGAGCCTATGAAACAATATCAAAGAGTATATGGTTCAGAGCCGCGTATTCAGTTGAATGATCAGTTTGCTCAACCTAGTGATATTATCGACTTTATTACAGCAGAACGCGAAGCTCGCGATGAAGCTGAAGTACCTCAAATGATTACATCATTGAAAGTTGACGAATATGCTAAAATGGGTATAGTAACTGATATTAAACAAGAATTACGCAGGTGTTCAGCATTACATATCAACTACTCTGCTCGCCAAAGAGCAGCAGCACATTAAGTTAGTTAATATAAATTAGCGTAATAATAAAAAAGCCATCTGAGAGGATGGCTTTTTTATTATACTCTTCATCATTCTGTCGTGTGATTCTTCTTGAATATGAAGTAAGAACATGCGATTCAGAATGGATCGAAAGCTTCCATTGGTAAATGCCCATTTATTGGATAATTTTCTCTCATCGAATTAAATGCTTTCTTTGTTTTCGACTAAAAAATAAAGATGGGACACATAAGCTTATCTCTAAGAAGCTTGATTGTAGACAGATTTTAAACTTTGAGAAACCTAAAGATTTATTCTTTAAATTTGTCGCTTAACCTAAAACGGGCATTTGCTTCTATAATCTACGGCAGATGAAAAATCTCAACAGATAAGGGAAGACAATTATAAAATTATTATCTTTACTCGATTAAACAGCTTGTAAAAAGATACTTTTAGCATCTTTGATATACTATTATTAGGAACACACCTTACATAAATAACTCATGATGAACATTCAAGAAATATTGGAACAAATAAAGTCGGCAGCTAAAAACAACAACACACGAGCCATGCAAGAATTGGCATTCTCGTGCATCGACTTAACTACACTGAATCACACCGATACCAAAACACATGTACACGATTTTACACAACGAGTAAATGACTTTGCTAATGACTATCCAGAATTTCCGCATGTTGCAGCCATATGTGTGCATCCGAACATGGCATCTATTGTCAGCCAAGCATTAGAAGTTGATGGGGTGCGTATTGCAGCCGTAGCAGGAGGATTTCCTGCCAGCCAGACATTTTTAAGTATCAAAACCATGGAGGCTTCGCTAGCCGTTGAAAATGGAGCAAATGAAATCGACATCGTATTATCACTTTCCAATTTTCTTGATGACAATTTGAGCGATTGTTTAGATGAAATCGAATTAATTAAAGAATCTATTAGTGGAGCCCATTTAAAAGTAATCTTGGAATCAGGCACTTTACATGACCCGGAACTTATTTACAAAGCCTCAAAACTAGCCATTCGCGGCGGTGCCGACTTCATTAAGACCTCTACCGGAAAAACAAATCCTGCTGCTACTCCCGAAGCAGCCGTGGCCATGTGCTTAGCCATTAAAGATTATTATATTCAAACCGGGAAAAAAGTTGGTTTTAAACCTGCCGGAGGAATTTCAACCACAGAAGATGCCGTTCTTTTCCTTAGCATCGTTCAAAACATATTGGGTGATGAGTGGATGAATCCGAAATTATTCCGCATTGGAGCCAGCAGACTAGCCAATAATTTACTAAGCGATCTTACTGGCAAACAAATCAATTATTTTTAATCCACACCGGAATTTATATATCTTCTATGAATTACGCTGCAGAACTAGAACTTAAAGTGCGCGATTACGAATGCGATTTACAAGGCATTGTGAATAATTCAGTTTATCAAAACTATTTTGAACATGCTCGGCATGAATGGTTGGAAGAAATAGGCATCAGTTTTTCTCAGATGCATCAGGATGGAATTGATGCGGTAGTGGCAAAAGTGGAAATTGAATACAAATCGCCGTTAAAAAGTGGCGATCGTTTTGTTTGCAAATTAAATGTGGAACGAAAAGGCAATTTACGGTTCTTTTTTTATCAAGAGATACACCGAAAGTCTGACGGACAACTCATGGCAAAAGCTATTATTACTACCACCACTACTAAAGTAGAAAACGGACGCCCTTGCTTCTGTCCCGAACTGGCGGAAATATTCGATAAATATACTTTTAAAACCCATTAAGTAATACGTTACTGTCGTTTACATTGCTATAACATTTGTCGTAAATCTATGAAAAACTTTTTCTTATATATTGCCATTTGCTCTTTTATCTTATGCTCTTCTTGCGAAAAGAGTAAAATTAAAAAGCCTGCCCATTTACCTTCATCTGAAGAAATGGTAAATATCCTTTACGACATCCATTATGCCGAAGCTATCTCTCAGAATCATCAAGAATCCGGGAAGGCACGTCGACAAAACAGCCTGCTGATGCACAATCGCAATCTCATTTCTGATAGCCTATACGCTGATATACTGCAAAAATACGACCTTAACGATTCCCTACTTGCCAATTCTATCTTATATTATTCTTCACAGCTTAAAACCTATGAGGAGATTTACGAGAAAGTGATTGAACGCATCAATAATGACCTTACCAAACAGATATATAAAGATTCCATAACCCACGCTTTGGCAAGCGAGGAGAAAAGACGTGCTGATTCTATTGCGGAAGTCATCAGAAAGCATGAAGAAGATTCTATTGCGGAAGCTATACATCGTCAATTTATCGATTCTATTGCAGAAGCCACCGGACGAGATTTTAATTTTGTAGAAGACTCTATCATCAAAGCGAAAGAAGAATGTTTAAAATTTGTTGCTGATTCCATTGCTGATGCTAAACGAAAGCACCTTGTTGACTCTATCGTTGATATCACGGGAGAAGACCCCGAAGAAGTAGCAGACTCTCTTATCAGAATGGAAATCAAAGCTCAAAAACTAGCCGAAGACTCCATACGCCGACAAAAAATTGATTCTATTGCCAAAGCCACGGGAAAAGATGCATTATCGATAGAAGATTCCATCACTAAAGCTGAATTAGCAAAGCAAAAACCGACAAACAATGTTATCAACTTGAAGGGTAAAAAATCTCATACCGAAAGATAACACCGTAAACTTATGAAAATAGCAGCGCATTTCTTGATAAATGAGCACGGCAAAATATTTAAGGGGGCTGTATTGAATGTTGCCTGCAATAAGTTGATAGGCATTACCGAAATGGGCAATCAAATCCAAGAATTAGCTCAAATGGCATTTTATTCCGGCGTAATTATTCCGTCCTTTCCTGATTTATCGATACATTGGAATACCCTTGAAATACAAAAAAAATCTCCCGAAGCTCCGTATTGGTTAAAAACGATGCCTTCGTGCTATCATCGACATGTTTACACAGCATGGATAAGCAATCTTCAAGCTAGTGATGCACATTTTAACCTTGCTCAAGCCGTAAATATATTCTGCGTGGCACTCCCCAAACTGTTAAAGCTAGAAGAAAGTGCATTTTTACCCGATTACCCGGTAGAAGCATGGCTCGTTTCAGGTATAGATTACCATTCTTTTCGTATAAAAAAGGAAAGTAAATTCCGCAAATTAATTTAGTTAGCTTAACTTTGCGGCAGAAAACCTCGGATAGCTTTACCCGACTAAAACTTACTTTTCATGGCTACTGCTCTGTTTAATGACATTATTTTCGGACCTATTCAAAGTCGACGTTTAGGAACATCGCTCGGCATCAACCTACTGCCAACCAATCGCAAGCTCTGTTCTTTCAATTGCGTATATTGTGAATGTGGGTGGACAGAAAAAAAGGGAGAAAAAGGAATATTGCCTACCCGAAAAGAAGTTAGATTAGAGCTCCAGACTCAACTGGAGCAGATGCTCGCCGAAAACCATCTACCTGACGTAATTACTTTTGCCGGAAATGGAGAACCCACCATGCATCCTGAATTTGCAGGTATTATTGATGACACCATCGAACTGAGAAATAAATTAGCACCTCAAAGTAAAATTGCCGTGCTTTCAAATGCTACTCGAATTAGCAATCCTGGAGTGTTTCAAGCCCTGTTGAAGATTGAAGATAATATTCAGAAGTTAGATTCTGCCATAGAAACAACTGTTAACGTGATGGATTGCCCTATCGGCACTTATTCTATAGCAGACACTATTGACAGGCTTGTCGAGTTTGAGGGTAAAGTCATTATACAGACCATGCTCTTAAAAGGAGAGGTAAACGGAGTTTGGTTTGACAACACCACAGAAGAAGAAATGAATGCCCTGACGCAAGCTATCGGTAAAATTAAGCCTGCACAAGTAATGTTATACAGCATTTCCAGAGATACACCTGCCGACAAGCTGACTAAGATAGGGCATCAAGAGCTGGAAAAGCTTGCTCAACAAATTGAGAAGCTAGGTTTAGATATAAGCGTTCAAGTGTCCGGTTAATCAACTTCTGTATTTTTCATCCTCACCTTCCACCAAGCTCAGGTAAGTAACATAACGACTTTCGGCAACCTCCCCTTCGTAAACAGCTTGCTTAACGGCACAGTTAGGTTCGTGTGTGTGTGTGCAATTATTAAACTGACACTCGACAGATTGTTTAAAGATTTCAGGGAAGTAGTGGCTTATTTCGTACTTATCCATTTCTAAAACACCAAAACCTTTAATTCCCGGAGTATCTATGATATATCCTCCGAAACTTAAATTAAACATTTCTGAGAACGTAGTTGTGTGTTGTCCGGCTTCGTGGTAAGCTGAAATAATATTTGTTTTAAGCTTTAATCCCGGTTCTATATGATTGACCAATGTTGATTTACCCACTCCCGAATGACCGGAAAAAACACTGATTTGGTTTTGCATCATATCTTTCAATCCCGATAAACCCTCAGAGGTTTTGGTAGAAGTTTTCAAACATTTATAGCCAATTTTATCATATATACTGATTATCGATTCCAAATCATTCAGTTGCTCGGCATCATATAAATCAACCTTATTAAAGACCAAAATGCAAGGGATACGATAAGCTTCTGCTGAAGCCAAAAAGCGATCGATAAATGCTAAAGAAGTTACTGGTTGAACCAAAGTTACTACCAAAAAAGCACAATCAATATTAGCTGCAATAATATGAGCTTGCTTCGATAGGTTTGTTGATTTCCGAATGATATAGTTCTTTCGTGTTTCAATCTTATTAATCAATCCAACTTGTTCATTATTATCCTCCTTTAAAATAAAATCCACCCTATCTCCCACCGTAATCGGATTAGTAGTTCGAATACCCTTCATACGAAACTTTCCTTTAATCTTACAGGGGATAATAACTCCTAATTCATTTTTTACATGATACCAACTACCGGTTGATTTTATGACTAGACCTTTATTCACGGATAATTTATTGATTTGGTTAACTTTGAAATCTAATTCAAAAGTAAACAAAAAAGTGAAACGTATTGTATCTTATAACGTGAACGGCATACGTGCTGCCCTAAAAAAAGATTTTTTACCTTGGCTGCAAAGCGAATCTCCCGATGTAATCTGTCTACAGGAAACCAAAGCTCAACCCGGGCAAATGAGCGAAGAAGAGTTTAATAATGCAGGTTATTACTTCCACTGCTTTTCAGCGGAAAAGAAAGGGTATAGCGGTGTAGCCATTTTAAGTAAGGAAAAACCTGTTGGTATAAAACTTGGCATGGATAATGAAAAATATGATGTTGAAGGGCGGGTTATTCGTGCAGACTTTTCAAACTTCTCTGTTATCTCAGCCTATTTCCCTTCGGGAACCACCGGAGGAGTTCGTCAGGATTACAAAATGGATTTCTTAGATGACTTTACGGCATATCTGCAAAAATTAAGAAAAGAAATACCGAATTTGGTTGTGTGTGGCGATTATAATATCTGTAGATTGTGGATGGATATTCATAACCCCGACAAACAACAAAATACTTCCGGTTTCTTACCTGAAGAGCGTGAATGGTTTGAACAGTTTGTAAATTTAGGATTCATCGACAGCTTCCGCCAAATCAATCAAGAACCTCATCATTACTCATGGTGGAGCTACCGAGCCGGATCTCGTGCTCGCAATAAAGGGTGGCGAATAGATTATAATATGGTTACAGATGTTTTACATGATAAAATTGTAGATGCCGGTATTTTAAATGATGTCGTGCACTCTGATCATTGCCCGGTTTGGGTGGCATTAAATATCGATTAACAACAATGCCCCGAAACAAATCGGATTACACTTCTCGAAAAACAAAAAGAGCTTATTCTACTTAGGAATAAGCTCTTTTCTATTTTTTACTGCATAAAGCTACAAATCGAGAACTTTATTGTAAAATTCATCATAAGCCTCCACATAATTATCTTCCGGCTGATAATCAAGCGTTAATTTATTTGCCTGTGTAATATATGCTTCCACGTCTGCTTGTAATGTTTCACTACCTTTGATTATGGCATCAGCATGTTCTACACCTAATTTAGTAATAGCCTCATAGGCTGGCGAATTTTCCAAAGAAGTTACATCGGCAGGTTCAACACCCGGAATCAATACGCTACTTGCTGCCTGCTCACTTAAACTAGACTTGAACTCTTCATTATAGGCCGAATAAACCACTTTTGAATTCACAAATAATGGGTCTTCACCATAATTCTTCTTAATGTATAAGGGCACTAAGGAGCTCATCCAACCATGGCAATGAATAATATCGGGTGCCCAACGCAATTTTACTACGGTTTCCAACACTCCGCGAGCAAAAAAACTGGCACGTTCATCATTATCGGAAAACTCTAAGCCATCGGTATCTTGTAAAACAGCTTTCCTTTTGAAATAGTCTTCACTGTCAATAAAATAAACTTGCATACGTGCCGATTGAATGGAAGCAACCTTTATAATTAGCGGATGATCAGTGTCATTAATTACCAAATTCATACCCGATAAACGGATAACCTCATGCAGTTGATTTCTACGTTCATTCACACAGCCATATCGAGGCATAAAGGTTCGAATTTCTCGCCCGCGCTCTTGAATTGCCTGAGGTAAATTCCGAGCCTTAATCGACATTTCTGATTCGGGCAAATAAGGTGTAATTTCTTGGGAGATGAATAATATTTTTTTCTTTTCCATCTTAAATATTGTAAGTGATGCAGAAAATTCCGCTACAAAGTTAATAAAATTTTAATTACTATTCGTGCACTCTGTACTCGGGAGATATAAACAACTTAAATTCAGCACTATTTTAACAGCAAACAATGCATTAGTAAACGCTGAAAGCCATTTCTAAGCATAAAGCACTTCTTACAAGAATTCAACATATCAAATCATATCCATACAGATATTAACAATTGAATAGCAGGATATGCATCGCAAAGTTTAGCGAACGATAAGAAATATAAAAATGCACTCTTCTTCCTTATCTCACATGATATATTTTCATTTATTTTGCACGCTAAGGAGCCTGCCTTCAAGTAAAATAAGTTCTTATGCTCCTTTATAAATTTTACAACATGCACGTAATTAAAGAGCTGACACCTCTTAAGGAATTAATTAATCAGCAAAAAGAGAATGATAAAATCATTGGTTTTATTCCGACAATGGGAGCGTTACACACCGGACATCTTTCATTGATCAATGAAGCCGACAAAACTTGCGACTTTGTGGTGGTAAGCATTTTTGTTAACCCGACTCAGTTTAATGACCCCAAGGATCTAGAAAAGTACCCTCGTACATTAGATGCCGATTTAGCATTATTGGAAAAAACGCCTTGCAACTTGGTCTTTACTCCGGAGGTAAACACCATATATCCGGAACCTGACAACAGCATGTTTGATCTAGGTTCATTGGCTACTGTCATGGAAGGAAAGTTTCGACCCGGACACTTCCACGGAGTGGTTCAGGTGGTAAAGCGATTATTTGATATCGTGGAGCCTCGCAAAGCATTCTTCGGACAAAAAGATTTTCAACAAGTTGCTATCATTAAACATATGACCAAACAGCTGAATTTACCTGTTGAAATTGTTTCTTGTCCTATTATTCGTGAAAAAAGCGGCTTAGCTTTAAGCTCCAGAAACCAATTACTTAGTCAAGAAGAAAGGAAAAGAGCAACCACCATTTATCAAACAATTTTTTGGGCAAAATCACAAAATGATAAGCTTGACATCAAGACATTAAAACAAGCTGTCATCGAACAAATAAATGTCGTTGACTGTTTGGAAGTAGAATATATCGAAATAGCTGATGCCGAAACTCTTCAAACTGTGGAAAGTTGGGACGATAGCCCACACATTGTACTTTGTGCAACGGTGTATTGTGGGAAAGTCCGCTTAATCGACAATATTATGCTAAAATAAGATAGTCTCAGAACAGGTGTAAGATTAAATGAAAGTCAAGAATTAAATAATAAGCTTAAAATCTGAGTTTTTAAAAGTACTACTTAACTCTATGTATTGACAGATAACTTATTTTTGTGACTCCATACAATATTTAGAAATGAACATTGAAGTTTGTAAATCAAAAATCCACAAGGTAACAGTTAAAGAAGCCAACCTACAATATGTGGGAAGTATCACTATAGATGAAGACCTTATGGATGCTGCCAACCTTATCGAAAACGAAAAGGTGCAGGTGGTAAATGTAAATAATGGCGAACGTTTGGAAACCTACATCATCAGAGGTGAAAGAGGTTCAGGTATGATATGTCTAAACGGGCCGGCAGCCCGAAAAGCTGCTGTTGGCGATGTGGTTATTATTATTTCCTACGCCACTATGGATTTTGAAGAAGCTAAGAGCTTTAAACCTTGGTTGGTATTCCCTGACACAGAAAGCAACCGATTAGTGTAAACACAGATGTCTCGTCCTGAAAAAGTGTTACAGGATTAGACAAATATAAATTTTAAGTTCCAGAAGATTCATTTCCTTTGGAATTTTTCTTTTTATAGGTTTTCATCTTGACCTTATCTTGTGCATGCATTTGCTCGGGTGTCAGCATATTACAAGATATATGAGGGCGCATTGTGTTGTATATATGTAGCTCTGATCAATAACTTTTCTTACGATGTTTAATGTCCCCTTTTACAGTATCAATCCCAAATTCTTGTTTGAGTATTCCATTCACTCTCTCTGCTATCGCATCTTGGTATGGATCATAACTCTCAGTCATGCTGTATAAAAGACCTCCTTTGTGAAGTATTTGCTGATATTCATTACTACAATACTGAACTCCTTTATCTGAGTGATGTATCAGTATATTCTTAACTTTCGCATACTTCCTATTTTTCAAGGATTTCATTAAAGCCTTACTGGAACTCTTAGTCTCAAGAGTATTGGAAATGTTAAACTCCATTATCTTTTTAGAATATGTATCTGTTACTAAGGATAAATACAATGGGGATTGACGAGTCCCAATATAGGTAATATCTGAAACCCAAACTAACTCTGGTTTATTAATATCCATGTCTAAGATTCTATTCTTGTGCTTCCAAAAGCGGTGCATTGAATTGGTTGTTTTATGGTAAGTTTTTCGGGGAGATATAAGCATATTATTAGCCTTTAGAATTGCAAAAAGCATCCCTACCAACGTTTAAACAGGACAATTCATCATAAAGGATGTGGTATAATTTCCTAGTACCTAGTCTAGGCATATGCATCCTAACATTAATGACCAGACCAATAACTTTATCCGCTACCGATGTACCAACACCAATGCGATTGATATAACGATCATAAACCTGTCGATTTGTCCCAAGTAAAGAACAGGTAAGCGATATACTATCTTCGCTTGTGTTTGTGTGTTTTTGGATTACTCGGGCTAAAACTTTTTTCTAATCGGTATTTTTAGCTATTCTTCTGCTACATCAATCATCATGTCAAACAAGATAACTTTCTTGTTTGCTCGTTCGGCTTCCTTTTCCAAACGCTTATTCTTTTTCTTCTCTAAGGCAAGAGCTGACTCTAGCTCCATTATCCTTTGTTCTGGTGTTTTTGGCATGGGTGCTGATATTTTATTCTCCCGGTCAAAGTTACCATATTTTTTAACCAAACTCTGATTGTAGCATCTCCTTGTATGCCATACTTGTGTTTTGCTGCTTTCTGCGACAATGTCCCGGATTCAACTTCTTGAACTATTTGAAGTTTCAAACTCATAGGATAGTTCTTTTGTGTACGTTTACGATAATTTGATTCCATAAATAAATTATTGTTGTAACGCTTCTTCAGGATGAGACAATATAATCAACCCACACACAATCGTTATAAAAAATCACAACATACATTAACGTATGAGTTATTTTTATTATTGATATTATTTTTGCATCAATAAACTAAAAAATAAAACTTATGAGAAAGCATTTTATTGGAGCATTTGTGCTCCTTTGCGCCATCAACTTTTCATGTAAGAATGAGCTTACTAATGATAATTCTAATAATGACAACGATAGTCTTACTGCAGGAGTTGTTGACAGTGGAGATCGAGTTGACAACTCCGATAATGGAAAACCCGTTACTCAAAAAGTAGAGAATACTCAAAAAACTAAGCAGAATAAGAAAGAAGTAATTAAGCCACCTTTAGTGATGCCATTCTTTTATAATGGAAAAGTTCGTTCTCCGGAGAATACAGACACTAAACAACAAGCCAATGGGGTGCTATATGACGGTTCTCAATATGCGTACATTGCGTATGGCACAAAAGATGCTTCGAATATTGGAGATATCGAAAGCGATGGTACTGTGACTGAGGCTTCATATCATGGGTACGTTGATGTACTAGACATGTCTGACCCCGATAATGTCAAGATCATAAAAACGGTGGAAGTAAAAGATATCGACTTTTATCAATTAGCACTTAATGATACAGCTTTATTTGTAGCGGGTGCAGCCAATAAAGATAAGTGGAATGAAGCTAATCCAAACCACGAGCTAAACTCGGGAGCTGTTTTGCTTTCATTCAACCTTAGTAAATTACAGACCCCGGAGATAGATGTTCCTTTTACGTTAACAGATGTACCTAGCAGCGTTACCAAGGATGTTGCCGTAAGAGGCGATAAGCTTGCTGTCATTTCTGGCTCTGAAGGCGGATATGTGATGGAATATAATTTGGCTGACAATATGTCCATAGCGGAAAATCTACCTATTACCGATGGTAGGGCGGTAGGTATAAATTCCGGCGGCAACGTGTATTGGATGGCAGGCGACCAACTCACCAAATTAGGGGGAGTATCGGTACCGGTTTCTATGGATGATAATGTCGGAGCCCAAAGGCTGATTGGTTTTTATCAGGGTATATATCCCATGGTTTCGTTAGGCAAAAATGGAGTAGCTGTTTTCTCTGAAGATTTAACAACCTCACACGGAGAGATAGCAAACGTTAAAAATAATTACACAAACATTGATATAGACCAGGAGGCTAATGCTGTCACCTCATTTCGTGATTCATTCATTGTAATAGCTGAAGGCTCAAACGGAGTAATGTTCCATCGTGTCAATCCCATCAGCGGTGGAGGTTATTCCGAACACCTATCCAACCCTGTCTCTAGTCTCTATTATCCATGCAAAGGAGGAATTATACTAGAAGGATCTCCTAATGATGTATATGCAACCAATGACTACTTATTCGTTGCATCGGGCATTAATGGAATGACTGTGTTAAAATACGAAACCGCTCATGATAGCTACTACAAGACTCCTAGCCACTATTTAGCATACGATGAGAATACAATGGATCAATGGATAAGTGATGGGAGTTATTGGGGACTAATTTCATCAGACCACAACTATGAAACTTATGATGGTACAAACATCCATTTTGGAGGAATTATAGATATCAGAGGCACTTTCACTATCACAGAAAATGCGATTGTAACAATGAACATTTATGGGGATTTCACTGGTGACGAAATCTTCGATACAAAATTATCTTCTATCAACATTGAAAAAGGTGGATATCTCAGATCAGCATCAACTGAAGTTAGGGGAGATATTTTGTCTTATGGACAAGCTGATTTAAAGAATGATGCTCTAATTGATGGCAGTATATTCCAGTATGGAGGACGAGTATCTCTTTATAATAACTCTGTAATTGATGGCACTCTTATCTTACAAAAAGATAATGCCGGAAATCCGGCCATTTTCCAGCCTCGGAGTGGTACTTCCGTTCCTCATGCTGTAATAACAGTCAGAGATAGTGCGGGTTCCGGTTCTATCATTGGCGACGGGTGTGAGGCTCGATTTGCATCAGGGAAAACAAACACAATATTTGAAAAAGATTTGACTATCGGAACTAATGCCTATTTCTACTCAAAGCCCGGATTTACAAAGGACACAATTACTGTTAATGGGACACTTTATACCAACGGATCTTGGAAAATAAAAGCCGATAAAGGTGACATAATAATTAGAGCCAGAGAATTTACCGGATATAAGCCGGATACCAGTGAAGGGAGTGCTGGATGGGATGATATATTTCAAAAGATTGAAGACTAATAAACTTCATAATGACAATGCTTCCTTGTGTGCTTCTTCACAAGGAAGCATTGTTGTCTCATCTTAAAAAAAGTGTTACAGGATTAGACAAATATAAATTTGACACAGTTGATGAATTAATGTTTTTTTGAGACTGTAAACACAACTCTGTCTAGACTTGAAAATTTTTAATTTTGCAGTAATTACAGAAGGTAAGAAAGTGCAGAATACATTTCTTTGTGAAATTTAGCACTATCCCAATTATTCGCAAAGAGAGAGAATCATTTACTAAACGGCATCTACTAATAAAACTTTTTCTGAAGTATGAGATCATTATGTGAGTTACTGCCAATCATGAAAATATGATGACCAATAGCTTTGAAACCATTACGTCTATAAAAGGACTGAGCTCGCTTGTTATTTTCCCAAGCCCCTAGCCAAACAGACGACACTCCTTGCTGCATGGCAACAGATAGTGCTTTGTCCATAAGCTGCTGTCCAATCCCTTGACTTGTATATTTCTTGCACAAGTATAAGCGTTCTATTTCTAGAGTATTATGGGCAACAGTAGAGTCCGAAGCTTTATTCTTATTTAGTTTTAAATATCCGATCTTTTCCCCACCTAATTCTGCGAAATAAAAAATAGAATCTACATTTCTTATTTCATCAATAATTTTATCTAAGCTGAAGCTCTCACCTAAATAATATTGCATATCTTTTTCCGTATTCACTGATATAAACTGATCATAGAAAGTCTCTCGGGCTAACTCAATTAAGATGGGAGCATCTTCGACAAATATGGGTTTAAAAATAATTTGCTTACTATTCATATGAACATTTGATTTTTTATTCGAGTTCAAGCTAAGGTAGCATAATCAGATAAAGATTCTTGTAGCAAGTATTCTTATTAAGAAGATTTAAACTATAAAAAAGACGCTTCTCCTTTTTGGGAAGCGTCTTTTAAATATCAAATAATTAATCTTAGAACTGCATTACATCATGCCGCCCATACCGCCCATTGGAGGCATAGCAGGAGCTGCAGCACTTTCTTCTTTTTCATTTACTAACACACACTCTGTAGTTAATAACATACCTGCGATAGAGGCTGCATTTTCCAAAGCTACGCGTGTTACTTTAGCCGGATCAATAACACCTGTTTCTAATAAATTTTGGTATTCATCGATACGCGCATTATAACCGAAATCTCCTTTCCCTTCGCGAATTTTTTGCACCACAACGGCACCCTCTTTGCCAGAATTGGCCACAATCTGACGTAAAGGCTCCTCAATTGCACGGCGAACTATTTCAATACCTGTTGTTTCATCTTCGTTATCTCCGGTTAGTCCTTCTAATGCATCGATAGCGCGAATATACATCACACCACCTCCGGGAACAATACCTTCTTCAACAGCAGCACGAGTTGAGCACAAAGCATCGTCTACGCGATCTTTTTTCTCTTTCATTTCTACTTCTGAAGCTGCACCAACATAAAGAACAGCAACTCCTCCGGCTAATTTAGCCAAACGTTCTTGCAGTTTTTCTTTATCGTAGTCTGATGTTGAAGATTCAATTTGCGATTTAATCATGTTTACGCGAGCATCAATAGCTTGCTGATCGCCGGCACCTGCCACAATAGTTGTATTTTCTTTATCGACGGTTACTTTTTCAGCTTGACCTAAATGTTCTAATGTAGTATCTGCTAATTGCATTCCTGTTTCTTCGGTAATAACCACACCTCCGGTTAGGACAGCGATGTCTTGCAACATTTCTTTTCTGCGGTCGCCAAATCCCGGAGCTTTTACAGCACACACTTTCAATGAGCCTCGCAATCGGTTTACCACTAGAGTAGCTAGCGCTTCGCCGTCAACATCTTCAGCAATAATCATTAGGGGACGACCTGTTTGAGCTGTTTGCTCCAATACAGGAAGCAGTTCCTTCATGGTGCTGATTTTCTTATCATGAATAAGGATGAATGGATTTTCCAACTCTGCATTCATTTTTTCCGTGTTTGTTGTAAAGTATGGCGAAATGTATCCACGATCGAATTGCATACCTTCTACTACATCAACATAAGTATCTGTCCCTTTAGCTTCTTCAACTGTAATAACGCCTTCTGTTTTCACTTTTTCCATAGCTTCAGCTATCAATGAACCGATTTTATCATCGCCATTGGCCGATACTTTAGCTACTTGTTTGATTTTATTAAAGTCGTCGCCTACGTTTTGAGCTGTTGATTTAATACATTCTACAACCTTAGTTACAGCTTTATCAATACCTTTTTTCAAATCCATTGGATTTGCACCGGCAGTTACGTTTTTCAAACCGACGTTCACAATTGCTTGGGCTAACACAGTAGCAGTCGTAGTACCATCACCGGCATCATCACCCGTTTTACTGGCAACCTCTTTAACCATTTGAGCACCGATATTTTCATAAGGATCTGAAAGCTCGATTTCTTTAGCTACCGACACTCCGTCTTTAGTAATGTGAGGAGTTCCAAACGATTTTTCGATAACTACATTTCGTCCCTTAGGACCTAGAGTTACTTTTACTGCATCAGCTAGTACATCAACGCCTTTCTTTAAGCCGTCTCTAGCTTCTATATTGAATTTTATTTCTTTTGCCATTTTCTTATGCTTTATATTATTTCAATGTAATTGATAAATTATGAGATGTAGAGCACATCGGTTTGAGAAAGTAAAAGATAGTCTACACCATCGATATTTAATTCTGTTCCCGCATATTTTCCGTAGAATACCGTATCATTGACCGCAATTTCCATTGGTTCGTCTTTTTTAGCGGCACCGGTAAGAACTACTTTCCCGGCTAGGGGCTTTTCTTTTGCTGAGTCCGGAATAATAATTCCACTAGCTGTTTTTGTTTCGGCTGCCTGAGGTAAAACTAAAATTTTTCCTGCCAGAATCTTTCCTTTTAAATCTGCCATTTTGATGTGATTTATCTGTTTTAAATATTTTGTTTCTTTATTGACGATTAATGCTAAAACTGTACCAAAGATTTTTCATGTCAGTTTGTCAGCCTAAAGTATGACAGCTTGTTTTTTAGATATGACAGTTTTTTGACGATTAAGAAATAGCTGCAAAAATAAACGCATCAGGATTGGATTCATTCTCGTCTTTCGCAACAGATGAAGCTAACCCGTAATCGATTAAATTATTTTAGGCTTTTCTTCAACAAATACAGCTTCGATTTATCCGCTGAGTATTCTTTCTCTTTTAATTAAAGTATCAATTATTCTTGGCTGTGCTAATTCTCAGCAGGATAAAACAAGCCGATGTATAATTTCACCTATTTCTTGAGAAAGAATAGCGTGAACAACGGCTATTTATCTTCATTATCAATCATAAAAAGGGTTCTTTTAGCTCAATAATTTCTAAAAGGAATAAATCATTGATAATAATACTCTATTATTCAATGTATTATGAGTATCTCTATACAAACCATTTGAAAAGTCAATTTCTCCGATGCCATAGCTTGCTTCTGTTAGTTCGTATTCCAGCATTAAACGAATATTCTTCACATTATACGCCACGTGCACTGATGAGCGCCAATTATTCATAACATTAGGCAATAAACCGGCTGTGAGCATATTTCCGGCATCGTTATATATGGCATCAGAAGTGCCTAGATTTTTACCGTAACCGCCAAAAGCACCTACCTGCCATTTTTCGCCATACACGATATTCATAAGAGCCGTCACGCTATTATAGTTTGTATATGTTTCTGCTCCGGTAAGCTCATCATGCGACGATACGGCGTATCCTCCAAGCATCGTGAGGTGTGTCATATTTTGTCCATAGAAAGAACGAGCTGTAAATATTAATTTTTCTGACTTATAACGAAGCAATAAGGAAGACGAATAGCTCATGAGATAATCATCGGAACGATAAACTTTACCATCTGTTCCTGAAGTTGTGTTTCGAGGTTGTATGCGTTTTGTCTCTGCCGCTATGCCCAAATCCCATTTTTTTATTTTTTGAGAAATAAATATTGAAAATTCAGGTAAACCGCCGTTACGCTGTGCGTGATTATCTGATAAATAAGTAGCATTATCAAAGGTTTTCGAAGTAAATTGGTTTTCATAAAGAGCCGCTATTCCTACAGAGAAATTACCCCAATAGCTATCTAACCGCACTTGCGGCGAACGATTTATAGCCATAAAGGGTGCTCCGGTGTTAAACGATGCCACTGTCGGAAATAATCCGTCTGCCCAATACGGGTGCCAATCTTGCCCCACTCGCAGGCGAAGTTTCTCCCACCTCATATCAATATAAGCCAATCGGATACGGAGTAAATTGGCATGTTCTTTCGTAATTCCGGCAAAATCAGTTTCTATAACCGCCGATGTGCGAGCTTTAAATACTTCCAACCCACTTATTTTAAATCCAAGACGAGTAGTTAATGCCGTTAGATTTGAACTCTGATTTTTGTTAATATCTTTGCCATTAGCATCAACTCCAACATAAAGCGGTACTAAGTAAAAGTTGTCTTGAGCAATATCTAAACCTTTATAAGAATCGGAATAAAAATCATTTCGCACAAAACCATAAAATTTAAAATCAAATTTCTCTTTATTATCTGCTTTAACAGCGCAAACGCAACCCATTAAAAGCATTACCAAAAGTATCTTCTTGTTCATGTTGTTTTTATTAGAACATAAAAATAATATTTAAAATTAATTAATATATAATTACATTGCAGTTTATGCTATTTCTCATATAAAACTTCGATGAACAATCAATTTAATTCATCTATTTTCATTTGGAATAAATAAACTTTAAGCTACTATTTCGGGTTTTAGGATAAACATACACCAATTAAAAACAAAAGCTATGTCATTCAAATTACCTGAATTAGGATACGCATACCATGCGCTGGAACCTGCAATCGATGCCCGAACTATGGAAATTCACCATACGAAACATCATGCCGCTTACTTGACTAATTTAAATAATGCCATAAGTGGCACTCCTCTTGATGGGGAAAGTATAGAATCGATTCTTTCCGATATTTCCAAACATTCGGTCATCATTAGAAATAATGCCGGAGGTTTTTATAATCATTCTCTGTTTTGGGATATATTAACTCCGGGGGGAGCAAATACTCCGAAAGATGAGTTGGCTAAAAAGATTCAAAAGGCTTTTGGTTCATTCGATGCTTTCAAGGAAGCCTTTGCCAATGCTGCCGCTACTCGTTTTGGATCGGGTTGGGCTTGGTTGATAAAACAAGGTGACAGTTTATTCGTTTCATCAACTGCAAATCAAGATAACCCTTTGATGGATACCGAGACAAAGCGTGGAATTCCCATTCTTGGGCTTGATGTATGGGAACATGCTTATTACCTGAACTATCAGAATAGGCGTCCCGATTATATTAAAGCATTTTTCAGCTTAATTAATTGGGATAAAGTTTCTGAACGATATCATAGTTAGTTGATTTTTGATTTTCCCCGGAGTACGCGCTACTTCGGGGTTTTTCGTTTTATCATCTTATTTCGTTTATTTGTAGCGCAATTATAAACCGACAATTCACACACTAACTATGCATACTTTCTTCAGAAATACGCTCATTGCCATTTTTTGTCTTTATTCGTTTGGTGCAAAGGCACAAAATAATTATTCTACCAACCAACTCATTGAGCGATTATTCGACAAGCTCAGCCACAAACAATATTTCGATTTGCGGAAAATTTATGAGAACAACGAGCGAAAGCTTCCGTCCAGCTATTCTTTATTTTTCGGAGCTTACATCGATGCTGCATTCAATGCTCCTGAAGAATCTAATAAAAAGATTATCCAGTTACTGAAATTTCCCGAAGGAACAATTTCTCCGGAAGATATGCTAGGTATCTTATCTATTCAGCAACAAAATTATATTCACTTATTTCAATATCAAGATGCATGGCAAACAGGAAAATTTATAACATCTACTTATAAGAATAAGATGGATTCTGAGAGCTATCAAAATTATTGCAACTCTGAAAAAATATGGGAAGCTCTAATGAATACTCCCAAGCAAGATATCGAACAAGATTCCGATGTGTTTATAAATTTCACCACCGATAAATCCGGTCTTCATCTCGTTGATACTCAAATTAATCAGTATCAGGAGTCTTTAGTTTTCGATACCGGGGCTAATTTTTCAGTCTTACAGCGTTCTGTGGCTAAAAAGTTGAAGCTGAATATTATGGATGTCAATTTCCAAACAACTACCGCCACGGGAAAGAAAGTAAACAGCGACTTAGCTGTTATTCCTAAACTGAATATTGGCGAAATAAGTATTAAAAATGCTGTGTTTATTATTTTCGATGACGAAGACCTCCGTTTCGCTTCTACAGATTATGAAATTAAAGGTATTATCGGGTTTCCTGTTATTCGAGCTTTAAAGGAAATACACGTCAATCAGAATAACACCCTATTTATACCTAAAGAAGCGGGAGCATACGCTAATAAGAATTTAGCTTTAGATGGATTGACTCCCATTATAGAAGTCAAATGCGATGATGTTCCTTTAGCTTTCCATTTTGATACCGGAGCTAATTTAAGTAGTTTGTATCCTCGTTATTATGAAAAATATAAAGGTGAAATAAACAAGAAATATACATTGCAGACCTTCAGCACCGGAAGTGTTGGGGGCTATAGTGAAAATAAGGGCTATGTGCTCAAAAAAATCAATCTATCAGTTAACGACAATCAGGCCAAGCTAAAACATATTCGTTTAACAATAGATGCCAATAGTCTAAATGAAAATGTATATGGAAATCTTGGTCAAGATTTTATTAGTCAATTCAAAGAATATGTCATCAGCTTTAAAAGCTCTTGTCTGTTTTTCAAATAAGTATTACCATTTTATACGATAGCCCACGCACCATTCAATCATATCAGCCACCGAGAAATTGTGGGCTCGAACTAATATACCCATATAAATATCGTTCCCGAAATGGTATTTTAATCCGATACGTTGATAAACTACAGGAGTTGCATCAACAGCCTTGTGCCGATACACATAGGCTCCCAATGAAGATGCTAAAGATAGTCGATTAATGACAAATTCATAGGTGCCATATACCCCTAATACAAATCTATCAGCAAAGGAATTACCTTGATGAAGCTCGACCTCGCCTAAATCATTCTCGCTTGTTTTTAGACCTCCTTGCATGTCATAGCTTAAATCTATTCCTCCACCAAACTTATTTTTCCAAGTAGTTTGCTTTAAATATGCAGCCGAGAAGTTATAGGAATCAAAGGTTCCGAGAGTAGAATGTACTCCTTTTACAGAGCTTTTATATTCTTCTTGCTTTCTGCTATAACTCATGTGCATCGCGATTTCTTGATGTTTCTTATATTTGGGAGGAACTTCACGAACCAGCTCGGGCATTTCGTTAAAACGATAGCCTAGCTCAACAAAAGGAGCAACTAAATTAAGTCCTTTATTCGGCTTACGCATTGCCCCGTTAGAGAAGTGGGTAAAACCGAGACCCGTTTTTAAATCAAACTTAGGTGCAATCTCCCACGACCAAAACAAGTTTGCCCCAATATAAACCGTTGTTGTAGAACCAATCGTTATATTATTTGCATTCGTAATCGGGTCGTATCTGTCCCAATTTGTAGCAATACCGAAGCCTAGCTCGTAACCAAAGACGTGTTTATCAGTTCGCTTTAACGGAATTCCCATAAAGCCGTAAATAGCAATAGGTCGCCCCATTTCATTATCTTGAGGAAATCCTGCTGTATATACAGCTCCTCCGTAGTAAGGGAAATTCAACACATGATGCCATTCTTTATTCCCTGTTGTTTGCACTGCCACAGCCAAACTTTGTGAATTGTACCAATTAATAGGTGAATTATGATTATTTGCACCTTTTAGAAAATCATTGCTTTGCAGTATATATCCGGTCATTACACGCGGAGCCAAATACATCACGTTCTTTTTACCGTAGTTCTCGGCTGAAAGCTGTGCCTCTGACACCAAAGCCATCAAGAAAAAGGATATGGAAAGAGCTATTTTTATTCTCATGTTACAAAAATAATGTAAAATGTCATTCCTGTTCACGTATGACAGAACTTTTTAACATAAAATCAAGCAATTAATTCTCTTGCCTATCAATGGTTTAATAGCAACTAATGCCTTGATCTTCCTTGAATAAAAAGGGATATTACAATTAACAGCATGCCCATAACAGCTACCAATTGAGGCTTTTCCTCGGGTAGAATAATCCATGATAAGATAGCTCCTGCTACCGGAATTAGAAATTTCCACATGTTCAGTTCTGATACTTTTACTTCCGGTCGGCGAAGCAGTGAATACCAAATAGCAAAGGCCACTGCCGATAAAACCGAGAGCCAGAGTAATGCTCCCCAATAAGCCATTGTAGGGCTAGTCAGCGTAATTCCTTTTACCGCAATAGAAGAACCGGCTAATAATAATCCTCCGGTAAATAGCGTTGACGAACCTAAGACAATCGGATTTAAGTTGCTCTTATGTTTTGCGACAAGCACATTAGAATATCCGGCAATTATACCGTTCATTAAAAGGATAAGAATGCCTAACAAACTAACTTTCTGATTTGAATCATGGCTTTCTTTCGAGAAACTGATAACTGCTACACCTAACAGTCCTATTAAAAGACTAATTATTTTTCTCGCTGTTATTCTATCATTGCTCATCATAATATGCGACAGTAAGGCTGCAAACAACGGCGATGCTCCCACTATCATAGCAGAAATAGATGCCGGAAGCATATTGATACCCGTGTAAAAGAATACGTATTGCAGTACGGTTTGAACAAAGGTCATTAGCAATAAGAATTTCCAGTTTTCTTTTACTTGAGCCCAGTATTGCCGAGCATTTCCAAAATAAATAAACAAGAATAAACCCGACAGAGTAAAACGAAATCCGGCATATTGAATCGGTGTTTGGTAATTCAAGCCTATTTTAATGCCTACAAAAGCCGAAGACCATAGTAAACAAGCTGCAAATGCCAAAAAATTGGTTGTTCTAAAGAAATGCTTTGAATGCATTTGGAAATAAATTAGTGTTGCACAAAGTTGCAAATAATAATATTGCCACGGTCGATTAAATTTGTTTTGTTAGCCATGATTCAATTAATATTAATCAACTGCAACTAACTCTGCTTTCTTTTTTCATAAAAAAGGAATATTTACATGAGATTTGGATAGCATATAAAAAATCCGAAAAAGAAAAGACCAGCTCCATATCGTTGCCTCAAAAAGAAAAACTAAGATCATACGCAAGTTAAAATCAACCAATTGAAAATCTTATCATTTTTCATTACTTTTGCAAGGTAGCATCTCCCCTTAAAAAAGTAATATGACCACAAATTACAGTGAAGACTCTATTAGAACCCTAGATTGGCAGGAACATATTCGGCTTCGTCCCGGCATGTATATCGGTAAACTGGGAGACGGAAAGTCTGCCGACGACGGTATCTACGTACTCCTTAAAGAAGTTATCGATAATTCTATCGATGAGTTCTCCATGGGGAAAGGCATCGGTATCGGTACCAAAATTGAAGTTACAGTAGGCGATGATCTTGTTGTGGTGCGAGACTATGGTAGAGGTATTCCATTAGGCAAGGTTAAGGATGTTGTTTCTAAGATGAATACCGGAGCTAAATATGATTCCAAAACCTTTCAAAAATCAGTTGGATTAAACGGCGTAGGTACCAAAGCCGTAAATGCGCTTTCCTCAACATTTATCGTTCGCTCATTCCGAGACGGTGAAGTGAAGGAAATACATTTTTCGCAAGGAAATGTAGTAGCAGACAAAGAAATCGTTGCCACATTGGAAGCTAACGGTACAGAGGTTTCTTTTATTCCTGATGGCGAAATTTTCAAGAATTATCATTATCGCAGCGATTACGTGGAGACCATGATGAAAAACTATTCGTTTTTAAATCGTGGCTTAAGTATTGTGTGCAATGGTGAAAAATTCAAAAGTAAACACGGACTAAGAGATTTGTTGGAGGATAATCTAGACTCTAATCCATTATACCCTATTATTCATTTAGAGGGTGATGATATTGAAATTGCCATAACACACGGCAACCAATATGGCGAAGGTTATTACTCTTTTGTGAACGGGCAACACACTACACAAGGAGGGACGCACTTATTAGCATTTAGAGAAGCTATCGTAAAAGTAGCTCGTGAATTTTACAAAAAAGATTTTGACCCGTCAGATGTTCGTCAGGCTATTGTGGCCGCAATAGCCATCAGAGTGGAAGAACCGGTGTTCGAATCGCAAACAAAAACAAAACTGGGATCGCGCGATATAGGACCCAACGGTCCGACTGTTCGCTCACATGTAATCGATTTTATGACTAAGGAGCTAGACAATTTCCTCCACAAAAATCTGGAAATTGCCGAAGCCATGCTCCAACGTATTCAAGACTCCGAACGAGAGCGCAAAGCTATGTCGGGTATTAAGAAGTTAGCCCGCCAACGAGCCAAAAAAGTAAGCTTACATAATAAAAAGTTACGTGATTGTCGCGTGCACTACAACACCAATAAAGATGAAGAAGGTTTATCCAGCATTTTTATTACCGAAGGTGATTCTGCAAGTGGTTCCATTACAAAGTCGCGCAATGTAAACACGCAAGCTGTTTTTAGTTTAAGGGGGAAACCGCTAAATTCTTATGGATTAACTAAAAAAGTGGTATATGAAAATGAGGAATTTAATCTCTTGCAAGCTGCGTTAAACATTGAAGAAAGCATTGACGATTTACGATACAATAAAGTAATTATTGCTACCGATGCCGATGTAGATGGGATGCATATTCGCTTACTACTCATTACTTTTTTCTTACAGTTCTTCCCCGACTTAATCAAAAAAGGACATTTATATATTCTCCAAACTCCTTTATTTAGAGTACGAAATAAAAAGAAAACATTCTACTGTTACTCCGATGAAGAGCGCATAAACGCCATTAACGAGTGCGGAAAAACATCTGAAATCACTCGGTTCAAAGGTCTGGGTGAAATATCTCCCGATGAATTTAAGAACTTTATTGGTGAGAATATCAGACTAGAACCCGTAACTATGAAAAAGCACGAATCGGTTGCCGATATGCTTACCTTCTTTATGGGAAAAAACACACCTCAGCGTCAGGAATTTATTATTGAAAACCTATACGTGGAGCAAGATGATGATGAACAATTGAAAGCCACAAGCTAGACCTATGACAGAAGAATTACAAAACGAACCGACCAAGTTAGAACAAAACGAGAAAATCACATACTTATCCGGTATGTATGAAACTTGGTTTTTAGATTACGCATCTTACGTAATCTTAGAACGTGCTGTGCCTTACGTAAATGATGGGCTCAAACCTGTTCAACGTCGCATTCTTCATGCTATGCGTTCCATGGATGATGGCAGATACACTAAAGTGGCAAATATTATTGGACAGACTATGATGTATCACCCTCATGGAGATGCATCTATTGGAGATGCTTTAGTGCAATTGGGGCAAAAAGACTTATTAATAGATACGCAGGGCAATTGGGGGAATCTACTTACCGGAGACGGTGCTGCAGCTCCGAGATACATTGAAGCTCGGCTTACAAAATTTGCTTTAGATGTGGTGTTCAACCCTAAGACCACTGAGTGGAAACTTTCCTATGACGGTAGAAATAAAGAGCCTATTACGTTGCCGGTAAAATTCCCTTTATTGTTAGCTCAGGGAGTTGAAGGTATAGCCGTAGGGTTAGCTTCAAAGATATTACCTCATAATTTCATAGAGTTAGTAGATGCATCTATAGCTCACCTTAAAGGCAAGGAGTTTATCATATATCCGGATTTCCCAACAGGAGGATCTGCCGATATTTCTCGTTACAACGACGGTGTTCGTGGCGGAGCCGTTAAAGTGCGTGCAAAGATTGAAAAACAAGACAATAAAACATTAGTTATTACCGAAGTCCCATTCGGAAAAACAACAAGTAGCTTAATTGAATCTATCATTAAAGCAAATGATAAGGGCAAGATTAAGATTAAACATATTGATGACAACACTTCCGACAAAGTAGAAATCTTAGTACAATTAGCTACAGGCGTATCTTCCGATAAAACGATCGATGCACTTTATGCATTCACCGATTGTGAGGTTTCTATATCTCCAAATTCCTGCGTCATCGACAGCGATAAACCTGCATTCCTGGGAGTCAGCCATATCTTGCGCAGGAATACCAATCAAACAGTTGATCTGCTTCAATTGGAACTTGAGATTCGTCGCGGAGAATTGGAGAATCAGCTCCATTATGCTTCTTTAGAAAAGATATTCATTGAAGAACGTATCTATAAAGATAAAGAATTTGAACAAGCTGCCGATATGGATGCTGCTGTGTCGCATATTGACAAGCGCTTGGCCCCTTGGAAACCTAAGCTAATTCGAGAAATTACTCGCAATGATATTTTAAAGTTGATGGAAATTAAAATGGCTCGTATTTTGAAGTTTAATTCGGACAAGGCAGATAATATCATCAAAGGCATTCAAGAAGAAATAAAAGAGATTAACTATAACATTGAGCATATCATTTCTTTCGCCATTAGCTATTATGAAAATATTAAAGCAAAATATGGTAAAGGAAGAGGACGTAAGACCGAACTTAGAAATTTTGAAAATATCGAGGCCACCAAAGTGGTAGTTACGAATGCTAAATTATATGTTGATTACGAAGAAGGCTTCATGGGTACAAGCCTTAGAAAGTCTGAGTATATTTGCGACTGTTCAGACATAGATGACATCATTATATTCAGAAAAGACGGTACTTATTTTATTACTCGCATCAGCGAAAAAGCTTTCATCGGAAAAAATATTCTACACGTAGCTGTGTTTAAGCGAAACGATAAACGAACAATTTACAATGTAGTGTATCGGAACGGAAAACAAGGATTCTATTATATGAAACGTTTTGCCGTGACCGGAGTAACCCGCGATAAAGAGTATAATCTTACCAAAGGGGAAAAAGGATCGAAAATACACTACTTCAGTGCAAACCCCAATGGCGAAGCTGAAATACTAAAAATAACACTAAAGCCTCAGGCAAGAATGAAGCGTATGTTTTTCGATCTTGATTTTAGCACACTGGCTATTAAAGGGAGAGCTAGCATGGGAAATATCTTATCTAAGGTAGATATTTATCGTATGACGCTTAAAGAAAAAGGAGTATCGACACTCGGTGGTAGAAAAATTTGGTTTGACAAAGATATTCTTCGTCTAAACTCTGATGGAAGGGGTGAATTCTTAGGTGAGTTTCAAGGAGATGATCAGATTATTGCCTTCTACCGGAATGGCGATTTTCAGCTCTATAACTTTGATTTGAGTAATCATTTTGAAACCGATGTGGAACAGTTAGCTAAGAAAGTTCCCGGCAAAATACTGACCGTTATATTCTTTGATGCTGATCAGAATTACTATTATCTCAAACGATTTAATGCAGATGAAACGCTCGACAAACGAGTCAGCTTTATTGGAGAAAATGAAGAAAACAGAGTTCTTTGCATAAGTTGGGCTGAGAATCCACAATTTAAAATTATCTTTGGAGGCAAGAATGAAACTCGTCCGGCAGAAGAAGTTGATGCTGCGAACTTCATCGGCGTTAAGTCATACAAAGCGCGAGGCAAACGATTGTCAACTTATGAAATTGCTTCAATTGTAGAAACAACACCCGAAGAGATAGGAGAAGATAGCGATAAAGAGCCGGAGGAAGATAATTCAAATGAAATTAATAACGATGTCCCATTTGAAGTAGAACGCCCAAAGGATGAAGGCGACAAATCATCGGGACAAACATCACTATTCGATTAAACGATGAGAATATACTTAGTTGGATATATGGGATGCGGCAAAACTACTCTAGGAAGAGAGCTCGCCGAAGTTTTAGGTTTGAATTTTATCGATTTAGATAAATTCATAGAGGCTAAGCATTTTAAAACTATTTCTCAAATTTTCGAGGAACATGGAGAAGATGATTTCCGTAAGAAAGAACACGAATGCCTGAAAGAAGTGTCAGAATATGAAGATATTGTGGTAGCTACCGGCGGCGGCGTTCCATGTTTCTTCGATAATATTGATATCATGAATCGCACCGGTGCTTGTATTTTCTTGGATATTAGCCCGGAGATTTTAGTGGAACGATTACATAAATCGGGAAATGAACGACCGTTGGTAAAAGGAAAGAGCAAAGAGGAATTAATAGGTTTAGTAAATGACATGTTAGTAAATCGGCGACCATCTTATTTAAAAGCACGTTATATCATTACCAATGATAATATCACTACAAGCGATTTATTAGCTCAATTCATGGAGGCCGGGAATGAGCAAACTTAAGGTATGTGCCATAGCATCGGGTAGCAATGGAAATTGCTACTATATTGGCACAGAAGAAGAAGCTATTGTAATTGATGCAGGTTTGAGCTCTCGCCAGCTGCAAGTTCGCATGCAAGAATTAGGCATTAATCCACACAGCGTTAAAACCATTTTAATTAGCCATGAACACAGCGATCATGCCCGCGGCGCGAGGGTACTCAGTAAGCAGCTAAACATACCAGCCTACATGACCAAGGCCACTTATAATGCGAGTCGAAAAGCAATACGTCCGTTTGTTGTAAAATGGTTTGAAGCCGACAGCACATTTCAAATAGGTAATTTTGAAATACATGCATTCTCCAAACAACACGATGCTGCCGACGGCTGTTCCTTTCGAGTGGTATATAACAACCGACACATTGGCGTGATAACCGACTTAGGTATAGCTGATGAAAAAACACAACAAGAGTTTTCTCAATGTGAATTTGTTTTTTTAGAGGCAAACTATAATACCGAAATGCTTTGGAATGGTCCTTATCCGAACCACTTGAAAGAACGCGTGCAATCAAATAAAGGACACCTTTCTAATGAACAAGCTGTAGAGCTTGTGGAACAATATGCAGGAGAGAATCTTCACACCATACTTCTCAGTCACTTATCAGCTGAGAACAACAGCCCCGAAGTGGCTATGTATGCTTTTAGAAAGCTCGTTAATCAGTACAACATCGATTTAACCTATAGGCATAAGTCCACTAAAATTTACGAGCTGTAAGGGCCTGAACAGAAGGTTATTTAAAATAGGAGTCTAAGCTCCTGAATATTCACAAGCTTAGACTTCTATTTTATTTTAAATGGATTTTTAAAGCAACTCGGCTTCTAGTAGCAACTCTTCCATATCTAACTGAACCGTGTTTGCGGCATTTCTAGCTGCTTGTGCGAAGTCCTCTGCATCAGAAGCATAAATAATACCACGAGAAGAATTCACAAGCAATCCGCATTGATCGTTCATACCGTACTTAGCCACTTCCTCTAAACTTCCTCCTTGTGCTCCCACTCCGGGAACTAGAAGAAAGTGATTAGGCACTATCTTTCTAATATTTTCTAGGTTCTCCGCCTTTGTTGCCCCCACTACATACATGAGATTATCGGTAGTTCCCCATTGTTGAGAAATTTTCAACACGGTTTCGAACAGTTGATCACCGGTTTCAGCATCTTTTTTGAATTGGAAATCGAAAGCTCCCTTATTTGATGTCAGGGCTAATAAGATAACCCATTTATTTTTGTAAGTCATGAATGGTTTTACGGAATCTTCACCCATGTATGGTGCAACAGTTACCGAATCGAAATTCATATTCTCAAAGAAAGCACGTGCGTACATCGTTGATGTATTACCAATATCTCCGCGCTTAGCATCGGCTATAATAAACTGCTCCGGATAATGTTCGCGAATATATTTTACAGTCTTATCTAGTGCCTGCCATCCTGCAATACCATGACTTTCATAAAATGCCAAATTAGGTTTATATGCCACACATAAATCTTGGGTCGCATCAATAATCGCTTTGTTAAAAGCAAAAATAGGGTCTTCTTCTTGTAGCAGGTGCTGTGGGATTTTTTTAGTATCAGTATCTAATCCTACACATAAAAAGCTGCGTTTTGCTTTGATTTGCTCAAATAATTCTTGACTGTTCATCTATTTGTTATTTTATAATTCAGGGATAATTTTCACTTCAATGGTATCGCCGGGTTGCTTTCCGATTTGTTTCTGAATATCTTTGCGAATGCCAATGATATAACATACACTGCCATCATCATTCTTTACACCCATATTAACTACGCTGCCTTTATATACTACACCATCAAAATAGGCCGTAACTTTTAATCTCCCTCTGCCAAATACCTCCTTGATATTGTGAGGAAAAACCACATAAGCTCCGCCCTTTTCCGGGACGGGTCTTATCTCGGCATTATACACATAGCTCTTTTTCATAGTTTTCCTATACAAAAAGAGATGGAGCACGGTTGTGCCACATCTCTGTTATTGTGCATTAAATTTCTGCTTCTTTCAATCTTTCCGCATTTTCTTCAATCTGAAGTTTCTCGATAATTTCATCGATTTCACCACCTATGATAGCTTGCAGATTATACATCGTTAAATTAATACGATGGTCGGTTACACGACCTTGCGGCCAGTTATAGGTTCTAATCTTAGCCGAACGGTCGCCGGTTGATACCATAGTTTTACGCTTCGAAGCAATCTCATCAAGATATTTCTGATGTTCCATATTATAGATACGTGTACGGAGCTCTGCCATAGCCTTATCTAAGTTCTTCAACTTTGATTTTTGATCTTGACATTGCACTACAATGCCTGTTGGAATGTGAGTCAAACGAATAGCCGAATAAGTAGTATTCACCGATTGCCCTCCCGGACCTGAAGAACAAAATTCATCTCGGCGGATATCTTCATTTCTCAATTCAATATCGAATTCATCAGCTTCGGGGAGTACTGCCACAGAAGCTGCCGAGGTATGCACACGACCTTGTGTTTCCGTTTGAGGCACACGTTGCACTCGATGCACACCTGATTCATATTTCAATACCCCATATACACCTTCGCCCGTAACATTAGCCACAATCTCCTTATATCCGCCTGAAGTACCCTCACTGATGTTGGTAACTTCCATGCGCCATCCTCTCTTCTCGCAGAACTTACTGTACATACGGAATAAGTCCCCTGCAAATAAACTTGCTTCATCACCACCCGTACCCGCTCGTATTTCTAGCACGGCATTTTTAGCATCTTCCGGATCGGCAGGAACTAAAAGCAGTTTTATTTCTTGTTCTTTAATCGGTAGCTGAGCTTTACTTTGCTCTATTTCTTCTTTTGCCATCTCGCGGATATCTGCATCGCTTTCCTCGGCAAGCATTTCTTCACCCGACTTAATATTATCAATTAGTTGTCGATATTCATTAAATGCACCTACCAAACTCTCCAGTTGTCGATATTCCTGATTTAATTTTACGTAACGCTTCATATCCGCCATCGTTGCCGGATCTGTAATTTGCTGACCAACTTCGTCAAAACGATGCTGAATAGCCTCGGCCTTACCTAATAATCCATAATCTGCCATATTCTCTGTGATTATATTGTATTTTAGGCAGAAACTGATTAATACTGCCTAAGTCTTTTTTTGTCTGATTAATATTCGAACTTTCCAAATTCTGATTCAATGGTAAGTTTCTTACCCTGATGGGCTTCTACGCGACCTACCACTTGAGCATCAATATTAAATGATTTTGAAATAGCTATAATTGCATCGGCAAACTCCGGTTTTACGTAAATTTCCATACGATGTCCCATGTTAAAAACTTTATACATCTCTGCCCAATCTGTACCCGATTCTTCTTGAATGAGCTTAAACAATGGTGGACAATCGAACATATTATTTTTAATGACATGCACATGATCAACAAAATGCAGCACTTTAGTTTGTGCACCTCCTGAGCAATGAACCATACCGTGGATATCTGAACGATGAGCATCTAATATTTTTTTAATCACCGGCGCATAGGTTCTAGTTGGAGAGAGTACTAACTCTCCGGCATTCAAGGAAACTCCATCAACAATATCGGTTAGTTTTTTACTTCCCGAGTAAACTAGATCTGCAGGCACTTCGTTATCAAAGCTCTCCGGATATTTTTGAGCCAAATAGTTGGCAAACACATCATGACGAGCCGATGTCAGACCATTGCTACCCATACCTCCATTATATGTTTTCTCATAAGTTGCTTGACCGCCGGATGATAAACCGACAATAACATCACCGGCTTGAATAGTACTTGCATCAATGACATCAGCACGTTTCATGCGACAAGTTACTGTTGAATCTACAATAATTGTGCGCACCACGTCACCCACATCTGCAGTTTCTCCACCGGTTGGATAAACGCCAACCCCCATTTCTCGCAGTTCTTCGCACAACTCATCAGTGCCACTAATAATGGCAGCAATCACCTCGCCGGTTATCTTATTTTTATTCCTTCCTATTGTTGATGATAATAAAATGTTATCAACGGCTCCCACACACAATAAATCATCAATATTCATGATAAGTGCATCTTGTGCTATACCTTTCCAAACCGACAAATCGCCGGTTTCCTTCCAGTACATATAAGCCAATGATGATTTAGTTCCGGCACCATCGGCATGCATAATATTACACCACTCCGGATCGCCGCCTAAAATATCAGGAATAATCTTACAAAATGCCTTAGGAAATAAACCTTTATCTATATTCTTAATCGCATTATGCACATCATCTTTTGAGGCAGACACACCGCGTGCCATATATCTACTATCGCTCATGAGGGTTAATTGTTGAAATTTATGGCACAAAAGTACAAATAATATTTGAATGCTTGCAGTGTTCTATTGTAGAGCTAGTGTTGCCGGCGCCGATCACGTATGTTTTGTAATCGTTCCCGGTATTGCATGGGTGTGTAACCAAATTCTGATTTAAAACATTTAGAAAAATAAGATGAATTCGTGTAACCCACCATATACATGATCTCAGATATATTAAACTCCGGTTGTTGCAGCAGCAGAGCCGCTTTCTTCATTCTTATGGAGCGAATGAAATCAGAAGGAGTGCTATTGGTGAGTTGCTTAAGCTTCCTATAAAATTGCTTGTAGTTTATATCATGACGCTCACAAAGCTCTGTAACGTTCAGCTTACTATCTTCTATTTCTTCCTCAATGATAGTCGTGATACGAGATAAAAATTCGATATCAGTATCATTACCTCCGGATTCTGACTTTAAGGCGAAATCTTTTTCCGATTCAAATAATACATTGGAATCAACAGACTGCACATTCACGGGCTTAACAGGAAGCAATATGCTGGCAATCGTGCCCTCTCCTTCATTAGAAGATAGGCTGACAGTGGCACCCAACTGTTGAGCATAGATTTTCGACAAATACAAGCCCATGCCGGTTCCTTCCATAGATAATTTGCTCGACTTATAATATTTCTGAAATACATAAGGCATCTCTTCCGCCGATATACCCACACCTTTATCTACCAGTTGAAGTGTTAGCACATGATTATTATCATCATAATTAAGGAGCACTTGAACCGGCTTATTTTCTCCGAATTTAATGGCATTCGACAGTAGATTCATAAACATCAATTCAAACTTCACCCGATCTAACTCCACAATCAATACACGCATATTAGAGGTGAAATTAATATTGTGTTTATGTTGCTGAAAAACAAGAAGCTCTAACACTTTTATCAGATCAAAGCGAGAAAGAATAGGCTCTTTACTTCCGGTTCCATTGTCTTCAAAGCGTGCAATTTCATTAGTCAATCGATTTATTTTGGTCAGATTTTCTGACACCTCCGATAATCGCTCCTTTACTTCAGCTTGATTAGCCTCAAAGCTCAGGCTGCTGGCAGGCAACATAATATTCGAAAGCGGTTCGAATATCTGCTGCGATATTTGTTGTAAGAATGCAACCTTTTCTTTCGACTGTTCCATAGCTTGCCGGCGATTAACTTGTTCCATATGCAAACGATTCTTCATCCTTGCATAAAGAATTACCCACAGTAAAACAGCCGTTCCGATTAAAATATAAATAACATAAGCCCACCAAGAGAGATACCATGGGGGTGCTATGCTAAAATTGATTATTTTTAAGAGATCAACCTCTTGCCCTATCTTATTCCGGCAAGCTATTTGAAGCGTATATTTACCATGCTTCAAGTTGGTAAATGATATAACTTGTTGTTGACTCAGACTATGCCAAGCATCATCGGAACCCAATAAACGATAAATTAGCCGTTTTCTTTGCGAGTTGGCATAAGGATAGTCTGTTATATCAAAACTAATATCATTTTGCATAGGTTTGAGCTCAAATCCCGAAGCAATAGTTACATCATCTGATAATATTTGGTTGTTCACTCGTATTTGGGAACAATCAACCCGAATATTATTTTCCGTCGTATCACGATTTTGAGGTTTCACAATAGAAATACCATCAGCTTTACCCAACAATAATTCTTTCGATGAATTATCCCAATACATAGATAAAATTTTGCTCGTCTTTATATGAATAGGCTGCACCGTCTCCAATTGCGTATTCACGATCCACATCCCCTGAGTTGTTGCCACCCACAAATCACCATCCACATCCTCCATAACACTAATTTCCAAACGTGATGTTTGATTAAATGGAATAGTATCTATCTGATTAGTAGTATCAATCTTCAACACACCATGATCATAAGACATCCAAACACAACCGTCATCAGCTACCTTTAAGTAGGTATTACCTGTTATATTCAAGGAGTCTTCCTGAAAAACATTCAGTTCTTCATCAATAACATCTAAGGTATTTTTATAGGTCAGTGCCCATACCTTTCCCGAAGCATCTATACGCATCGTTTTGATAAACATATCAGAAAGCCCGTTTGATGTATTTAAATTATTATTTGCTTTAATTTTACGATCGGAAGCATTCAATTCATTTTCTGTGAGCACAAAAATTCCACCTAAGCAAGTAGAAACCCACAACCGATGACGATTATCTTCCAAAACATTATAAGCCCAATTTGCATTTAGCTTCTCGGTTTTATCAGTAATCCGATATTGTTCAAACTGCGCTGTGCGATAATTGTATTTATTGAGACCGCCATCAGTGGCTATCCATAAGTTATGCAATCGATCCTCATAAATATCACGGATTCTACCATGGGGAATAGGATACCTTGCATCATTCACGCTATACCAAATCGGATTTATAAAAATTTCCTTGTTGCGTTCCAGCCGAATGAGTCCGTTTGTTCCTCCAAACCAATAGAAGCCGCGACTATCTTTAAATATACAATGTAGCAGATTACCATCACTCATTCCTGTCAGGTTATACAATGGTATATTCTTAATCAACTCATTATCCTTCAATAAAGAAATACCGTTGTCAGTGCCAATCCAAAGATTGTTATTGGCATCTGTAAATACCGACCAAACAATATTATTGACTAACGAAAAACGATCTCTTGAGTCGTGTCGATAGCGTTTCAACTCTTCATTATCATAGATGTATAAACCAAAATCTGTGCCGACATACAATTTACCATCATTCCCAAGGCTCAAAGTTTTAATAGAATTGTTTTGCATCCCTTCAATTGATTTCAGGTGTTTGCTTCGCAAATCATACTTTAATAAGTTTCCTTCCGTACCTATCCAAATACAATTTCTATGCACATCATATCTCATTGTATTGATAAACACGTTATCCTTCGAAGAAGAATGAGGTAATGATAACTTCCGAAACGAATCTTCTGCTATAGAATAAACAAATAAACCGTTGTATGTGCCGATATAAACATTATTGTTTAACAAACAAAAGCTATAAGTAGTAGTATTATCTAAATTTGGATAATTATCCGGGGTATATTGTTTTAGCTGCTTACTAATAATATCATATGTGTAAATACCATCTAAAGAACCAATCCAAAGCGTATTCTTCGATAGCATTAATGCTCTGATATTTTTAGGGAATTTTGAGCTTGTTGTTTCATATCTTCCAAGCTTCACATTGTAAATAAAAAGACCTGCATCCGAGCCTAAATACAAATAATCATCATTCCCTCGCTCTATAGCATTAATACGAGAGCTTTGTGGAGTATTTGGAATAAAATGAGGATAAAACCGGTAACCGTCATAACTATACAAACCATCGGCACCTCCCACCCATATCAATCCGCTAGGCTCTTGAGCAAAAGAACAGAAAGTAGATGCAGCTCTGTTATTATGAATATTTTCAAACTGAAGATAGTCTTGTCCCGATACATAGATAGGAAAAATAAGGAGCGCTGTCCACACTATTATGTTATAGATGTATGCATACATGGTTTAGCGTAAAGAAGGTTTTATGGTTCAAAAGTAAAAATAATCAGCTAATGAACAGATGCTAAATGGAATTAATATGCATGCTCTCAAAAATAGGCAAACCTAAAGCTTTATGCTCCATCTACATTTCGGGCAAAGAAAAAGATCTTATTTTGTAGTTTCGAGATGTATTTATTGCCAAGTTCGCTTGCTTTTAGTTATTAACGCGAACGCTAAACCGGACACTCCCCTTGCCTTGCAGGCAAAGAAAAACAGCAAGGCCACCCTGGTCATTAAGCATCTTAACTACCCGATCACCAATCACCTCGATATCATGAGTCGCTGAGCGGAGTCGAAGCGCTTGGCGACCGATAAAGTAAATTCCACCCTAGAATAAAAA
>JBKEDC010000023.1:0-4381 GCA_047975205.1 Mangrovibacterium sp. | reverse complement strand
ATTATTCACTAGAATAGTAAGCAAGATTAGTGCTTTTACTTGGTTGCAATTTTTAAACTATGAAAATAAAAAGCCGATTGGAAAAGTTAAATATGCGCTAATTTAATTCCGCCAACGGGTTTGATAATTTATTTTTTGCAAGCAAATAAATTGGATTTATTTGAGCTCCTTATTGATATATCATTATATTTGTTTTCAGCGAATTGAAGGACTTGGAGCCCTATGTAAAAATATTTTTCATATATTGATTTGATAAGTAAAATGCTTTTTCTACTTTTGTCGCTCGAATAAATAGAAACAATTAAAAATACATAGTAAAATGATCGTTATTCCAGTAAAAGAAGGCGAAAACATTGAGAGAGCCCTTAAAAGATTCAAAAGAAAATTTGAAAGAACCGGTGTAATCAAAGAATTACGTGGTCGCCAAGAGTATGTTAAACCTTCTGTTGTGAGAAGAAAACAAGTGCAAAAAGCGATTTACGTTGAACAAATGCAACGTCAAGATGACTAAATAGGGTGAGATTCCCCCTTGGCGTTCATATATTATAAATAGGATATGACGCATAAGGAATCATTCTTGAAATATTTAAGGTTTGAACGTAATAGTTCAGATCATACAATATTAGCTTACGAGAAAGACCTCGATCAGTTTGAGCAATTCATGCTTGAAACGGTCGAGGATTTTGTTTTGGTATATGCCACACGTGCGCAAATTCGTTCATGGTTGGTTTATTTAGTTTCAAATAACTACGCGCCAAAATCAGTGCGCCGTAAAATAAGTTCACTAAAGTCTTTCTATCGTTACCAAAGACGAAATAAGCTTATCGAAACTTCACCTGCCGATAATATTCCACTGCCCAAAGTAGGGAAGGGGCTTCCCAGCTTTGTTGGTGTTGATGCAATGAGCCATTTGTTGGCTGATGGCTATTTTCCGGATACATTTGAGGGGACTCGTGATTTTATGGTAATTTCTATGCTGTATGATGCCGGTATGCGTGTGTCGGAAATTATAGGACTAAAGGATGAAGATATTCGCCAATCGGAAAATATTATTCGCGTGGTGGGTAAAGGTAAAAAAATGCGGATTATTCCATATCCTCCGGTTTTAAATATGGCTATTGCTAACTATTTGACGATAAGATTGCAAGAGTTTGGATCAAATATTCCATGTTTCTTGTTGACTGTCAATGGAAAACAATCTTATCGAAAAATGGTGTATGATATTGTAAAGAAATACTTATCTTTGGTTACAACATTAGAGCAGAGAAGTCCCCATGTGCTTCGGCATAGCTATGCTACGCATATGATGAATAATGGGGCAGATTTGAATGATGTTAAAGCATTGTTAGGACATAGTAGTCTTGCAGCCACTCAAGTATATACACACACAACAACGGAGCGGTTGCAAAAATTATATAAACAAGCTCACCCGAGAGGGTGATAAAAAAGGAGGACTTAATTATGAAAGTGAATGTAAAAGCGATTCATTTTGCAGCTGACCAAAAGTTGGTAGAGTTTGCAACGAAAAAAGTAACTAAGTTAGATACGTTTTTTGAAGGAATAATATCGGCTGAGGTTATTTTTAAAGTAGATAAGCCGGAAGTAGCCGATAATAAAATTGCAGAAATAAAATTATCAATCCCAAATTCAGATTATTTGTTTGCCAAAAAGCATGCCGATAGTTTTGAAGAGGCTGTTGATTTATCTGTGGAAGCACTAAGAAGACAACTAAAGAAGTTTAAAGAAAAAGTACAGTCAAAATAATCTGAAAAAACTTCGCACTATTTTGTGTGGAGAAAAAAAATTAATACATTTGCGCACCCTTCCCACATAAATAACGATGGAAAACAGTGGTTTTTTAAGTTTAAGTTGTTGAAGGGTGCGCAATTATGTGTGCCGAATTAGCTCAGTTGGCCAGAGCACGTGATTTGTAATCTCGGGGTCGTCAGTTCGAATCTGACATTCGGCTCAGTTCTTTGTAGAATTGATTTAGAAAGAGGCTTAAAACTTTTTCGGGCAGATACCAAAGTGGCCAACTGGGGCGGACTGTAACTCCGCTGACTTTCGTCTTCGTAGGTTCGAATCCTGCTCTGCCCACAAAAGAGTTGATATGAATAATTTACTAGGTTTTAGTAGAATGGACTCAGCTAAATAGGGTATTGCCCTATGTTTTTGCCGGGGTAGCTCAGGGGTAGAGCGCATCCTTGGTAAGGATGAGGTCGTGAGTTCAAATCTCATCCTCGGCTCAAAGAATATATAAAATAAATACTTTAAAAATTTTTGTCATGGCAAAAGAACAATTTATTCGTGATAAGGACCATGTGAATATTGGTACTATCGGTCACGTTGACCACGGTAAGACAACTCTTACAGCAGCTATTACAGCAGTATTAGCATCTAAAGGTCTTTCTGAGAAAAAAGACTTCGCTACTATCGACTCGGCTCCTGAGGAAAAAGAGCGTGGTATTACTATTAACACTGCACATGTTGAGTATCAAACAGCTACTCGTCACTATGCGCACGTTGACTGTCCGGGTCACGCGGATTACGTGAAAAACATGGTAACCGGTGCCGCTCAAATGGACGGTGCTATCCTTGTATGTGCTGCTACTGACGGTCCTATGCCTCAAACTCGTGAGCACATCTTGCTTGCTCGTCAGGTAAATGTTCCTCGTTTGGTTGTTTTCTTGAATAAAGTAGACGCTGTTGATGACGAAGAGATGCTTGAGTTAGTTGAAATGGAAGTTCGTGAACTTCTTTCATTCTATAACTTTGACGGCGACAATACTCCTGTAATCATGGGTTCTGCACTTGGTGCATTGAACGGTGAGCCGGAGTGGGAAGCTAAAGTTATGGAATTGATGGATGCTTGTGATACTTGGATTCCACTTCCTCCACGTGATGTTGATAAACCATTCTTGATGCCGGTAGAAGACGTATTCTCTATCACAGGTCGCGGTACTGTTGCTACAGGTCGTATCGAAACAGGTATTATCCACACAGGTGATGAAATGCAAATGATTGGTCTTGGTGCAGACGGTAAAAAGACGGTATGTACAGGTGTGGAAATGTTCCGTAAAATCTTAGATGAAGGTCAAGCAGGTGATAACGTAGGTCTTCTTCTTCGTGGTATTGACAAAAAAGATATCAAACGTGGTATGATTTTGGCTAAACCGGGTTCAATTACTCCTCACACTAAATTTAAAGCTGAGGTTTATGTATTGAAAAAAGAAGAGGGTGGTCGTCACACTCCATTCCACAATAAATACCGTCCTCAATTCTACCTACGTACTCTTGATGTAACAGGTGAGATTACATTGGAAGAAGGACGTGAAATGGTAATGCCTGGTGATAACGTAACTATCAATGTTGAGTTGATCTATCCTGTAGCATTGAACGTGGGTCTTCGTTTCGCTATTCGCGAAGGTGGACGTACTGTAGGTGCAGGTCAGGTAACTGAAATTACTGCATAGTATACCATACTATAAACTATAAAGGTCCCGGGTCAAAGCTTGGCTCGGGACATTTTAGATGAAACTTGAATGGGAGTTGTTATTTAGTAGGTTCGATTCCTGCTTCATCGCTAAATCAAAATAAATCAAAACAATGAAACTAAAACTATATTTCCAAGAAGCATATAATGAGCTTACTCACAAGGTAAGTTGGCCAACTTGGAAAGAGTTGCAAAATAGTGCAGTTATTGTAATGGTTGCTTCCTTTATTATAGCACTGGTAGTATTCTTGATGGATATCTCTTTTGAGAACATCATGAATGCAGTGTACAGTTTATTTTATTAATACAATTGAAGTATCAGGATGAGCGAAAACGTTACACAATGGTATGTTCTTAGAGTCGTCGGAGGGAAAGAG
Source organism: Mangrovibacterium sp. (assembly GCA_047975205.1). Classification (GTDB taxonomy): domain Bacteria; phylum Bacteroidota; class Bacteroidia; order Bacteroidales; family Prolixibacteraceae; genus JBKEDC01. Next base: position 511 of record JBKEDC010000023.1, on the reverse strand, counting down.
AAGAAGGCTAAAGAACTTATCGAAAGTGAAGTAAGCAGTGCTGGACTTCAGGAGTATGTATCACAAGTACTTATTCCTACAGAAAGGGTCTATCAAATGCGCAATGGAAAGAAAATTGCTAAAGAGCGTAATTTCTTTCCCGGTTATATTTTGGTAGAAGCTGCTCTAGTTGGTGAGATTCCACACATACTGACGAATACAACCAATGTGATTGGATTCTTAGGTGACACCAAAGGCGGTGATCCTGTGCCTATGCGGAAGTCGGAAATCAATCGCATCTTAGGACGCATTGATGCGAAGGCGGAAGAGGTGGCAGAGGTGAACATACCTTACACTGTTGGAGAGACTGTGAAAGTAACTGACGGTCCTTTTAACGGATTCTCGGGAATCATTGAGGAAATCAATGAAGAAAAGAAAAAGTTGAAAGTGATGGTCAAAATTTTTGGACGGAAAACTCCTTTAGAACTCAACTTCATGCAAGTTGAAAAGGAGTAGTTAAATTTTTTAAGTT
>JBKEDC010000020.1:0-21936 GCA_047975205.1 Mangrovibacterium sp. | reverse complement strand
TAAGGTATTATATATTGTATTGTGGTATATTTTTTAATTTTTCCCGGTATGTAAGATATTTAAGTGTTGGAAGATTATTTTAGATTCTTAAGATGATTTAGTATGTGCAGGTTATGTATATAATGTTATGCCGAGAAAGACATTAGGTGATTATAGCGACGGGGTTCCACCTCTACCCATACCGAACAGAGAAGTTAAGCCCGTTAGCGCCGATGGTACTGCACAAGATGTGGGAGAGTAGGTCGTTGCCGTTTTAGATTATTTCCCGTGTTGACGTATGTTCAGCAAGGGATTTTTTTTGTTTTTTTGTTTGGAGGTTGTAGTAGTAGTAGTAGTAGTAGTAGTAGTAGTAGTAGTAGTAGTAGTAGTTTAAATTTTGGACAGAGTTTAGGAAGAGGTGGGAAAATAGGGATTGGGAGTTCTATCTCATCGCCTACATCTTTAAAAAGGACAGTTGCGAATAACCCTGTGCATGATAGCAGAAGGAAACCGAAGGGAGGCTGTTGTGACTAGTATGTCCGACAGCTATTTAAGAATTATATCTTTTGTTCTCAGAGCCGTAAATTAGCTGTTTAGTTTATATATTATAAAGTAGAGAGATAATATTTCTATTGATGAAAAAGCTTGTTCCAATGAAGAGCAACTATCTGCATTAAAACCATAGATATCTTAACGAGACAGGAAGGTTCAAAATGACAATATGATGTGGGTACTACATGAGGCTCGATTTGTAATTCGAAGTTGATTAAAAAGAAATACTTCGAGTATAGAATTACACTCAAAACTCCATTGTTAAAATCAATGTATGCATTTGATAGTACATTTTTCCAAGACTAGGATTAGTCGATATTTATTTTAGAATTTTTGCTTTTAATATCTATGTCCGTAGCCTCTTTGTTCCCTTGTTTACTTCCCGTTCGCTGAATAATATTCGTGTTTTCTTCCTGAGATTCTTTCCATTTGATATTTTGTTTGGTTTTGATAGGCGACTTCTGAGCTGTTATATCAAATGTGTAGGCTTTAGCTGGATCTAATTTAATCTGAATCGGAGTGTTTGTACAATCTAGATCGACTCGTTTGCTGGTGCTGTTTAGGTTGAGTTGACTCAATGTGCCATAATCCATTTTTAATGCAGTGCTTTTGTTGAGCTGCATAATAGTAAGTTCACTGAATTGAGAACTGCCAAAAACATTATCAATGTCCATGAAAGATAATTTCCCTCTTGCAGAAGTGAAGTTTACTAATGATGCTTTATCAATCTTTATATCAGAAGATTTGCTACTTAGGTTGAGTGTGTTTACCTCTCTTATTTCCGAGTCAGAATAATTTAGGTTTAAACTCATTTGATTAACATGCGCTATTTGGGCTCTGCCATAAGATAAATTGAAATCGTTGCTCCCATTTAAATTAAAACCTTGAAATTTTCCGTTGCTAAGCGTTAGCTTTATGTTGCCATCGTGATTTGGAATATTAATATTGCCGTATTTGTAATCAATTGTTAGCTTTACAGAACTCGGTACGGTTACTGTCATATTAATTTTGCTATTAAAAGATTCGCCACCGCTTATGTTAGTGCGCTCTTTAATGTCTTTTAGGAACGAGCTTGTGCTATATGAATTGTCGAATACAGTGGCACATTTGCGGTATGTTTCATCTCCGTGAAATTGGAAATTTACATTTTCTTTTATTCGTTCTAGCTGTGCAGGATTTTTTTCTGATATGTGAAAACTTATTTCAAAATTTACAGAATCTTTATCCCATGTATTGATATGTAGAGTGCCGTACTTATTAATGATTTCTACCGTCCCATTTGGAGTTATGCTGAAAGTTTTTGAAACATGTATATCTTCTTTACTTCCTTTTGCAAGACTAAGTATAGGAAGAGCGAGTAATAAAAGTATTGCTTCTAATTTCATTGAAAATAGTTTTTTGTATTAGGTGTGCTTTGAATTTAGGTATCAATCTATTAATCAATTGGATGTAAACACGGTCTTATTTGCACATTGAGATTTATTCTTAACCCGGCTGAATATAGATAAAATATTTTGGTTAAGATCTTTAACTTAAAGAACAATAAGTTTTTTTATTTTCTATGTTGTCGTCATTCTAAAGGCCTTACCTAGCATGCTTACTTAAAAATAATGGATAAAATATTTCATTTTCATTCGTGGAATTAACAGATCTATATGTGATCTTTTACTCCGATATTTTCGAAAGTTAGCTGAAATATTTACTAGAATTGAATTTTCCTTTAAGATAGGAGCCTCGATTCTCATCCCAACATACGGTAGCACATTCTGTGTAATAATCATGCTCAAAAAGAAGAATATAATCATTATCTGCAGCCTCTTTCAAAAATAACTCTTTTTCCTTCATAGAGCTTACCGGATATAAGTCATAAGAAGCAAGCCATATGATGGGAATATGAGCAGAAGTAGGGATAAAATCGCCGGTGTAGATATAGGTGTTACCATTATTACTGATGATCGGAACTATATTTCCCGGAGTATGCCCATTAAAAAAACGAAAACGGATATGTTCAAAAGGAGTGTCGTGCTCTTCTAAGAGTTGCATATTTCCTTCTATTTTTATAAAATCCAAGATATTACGGTAATAAGCAGCTTGCTCTCGTCGATTTGAAATAAAACTATGTTTCCACTGTTTTTTACTGCACCAATGTGTGGCATTAGGGAAAAGTAGGTTTAGTTTCCCATTATTGTCCACTACGGCTCCATTACAATGATCCCAATGTAAATGAGTAAAGAGAACATCGGTAATGTCATCCGGACTCAGGTTTAATCTTTGCAATGATTTTTTCAGTGCATTTGTTTCTTCGTGACCATTATTACGCATGGTCTTATCATCATAATGTTCACCAACTCCGGCTTCTATCAGAAGCTTACGAGACCCATAATCAATAAGCAAACAACGCATAGTTAATTTGGTCGTGTTGCTCATATCGCAAGGATAACTTCGCAGCCATAATGCTTTTGGAATTGCTCCGAATAGGGCTCCGCCATCACAAACGAAGTTTCCTGCATGTAAAGTGTGTATTTTCATAATTCAAAAGTAAAAGTTTTCTTTGGAATTTTCTTTTAACTGCTTTATTCCCCAATTGTTCTATTATATTTGTAGCTATAGCGCATTGAAATATACACCGATGAAAATACATTTTATTGCAATAGGAGGAAGTGCGATGCATAACTTAGCTATCGCTCTTCATAAAAAAGGATTTAAAGTAAGTGGTTCTGATGATGAAGTGTTTGAACCTTCCAAAACTCGCCTGAGGAATTATGGGTTGTTACCTCAAAAGGAGGGATGGCAGCCTGAACTTTTAAATGATTCTATTGATGCCGTTATCTTAGGTATGCATGCTCGTATTGATAATCCGGAGCTGCTTCGAGCTCAAGAACTTGGTTTGAAAATCTATTCTTATCCGGAATATCTGTATGAGCAAACAAAAAATAAGTTTCGCATAGTCATTGGAGGATCGCATGGTAAGACATCGATTACGTCGATTATTATGCATATATTACGTGAAAATGGTAAGAAATTCGATTATATGGTTGGGGCAAATTTGGAAGGATTTGAAACTATGGTATCACTTTCTGATGATGCTGATATAGCCATTTTTGAAGGTGATGAGTATTTGTCTTCACCGATTGACCGTCGACCAAAATTTCATTTATATCATCCACATATCGCATTGCTCAGCGGCATTGCTTGGGATCATATCAACGTTTTTCCAACGTTTGATAATTATGTGGACCAATTTCGGATTTTTACACAGCTTATAGAACCTCAGGGCAAGCTTTTCTATTATGATGGGGACAAAGAGCTCCAACATATAGTGGAGGGTATCCGTAAGGATATTCAAGCAAAGTCATATAAGGAACACCCATCGGTAATTAGAAATGATAAAACTTTTCTTATCCATAAAGATGAAGAGATAGCCATTGAAATATTCGGTAATCATAATTTGCAAAATATTTTAGGAGCCAAACTGATATGCAATCAACTAAATATATTTGATGACGATTTTTATGCTGCTATAAGAAGCTTTAAAGGTGCTGCCCGAAGATTGCAAACATTGGCTTCAAACAATAACTGTAGCGTATATTATGATTTTGCGCATTCGCCGTCGAAATTGAAAGCTACGACATTGGCTGTAAAAAACCAATTTGATAATCGCAAACTAGTGGCAGTAATGGAACTTCATACTTTTAGCTCGCTTAAGAAAGAATTTTTACCTCAGTATAAGAATTGCATGTCTGCTGCTGACGAAGCCTATGTGTATTTTAATCCGCATACGTTATTGCATAAACAATTAGAACCAATTACAGAGCAACAGGTGGCAAATGCATTCTCCAGTGATAATTTGAAAGTATTTACGAACTCTGATATGTTGTTTGAAGAACTATATACTAAACAATGGAGTGGAAGTAATTTATTGCTTATGAGTTCAGGTAACTTCTCCGGAAAAGATATACCAGATATAGCTAATAGAATAATTGAGAATCAGCCATAAAAAGATAGCATCATCGATATTTAATGTTGACGAGCAGAGGTGCATGTTGTAATCCTTTTGTTCAATTTTCAAGTGATATTACACAGCTTTATTTGCTAATGTCTAGCTTCTTAGCTTTACTTAATATTAATAATTGGAAAATGAATCTTTTTTTTAGTCTTATTCTTATGAAAACCCTAATTTTGTAACTGATTTCATAACAGTTACATTATGTCGGAAAACAATAACAAACTTTTTCAAGAGTTCCCATCAGTAAGCACTGAGGACTGGAAGGCGAAAATCGTCACAGACCTTAAAGGTGCTGACTTTGATCGCAAGCTAGTTTGGCGCACAAACGAAGGCTTTGCTGTTCAACCTTTCTATCGTCTGGATGACGTAGAAAAATTAGATTATTTAAATACTCTGCCGGGTGAATTTCCATTCGTGCGAGGTGCTAAAACTAATGACAATGATTGGTATGTTCGCCAAAATATTGTCGTAGTTGGTGCCAATTATGAAGCAGCTAATAAAAAGGCTTTAGAAGTGCTCAATAAAGGCGTAACTTCATTGGGCTTTGTTTTTGATGCTCCGTGTTCGGCAACAGGTTTTAAAGCAGAAGATTTAGATGTACTATTTAAAGACATCTGTTTGGAAGCTATTGAGGTGAACCTAGTTCCTATGTGTTGCGGTAAAGGACATGCCGAGGCTTTAGCTGCTTATATTGAAAAATGTGAGTGTGACAGCAATAAAGTTAATGCATCTGTTACTATGGATCCATTAGGCAGATACCTTACTCGCGGAGTTTTAAAAGGAGGCTTGTCAGAGCATATTACACGTGTAAAATATGCAATGGAAAAAACGGCAAACATTAAGAATTTGCGTGTGATTGGGGTTAATGCTAAGAACTACGGAAATTCAGGGGCTTCGGTATCTCAAGAACTAGGATTTGCTTTGGCTCAAGCTGCTGAATACATGGATTTACTTACGGAACTTGGTGTTGAAGCTAAAAATATAGCTAAGAGCATAAAATTCAATTTTAGTGTATCGGCAAACTACTTCATGGAAATAGCAAAACTTCGTGCGGGTAGAATGCTTTGGGCTCAGATTGTAAAAGCATATACAGGCAAGGAATGCACTTGTGCGGTAATGAATATACATGCAGAAACCGGTTCATATAACAAGTCAGTTTACGACCCATATGTGAATATGCTTCGCACGCAAACAGAAACAATGAGTGCTGCATTAGGTGGTGCTGATTCAATTACAGTATCTCCATTCAATGAGATTTACGAAAAACCGACAGAGTTCTCAGAGCGTATTGCTCGAAACCAACAATTACTATTGAAAGAAGAATCTCATTTTGATAGAATTGTCGATCCATCAGCCGGATCATATTATATTGAAGAACTTACAGCATCGGTTGCTGAAGAGGCTTGGAAATTATTTTTAACCATTCAAGAAAAAGGCGGTTTTGTAGCTGCAGCTAAAGATGGTTTTATTCAGGCGGAAGTAAAGGCAATGGCTGCTAAGCGCGATAAAAATATTGCTACTCGTCGTGAGAATATACTAGGGACTAATCAATTCCCGAATTTCACGGAAACTATGGTGACAGAACTTCCTGAATCAGTGTTTTTACCTAAAAACATGAGTGTTGAAGGTGCTGAGATCGAAACGCTTAAGCCTTATCGAGGGGCGATGGCTTTTGAAAACCTTCGCCGTGCAACAGATAAAGCTTCTACACGTCCATTAGTATTTATGCTCACTATCGGTAATCTGAACATGCGCAAAGCTCGTGCTCAGTTTGCTATGAACTTCTTTGCTGTTGCAGGATATGAAGTAAAAGAGGGTAAAGGATATACTACTGTTGAAGAAGGCATGGCTGACGCTAAGACTCAAGGAGCTTCTATCATTGTTATCTGCTCATCTGATGATGAATACACAGATTTTGCTCCTGAAGCATTTGAAGCTAAAGGTGAAGCTATTTTTGTGGTAGCAGGAGCTCCTGCTTGCACAGAAGAACTGAAAGCTAAGGGTATTGTGAACTTTATTCATGTGAAAAGCAACCTGCTTGAAGAACTTTCATCGTATAATAAGCAACTAGGAATTTAAGAAACAGATTTTTGAATAAAGAGCGTATTATTCTTGAGTAAATAGTTTAATACTGAAAATCAAAAATCTTGACAAACAAAAAAATAAGATATGAAACCAGATTTCAAATCAATTAATATAAAAAGAGCCGGAGCCAAAGTTGATGCCAATAATTGGGCAAAAGCAAATAATATCTCAAAAGATTGGATGACTCCGGAACAAATCCCGGTGAAACCGGTATATACCAAAGAAGACTTAGAGGGTATGGAACATTTAAATTATGCTTCAGGTTTAGCACCTTTCCTTCGTGGTCCTTATTCTGCTATGTATCCGCTCCGTCCTTGGACTATTCGTCAATATGCAGGTTTTTCTACCGCAGAAGAATCTAATGCATTTTATCGTCGTAATCTTGCTGCCGGTCAAAAAGGTCTTTCTGTTGCATTCGATTTAGCAACTCACCGCGGTTATGATTCAGATCATCCTCGTGTAGTTGGTGATGTGGGTAAAGCAGGTGTGGCTATTGATTCTATTCTTGATATGAAAATTTTATTCGACCAAATTCCGTTGGATAAAATGTCGGTATCAATGACTATGAATGGAGCGGTTCTTCCGATATTGGCATTCTATATTGTAACTGCTCTTGAGCAAGGTGCAACTATGGAACAATTGGCCGGAACTATCCAAAATGACATTCTTAAGGAGTTCATGGTGCGTAATACATATATTTATCCGCCTGAATTCTCGATGAAGATTATTGCAGACATCTTTGAGTTTACATCCCAATATATGCCTAAATTCAACTCGATCTCAATCTCGGGTTATCATATGCAAGAAGCAGGTGCTACTGCCGATATTGAAATGGCATACACTTTGGCTGATGGTCTTGATTATATTCGTACCGGATTGAATGCCGGTATTGATATTGACGCCTTTGCACCTCGTCTTTCATTTTTCTGGGCAATTGGTATGAACCACTTCATGGAGATTGCTAAGATGCGCGCAGCTCGTATGCTTTGGGCTAAGATTGTGAAACAATTCAATCCAAAGAATCCAAAATCAATGGCATTGCGTACACACTCGCAAACCTCAGGTTGGTCACTTACAGAACAAGATCCATTTAACAATGTTGGTCGTACAGCTATTGAGGCTATGGCATCAACTTTGGGGCATACACAATCGCTTCATACGAATGCTCTTGATGAGGCAATCGCCTTGCCAACCGATTTCTCAGCCCGGATCGCTCGTAACACGCAATTGTATATCCAACAAGAAACTGAAACATGTCGTTCAGTTGACCCATGGGCAGGTTCTTATTATGTGGAATCACTGACTAAAGATCTTTATACTAAAGCTTGGGCATTAATTGAAGAGGTAGAAAAGTTAGGCGGTATGGCGAAAGCTATCGAAACAGGTGTGCCTAAGATGCGCATTGAAGAAGCTGCAGCCCGTGCTCAAGGACGTATTGACTCAGGAGTTCAAACTATTGTAGGAGTCAATAAGTATCGTTTAGAGAAAGAGGATCCGATTGATATTTTAGAAATTGATAACACAGCAGTTCGCCAGTCTCAAATTGAACGTTTAAATAAACTACGTGCAGAACGTAACGATGATGAAGTAAAAGCATCATTGGAAGCAATTACGAAATGTGCTCAAGGTGGTGAAGGTAATTTACTTGCTTTGGCCATTGAAGCAGCTAAGAAAAGAGCTTCATTGGGTGAGATTTCAGATGCTTGTGAGAAAGTGTGTGGTAGGTATAAAGCAGTAATTAGAACAATTTCAGGCGTGTATTCATCAGAGAGTAAAGGTGATAAGGATTTCAAAGATGCTGTCGGATTAGCAAAACAATTCGCAGAGAAAGAGGGTCGTCAGCCACGTATTATGGTGGCTAAAATGGGGCAAGATGGTCATGACCGAGGTGCAAAAGTAGTAGCAACAGGTTATGCAGACCTTGGTTTTGACGTTGATATGGGACCATTATTTCAAACTCCTGAGGAGTCAGCTAGACAAGCTGTTGAGAATGATGTACATGTTTTAGGTGTATCTTCGTTGGCCGCAGGACACAAAACATTAGTTCCTGCCGTGATTGAGGAACTTAAGAAGCTAGGTCGTGAAGATATTATGGTTGTAGCGGGAGGTGTTATTCCTGCGCAAGACTACCAATATCTATATGATGCAGGTGTTGTTGCTATCTTTGGTCCGGGTTCCAGTGTTGCAGCCGCAGGAAAGAAAATTCTAGAAATTTTAATTGCAGGTCAAGAATAAGACTGCATTAAATAATGCGCTAACTAAAAAAAGCTTCACAAGTAAAATTGTGAAGCTTTTTTTTAGTTAACGATAATTTTTATCGAATGATTTAGCTAATCCGAATAAGATTAATGTAGTTGATCAAATCTCTCTAGAGATAGCCGGAACTGAGAACGGATCTTTCTTAATCAATCACCATTTATGTTTATCACATTATGTAGAGTATTTTATTTATCCTTAGGACCTCCGAATTTGGCTTTTTCTTCAGCATCCTCATCAATGAGATCTTTTTGTTTATTCATGTCATCAGGCAAAACCCAATCTTCCAGGACCTCGAAATTTGAACGGAGCTTTAATATTTTGGGATAATAAACTATACGTTCAGGTTGCAGACCTTTATCAATATCTCCAACATCCCATTTACCATTATTATTGGTGTCTAATATAGCCTTGATTGTGAGCTTATCAGGATCTAATAAAGGAAATACTATTTCGCCATCTTTACTGATAGACTTACTAGCGACTATTTGCTCTTCTTTCCCACTTTTTATTAACTGAAAGATGGTAGGTGAATTCACATTACTTGCATCGAGTGTGATTTTAGCATAATAATCTTCAGCACGAATTGTTAGATCCTGATCCAGTGAATTTGAAGGCATTTCACTTATGCTTACAGCCGCTGCTGAATCAATATAAAAGTGATAGCTATCTTCATATTTCCAAGGATATTTCACGTAATATTTGCATAAATTGAGTGAATCGGCTATGAATTGGAAATCTATAGGTATCTCCACGCTGTCATTTTCCATACGGCATAAATGAATCATGGAATAGTCAATCGATTTTACGGGTTCGGCAGACACCACAGTTAAATCTCTATATATATCAAAATCTTTTGAAGCATCAGAGTTGAAAGAAAAGTGAGGGACTTGAATCTCTTCATTATCCTCATCATCCTTTTTAATTTTTTTTCTTTTCTTTCCAGCATCTTTATCCTGATATACCAAGTTGATTGTATCAGTCTGCATAACAGGTGTTTTTAGGCTGTCATCTATCACGGTATAAGTTAAAGCAAATCCTAAAGTGTCGATATTTGCTATGCTAGTATCAGTAATCCAAACGAATAATGAATCTCTATTTAGAGAATATTCAAGTAAATTCCATTTTTCATCATTGGTAACAGCAGGCTTGATTAGTTTAATCTGAGAAGAGTCGCTCAGGCTCTCATCGAAATAGAAAGAACAAAGATTTTTACGCTCTCTTTCTTCTGAATTAAGATATTGATTGAACTCATCTTCAGTATATAGTCTTAAATAATAAGGTTCCGGTAGGTCTTGGTGATGCTCATGCTGATGTGCAAACTCTTTTTCTGTAATAGCCTCAGCTATGGAGTCGGGTAATACATTTAAAATAGAATCACTAAGAAGAGAATCAGGCTTACTATGCGATTCTTCCATAGCAATAGGGGTGATTAGCGTATCAATAAACGCAATTTGTTCTTCTGTAGAATTATAAGTTAAACTATTGTCTAAATCTTGTAATGCATACATGCGATACTTGCCGGGCTTAATATTTGAAATCATGAAAAAGCCATCAGCATCTGATTTACCTACATAATCAGGGATACTGTCTCTGAAGTAGTGCAGGCTATCTATAGCATATAAACTGATTAGCGCATCTTCCATAGGTTCCATGTTTTCTGCCAAACGGACGTATCCACCCACCATGAGTGTATCCAATTCATCTCCCGTGCTGAAAGCCATGCGAAAGTCTTCCATAGGATTCCCCTCGTTATTATCTTTAATAGAGTTCCTAAAATCGATGGAATAAGATTGATTTGCTTTCAATTGCTCTTTGAAATCAATCATTATCGTTTTGGAACGCATTCTTACCGAAGGATTCTTCTTTAGAGGAGGAGAAACCAACATCTTACTGGGAACATCGGTTGAAACTACAAACTCATCAAAAGTCATCGTGACTATCTGCTTGTTGAAGTCGGTTTGATTAGGCAATGGGTCAATACGGACGACTTCTGGGGGAATCGTGTCTTTATCTCCGCCTGTGGGCATACCAACATTGGCACAAGAGGTTTGAAAAACCATGTACCCTAAGCATGCAATCATTATTATGTATACTAACTTTTTCATTGGTGCATTTGAAAAAGGCGACTATTCAACAGTAACCGATTTTGCCAAATTTCTAGGCTGATCTACATCACAACCTCGCAGTAAAGCAATATAATAGGAAAATAATTGAAGAGGAACAACCGTTAATAATGCAGCTACTGCCGGATGAGATTCAGGAACTTCAAACAAATCATCGGCTAATCCGCATAGGGCATTATCTCCCTCTGCAACTACTGCAATGATGTTACCTTTGCGAGCCTTTACTTCTTGAATATTACTTATTACCTTTTCGTAATAATCGTCTTTGGCTGAAACTACTACTACGGGGAGGTTGTCGTCTACCAGAGCAATAGGACCATGTTTCATCTCGCCGGCGGCATAACCCTCGGCATGAATGTATGAAATTTCTTTTAGTTTTAATGCTCCCTCGAGAGCCACCGGAAATAAATACCCTCTACCTAGATATAAAGCATCTTGTGAGTCTTTATACTTTTCGGCTACTTCTTTGATATGAGGGTGTTTGATTAATATACTTTCAATTTTTTCGGGTATAGCGAGCATTTCGCTGATAAACATTTCGTAAGTAGCTTGGTCGATTGTGCCGCGTTCTTTAGCTAGCTTGAAAGCAAATAGTGTGAGTACAGTAACTTGAGCTGTAAATGCTTTGGTTGATGCAACTCCGATTTCAGTGCCGGCGTGAGTATAGACTCCGGCATCAGTAATACGCGCAATACTTGAGCCCACAACGTTGCAGACTCCGAGAATTAATGCACCGTTTTCTTTCGCCATTTTTAGGGCTGCCAATGTGTCGGCAGTTTCGCCACTTTGGCTAATGGCTATCACTACATCTCCTTTGTTGATAACGGGCTTACGATATCTAAATTCCGAAGCATATTCTACTTCTACTGGAATGCGAGCGTATTCCTCAATTAAATATTCGGCTACTAAGGCAGCATGCCAACTAGTTCCGCATCCTAACATAATAATTCGATTGGCTTGAACGATTTGAGGCATAACATCAATCAGTCCCCCTAAGATAATATCGTTTTGAGATTCCTTAATTCTACCGCGGTAAGTATCGCGGATAGTTTTAGGTTGCTCAAAGATTTCTTTCAACATATAGAAATCGAAATCGCCTTTTTCTAAATCTCCGATGTGCAAATCTACTTCCGTAATCTGAGCATCTACCGGTGCGTTATCGATTGTTTTTAGCGTGAGGCTATTTCTTTCAATGATAGCTATGTCGCCATCATTCATATAGATCACATTTTTTGTATATTCCACGATTGGACTGGCATCTGATGCCATGAAATATTCACCTTCTCCCACACCAATGACCAATGGGCTCCCCATGCGAGCAGCAATGGCTCTATTGGGTTCATTTTTGCTAAGCACAACTATTCCATAAGCACCAACTACTTTTTTTAGGGCTAGTCGAACAGCATCTTCCATACTGCCGTTGTCTTCTAAGAGGTAGATGTATTCAATGAGGTTGACTAATGCTTCTGTATCGGTATCACTTTTAAATTCGTAGCCTAACCTAATGAGGTCTGCTTTTATCTCGGCATAGTTTTCAATAATACCATTATGCACCATTACAAAGTTGCCATGCATAGAAGTATGTGGATGTGCATTTTCGTCGTTAGGCTCTCCATGTGTTGCCCAACGGGTATGCCCGATACCAATAGTTCCACTGATATCTTGATTTGAACAAAAGTCTTCCAAATCTTTTACTTTGCCTTTTTTCTTATATTGCTTTATTTCAGCATCACTTGTTTGCAAAGCAACGCCGGATGAATCATAGCCTCTGTATTCTAATCTTTGTAGTCCTTTGATTAATATGGGGTAGGCTTCTTTACTACCTAAATATCCAACAATTCCGCACATAAATATCATTTTAAGTTCATGAGAACAGGTTCAATTTTAGCAAAAATAATAAAATCGCTTTAAAATGACGGGTAATCGATTGTATATAGCATCCTATAAGTTAAAGAATGTCCTACTTGACTATCTTTATTAGCTTATTAAGGTGTTGATTATTCAATAGTTAATATCTGTTTTGCAGTGTGAGAATGATTCCGAATGCATGTATCTCAGTGTTTTATATAGAGCGTATTCCTCCTAATATGATTAGGTGTGCGGATAATGTAGTTATGATTGCTAATAAAGTTCAAAACTCATGCCGTTCTTTGAATATAAAAGCAATAAAAATATAAAATTGAGCTATTTCTTAAGTTGGGAAACCTGATGAGATATAAAATGGAGAGGTTTAATTTAAAGAAAAGGGCTCGCAAAATGCCAAATCTGTTAATGGCGATGGATGAAAGACCGAATGTGTTATTCTTTAGCTAGGTTATTGTATTAATTGTAATTTTAGATTGACTGTTGGTTTACTTGTAGAATTTCTCATAAGAAGTGATGTGTCCACTTACTTTTCCGATGGTCATTTCCAGCTCAATGACTACCGGTATGCGGTCGTCATCGGCGGTAATGTAGAATTTTAGCGCATCGCTTCCGGCTACGAGTTTACTATCCTCAATGATGGGCGAAATGATAAAACACTTTTTTGTTCCAATTTTTGTTTTTATTGTTTTCGTACCTTCAAAAGTAGAAAGCATTTTGAAATGTTTATCGGCGTGATATATTTCTTGTTCAAATTGTTCTCCCACTTGAAGAGTATCTATGAATTCCTTATGGCGCATCATGGCGTATAATGATAGGGCATCAATCATACCTTTTGGTACTGTTCTACCTCCTGACTTTGTGCTGGAAATAGAGTCTTTGTCAGCATAAAATGTTGTTTCATTATAGAAATGGTAGCGGTTTTCGTTGGCATTTCTAATGTGGAAGTAGGGGGTAATGGTTTTATTGTCTAAAATGGTTTCATAAATATCATTTACGTTGAACATCATTTTAGTTATGCCTGTTGAATAACCTCTTACGTAGTAATGAATTAGTGATTTTCCCTGATAAACGGTATCGCTTATCGAGAGCTCAGCTTCACCGCCTTTAATAAAGGCATACTTGGCTTCATATTGCATTTTCTCATGCACCTGAGCCGAACATATTTGGTTTATACATACAAATATAAGGAATAAAAGTCTTTTCATACGCGTTAGATTTGTATTCTGATTATAGGCGTTCTAGTACGGATTTTTTAGGCGTTCCTGCAATAAAATCTTTCAGGTAAAATGGCTCAAAATAGGCCACATCGGCAAATTCTTGTTTAAGATAAGCATTATATGCCAATCGACACATATCAACGGCACTGCAATACACATCAGGAATAAATCTTGCTCTAGGATGTTTTAATATATCGACGCTTTTGTTTGCTCCATTTCCGAATAACACGATTTCTTGATTCGGGTATTCGTCTAAAAAGCTATTTTCATCGATTATCTTTGCTGTAACCGGACTTATCTGTTGGCAGCTACCGTTGAAACTTGCGGTATATACTTCCATTCTTCGAGCATCCATTAGTGCAATATAAACGGCAGATTTCTTATCTTCAATAGTGTTGTAGTCTTTATGTAAGGCTTGTTCGCAAAGGGTTTGCAGAGGATTAATTGTTATAAGAGGTATCTGTTGAGCATAACATATTCCTTTAGCGTGTGATGTGCCTATGCGCAATCCGGTATAGGAACCGGGTCCCTCACTTACTGCTACGGCAGCAAGCTGTTTTGCCGAGATATTGTTGTCTTTGAAAAGCTGGTCGATATATACTCCAATAAGTTTGGCGTGATTTTGTCCTTCAAAATTAGTTCGATTATCTATTGTTTTACCCTCCTTGGCTAAGGAAACACTGCAAACAGAGGTTGAACTCTCAATATGTAAGATGTAACTCATGATGCTTTATCTGAATGAATGCGGTAAAAGTAATAAATTTAATGTGGAGTTGTTTGTTGCGAGGAATTAAATCGCTTGACCGGGAAATATACAGATTAGGGGCTTAGCCGTTTAAAATAAAAAAACCGACGTGTTAGGGGCACGTCGGTTTAAAGACAAGTTAAGGACATGCAGTCCAAAGACTACATCTTTTATATATATGCGTGCATATATTATTTTGTAGCCCAATCAAAACTAGCTGCATCTACTGTAGGAGTAGTTGCTAAACCTGAATTAAATGAGTAATAAGTGCTAGAAGTATTCGTTACATCAATAGCGGCACCATCTAGCGTCACGTTAGTAGTAGCACCGTCATTTACGAAATCCAGTTGATTGGTATATCCATCAAGATAAAGGTTTTTAATTGCAGCTCCGGATTCTTTCTTGAACTGAAAACAAGTGCCATCAACGGTTGCAACACAAGTGACATTCTCAAATGCCGGCATGTTGTTTACTCCATCTCCTTCAAATGCAGTTGAGAATCCTTCTGCGGTGTTAGAAATATATAAGTTGGTAATTTTTCCATTCCAACCTTCAGCCCAATCGCAAGCATCATCATCTAGGTTACTAAGATATACATTACTGGCATTTGCTGTTCCTCCGAAAAATTCTACACCATCATCAGATCCGTTAAAAACGGCGATATTATTAATAGTTGTAGCAGAGCCCACTGCATAGAAAGATATACCGTTGTACTCTGATTCCGGATTAATAGCAGCACCTGTTCCCTTAATAATCAAATATTGTATATCACCCGAGTTATCTGCATCATCGGTTCCTCCGTAGATGAATCCACCTACTTCAGCTTCTGCATTTTCACCATTTGTGGTAGTTGCTTTCCCGCAGATCGTCAGTCCGCCCCAATCTCCGGGGGTTGCACTTGTTGATGCCATAACTACCGGATTTTCTTCCGTACCTTTAATATTAATTTTAGCTCCCATCATGACAGCTATGTAAACGTCAGTACCTCCGGCATTAGCAACAATTTGAGTTCCGGCGGGAATAGTTAGGGTAGCCCCGGCTTCAACAATAAAAGAACCGGTTAATCGATACGATGAGCCATCAAGTGTATAATCTTCTGTTAGTTTACCATTCATAGTGCCTTCATCCAATAGGTCAGTAACGCTCTTGTCTCCACTGTTGTCTCCATTGTTGTCGTCGCTACAGCTTGAAAATGCTATGGCGGTCATCACTAAAAGTCCGAAAATTTTCTTTGCGTTTTTCATGTTTCCTTTAATATTTATATGATTGTTTAAAATAATTTAGAAATTAAGACTTACTCCAAGTTTGATATCTACCCCACGTTTATATGAGCTTACCACATCGTTGTAAGGTGATTCTCCATTGATTGGCACAATATCTTGTGTTTGTTTAATCGTGGGATTCAGTAGGTTCTTTGCGCTCAACTTTAAGCTCCACATATCAGAAAGCTTTTTTGTAAGAACTAAATCAAGCGTGGCAAATCCCTTTTCAATAATTTCATTATTAAAAAAAGTGTTTCGATTTTCTTGATCCTCAGGAGCACCTAAAGCAAATACTTTATCGCCGGAGTAGTTTGCCGCAACAGTGGCTGTGAAGGGGTTTTCTGTGTTAGTAGAAAATGTCATTGCCCCATTAAAGATGAACCCGGCTGCACCCTGTAAATCTGTTGTTGTTTTATTGTTGTATTGGAATTCCTCAAATAAATCTTGATTAAACCACATTTTAGTGGCATTCAAAGTCATATCCAATTTTGGCTGCCCTAAGTCTTTGGCCTTTATGATAGCAAATCTAGCTTCTGCTTCCAACCCGTATATATTGGCTTGTTTACCGGTATTGGCGTAATAAAAATAGCCTGACGAACCGCGAGTTTGTGCCATGTTAATCGGGTCTTTAATCATTTTGTAGAAGGCTGTTGCCGAGAATAAGTTTGAACGAGTTGGGAAAAACTCCCATTTCAAATCAAAATTATAGTCTTGTGAATTTAATAGGTCAGGATTACCTTTGGTTACTCTGCCTGTTGGCGAAACATATTCAAAAGGAGCTAATTCTTTAAATTCAGGTAGAGTGGTTGTTTTACTGGTCACGAATCGCAAAGTATGTTTGTCGTTAATTTGATACTTTAAGTTTAAACTCGGTAAAAGATTATTGTAAATATTATTTGTTTCTCCCTCTCGTCCGACATAATTGTTTACATTCCAATTCACATTAATTTGGTCGTATTCATAACGAAGTCCAACGTTTCCGCTGAATTTATTTCTGGCAAAATCTAGGCTTGTATAGGCTGCCAATACAAGCAGGTCTCCGTTATATGTGTCAGGAGTCTGTTCTCGTACGGTCACATCTTGATTAAGAAATGCATCGTCCACATCATCGATGGAAGGCACGCTTAATCCTTTAGCTCTAATCCCTACGAACTGAGAATTAAAATCGCGATGTTTCATCCTGAAATTAGCTCCGGTATTCAACTTTAATACTTTCTTATCGGTATCTACAAACTGATGAACATTTTTTACGTATCCGTTAAACTCGCTGTCGACAATAGACTGCGATGACTTACGTTGTTGATAGTCGCTCACGTTATAGAAGTAAGCTATACCATCTTTTTGCATCATTTCATTGCGAATACGGTTTGGCTCATCAGCATTAACCACGTTATAACCTAATGCCCAGTCTAAGTTGTTTTTATCATTCATTTTATGTTTGCCAATTAGCTGGTTGATGAACATCTGCGTTTCTTTTGTATTTTGATCGCGCACAAAGGCTCCGGTCCAAGGTTGAATATCCATATCATACATGTAACCATTACCATCTCTTCCCGACTCATATAATTCATCGGTTGTTTTGAGAATAGTCATGCTATTAAAATGAATGCTATTGTCATTATTAAAGTTATATTCTAGGCTCAGTAATCCGGTAGTGTTGATGTTTGTATTATAGGTTTCCACATCGTCGAATGAATTATTTAATACATTCGACCTGTAAGCTTTAAACGTTCCTTTTTGATAGTTTGATGATGAACCATGGTTTAGCGTAGTAAAAAGGAGTAGTTTACGCTCTTGTCCGAAATCCCAATGATGTCCGTAAGAAACAGAAAAATCATAAGCTAGTGGGAATTTGCGTCGTATTGGTTCCCAACTCTGTCTGTTAACAGCATCTACAGTATTGTAGGGCGATTTATAAAAACCGAAAGCAATATCATTCATATTTTGAGAGGAACGGAAATTACTAAAACCATTAGCAATTACATTGGAATTAGAATTAAGCGATAATCCTATCGACCAACCATCATCTTCAGTTTTAGAAGCAATATCTACATTTCCTGATGCTTGATCTGCACTGTTTTCCACAGTGTATGTCTTATTAATGCCCACATTTTGGATTACATCAGTTGAGAATAGATTCAAATCGATATTCTTTTTCTCCACATCATCCGATGGTATCGGCAAGCCGTTCATCGACGTAGAAAGGTAACGATCACCCAAACCTCTGATGTACACATCGCCTGAACCTTCACTTTTAACAACCCCTGAAATCTTGGCAGTTGCAGTTGCAGCATCAGAAACACCGAGCTGGGATAAACGAGAAGCACCAATACTCTCTTTAATTCCTGATGCTTTTCGCTGTTCAATCAGCATCATGCTTTCAGAAGATTGATCTCTTTTAGCAACTACTTCCACTCCACCAATTTCAACAGCAGCATCTACCATGCTGAAGTTAAATGTGTATGTTTCATCTGCTTTTATCTCAACGTTAGGTATTTTTTGCGTTTCATACGAAACAAATGAACAAATCACGTTGTAAACTCCGGGATCTGCAGTGAAGGTATAATTACCTTCAAAATCAGCCATTGCACCCGATGTTGTTCCTTGCAACATAACGGTGGCTCCGATTAAAGTTTCTCCACTTTTTTTATCGATAACTGCTCCTACAACAGTTGCCTTTTGTGCCATTGCAAATATCGATAAAAAAGAAAAAATAAGGAGTAAGACTTGCTTTCTAATATCCATAAACTTGTTTTTAGAAGTAGTTGCATACTATCAATATCTAGTAACTACTTACCGGTGTTCTCTGTATTTAATTCTTACACCACAAAATACAAGCGATAAGATTACACTATTATTACAAAATAGATACAGTTGCATTAAGTTGACCTGCTCTTTACTCAACTTGCTAATAGTTATTTCATATCATAAATTAAATTACCACTTGTAGCTTTTTTCAAAAATTTGTTTAATTTTATATTTATGCTACATTTGTGCTATTAATAGTGGCTGTATATCTTTTTTTAGCTGCATACACACACAGAAACAGGCAAAACTTTACCATATGGTTTTAGGCAATAAAACTCCTCTTCTATTTGTTGTTGAGGATAATCAGGTGTATAATCGATTAATTGTTAGTTTCCTAAAAACTAACGGGTATACTAATGTAGAAGCCTTCCTTTCAGGGGAAGATGTTTTGAAAGCTCTTGAAAATCGAGAACCATCGATCATTGTTCAAGACTACCTTCTAGGAGGAATTAATGGTATTGAAGTATTAAAAGCTGCAAAAGCTAGATATCCAAGCGTTGAATTTATTTTTCTTTCAGGGAATGATAATATTGAAGTAGCTATTAACACCATAAAATATGGGGCTTACGATTATATTGTAAAAGATCAAATGGCTTTGAAAAAATTGGTGACTAAAATTGATCGTATCGAGGCATTTAAATCTTTGGAAATTCAAAAAACAAACTATAAGAAAGGAATATCTTTCTTTTTCATTGCATTAGCGATTTTCATTGCCCTTGTAATTATTTTTGTACTTTTGAATCCTCAACACTTTGGATGGACCCTAAAGACAATTTTTAAGAGCTGAATATAATATAACATAAACAACATAGAAAAGCCCGGCATTTGCTTGGGCTTTTTTTATCATTACATATGTCAAGATGAATAATTCAAAAACAATTGTGGGAATAGGTAGTGCCCTAGTAGATATTTTAGTTAAACTCCCCAATGATGAACTCCTTCAAGAATTCAATCTAGCTAAAGGAAGTATGGTGTTGGTTGATGCCGATAAATCTAAACAGATTATTGAATCAACAGCGAGCCTAAATTCGATTTTGGAAACAGGAGGATCGGCTGCTAATACTATTCGAGGCATAGCCCAATTGGGAGGGAAGACAGCATTTATAGGGAAGGTAAATAATGATGAAATGGGAGATTTCTTCCATAAATCATTTGTAGATTTAGGTATTAAATTCCATCATCTACAAGGTGAAACTCCATCAGGGGTAGCAGCCACATTAATTTCTCCTGATTCTGAGCGAACTTTTGGAACCTATCTGGGTGCGGCAAGTGAGTTGAGTCTGACCGATCTTAATGATAAGATGTTCAAGCCTTACGATATTCTTCATGTGGAAGGTTACTTGGTATTTAATCATGCTTTAATTGAAGGTATATTAAAACGAGCTAAAAAAAGTGGGTTAAAAGTTTCATTAGATATGGCTAGCTATAATGTGGTAGAGGCTAATTTGGATTTTATGAAATATCTGATGGATAATTATGTAGATATTGTTTTTGCCAATGAAGAGGAGGCAAAAGCTTATACCGGGAAAGAACCTTATGAAGCTTTAGGCGATATAGCTACTCAATGTGAAGTGGCTATTGTAAAAATAGGAAGTAAAGGTTCTTTGGTTCAATCAGGTGACACTATACATCTTATACCTCCGTTTAAAGTAAATGCCATGGATACTACCGGTGCAGGTGATGTTTATGCTTCGGGATTCTTATTCGGCATGGCAAATGAATTAAATTACAACCAATGTGGTAGAATTGGCAGTTTATTAGCTTCTGAGGTTATTAAAGGAATAGGCGCAAAGATTCCGGATGCTGCTTGGGAGCATATAAACAAAGAAATAGATGGGTTTACCTTAGTTGAGGCGAGTGATAAGAAAAATAAAAAATAATAATTAACGCAAAGTATGTAAATCATGAAGCACATTGCCGTAGCAGGAAATATAGGAGCAGGCAAGACAACACTCACAGAGCAGCTTGCTAAGCATTATAATTGGAGCCCTCATTTTGAAAAGGTAGACAACAACCCGTATCTAAATGATTTTTATGAGGATATGCATCGTTGGTCATTCAACTTACAAGTTTTTTTCTTGAATAGTAGATTTGAACAAATATTAAAAATCAGAGAATCAGGCAAGACCGTTATTCAAGATCGAACAATATTTGAAGATGCTGAAATATTTGCACCTAATCTTCACTCAATGGGATTGATGTCATTACGTGACTATAGCAATTATCGTTCGATATTCAATCTCATGAGCGGGTTAATACAAGCTCCGGATTTGATTATATATCTTAAAGCAAGTGTGCCGACGTTAGTTAATCATATTCAAAGACGAGGGAGAGATTACGAAACAAGTATTCGGATAGATTATCTTTCTCAGTTGAATGAACGATATGAAAGTTGGGCATCTCAATACAAAGAAGGAAAGATACTCACAATTGATATCGACAGGCTAGATATAACAACCCTTGAAGGAATAAGTCATATAATTGACCGAATAGAAGCTGAATTGTACGGCTTATTCTAATTGGCTGTTTAACAGTTAAGTATACGTTTCAAGTAACGCTGTCCGGGAATGCTCTTAAAGAAAGTTATTCTTCGGATGGCGTAACTCTTGCTTGTGCATTTTTCGTGATACATAAGCGTCCATTTGCCGATACCTTGAGTAGCCTCAATAATTCCTCTGTTATGGGCACTTACCATTCTTGTTAAATCCTCATTTGGCGTAATACCATAATGCCACTTATTACGCTCTAAATTGAAAAGTACATATGCAAAATACATTCTGAATAAATTTTAATTCGGAACAAAGATAATACTAATAACCAAACTCGACTGATATTACGTGAGCTTAGGTCTTTAAATTCTAGAACCAAATGTCCGTTTTCGGTTAAGCGACAAATTTAAAGAATAAATCTTTAGGAGTCTCAAAGTTTAAAATCTTTCTAGATCTTCTGTTTATTTTATATTGAACTTGTTAGTTTTGGTTAAGATTTTGCCACTTGACTTATTCCAAAAACCTGCTTACTAGAAGCTTCTTTC
>JBKEDC010000039.1:0-15443 GCA_047975205.1 Mangrovibacterium sp. | reverse complement strand
ATGAGATAGATAGTGAGAATGAACAGGCTAATGCCGTGCGATCGCTTACCGATTCGCTGATTATTATCGCTGAAGGTGAAAATGGAGCGATGACTCATTACACCAAAGATTTAACCGGAGGCAATTTTCCTTGTAAAGGAGGATTCATCTTAGATAATACATCAAACAATGATATCTTTATTCAGAAAGCCACGGGAAGCTCTCGTATCGGAACCGCCTATATATTTATTGCTGCCGGAATTGATGGAACCCGAATTATTCGCTACAAAGGAATAGATTCCAATTGTACTCCATCTTATGAATTAGAATATGATACTATCACCGGTGATATAACTATTCCGGGAGGTCCAACCAAACCTAAGCGGATAAAATATAGCGGAATTATTTCATCTAATTACAATATCACTATTCCAAGCGACAATTATGTAGAATTAAGATATGGTTCAAGCGACAACGAGACTTGCCCTTTAATATGCAACAATGTTACGCTAGAAGAAAATGCTTGTCTAGAAATGGAGTTCAATAGCTCATGGAACGAACTCACAATCGGGCAAAAAGGTTATGTCTACTCAAATACCGGCACATCGAATGGGAATACATATGTGAAAGAGGGGGGATATTTAGGTGTAAATCATGCTTCTTTCAAAAAAGATATAATTGTGAGCGGTGGAAACCTTCGCATATCTAATTCTACTGTAACAGGTGCTATTATAATGAATGATCATGATAAATACATACCCGGAGGAGGAGAAGGATATGATAACACTGCAGATTCAGCAAACATTTCTTTTCGTTATGCAGGAAATGTTAGTGTAGGAGCCGATTCTAGGATAGGGGATAATTATCCGATTGTATTTGAATATTACACCGGGACTAAAGGTGCTCACGTCCTTTTTGACAAGGGGCTAACTTTTGGCGACAACGTAAAAATTTACATTAGAAATACTCAACCTGACACCTTGCGGGTTAATGAAGATTTGACTTTAGAAGGGAATCTACATATTTATGTTAATGACGATCAAACATTTAGAATCGTCACTAACAAAGATATAGATCTGTCTAAAGTAACCGTTCATCCAGCAATATCCGGCATCGAAGGTTTGAAACCCGGCACCGCTGCCAATAAAGAAGATATATTTATTCATCCCGACAAATAATGCGAAAACATAGCGTAATGATCTAAAACCGTTTCTTATTTAGACTATTGCGGTTAGTTTATAGTTAGCAAAAGCATCTCTAATTGGGGGGTGCTTTTGTTTTGTCATTAGGACGTTGAACGGAGTTGATACGCATTAACTAGATTACGGTGTTTTGACTCCGTTCAACAGCTTAATAAACCCACCTCCTTGCCTGAAAGACAAAGAGAAGCAGCGTGGCCTTCAAATAAAAGTTAACACTTAAAGACCTATCATAACAGATTTTTAATAACTTGCCATTAGTTTCTAAAATGTATAGATTTGCATTCTATCATTTTCATTTGTAACTCAAGTGAATTAACTGCAATCATAAACTAATCTCGTAAATTTAAATTGAATTTATATTATTTTCAACTAAAACGTTAGAATCATGAATAGCTACTCCTCTTTTCAAAAACATCTTAAAGACGAATTGTCGAGTATTAAATCGGCAGGCTTATACAAAAATGAGCGTATTATAGTTTCTCCGCAAGGAGCAGCTATCAACGTAAATAATGGGCAAGAAGTTTTAAACTTTTGTGCTAACAACTACCTTGGATTATCAGATAATAAAGAACTTATTGAAGCTGCTAAGGAAGCTATGGACACTCGCGGTTTCGGCATGTCATCGGTTCGTTTTATTTGTGGCACGCAAGATTTACACAAACAATTGGAAAATGCTATTGCCAAGTTCTTCGGCATGGAAGATGCTATTCTCTATGCTGCTTGTTTCGATGCCAACGGTGGTGTATTCGAACCTCTTCTCACGGAAGAAGATGCTATTATATCCGATTCTCTAAACCATGCCTCTATTATCGATGGAGTTCGCTTGTGTAAAGCTGCTCGCTATCGTTATGCTAACGCTGACATGAATGATTTAGAAAAACAACTGCAAGCTGCACAAGCTCAACGATTCCGATTAATTGTGACCGATGGTGTATTCTCTATGGATGGCAATGTAGCCCCTATGGATAAGATTTATGAATTAGCTCAACAATATAATGCTATGATTATGATTGATGAGTCGCATTCTGCAGGCGTTGTAGGCAAAACCGGCAGAGGAGCAACCGAATTGTTCGATTTGCGAGGTAAAGTTGAAATCATTACCGGGACGTTGGGCAAAGCCTTCGGTGGTGCTATCGGCGGATTCACAACCGGCAAAAGAGAAATCATTGACATGCTTCGCCAACGTTCACGTCCTTACTTGTTTTCAAATTCTATACCTCCGGCAATTGCTGCTGCCGGAATTAAAATGTTTGAAATGATGGAACGAACTAACGAACTGCAAGATAAATTACACAACAATACCTCCTATTTTGTGGAAAAAATGAAGGATGCCGGTTTTGATATCAAACCCACTCAATCTTCAATCTGCGCCGTGATGCTTTATGATGCCAAATTATCACAAGATGTGGCAGCTAAATTACTTGATGAAGGTATTTACGTTACCGGTTTCTATTATCCGGTAGTTCCTAAGGGATTAGCTCGTATCCGGGTGCAAATTTCGGCAGCACATCAAAAAGAACATTTAGATAAATGTGTAGCTGCTTTTACAAAGATAGGAAAGGAACTCGACGTAATAAAGTAAATCATGAAGAAGATTCTTATTATAGGCAGCACCGGACAGATAGGTTCGGAGTTGAGCATTAGATTACGGTCTATTTATGGAGTGACCAACGTGATTTGCGGATATTATAAACCGCCATACCCTGAAGGATTCTTCGATTGGGGTCCGGCTGTCGAAATTGACGCTACCCAAAAAGAACAAATTGCCAAGGTTGTAAGAAAATATCAAATCGATACCATTTATAATCTTGCTGCTATACTATCGGCAACCGCCGAAAAGAATCCGAAATTAGGTTGGGATGTCGGGATGAACGCTCTTATGAATTGTTTAGACGTTGCCAAAGAATTCAATTGTGCTGTATTTACCCCCAGTTCTATCGGAGCCTTTGGTTTAAGTACACCGCGAGACAAAACTCCGCAAGACACGATACAACGTCCCGGTACTATATATGGCATTACAAAAGTTGCGGGTGAATTACTGAGCGATTACTATCACACGCGTTGGGGAGTAGATACCCGTTCTGTGCGCTATCCGGGTATTATATCTAACCTAACACCGCCGGGAGGAGGCACAACTGATTATGCTGTGGAAATATTTTATCGAGCAGTAAAACAAGAGAAATTTAGTTGTCCGTTAAGTGCCGGTACATTTATGGATATGATGTATATGCCCGATGCGCTAAACGCTGCCATTAATATTATGGAAGCTAATCCGGAGCGTCTGATTCATCGCAATTCATTCAATGTTACAGCCATGAGTTTTAGTCCCGAGATATTATTAGAGGCAATTCAGAAGCATTATCCTAACTTTGAAATGGAATATCATATAGATCCGCTTAAACAGTCTATTGCCAATTCTTGGCCAAACTCATTAGATGATAGTTGTGCCCAAAATGAATGGGACTGGAAACCGGAATATGATTTAGACAAAATGACAAGTGACATGATAAATTCACTCAAGAAACGAGGGATACACTTATCTTAAAAAATAGGCTTATTATGAAATAAATAAAGAGACAGTTTGTCTCTTTATTTATTTCATAATAACAGTGTGGTTGGTAAAAACTCAAATATCAAATACATAACAGACCAATTCTTATAAATTCTTCCTATCTTCAAGGGGTTGAAAATTTACAGACAGATACCATCACTAAAAATAGATATCATCGTGAAAAAAATTATTTTATTCTCAGCATGTTGCTTACTGCAAACATTAGCCTTTTCTCATATCTTAACTCCTAACTTCAATAAGGAAGAATACAAAGAATTAATACACTTAGTATTTATAGGAGCTCACACTCCTGACAGCTTAAAAGAGGCATACTCCGCAAACTACACTAAGCTATACACTTCAGAGTCCATCGGCCTTGATAATCAGTGGAGCTTATGGGAAAGTAAAATCCAAAATGTAGCTGCCATTTCCATCAGAGGTACGATTCCAACTTCAAAAAGTTGGCTCGAGAATTTATATGCGGCCATGGTTGCTGCCAAGGGAGAGCTCATTCTCTCCAAAACTGACACTTTTAAATATTGTCTGGCTGAAGATCCCAGAGCTACCGTTCATATTGGATGGCTTATAGGAACAGCTTACATTGCCCGAGAGGTTGTGCCAAAGATTGACTCTCTTTATCAACATGGGATTAAAGATTTTCAAATTGTGGGACATAGTCAAGGGGGGGCTATATCTTGCTTATTGCATGCTTACTTAAAAGGCCTGCAACGCCAAAATGTACTTCCTGCCGATATTTGTTTCAAAACTTATAGCAGTGCATCTCCGAAAACCGGAAATCTTTATTTTGCCTACTATTTTGAACATATTACGCAAGATGGCTACGCATTCAACGTGGTAAATACAGCCGATTGGGTTCCTGAAACCCCAATCTCCATCCAAACATTTGATGACTTCAATGAAATAAGTCCGATTCCCAGCATCAAGGAAGGCATCAAAAAGAATGGTTTTATAACCCGTATGTTTTTAAATTCAGCCTTCAACAAGCTCAAGAAATCGAGCATAAAGGTGCAAAAGAGGTATGAAAAATATTTAGGCGATGGGGTGTCATCTCAAATAAAGAAACTACTTCCCGATTTCCAACCTCCGAAGTATGCCGATAATAATCAGTATATGCGCGTGGGACGAAGCATCATTTTATATGCCGATGAAGATTATTACACCCATTTTCCGGGAGATCCTGATAAAGAGGGTTATTTATTCACTCATCACATGCTGGAACCCTACATGTATTTGGTGAATAAGTTGAAATAATTGCTCATGTCACTACCGTATTAATCGAGATGAATTATGACACTATTAGGCGAGTTAGGTTATCTTCTTAAATAGTTGTACCTTTGCGCCTCTATTAATTCAAGCAAAAGAAATGTCGCACAAATCAGGTTTCGTAAACATCATTGGCAATCCTAATGTTGGAAAGTCTACTATTATGAATGCTTTAGTTGGTGAACGTTTGTCTATCATTACAAAGAAGATGCAAACAACCCGCCACCGGATTAAGGGTATTGTAAATGGTGAAGATTTTCAGATTGTGTATTCAGATACTCCCGGTATCTTAAAGCCCAACTACAAGCTTCAAGAATCAATGATGGGTTATGTAAATACGGCTCTTATTGATGCCGATGTTGTGCTATACGTAACTGATACTGTAGAGAAATCTGATAAGAACGAGGAGTATCTGGAGAAAATTCGGAAATCAAATGCTCCGGTTATCGTACTCATCAATAAAATTGATCTTTCGTCGCAAGGCGAGGTTATGGAACTTTATGAGTATTGGAGTAACTTATTGCCCGGAGCTGATGTATATGCCATATCTGCTACTGAAAAATTTAATATTTCTCCGATATTTGACCGCATTTTGGAATTATTACCTGAAGCTCCTCCCTATTTCCCTAAAGATGAGCTAACCGATAGAAATGAGCGTTTCTTCGTTCAGGAAATCATCAGAGAAAAAATATTGCTCAACTATCAAAAAGAAATTCCCTATTCTGTAGAAGTAGAGGTAGAAGAGTTTAAAGAAGCCGAAAATATTATTCACCTTCGTGCTGTTATTCATGTGGCTCGCGAAAGCCAAAAAGGAATTATTATCGGACATCAAGGAAGGGCTCTGAAAAAGGTAGCCAGTGAAGCTCGATTAGATATTGAAGAGTTTTTCCAAAAGAAAACCTTCATGCAAGTATTTGTGAAAGTGAATAAGGATTGGAGAGATAAAGAACGCTCTTTGAGTAATTTCGGTTACGAGAAATATTAATTTTTAGAGGAGAGGCAGCAGCCTCGGAACATATAATAAAATAAAATGAGCAGTAATATTGTAGCAATTGTTGGTCGCCCAAATGTGGGTAAATCAACTTTATTCAACCGATTGATTGAATCTCGCCAAGCTATTGTTAATGAGACTGCCGGAGTTACTCGCGATCGTAACTATGGTAAATCATTATGGAATGGTGTAGAATTCTCGGTAATTGACACTGGTGGTTATGTCGTAAATTCTGATGATATTTTTGAAGAAGAAATTCGCAAACAAGCTTCCTTGGCTATTGACGAAGCTGATGTTATTCTTTTTGTCGTTGATGTAGAGGGTGGCATTACTGATTTAGACCAAGCCGTAGCCAACACACTTCGTCGGGTGAGTAAGCCGGTATTTGTAGCGGTTAACAAAGTAGATAATAATCAACGAATTATTGATTCTCATGAATTTTACGCATTGGGTTTAGGCGATAGCCTGTATTGTATATCCAGTATTAACGGCAGCGGTACCGGCGACTTACTTGATGACGTTATAAAAGCTTTTCCTAAAGACAAAGCGGAAGAGATTATTGAAGAAAACATTCCGAAGTTTGCCGTTGTCGGTCGTCCTAATGCCGGAAAGTCATCATTCATTAATGCCCTTATTGGTGAAGAACGCAATATTGTTACCGATATTGCCGGTACAACCCGAGATACGATTAACACCCGATATAATAAGTTTGGTCATGATTTTTACTTGATAGATACTGCCGGACTTCGAAAAAAAGCAAAAGTTAAAGAAGATGTGGAGTTTTATTCTGTACTTCGTTCAGTTCGCGCCATTGAACAATCTGACATTTGTTTGCTTCTAATTGATGCTACCCGAGGGGTAGAAGCTCAGGATGTAAATATTTTCAATCTAGCTCTGCGCAACAAAAAGGGAGTAGTTATTTTGGTTAACAAATGGGACTTAATGGAAAAAGATAATCATACGGTGAAAGAGTTTACCGAAATAATCCATAGTCGAATTGCCCCATTTACCGATGTGCCTATTATATTCATGTCGGTACTCACCAAACAAAGAATTTTTAAAGCCTTGGAAACATCAGTTCAAGTGTATGAGAACCGTTCTCAGCGTGTAAAAACATCTGTTTTAAATGATGTTATTCTAAGCGCTATTGAAAAGTATCCACCGCCATCAAATAAAGGCAAGTTCATTAAGATTAAGTATGTAACCCAATTGCCGAGTCCTACACCGTCATTTGCGTTATTTGCTAATTTACCTCAATACTTAAAAGATCCTTACAAACGATACATTGAAAATCAGATTCGCGAAAAGTTCGATTTTTCCGGAGTTCCGATTCAGATTTTCTTTAGAAAGAAATAACCTACAATGAGGGTGTCCAAAAAGCTTTGGATGCCCTTTTTTTGTATTTTGGATTTATTACTTCTATAGCAAATAAGTTGCTATAGCAAAAGTTTCATTTAAATTAGGCGAACAAAATCAAGGCATGTTGTTTTCATCACATGTAATCGATTTGCTGCCTCAGTCAATATGGATTTTGGCTTGCCTATCATTATCTTTAATCTGAAAAAGTTGCATAAAAGGACGCAACTTGAGCTAAAAGCTGTGATTGCATGCTACGCTGTACTAAAATTGAAAATCTTAGAATGAGAAATCTAAAAATATGCTCTAGCTGAAGGAAATCTAAAACTTGCTGTGGCATAAAAACAAAAGAGGATGTCCGTTTTGGAACATCCTCTTTATTATTTCATCAAGGAAGACATTGATTAATCCTCGTTGGGAGAAGCTTGTAAGGTTTCCGGATTTACCGTTGCCATAATTTTTTCTTCCAATTCCAGAGCCAGTTCTTCATTGTCCATCAATAATTTACGAACGGTTTCCCTACCTTGGCCTAATTTAGTATCTCCATAACTGAACCATGATCCACTTTTTTTAATGATGTCTAGTTCTACACCTAAATCTATAATCTCGCCTGTTTTCGATATACCTTCGCCATACATAATATCGAATTCTGCTTTACGGAAAGGAGGTGCCACTTTGTTCTTCACCACTTTAACGCGTGTGTGGTTACCCATCACTTCATCGCCGTCTTTAATCTGACCTATACGGCGAATATCTAAGCGAACCGATGCATAGAATTTCAAGGCATTACCGCCTGTGGTTGTTTCGGGGTTACCAAACATCACGCCAATTTTCTCGCGCAATTGGTTAATGAAGATACAACAAGTTTTAGTCTTATTAATATTACCGGTAAGTTTACGCAAAGCTTGCGACATTAAACGGGCCTGTAAACCCATCTTTGAATCACCCATATCTCCCTCAATCTCAGCTTTAGGTGTTAATGCAGCCACCGAGTCAATGACTACAATATCTAAAGCTCCCGATCGAATTAAGTTATCGGCAATTTCTAATGCTTGTTCGCCATTGTCGGGCTGAGAAATCAACAAATCATCAATATTTACCCCTAATTTCTTGGCATAATAAGGGTCGAAAGCATGTTCTGCATCAACAATCGCTGCTATACCTCCACTTTTTTGTGCTTCAGCAATAGCATGAATAGCCAAAGTTGTTTTACCCGATGATTCCGGGCCATAAATTTCAATGATTCTACCTTTTGGAAATCCACCCACTCCTAAAGCAATGTCTAAACCTATCGATCCGGTCGATATAGCAGGAATATCTTCTTGCACCACATCTCCCATCTTCATGATAGATCCTTTACCGTAGCTTTTTTCTATCTTATCCATCGTAAGCTGCAATGCTTTCAGCTTATCTTGGTTATTGTTCGTTTGTTGTTCTTTTGCCATATTTATTCTGATATTTCTAATTTCTTCGCAATTTGTTCAGTGTGTTCTTTTGTTTTGGGACGTTTAAACACTTCTTCAATAAGCCCGTTTTCATTAATCACATAAGTAGTTCGAATAACTCCCACTGTTATTTTCCCATATAAGTTTTTTTCGCCCCAAGCACCATAGGCTGCTAATATTTCGTGATTAGGATCGGATAGTAAATCAAAGGGCAACGCATATTTAGCAATAAATTTTTGGTGTGACTCCTTAGAATCCGGACTTACACCTAGAACTTCATAGCCTTGTTTAATCCAAAAGTCGTAATTATCACTCAAGTTGCAAGCCTCGGCAGTGCAACCCGGCGTATTATCTTTGGGATAGAAATAAAGTATCAGCTTTTTCTCTGCAAAATCAGCCAGCGAAATCAGCTTTCCATTTTGATTCTCTCCACTAAACTCCGGAGCTTTGGTATCTTTCTCTAATTGTGCCATCGTTTCTTATTTTGTTTATCACAAATATAAGATGAAATAAGAATTTCAATCGTTGAAATCGAAATTATTTATAAACAAGTGGCTGTATTGATGGGGTGAGTAAGTAAGAAAATTCCATTAATAATCACTTAAGGCATTCCTCATTCAGGAATGCCTTAAGTGATTATTTTTATTTATTTTTAATCCTCATAAATCGTTCCGGGATAAACCTTCAGTGCTTCTTCCAGCACTTTCAATGCTCGTGCCAATTCTTCTTTTTTAAGTACATAGGCAATGCGCACCTGATTGATACCATCGGCGGGATTCGTGTAGAAACCTGATGCCGGAGCCATAAATATGGTGTCACCGTTGTAATTATATTCGGAAAGTAGCCACTCGCAGAACTTATCGGCATCATCAACGGGCAATTTTGCCACAGTGTAGAAAGCTCCCATAGGTATCGGGGAATAAACTCCTCGTATGCGGTTTAAGCCGTCAACTAAAAACTTCCTTCGGGCTACATACTCGTTGTAGGTATTCATAAGATATTCATCTGTTCCTTCTAAAGAAGCTTCAGCAGCTATTTGCCCGATAAGTGGCGGGCTTAATCGTGCTTGGCAAAACTTCATTACATTTTTACGCACCTCTTCATTCTTCGTGATTAATGCCCCGATGCGAATACCGCATTCGCTATAACGTTTCGACACGGAATCGATAAGAATTACATTTTGCTCAATTCCTTTCAAATGGAAGGCCGATATATATGGAGCTCCGGTGTAACAAAATTCACGATATACTTCATCGGAGAATAAGTATAGGTCATATTTCTGCACCAAATAGCGGATAGATTCCATTTCAGCTTGCGTATATAAGTAACCCGTCGGGTTATTCGGATTGCAAATCATGATAGCCTTTGTTTTTGGTGTGATGAGCTTCTCAAACTCTTCAATAGGCGGCAAAGCAAATCCTTCCTCAATGTTGGCAGCAATCGATTTGATTTCAGCTCCTGCCACAATAGCAAATGCCGAGTAGTTAGCATAAGCCGGTTCGGGCACAATAATCTCATCACCCGGATCTAAGCAAGTCATAAACGCAAAGTTTACAGCCTCGCTCCCTCCTGTTGTTACAAAGATATCTTCAACACTTACATCAATATCAAATTTATTATAATAAACTGCCAACTTCTCGCGCAAAGATAATATGCCGTCACTCGGGCTATATTCTAACGTTGTTCTATCTATATTGCGAATGGCATCAAGTGCTCGCTGTGGTGTAGGTAAATCTGGCTGACCAATGTTGAGCTGAATAACATTTACTCCATTTTTACGTGCTTTATTAGCCATTGGGACTAATTTTCGTATGGGCGAATTAGGCATCTTGTTGCCTCGTATTGATGTTCTTGGCATAAAATAGAAAATTTCTCCAAATATATAACTATCAATTTGAAATTACATCTAAGCTTCCATTTAATAAACTATTACTACAAAAGTTAAATAAATTTTAAGCTATCAGGCAGCTGATTTTTTAACAATTCTAGTTTCCTATCAGATTCTTTTTTCTATAACTTACACCCACTAAAAATGGCATAAAACTAACTATTTAAATTTTCAAGCTATGATTATCGGAATACCCAAAGAAATCAAAAACAATGAGAACAGAGTTGCCATAACTCCGGCAGGAGCTGCCCAACTTATTGCTAATGGTCATGATGTGTTTGTTCAAAAAACAGCCGGTGTGGGAAGCGGATTCCCCGACGAACGCTATATTGAGGTGGGCGTGCAGATGCTAAATACCATCGAAGAAGTATATGCCAAAGCTGAAATGATTATCAAGGTAAAGGAACCTATTGAAGCAGAATACAAGCTGGTTCGAGAAGGGCAAATTCTATTTACTTATTTTCATTTCGCTTCTTGCGAAGCACTTACCCACGCCATGATTGAAAGTAAAGCAATTTGCATTGCCTATGAAACCGTAGAGCTCGCCGATAGAACTTTACCGCTACTTATGCCAATGTCAGAGGTTGCGGGAAGAATGTCGGTACAAGAAGGTGCTAAATACCTGGAAAAAACATTCGGTGGCTCAGGAATACTTTTAGGAGGTGTTGCCGGTGTTAGTCCGGCCAAAGTATTGGTAATCGGAGGGGGTGTTGTTGGAACCGAAGCTGCAAAAATGGCTGCCGGGCTCGGAGCATCAGTAACCATTGCCGATATCAACCTCAATCGACTACGTTATTTAGATGATGTAATGCCTGCCAATGTGAGCACACTATTCTGCACGCCTTACAGCATTGCCGAACTCTGCAAAACACATGATTTAATTATCGGAGCTGTTTTAATTCCGGGAGCCAAAGCACCTAAATTGGTTACACTCGACATGATAAAAACCATGCAACCCGGCACTGTGCTCGTTGATGTTGCTATCGATCAAGGTGGATGTTTCGAGTGCGCAAAACCTACCACACACGACAATCCAACTTTCAACGTAGCAGATGCCATCATGTATAGCGTAGCAAATATGCCGGGTGCTGTTCCCAGAACATCAACCCAAGCCCTTACTAATGCCACTTTGGCTTATGCTATCGCCATTGCAAACAAGGGCTGGAAGGCTGCCTGCCAAAATGATGAAGCTTTGGCAAAAGGGCTAAATATTTCTCATGGCAAAATAGTGTATAAAGGTGTAGCCGATGCTTTCAACCTACCCTTTGTTCCTAAAAATGAAGTGTTATAATTAATACAATCACTCTTCAATGAACAGATGGAGCACAAGCTTAAAGTTAGCTGTGCTCCATTTCTTTTTGTTGCACATTCGCACAAATAATCATTCCATAAATCCAGTCGATATACATCAAAAAAACATTTCTGTTAATTCTTCATATTATAAAACTGTACCATACTGATTTTAATTCCCGATACATCTGCTATCTTTGTATATTATAATTATATCAACATCATACAATGGAATATAAATTTTGGGATATCGAGCCAAAATGGCAAGCATATTGGGAAAAGAACAAAACATTTAAAACAACAAATGACTTCTCTAAAGAGAAGTACTATATATTAGATATGTTCCCCTATCCATCGGGGGCAGGCTTACATGTGGGGCACCCGGAAGGATATACCGCAACCGATATTCTCAGCAGATATAAAAGGATGAAAGGTTTCAATGTACTTCACCCTATGGGATGGGATGCATTCGGATTGCCGGCTGAACAATACGCTATTCAAACCGGAACTCACCCTGCTATTACCACCAAAAAGAACTGCGATAACTTCCGCGAACAAATTAAACGCTTAGGGTTAAGTTATGATTGGGATAGAGAAATCAATACCACTGACGAAAAGTATGTAAAATGGACACAATGGATATTCACTCGCCTATACAATACTTGGTTTGATGAAGAACAGGAAAGAGGTCGCCCGATTAGTGAGCTTCCAATCCCCAACGAGGTGGAAACTCAAGGCAAAGAAGCCGTAAAAGAATATATTGCAAGCAAACGATTGGCTTATTATGATAATGCACAAGTTTGGTGGTGCGATCATTGTAAAACAGTTTGTGCTAACGAAGAAGTTCTTACCGATGGTGCACATGAAAAATGTGGTCATCAAGTAAGTAAAAAGAACCTGAAACAATGGCTACTGCGTATTGCGCACTACGGACAAAGATTGCTCGATGGCTTAGACAGCCTCGACTGGCCGGAAGGTGTGAAAGATATGCAAAAGAATTGGATCGGCAAATCGAAAGGTGCTGAGCTAGACTTCCAACTATGTGGATTAGATCAAAGCTTACGCGTTTACACTACGCGTCCCGACACGCTTTTCGGAGCCACTTATATGGTAATATCACCGGAGCATCCGGAGATTGACACTATTGTAACCGAAGATAATAAAGAAGCCGTTTCTGCATATCAAAAAGCTTCAGCATTGAAATCCGATCTCGACCGAACAGAACTTAATAAAGATAAATCGGGTGTGTTCACCGGAAGATACGCTATAAACCCAATTAATGGTAAAGAAATACCGGTGTGGATTGCCGATTATGTATTGATGGGCTATGGAACCGGAGCTATCATGGCAGTACCTGCTCATGATACACGTGATTTTGAGTTTGCCGAGAAATTCAATATTCCTGTCGTATGTATTCTAGACCCGGAAAAAGCCGATGAAGAAACCCGTAAAGCTGTACTTGCAGGTAAAGCCTGCTGGACTGAAGATGGTGCTTATATTAACTCGGCAAATACCGAAAACGGACTAAACATCAACGGAAAGGGTAAGGCTGAAGGCATTTCAACCGTAATTGCTTGGTTGGAGGATAAAAGGTTAGGAACTGCTACTACCAACTTCAAACTTCGCGATTGGCTATTCAGTCGCCAACGTTATTGGGGAGAGCCTTTCCCTGTTATTCACTGGGAAGATGGTGAAATCGAATTAGTGTCAGATGAGAATCTTCCTGTCGCTCTTCCAAGCCTGGAAAAGTTTGAACCGGGAGATGGCGGAGAATCACCTCTAGCTAATGCAGATGCATGGTTAGCAGTAACCGATGCCAATGGCAGAAAAGGTCGTAGAGAAACAAACACAATGCCTCAATGGGCAGGATCTTGTTGGTATTACCTGCGTTACATCGACCCAAATAACGATGAAAACATATTCGATCCGAAAGTAGAAAATTATTGGATGCCTGTTGATTTATATGTTGGAGGTGCCGAGCATGCCGTACTTCACCTGCTATATTCTCGCTTTTGGCACAAAGTATTATTCGATTTAGGTGTTGTTTCTACCGATGAACCTTTTCAAAAGCTTTTTAATCAAGGCATGATTCTAGCCTTTGCTTATGAAACCATGACCGGAGCTAAAGTTACTTCCGATTTAGTAGAAGAAAAAGATGGCAAATATTTCCACACAGAAACCGGCGAAGAACTTCGTCAGATTGTGGCAAAAATGTCAAAATCATTAAAGAACGTAGTTAATCCTGATGATGTAGTTGAAAAATACGGTGCCGACTCTCTTCGCTTATATGAAATGTTCATGGGACCTCTAGATGAAACTAAACCTTGGGCTGAAAACGGGGTGAAAGGTGTATTCGGATTCTTGGGTAGAGCTTGGCGTTTCTTTGGTCAGTTAGATAATATTTCAGCTGATGGCAAAGAGGATGGCGAACTATTAAAACTGCTTCAGCAAACCATTATCAAAGTTGGGTCAGATATTGAGAACCTTAAATTCAATACCGGAATTTCTGCTCTGATGGTATTTAATAATGCAGCCATGAAAGTGGGTAAAGTCACTAAATCAACTGCTGAAACATTTACTAAACTCCTTGCTCCTTATGCACCTCACATGGCGGAAGAGCTTTGGAACATGTATGGAAACCCGGATACATTAGCTTATGAGTCTTGGCCGGTAGCCGATGAGTCACTTCTTGTAGAAAACTCGCATGATTATCCGGTATCTTTCAATGGCAAAGTACGATTTAAACTCACATTTGCATTAGATACTGATAAATCTGAAATTGAGAAGGCTGTATTAGCTAATGAACTTGCTCAACGCTGGTTAGACGGGAAAACACCAAAGAAAGTTATTGTAGTTCCTAAGAAGATTATTAATGTAGTATTATAAACCATACACGAATCATAAAAACCTCCTATGTTAGTCACACACAGGAGGTTTTCTGTGCCATATGCTAATACACATAAAGCTGTAAGTACTTATCAATCGATAGTTCTACAAAAAGCCTCCACTATAAATTATAGCGGAGGTTTTTTTGTATAAGAGAATCGAATTGTTTACCGTTTATTTAACAGTTATATTAAGAGGGGATAAATGAAATGTACACCTACCTACGATAATGATAAACTTTAATAATTAGATAGTTAGTTTCAAATGACATTCGGCTCGCAGGTTTAATTTTAGTTTAATTTCGGGTTTAATAATTGAGGTGCAGTATAAAATGTCTTCAAACTAAAGTTTACTATTCCTTATCAGGAGATTTTGCTCTAATATAGATCATATCTTTCTAAAGCCCTTTTTTTGTGGAGGGCTTAAATTCTAGAACCAAATGCCCGTTTTCGGTTAAGCGACAAATTTAAAGAATAAATCTTTAGGAGTCTCAAAGTTTAAAATCTTTCTAGGTCTTCTGTTTATTTTATATTGAACTTGTTTTACAAACTCGTTATCGTATGGATTAAAC
>JBKEDC010000018.1:0-83037 GCA_047975205.1 Mangrovibacterium sp. | reverse complement strand
CCGGACAATGATATTTTTCGTTAACTAAATCTAATAAAAATGGTATCGAATTGATAATCTTCGGATACATTGACGGTGACATTTCTGCAGAACTCCCTCCAACCGATATACCTGCTAAAGCTGCCAAAGCTCCTACATTACCCGAAGTATTACGGTCAGAAGTCTGAGGTAAAAGCGTTGATGATGCTGTATATTCTCTTTCGCTAAACAATGCAATGAAGATTCCCAAAACAATGAAAATGGCTGTCAGTTTAATAATAAACTTTCTTCTATCCCATAGATAACGTGTAAGCTCAATTAAATCAATCTCATCAGTTTCCGGTTGGCTCTGCTCTTTATATTCTTGATTCATATTTATAATTATCTAAAAACTGCAATAAATGAAATAGCTATTGATGATATGGTCGATGCTAATGCAACCCATGTACTTGCCGGCGTTTTTTCTCGCTCAGGTTTCTGTGGGACTACAATTTGGCTTCCCGGTGTTACCTTCGGATATTTTCTATGGAAAACACCTTTTGTTGCAGCTGAGCTTCCATTAGGATATACTACAAAAGTTTTATGTTTTTTGGCCCGCTTCTCAAATCCGCCGGAAGCATCTATATATTTTTTCAGACTTCTTCCCTCATAGGCTAAACCAGATGGGTTTAATACAGCCCCATTCACCCAAATTTCTTCTTTCTTAACCGGAATATTAATCACATCACCTTCTTTCAATATATAATCATATTCTTCACCCGGTTTTTTCATAATATTAGCTAATTGAAGTTCTAACGCTTGATTCATTTCCAATTTAGAATCAATATTGGCATCTGCATCTGCTTTATGTGCATTAATTCTCTTGATGATAGACTTCTGTCTATCATCAAGACCTCGATTCATATAAGCTGCATCGGCATAAGCAAACTTAGTTAACCCGCCGGCTCTTTGAATTAAGTCTGAAATGCGCTCACTTTTGTTACTTATCGCATATCTTCCCGGATACTTAACTTCACCCAATATTGTAACTGTTTTTTGAGTCTCGTATGATGGCGCCTTACGAATATAAATGTAATCGTATGGCATTAACTCAAAGTGCTCATCTTTATTAGATAGGGTTAAATCTCTATTTACGGCAAATGTGTACAAGTGTACCGATTCAGAACTTAATTCTGATGCCTCTTTGTAACTCCTTCTACGAGCAATTTCAATACTTGCCTCACTAGCCGATTCTTTCATTCCTCCGGCAAGAAATATCAAATCCTTAAGAGTCATATTTTTTTGGTATTCAAATTCACCCACATTCATTACCTCTCCTTCTATTCTGACAAATTTCACTTCACCAACATCAAATATACTTTTAATAAGCACTTTATCATCTTGCTTGAGTTTAATATCAGCTGTTCCATCTTGAATTTGCTTTACATCGAATGGGATGATTGTAGGAAACCTTTTATCATCAAGGCGAGTAATCAAACCCCTATTTGCATAATAATTTGCAATTAGTCCTCCGGCTTGCGAAATAAGATCAGATAACATCATGCCGTCTTTTAGCTCATATTTCCCGGGTTCATGCACAGCACCTTCAATGCTCACAGCATTAACATATTCTGTATTCTTCTTATTTACATATATACTATCTCCATTTTGCATAGCACAAGATGTCAATTCGTTCACACCTACAGTTATCTGCTCATAACCTTTATTCACGATACGTTTAATGTTCAGTTTATTAGTTGATATTGTATCAGCAAATCCTCCAGTGTATTTAAAGAAATCGGCCAATGTTTCTTCCTTTTTCATTTCAAAGATGGCATTTCTTTTGAAATCAGCTGATGCAGTAACCCGAGTAGAATATACGGGTATATAAATCACATCTTGATTTCTAAGTCCAATATTTTCAGATAGTTTTCCATTTAGTAGATAATCATATACATCGATTGTTTTAATCAATTTATTATCTCTGAGCACTTGTATATTACGAAATGATCCTTTATCGTTCGGTCCTCCGGAAAGGAATAAGGCATTAAATACAGATGCAGTTCCCGGTAAAGTATAAGTTCCCGGCAAATTAGCCTCCCCTACAATGTTAACTTGAATTGGTTTTGTCGCTCCAACTGTTACGTCAGCAAAAGTAGTTGGATTATCGCCTCCTAAATCGCTATAGATGGCAGTTAATTTAGCAAGTATGGTCTTCTTTACGTTGGCATATTCTTGACCGGCCACCGAAACCAAACCAACATTAGGAATATTAATAGAGCCATTCTTAGCTACGATTAAAGACGAGTTTTGTTGGCTATTACCCCAAACTGTTATTACTAGCTCATCGCCGACACCTATAACATAATTTGACGGTAGCGGAATATTGGCTGAGGGATTAAACGTTAAATTCTTCGAATTAAACAATGTATTTCCAAATATATTGCTTTTCTTTTCTTCCAAAGGAAATTGTTTCTTTGGAATGCTATCCAAAGCTATCGAATCATAATCAAAGGTTGCTGTTGGATCAACCGAGCTTGTTGTAATGGCAGTTGATGACTGCAATAATCGATTCTTAAGCTTCATGATTTGCATCTCCGAAGCTCCTTTAGCTTTAGCCATCTGGGTGGCTTGCTCTAGGGTAAGTCCTCTTGATTCAATATCTTTTCGCACCTTTTCAATCTGTGCATCTGATAATTTATCTACATCAACATTTTGAATGTCATTTAGCGATTGAGCTTGTGCTCCTGCATTGATGCTTGATAGCAATGCAATGGAAAAAGCTAACAGTAAGCGTTTAAGCATATTAGAAATTAAATTTGTTTTTTAATATTTTGATTGCTTGAAATAGTCTTTGATAATTGCCACGAATATAGTCTTTTTATCAGAATTAACGATATGTACGTCGCCGAAATTCAGCTAAACATATTGATGTGGCAATTCCCACATTCAACGATTCACTTCCTCTCAAAGCATAGGTAGGAATATTTATACGTTCGGTTATATGGCTTTCTATTTCCGGTCGAATACCATTTCCTTCATTACCCATAACCAAAATTGCATCATCTGAAATATTGGTATCATATATGCAATTGCCTTCTAAAAAGGCTCCATAAGAAGGCACATTAGCATCAAATGCTTTTTGCAATAATTCCGATAATCCCAAGTAATGAATGTGCACTCGAAATATGGCTCCCATGGTTGCTTGAATTACTTTCGGATTATAACAATCCACCGTGTCCGAAGAACAATAAATATTCTCAATCCCAAACCAGTCGGCAGATCGAATGATAGTTCCCAAATTCCCCGGATCTTGAATCCCATCAAGAACAAGGCTTAACCCTCTAAGCATTTTCTCTTGGAAAGAAACTAATTGAGGCATTTCAACCAAGGCTAATGCTCGTTGTGGAGACTGCAGAATGCTTATTTTTTTAAGTTCCACTGCTGTAACTTCAATTAAATCAACTGACTTTGGTATGCAAAGTCTATTTTCTGCAATAAAATCCGGCTTGGCACACAGTGTTTTTACATTGAAATTTGATTTGAAAGCTTCTTTAACCAACTTATCACCTTCTACCAAAAACAATAATTCTTGGTCTCGAATTTTCTTTCTGTGTAATGACTGAATGTATTTTATCTTGTTTTTACTTATCATGGAAAACATAAATTTATTATGTGGTAGGCTTTTCCTCCCCGAGAAAAGCCGTAATATGATCTGATTTATCCCATTATTGCCTACTAATTGATGCCAAAAGTTATAGTTGTTTCTATAATTCATGACAGAATAGCCCAAAAATATATTTTTTATGCTATCTGCTCCAAATATTACCGTTCATAAATTATCTCAACAACATATAAGTTGATAATAATCAGATAAATAATATGAAATTTCCATGTGGTAGTTTTATGATTTTTCATTTTTAATAGCTTGGGCTACAAACAAACTATTTTTATTTTTGTAATATTGTTCTACTAAATCTATAAGAGCAATTTCTACTTAAAGGGTAAAATTTCAATGTATAAGTCCAACTTTCAATATTCCAAGCTCATTTTATCGACTTGTTTGATTTTATTGCTCATGGCTTGTTCGCAAACTAGGTATGTTCCTAAGGATAAATTCCTTATCGATAAGGTTAATGTTAATATTGACAATAAGTCTGTAGATAAGGATAAAATCTATGGTCAGATAAATCAGAAAGAGAATCTCCGAATATTAGGACTTTTCAAGTTTCATTTGGGCATGTATAACCTTTCCCGAAAGAAAAAAGAAAATGGGTGGCTAAAACGGATAGGCGAAGCTCCGTCTATTTACGACGAATATCAAACCAAACGTTCTATTGACAATCTGTATATTTTTCTAGATAATAAAGGTTATTATGATGCTACAATTACCGACACTACCATTTTTAATTTGAAGAAACGAAAGGTTGAAGTCGATTTTAATATTAAAACGGGAAGTCCTTATCGCATCAGAAACTATGAGCATCAGATAGCAGACAAAAAGATAGAGCCTGTTATATTTAACGGCAAAGATAAAGAACTGGTTCACAAAGGTGATATATTCGATATCGATGTATTAAACAAAGAGCGGAATAGAATTAGCACGCTCATGAAAAACAATGGTTATTATGCTTTTACACCGGAACATATCGTATTCAAAGCTGATTCTAACTTAGCCGGGCGATGGGTAGATTTAAGCCTTATAATTACAGATAATGATTTACAACAGAAAGTAGATTCTATTGTTCCTCATAAGAAATATACTGTTCAAAGTTACACTTACAATACCAATTTTGCTCCTAGTATTTCTAATTTCAGGCATAATCCTAAGCAAAAACCTGATACTAGCTCTATAGACAATTACAATTTTATATATCACAAAAAGTTGCATTATAAGCCCAATTTATTGATTAACACCAATCACATTATAGACAGTGTGTATTATTGCTTAAACAATGTATCTAAAACATTACGCTTTTTAAATTCCGTGCAACAGTTTAAGATTGCAGATATTAATTTTACGGAAGATAAACAGTCTAAACTTGATTCCATCGGGCGATTAGACTGTGTTATTAATCTTTCTCCCATGAATAGGCAGGGGTTCTCGATTGAACTTGAAGGTACAAACTCATCAGGAAACTTAGGACTTGCCGGTAATTTTAATTATAAACATCGAAACTTATTCAAAGGGGGTGAGATGTTAAATCTGAATCTACGAATAGCCGGAGAAAGGCAGCAAACTCTAATATCTAATGAGTTAACGGATTTCAACACAAAAGAATATGGTATTGAAGCTTCAGTAAGTGTACCTAAATTACTTAGTCCGTTTCGCTTCTCAAAGATGTATGCCTACAGTGTTCCTCAAACTATATTTACCGCCGGTTATAACTTCCAAAATAGACCTGATTACACTCGTGATATCACAACCTTTCAGTTTGGGTATCAATGGAAAAGCAGGGAATCTAGAACAAACACATTAAATATCTTAGATCTAAACCTCGTTAACATGCAAAAATACAACGAGGATTTTATCAACTCTATTCAAGATTTATACATCAAAAGTAGTTATACTGATCACTTCATTATGGCAATGAACTTTTCATCTGTCAATAAGCCCAAACGTACCGATGCCCATAGCTATCACTATCTAAGATGGTCAATAGAATCTGCGGGAAATATACTTTCAGCTATAGCGAATCTTAGTCACAAATGGAATAAGTATACTGATGTTGACAGCGAAACTGGAGAAGCAGAACAGT
This sequence comes from Mangrovibacterium sp., assembly GCA_047975205.1. GTDB lineage: Bacteria > Bacteroidota > Bacteroidia > Bacteroidales > Prolixibacteraceae > JBKEDC01. The sequence goes on along the minus strand of JBKEDC010000018.1, from coordinate 77,320 downwards.
ATTATCGTATAAATAATATTCGATTCGCTCAATATCTCAAAGGAGATGTAGATTTTAGATATGGGTATAAAATCGACAAATACAACTCGATAGTAACCCGAGGATTTATTGGAGTTGTTCTACCCTATGGTAACTTTGATGTTACACCTTTTGAAAAACGATATTTCAGTGGTGGAGCAAACAGTATTCGAGCTTGGCAGGTCAGAACTTTGGGCCCGGGCAGTTATACTGCCGGAGCCAATGAATATCCTAATCAATCAGCAGATATTAAACTAGAAGCAAACCTAGAATATCGTTTTAAGATGATTAAGTTCATGGAAGGAGCATTCTTTTTCGATGCGGGTAATATATGGGCTATTAATGATAAAGATAACCGTGATGGTGCTCAATTTAAGATTAATGAGTTTTACAAACAGATTGCCCTAGGTACAGGTGTGGGTATTCGTTTCGATTTCACCTATTTTTTATTTAGACTGGATTTGGGAATGAAGTTAGTAGATCCTTCTTTGCCCGAAGGGAATCGGTTTATTATAGGCAACTACCCTATCACCAAAGATTGCTTCAATCTTAATTTTGCAATTGGTTATCCATTTTAGGCTTTCTAATAACGAGTATAGCTCCTGTAAGTACCAATATTGCACTAAGAATAGATAATGGTGTAAATTCTTCTTTGGCAATCCACTTCACATCAAGAAAGCTCAAAATGCTCATGGCTGCAAAGGTTATAATTGGGTTTAATAATAAGATAACACTCACCTTATTTGCTTGTGTATATTTCAAAGCTTGAGATAAGCATCCATATGCAACAAGCGTATTTAAACCCAAAAATAATAGCAAAAGCCAATCTCCAAATGTAAGTCCTATGAAATCACTAAATTCTACGAACGGTAAATAAACTATTGTAGCAAAGGCAAATATAAATGTATTTAAAGCCCTTGTGTTATATCGTAATACAAGCTTTTTTTGCAAAACGGCATAAATTGCCCATGTTGTCAAACCACTTACGGCAAAAAGTACTCCAATATTGTAGTTCTCCTTATTAATCGAAGCTAAACTTACTTGTTGTTGATAAAATAATACAAAACCAATCATGGCTACGATGAAGCCGGACATTTGTATCTTTTTAAGCTGTTCTTTGAACAAAACTACTCCGGCTAATGCCAATAAAACAGGTCCAACCTGCATAACAAGCTGTGCATTACTTGGTGATGTATAATTAACAGCCTGCATAAATCCAAAATAATTCCATGCCAAACAAGCAGAAGCTATTAATAAGGCTAATGGCGGTTTTATAAACACTTGAAGTTCTTTCGGATGCTGAATGATGTTCCAAATTAATAGCATTATGAATGCCGAACAAAACCGAAACCAAACAATGGTTTGAGGGCTAACCTCACTGACTGCTACTTTTAAAAAAATAGGCAAAAATCCCCAAAATGTTAGGGTTACTAAGGCATATGCAATACCTTTATGATTATCACTCATGTATAAATAGATATAAAAAGAGCGAGCAAAGTAAATAAAAATACCCTTGCTCGCTCTCTTTATATATCCTAAATATCTTAAAATCTCATTCCCAACGTAACTGTGTAAAGATTTCTTTTATAATTCATCTTTGCAATAGGCGAGGTAACTACTTCATCATACCCTTTATTAACAACTCCTAGCGGCATATCATATAATTGCAATTTACTTGAAGTGCCTATATGTTTATATGCAGCATCTATGTAATACCTACCGAATCGATAACCAATCCCTGCCGAATATGTTTGCGTTGCTCCTTGCCATCCATTAGTCTCATACGGGCTTTCCAAATATTCATATCCTCCGCGAAGACTCAAAGCATTTGTCACTCGATATTCTCCTCCCACATGCAAGTTCCCGACTGATTTAAATGTGTTTTGCACATCGGTGTTTTCGTAATCGAAGTTATAGCCGTCTCCCCCATTTTTAAGCTTCATTTTATCATAGTTCAAATATTCATAATCTACGCTAATCGATGCCCTCTTACCAATTACATAAGCGGCACTAAGTATAGCTTTCATTGGTGAATTTATCTGATAATCATATGCTCCGTAGCTATCAGAATAAGCCTCATCTGTGTAATTATTATATCCTCCCGATGTATTTGCCAAATCATAATCATTATACATGTAGGTGCTATAGCTATCGTGCAACCTATAGTAAGTCGGAGTATGTACAGCTAATCCCAATCTCAACTGTTTTATTGGCTTGTATATTAATCCAAACTTAGCATTTAATCCTGTTCCCCAAGTTTCAAGGTATTGGTTAAAACCATATTCATTTAAATAACTATTGTACTCACCCGATTCTCTATGTCCTTCATAATCTACATTTCCTTCATACATGGTTGAACTTTCTTCAAAATTTACATTTTGTATACCAAAGGTAGCTCCAAAATAGAGTTTATGATTAAAATTAAATGCTAATGAAAATATGTATTCATCTAAGCTACCTGATTGGTAAATTGTTTTTTTCTGATCATGAGCAAAATTCTCTGAAGGGTATCCATCTTGAACCTTCTGCATATCATGATAATAGGGACCTGTGTAATCACCTGTTTCAGGATCTGCATATTGATAAATAGCTCCTGCACCAGCCGCTACTCCTTCATAAAAATCACTAGCGTATCCTGTGGTTGCATTTTCTACAAATTGATCAAGCATAGAAGAAGTAGCTCCATTTCCCCTAATAACAGTATTCGTATTGAAGTTACTCATACGATTGTAACCAATACCTAAATTCACACTCACTAAGGAACTATTTTTACGAGGATCTGTTTTCAAGCTAACCACATATCCTAAGTTCGGTATGCTGAAGTTATTGTTTGAAGCATCGGTATTTGACCCTAAATAGGAGGCCTGATTTTTATAATTGCCAACCTGCATAGTCATTTCCAATTCATCCGACATATACATACCGATTCCTGCCGGATTTATACTTGCAGAAGTAAAATCTCCACCTAAAGCTCCAAAGGCATTACCCATGGCTGTTGCACGAGCAGTACCTTGCATATGAACGTTGCTCAACCGATAAGCATCAACCATATTTTGAGAGAATCCCAATACAGCCAACGAACATAGTCCCACTGATAAAAATATTTTTTTAATCATAATTTAAATCTTTCATTGATAAACTAATCTTTTATCTAGTTTGATTAACGGCGTCCTCCTCTAGCTCCACCGCCAAAGCTTCTACTTCCGCCTCCAAAACTTCCCATCGAAGAACGAGAAGGCATACTTGTCGATCTAAATGTTGATCTGTTAGAATTTGTTCTATATACCGGAGTAGTTCTGTTATAAGATTGATTAAAACGCGAACCGGAAGAAGCTCTGTTATACGTTGCTCCTTTTGTAAAATTAGTTCTATAATTTGAGTTTGATGAACCCAGACGACCATTTGATCCTCGTCCCGAATTATTATAACTAGCTCTATTTATAGTTCTTGTTTGAGTATAACTTGGAGTGTAAGTACGCGCTGTATTAGAAGATCGTACGTTCGTTGCTCCTGTTCTATTAATATTTGTACGATTAATTCCATTTGCTGCGTTTATTGTCGAAGCCCCGGAACGAGTTGTTGAAGCTCCAATTCTAGTTGAATTATTTCTTGTGTCCAGAATAGTCGCTCTATGCGAATTTGTCGTACGAGAAGAAGTAGATGTGCGTTGAGCCGTAGCCATTCTATTCGTATTTGTTCTCGATGAGCTATTCAATCTACCATTTCTTGAGCTATATGCGTTAGCTGAACGGCTAGTGTAATTTGAACGAGACGTAATCCCGTATGAGGATCTGCGAGGAGCGTAAGTCACATTACCCATACCTCCTGAGTAATAACCACCTCCCCATCCCCAATTCGGACCATATCCCCAATTCCAAGATAATCCCCATCCGAAACCAAAGCCAAGCCCCCATCCAAATCCGGCTCCATACCATGGGTAATAACCCATACTCCAATAAGGATCGTAGTAAAAATCATCGTACCAAAAAGGATCGTAATATCCTCTGTAGAATCTATCTATCCTATCAGAATAACTCATATCATCATTAGCAAAGTAATTATTCACTACATACGAGCTATTATCGTTAGCAGTAGTATCTGATTGCATTAGCTGCATATTCGACATATCATACGAGGCTACACCGGTACCATGCTGCGCCTGAAGTACCGAGTCTCGACTCAACACTTGTTCTAGCTGAGGGCTAGTAGAATTATTTTTTATCGTATGGTGTGCTTCCACCTGAGGAATATCATCCTGAGGGGAATAATAAATGTCATCATACTTACTTGTTAACTCACTGCTACTGCTACACGCTGAAATTGCGATAGCCAAAACTGAGATGATTGTTATTCTTTTGTACATAACCTGTCCTCCTTTATCTAATCGGAATAAATTTACTTTCTTTGCACTATAATTATTACAAAGAAACAAAAAGCAAATATAATTCCAAACTCGACAAAATGGCGAAAGAATTAACTCCTCGTAAGGAAAATTATTCCCAGTGGTATAATGAGCTTGTTTTAAAAGCCGACCTCGCAGAAAACTCTGCAGTTCGTGGATGCATGGTAATTAAACCATACGGATACGCAATTTGGGAAAGAATGCAATCAGAATTAGATCGCATGTTTAAAGAATCTGGTCATGTGAATGCCTATTTCCCTCTCTTTATTCCCAAAAGTTTTTTTAGCAAAGAGGCCGATCATGTTGAAGGGTTTGCTAAGGAATGTGCAGTTGTTACTCATTATAGATTAATGAATGACCCTGAGGGAAATGGTGTTGTTGTTGATCCCAATGCGAAATTAGAAGAAGAACTCATTGTCCGACCAACTTCTGAAACTATTATTTGGAACACCTATAAAAATTGGATTCAATCGTATCGGGATCTTCCTATTCTTTGCAATCAATGGGCTAATGTGGTTCGCTGGGAAATGCGAACTCGTTTATTCCTACGCACAGCAGAGTTTCTATGGCAAGAAGGTCACACTGCTCATGCCACAAAAAAAGAAGCGCTAGAGGAAACGGAACGTATGGTTAACATATATGCCAATTTCGCAGAAAACTTTATGGCTGTTCCCGTTGTTCGCGGTGCAAAATCAGAAAATGAACGCTTTGCGGGTGCTATTGAGACATATACCATTGAAGCATTAATGCAAGATGGAAAGGCTCTACAATCCGGAACTTCACATTTTCTCGGTCAGAACTTTGCCAAAGCATTCGATGTTAAATTTGCTAATAAAGAGGGTAAAGAGGAGCACGTTTGGGCTACAAGTTGGGGTGTCTCCACTCGCTTAATGGGAGCGTTAATTATGGCTCACTCCGATGATAATGGTCTCGTACTTCCTCCAAAGTTAGCCCCTTATCAAGTAGTAATTGTTCCTATTTATCGAAAGGAAGAAGAACTCGAGATAATCAATGCTAAGGTCAATGTGATTATAAATAAACTTCGAGCTCGAGGAATTAGTGTAAAATATGACAACTCCGATAATAGGAAACCCGGGTGGAAATTTGCCGAATATGAGCTTAAAGGTGTCCCTATTCGTTTAGGCATTGGTCCTCGCGACATTGAAAATGAAACTATAGAAGTCGCTCGCCGAGACACACTTACTAAAAGCACCGAAAGCATTAATAACATTGATGAATATATAGAAAATCTACTTGAAGAAATTCAAGCCAATATATTCCAAAAAGCTTTTGATTACCGCACCGAACATACTACTGTCGTTGATACTTACGATGAATTTAAAGAGGTTCTCAAGAACAAGGGTGGATTCGTACTAGCTCATTGGGATGGTACACCCGATACCGAGCAAAAAATCAAAGACGAAACTAAAGCAACCATCCGTTGTATTCCTTTTGAAGGTGAGAAAGAAGAAGGTAAATGCATTTATACAAAAAAACCTTCTAAGCAACGTGTTTTATTTGCTATCGCTTATTAGCACAAGGAAAAAACTTTGTTCAATTAATACCATCTCCATCGGTAAATTCAGTGTTGGAGATGGTATTAGTATTTCTAATCTACATAATTTACGAACTAGTTTCAATACATTTTCTCGAATCAACATTTAACCCAACTTATAAACTATCCCTAATTTGATTGATTACGATTACGCATTCTTCTTCTGTCAAATAGGTTTTCTTCGGATTCATTTCAAAAACTCCTCCAAAACCATAACCTTCAGCATATTTTGGAACTATATGCATATGGATATGGGTTAATGTATCTGAGTAAGCTCCATAGTTTATTTTTGTTGGATTAAATGCCTTTGTTATGGCTCTACCTACTCTAGCTACATCTTTAAAGAAAGTATTGCGGTCTTCGTCTGACAAGTCACATAGTTCTATACCATGATCCTTATATACCACATTAACTCTACCTCGATAAGACTGTTCTCTAAATAAGTATAATTCAGAGACTTCTAAATCACAAATTTTAATCATTAGTTCATCAAGAATCGGTAATTTTTGACAATACAAACATTCTGAAATAGGAGATATCATATTCAATAATCTTATAATTATTAGGACAATGTACGAATATAAAAAAAACGGTGTAAATTAATAATACACTGTCTCTATTTAGTCTTAAGCGATAGAAAGCTGCTAGAATTCCGTTCGTAACACTCTAATCCAATCTTCTATTCGCTTACCTGATTTATCTGGTTGATTTTCTTGGTCTAAACACAATCCACAGAATTGATTCTCACCATGTAAAGCCTCTGAATGCTCAAAATCATAATCTTCTGCAGAAGTATAAGCAACCACTGTAGCTCCTCTTTCTTCTACAAGCGCTGCAAATAAACCTACTCCATCGTTAAAATTCTCACCATAACATTCTTGATCACCTAAACCAAATATTGCAAATTTCTTCCCTTTCAAATCCATTTCATCAATAGCCGGCACAAACTCATCCCAATAATTGGGCAGCTCGCCATCCCACCAAGTAGCCACTCCTATAATGTAGTTATCATATGCCAGAAAGGTTTCCTCGCTCACTTCTTCAGCATTCACTATTTCTAATTTTTCTTTACCAAAAGCTTCTATTATTTTTTCAGCAACTTTTGCAGTCTTATTGGCATGAAAAGCGTAAAATATAGCAGTCTTACTCATAATATTCCTCTTTTTAGTATCTAATCAACTCCATTACCGCATCAATAATCTTTTGCTTATTTGGTAGAATTGCAGCCTCTAAAATTCGATTAAAACCAACTGGTGTAAAAGCTGCTCCTATTCGTTTTACGGGTGCATCTAACAATTCAAAGGCCTCTTCTTGAATAGTTGCTGCTATTTCTCCTCCAAATCCGGAAAAAACTTTGTCTTCATGAACGACTAGCAACTTGCTTGTTTTTGCCACCGAACTAATTACGGTTTCCTTATCCCAAGGTACTAAAGAACGCAAATCAATCACTTCAACATTAACGCCATCTTGTTCTAATTCTTTTGCAGCATCGAGCGAATGAATTAGAGTGTTACCATAAGTGACAATAGTAAGATCTTGTCCTCTCCTTCTTACTCTAGCCTTTCCGAAAGGGATCTCAAAATCATCCGGTATTGAAGCCGCTGCTTGTGGTGCGTTATACAAAGCTTTAGGCTCCATAAATACTGTTATTCCTCTCGAACGAATTGACGTGCGCAACAATCCTGCTGCATCATCGGCAAAGGTAGGATAAACAATACGTATCCCCGGAAATGTTGACAATGAACCTTCAATATTTTGCGAATGATATAAGCCCCCCCCAATATATCCACCGGATGCCAAACGAATAGTTATATTAGGTGAAAACTGTCCTTTTGAACGCCAAAAATCATGCGTTGTATCCACAAAATTTTCCATGGCAGGCCAAAAATAATCAGCAAACTCAGCTCCTTCAACTATCACCCTAAGTTTATCATTATAGCGACTCATACCATTAGCTGTACCAACAATATAATCCTCTGCAATAGGAGCACTCCATACACGAGATGCTCCAAACTCCTGTTGCATGCCTTTGGTTACATTGAATGCTCCTCCCTTTTCTTTATTTGCCACATCCTGACCATAAATAAAAGTATCCGGATTTAAACGAAATTCTTCTTTCAGAGTTTTATTAATAGCTAATACTAAAGTTAATTTTTCACCATCATTCTTATTTTCTATTTCTTTTGCTTTGTAGGGTTCAGCTATAACGAAATCAAATATTGATGCAGGATCCGGATTTGGTGCTGCCAATGCTTTTTTATGAGCTGTCTTAACAATAAGTTTAGCCTCTTCCTCAATAGCGGATATTTCTTCCTCAGTAAAACGATTATAACGTTTCACCATACGAACGAACTTTGCCAAAGGGTCGTAAACTCGCGTGTAGTTGCACTCATTTTCTGAACGATACAGTTCTTGTCTATCCGAGTTGGAGTGTGATTCCATACGAATACAATTTGCTTGTACAATAACAGGCTCTCCATGCTCCAATACATGCTTCTTGGCTTCTACCATAGCATTCATTGAATCAAAAACATCTTTCCCATTGCAATGAATAATACGAAGATTCTTAAATCCCGAAAAGTTATTTGCTGCTTTACGATTAGCTGTTTGCATATGTTTTGGTACCGAAATACCGTAACCATTGTCTTGAAAAACAAAAATAACAGGGAGTTTCTCGCGCGTAGCTCCATTTACAGCTTCATATACATAGCCCTCTGAAGTAGATGATTCTCCGTGCGAAGTTATTGATACTCCCTTACTTCCATAGTACTTCATAGCTCGAGCAACACCCACTGCGTGTAAATCATGATTGGCTGTAGAACTCGATACATTATGAATATTCCATTCCGGCTTAGCAAAGTGGTTCGACATATGCCGACCACCACCTGCTACATCCGTATCCTTAGAAATACCGTTTAATATAATTTCTTCAGCTGTGAGACCTGCCGAAAAACAGGTCATCATGTCCCGATAATAGGGAAACAAATGATCAGTCTCTCTATTAAATATCTGACCAATAGCAAACTGGATACCATCATGTCCGGCATAAGGAGCATGATATGACCAGCCGATTGCCTGTTTCAGATAATTAGGGGCTCGCACATCTAGTTGACGACCTATAATTAAGGTTCTCAACCACTCCTTAAGCGTATCCCTATCTACACTTTTTACCGAATATATTTTTGGTAATTTAGTTCTCATATTTAGATCTGCCGTTTAATATCAAATTTTTCAATTAACTCAGACACTCGCCTTACAAAGGCACCACCTAAAGCACCATCAATAATTCGATGATCGTATGACATAGCTATCCACATCATTCTACGAATAGCAATCATATCCCCCTCCGAAGTTTCAATGACTGCCGGCTTTTTCTTGATGTTGCCCACACCCAATATGGCTACTTCAGGCTGATTAATAATTGGTGTACCTATATCATTTTTAAATGAACCAAAGTTGCTAATCGAAAATGTTCCTCCGGAAATCTCATCGGGAGTTAATTTGTTAATTCGTGCTCGTTCTGCTAAATCATTTACTGAGGCTGCCAAGCCTGCCATATTTTTCTTATCGGCATCTTTAATAACAGGGACAATTAAGTTGCCATCCGGTTTAGCCACAGCCATGCCGACATTTACTTTAGCCCGAAGAATAATCTTGTCGCCATCTACAGAGGCGTTAACCATTGGGAACTCGCGCAACGCTTGTGCCACAGCTTCAACTATAATAGGCATAAAAGTCAACTTCTCGCCATATTTAGTTTGAAAATCATCCTTATGTTTAGCTCTCCAATTCCAAATCGAAGTTACATCGGTTTCTACTGCCGACATTACATGAGGGGCTGTTTGAACCGACTGAACCATACGCTGAGCAATAATCTTGCGCACCCGATCCATTTCTATTACTTTATCTTCTTTACCAACCAAGATTGCAGGAGCTTGAACAGCCGGTTTAATCGTTGTTGATTTAACGACATTGGCAGGCTCTTTACTTGTAAGATAATCTAGTACATCTTGTTTCTGCACTCTACCTTCGCTGCCACTCCCTTTTATAGCTTCCAAATCCTTAACAGATAGATTCTCTTCTTTTGCAATTGACCTAACTAATGGAGAGTAAAAACGCGTAGCCTTTACTTCTGTATATTCAGAGCTATTGACGGTTGCCGAATCTTCTATACTTTTGTTATCCTCGCTATTCGTGTTTTCCGATATTTCTTCTGCAACTGCATCTTCAACACTCCCTTCACCCTCAATTTCTATTATAGCAAGGACTTCTCCAACCGGAACAACAGCATCGACATCAAACAATACTTTTTTAACAACACCATCAACAGGCGATGGTATTTCTGAATCGACCTTTTCGGTTGCAATTTCGAAAAGCATGTCATCTTCTTCTACACTGTCGCCCTCTTTTACAAACCATTTTGTAATTGTTGCTTCTTGTACACTTTCTCCCATTTTGGGCATTAACACTTTAAAGTCTGCCATTTTATTCTAGGTATTATTTATTTAGTTTTTTTATTTTCACTCAAACACTTTTCATTCTTGAAAGTTCAATAAAACTAGTCATAAATTAAAAATGTCATATGATATTGATTTGTAAAATTAGATTATTTTATTCCACATGAATGAAGAAAAACAGGTTCTTTTTATCGCGAATATTATTTTGCACTATTTAATGCACAAAGAATACAAATTATATAATATGAATAATCAACTATGTAACAAAATAAAGAGGGTGTTCCAAAACGAACATCCTCTTTTGTCTTTATGCCATAGCAAGTTTAAAATTTCCTTCAGCTAGAGCGTATTTTCCAATTACACGCTCTGATATTTGTAATTTTAGTGCAGCGTAATATAAAAAAGAATACCCTCAATTTAGCTATTACTGAGAACAAAAAGCTGCTCGTTTAAATTCATCAATTATATCTTGGATAGGCTCTATCCCTACCGAAATCCGAAGTAAATCAACAGGTAAATCAATCTGGCTCAATATTTCTTTGCCGAGAGGTTTATTTACATAATCATAGTGTGCCAAATAGGTATAAGGCATTGCCAAAGTAAATTCGGTTCCCAAACTCGGACCTTTAGGTAAATTCAATTCGTCATATATAGATCTAAAATCTGTCGAGAATGTTACTGACACAAGACCCACATAACATCCGTCAAAATGATGATAAAAAACTTTATCTACATACGAACATCTTTTAAAATATGCAACCAAAGCTTCTGCATTCGCACTAACTTTATGAACACGCCCTTTATATTCTCTAACTTCGATAGCCATTCTCTGAAGATCTCCATGATAAACGGGTTCTAGATTTTTAAATATAGTTTCTCTCATATGCCGATCCGATAATTTTTCATTAATTACAACTGCTCCCATTAGCACATCTGCATTACCGGAGGCAAACTTTGATAGTGATTCTATCATAACATCCGCATAAGGTATAAAATCTACTAAATACGGGGTAGCTATTGTTGTATCTACAATCAATGGAATTTGGTAATTGTCGCATAACTTTCTGAGATGCTTTAAATCAACACATCTTAGCTGGGGGTTAGTAGGTATTTCTGTAATAATGGCTGATACCTCTCTCCCATTCTCTGACAAAAATCCTTCTAATTCTTCAAGTCGCTCTACATTCAATATTTTCTTAGCTCTTTTACTGCACTTATCAACTACTGTCATAGTATCTGAATACAACCAACCTAATTGCACTAAAATATCTCTTCCCTGTGACTTTTGCTCTCTTTGTATCCCCTCTAACACCGCATAAACAGCATTCATCCCTGAGGGTGCTAATCCTACATTTAAATATGATTGTTTATACGCATCAGCAATAGTATTTTTAACAATCTGTTCGGCAAGTTCACTACCCTCTGCTTTTTCCTTATATATTGCTGTCAACACCCCTACCTTAAACAAATAATCTTGTGCAGCTCTAGATGATAAGACACTACCTGTTAATTGAATAAAACTAAGTATATCTTCGAGTTGTTTTGTGTTTTTTTTCACCATAACCACTCCGAAAGACTCGCATACTTTCAATGCTGTATTGATACCTTTTTCCATACAAGCTTTTTCAGCAGCTCTTTGTGATGATAGGATGACAACATCAAAACTACGGCTCACCTCATACTTTTGCTTTATATAGTCTGCAAGAAGTATCAAATAAGGATGACGAACAAATCTAGGATAAGCACTTTTTATTTTTTTAGCTATCTCCGTTGTTCCTTCCTCATAATCAATAACATCTTGCAAAGACGGCATACTTACTGAAATGGCGTGAGGATTATCTCGGGGAATAGTTTCTCCGCAAGGTATCGGACTAAACGTAACTTTATCCATACTACTGCATTGCTTGTTTAATATCTTCAATAAGTTCTTGAACGTTTTCTAAGCCTATCGAGAAGCGAACTGTACTATCGCTAATTCCAATAGCCTCTAATTCCTTTTTTGAAAAAGACGCATGCGATATCTTAGACGGAATTTCTACTCTGGAATCAGCACTCCCAAAAGAACACTTTTCTCCGAATATTTTAGTGTTTTCAATAAAGATTTCTGCTAACTCCACACTAGAAAACTTAGCACAAAAAACCCCCGGAATATACTGCATTTGCTTATGTGCCAACTCATATTGAGGATGAGTTTTCAAAGCAGGATAGGTTACGCTTTCTACATAAGTTTGCACCTCTAAGAACTTGGCAATAGTTAAGGCGTTCTGCTCATGTTCCTGCATTCGTATCTTTAAAGTTGGAATACCCAATGAAATTAAAAATACGTCCATAGGATTTTGGCTTCTACCGTGTGCATTAGCATAATAATGAATTTCATCATTCAATTCTTCTGTTTTGGCAACAATTGCTCCGGCAACAACACTTCCATGCCCCGAAATATATTTTGTAGTAGAGAATAATGAAAAATCAGCACCCAAATCTAATGGGCGTTGAGATATGAATGTGGCTAATGAATTATCAACGGCAAACAGCGCATTATATCTATGGGAAAGCTTTCCAACTTCAGCTAAGTCGATTATTTTCAGTCCGGGATTAGTAGGACTTTCACAGAGCACCAAGTCAATCGGATTATCTTTAAGAATATTCTCTATTTGCGTAATCTTTGTAAAATCTACAAAGTGAATAGTAACATTATATTTATCCTTAAAGATTTTCAATAATCGGAACGTACCTCCATAACAATCGGCTTCAACCAATACTTGTGAATTTGCCTTTAATACTGTTTCGAAAAGTAATGCTACTGCTGCAATTCCGGTGTGCGTACAAACACAACCTGCACCATTCTCGGCAAAAGTAAATAAGTTTTCCAACACCTCTCGTGTTGGGTTATCACTCCTTGTATAATCATATACTCTATCTCCCGACTGTTTCTTTAAATCAAAAGTGGCCGTGTTATAAATTGGAAAATGAGATGCTGCATTTTTATCTTCAACAGATGCAAATTTTGCCAAATGACTTAATGCTGTTTCAATATGCTTATACATGATGGCGTGCTTAAAGTTATTTAATACACAAAGATAATGAATTTCGATATTCAGATTTCTAAAGTCTGACAATTAAATCTTGTAATATTCTAATAACACAATTGGTGATGCTCATGTTATAGCATCTTTTCTGAATTTCAAGCATAAAAAAGGAGACCCTAATTTAGAGTCTCCTTTTTGTAGATTGTTTGCAAATCTTTTATTGTGCGTTATTCAACGCATCTAATTTTGCTTGTACCGCGTCGCGTTTCTCAATATCATTCAAACGATAATAAAGTTGCTTCAATGATTCTAACGAATAAGTATCTTTAGGATTTACTTCCGATGCTTTTTCCATAAAAGGAACTGCTTTCTTAAATTCTACATTGGCTTTTTCCTTTTCTTCTTCGTAAAGTTTAGCTTGGTTTGCGGGCACGGCATTTGCTTTGTCTAGCTGGGCCACTCCTTTATTGAAATAAATCACTCCCAAGTTATAATATGGATCAAAATAATCAGGTTTCAATTCAATTGCTTTTTCATACGCAGCAATGGCATTATCATAATCTTTCAATTGATCAAACAAAGCTCCTTGTGCAAAATGGAAAGATGCGTTACTCGGGTCTTGTTTAATAGCAATTTTTAAGTAAGTAATTGCATCGTCAGTCCTACCGGTTTGCAAGAAAAGGTTAATCATATTCGTAACGATATTTGCTCCTTCCGGATATTTTTTAAATCCGGCTTGTAAAGCTTCAATAGCTCCTACCGTGTCTTGTTTATTCAAATATGACATCATGATGTAATCGTACATAGATGCACCTTGGTATCCATATTTAGCAGCTTCTTCATAATACTTAATGGCATCATCATACATTTCTGCATTAAATGCCGCAAGACCGGTGTTAAAGATGATTGTCGTATCAATGAATTGCTCATCTTCAGCATAAACAGGCAAAGCATTGATCTCAAGCACCTTTTCAAAATCGTTAAATGCTCCTTTATAGTCGTTCGTTTTAAAACAATCAACAGCTGCATTGGTAAAAGTACTTGTTAGTTGAGTTAGTCCTACTTTCATTAATGAAGTGAACTGACCTTTTTCATCTAATTCGATTGCCTTTTTATATGACTCAAGCGCAATATCCAAAGGATTTTCAACCGTTGATTTTAGTTTGTCATCTTTGGGAATAGCAGCATAAATATCTCCACGTACCATCCAAGTTTTGGCCCATGGAATTGATTTTGCTGCTTTCTCATTATTAGGGTCAACAGCTACATCAATAAGTTCTTTTGCTTTTTCTAAATTTCCGCTATCTTTATTAGCCTGAGCTGCAGAAACCTTACCTTTTTGTGCGAAAGCACCTCCACTAATAGCCAATGAAATGGCTATCACTAAGATTATTTTTTTCATTTTATATTAATTATTGTTTTTCTGTTTCATTTGAATCTTCCGTTTCTTCCCCTTCTATATCTTCCACATCTGAAGTTTCTTGCACTTCAACTCGGGCAACCGAAGCTATTTTATCGTCATTACGTAAATTTATTAAACGCACTCCTTGAGTTGCGCGTCCCATTACTCGCAAATCTGAAATTGAAAGTCGAATAGTAATACCGTTAAGAGTAATAATCATTAAGTCATTCTCATCGTTCACACTCTTAATGGCTATCAAGTCACCTGTTTTTTCTGTAACGTTGATTGTCTTAACCCCTTTACCGCCTCTGTTGGTGATACGATAATCTTCAATACTGGAGCGCTTACCATAACCATTCTCAGAAACAACAAGTACATCTTCATTTTGATTTTCCACTGTAATCATACCTACCACTTCATCTTTTTCATGACCAAGGGTAATACCTCGCACTCCGGTTGCAGTTCTACCAATGGCACGTACAATGTCTTCATGGAAACGAATAGCTTTACCCGAACGAACAGCAATTAATATTTCATGATTACCGTTAGTCAATCTAGCTTCCAACAATTTATCGCCATCACGCACTGTAATAGCGTTTACACCATTTGTGCGAGGTCGAGAATAAGCTTCTAATGATGTTTTCTTAATCGTTCCGTTTTTGGTACATAAGATGATGTAATTATTATTAATGTAATCCTCATCTTTCAATGTCGTAACATTAATATACGCCAATACCTTATCGTCACTTTCAATATTCAATAAATTCTGAATCGCTCTACCTTTACTTGTTTTCGAACCTTCCGGAATTTCATATACTTTTAACCAAAAACATTTGCCGTTTTCGGTAAAAAGCAACAAGGTATTATGCATTGTTGCAACAAACATATGTTCCAAGAAGTCCTCATCTCGTGTATTGCTTCCTTTAGAACCTACCCCACCTCTTCCTTGTGTTTTAAACTCTGAAAGCGGTGTGCGTTTGATATATCCCATATGAGAAATAGTAATTACCATTTCTTCATCGGCATAAAAATCTTCCGGATTAAATTCTTCGGCGTTGGGCACAATCTCCGTTTTGCGCTCATCACCATATTTAGTCTTGATTTCCAACAATTCATCCTTAATGATTTGCATACGCAAATCTTCATTTGCCAAAATTTCTTTGCACCTGCCTATAAATTCCATAACCTCCTCGTATTCGGCATGTAATTTATCTTGTTCAAGACCAGTTAAACTTCGCAAGCGCATTTCCACGATAGCACGAGCTTGAATATCGCTCAAATCAAAACGAGTCATTAATGATTCTCTGGCCTCATCCGGAGTTTTAGAACCTCTAATGATAGCAATTACTTCATCAATATTGTCTGATGCAATAATTAACCCCTCTAAAATATGAGCTCTTTTTTCAGCTTGATCTAACTCATATTGTGTACGGCGAACAACCACTTCATGACGATGTTCTACAAAATAATGAATCAAATCTTTAAGATTCAATAATTTTGGACGACCATTTACCAAAGCAATATTATTTACACTAAAGGATGTTTGAAGTTGGGTGAATTTGAAGAGCTTATTCAGCACCACGCTAGGCATTTCATCTTTCTTAATATCAACAACAATGCGCATACCTTGACGATCTGATTCATCATTTATGTTCGATATTCCTTCAATTTTTTTATCGTTAACGAGCTCGGCAATTTTTATGATAAGCTCTGCCTTATTCACCAAATAAGGAATTTCCGTAATAATAATACGTTCTCTGTTATTGCCGTGAGCTTCGATATGAGCCTTCCCCCGAAGTAAAATACGACCTCGACCCGTTTCGTAGGCCTCTTCTACTCCTTTATAACCATATATCGTTCCCCCGGTCGGGAAGTCGGGAGCTTTAATAATTTCGGTTAATTGAGGAATTTCAATATCTCGATCATCAACATATGCTATAATTGCATCAATAGTATCTGTTATGTTATGCGGTGGCATATTTGTTGCCATACCTACAGCAATACCGGAAGCCCCATTTACTAATAAAGTAGGGATTCGAGTTGGCAAAACTGTCGGTTCCTTTAACGATTCATCGAAATTAGGTTGAAAATCAACAGTATTTTTATCAATATCGGCTAAAGTTTCTTCTGCAATTTTAGCCATCCTTGCTTCGGTGTAACGCATAGCTGCCGGGCTATCGCCGTCAACCGAACCATAGTTACCCTGACCATCAACAAGGGTATAACGCAATGACCAGTTTTGTGCCATGCGCACCATAGTCATATACACCGATGAGTCACCATGTGGGTGATAACGCCCCATGACATCACCTACAATACGAGCTGATTTCTTATAAGCTCTATTTGAAAGAACCCCCATTTCATTCATACCAAATAACACACGACGATGAACAGGTTTCATTCCGTCGCGAACATCCGGTAATGCGCGAGAAACAATAACCGACATAGAATAGTCGATATATGCACTACGCATTTGTTCCTCAATATTTATCTTGATAATTTTTTCGCCTTCAGCCATCAATCTTTTTAATTAGTTCTTAATTCACAATCGACAAAAGTAAAAAAATACTCTTAACCTAACAAGCCCTAAAATCAAGTAAAAAAAATACACTTTTCACGAAAAAAGGTAACATATGCAATTATAATCACATCTGCCATTCGCATATACAGCATATCTTAAATACACTTATTGATATAATTCACAGCAACTTATATTAAAAAAATAGTTTATTGCAAATCCATGATGCAATTTAAATCTATTATTTTTCGCGCCATTTATGAGAAATGAATGAAGAGTCTCAACATTTTTTTGTTCATTCCTCATTCATAAATCGGGGCAATTAATCCTTTTTGTACTAATTCTGAAATGTATATTAGAGCTAAAATCATTATCTCCGTTTATTCTCTACAAACAATTGCTTTTCATAATTACTTTTACATCAATCTGTAGTCAATATTTAGTGCTAATATAATTTTCAAATAATTATGGGCAGTTTAGTCTGATAAAATTAATACAATAAATTAAAAAAACATAAAATTACGATTTCAACAGTCTTAAATTAACCTTGACATGCAATTATTGTAATGAACGATTGAATTAAAAAAAATATAAGTACTAACATTCGGTCTTTCTATTTGTTAGGTGTAGAAAAAGATAAAAATGAAAGATGAAAATAGCTGATAATTAGTTTGATTATTGCATAAAATAATGCATCAATTGACATGTTGCTAGCGAAATTCATATTAGAATTACTATTTTTACATTTCGAAATTTACACGACTAATCAATTTATGGATAGTTTAAACATTGAAAATAAGGGAAATTTACTCCCTCAAGATATAGAAAATATATTGTCGATTAGCTATGAAGAAGCCATTCGTTTGGGTAATGATATGATTACCCGCGAACATATCTTTTTGGCCATATTACGCTCTAATGACAGCTATACGATGACGTTATTAAAACGCATGGGGGTTAACTTAGAGCAAGTTAAAACAGAAATTGAAGAGACTATACAAGCTGATCATAGTCTTACCGGTGATGTTCATATCATGATGAATCGATCTGTAGAACGATTATTAAAACTTATTTATTTAGAGGCTAAAGACCTTAAAGATGATGATGTAAAGCCTTGCCATCTTGTTCTGGCCATACTTCGCGACCGAAAATCGCTTGTTTCCGGTATATTAGAGAACAGTCAGGTGGATTACAACCGCTTGAAAGATGAAATTAAAAAACGAGACACTGAGTTTGTGAATAGCAATATTTCCGATGATGATGACGACGATGAGAATGATCACATGATAAGAACGCCTCGAATCCCTTCACCAAAAGAAAACGAATCTACTACTCCTGTGCTTGATAATTTTGGTATTGATATTACTAAGCAGGCCGCCGAAGGTAAACTTGATCCCATCGTTGGTAGAGAAAAAGAGATTATTCGTATCGCACAAATCTTATCTCGCCGTAAAAAAAACAATCCTATTCTTATTGGTGAACCCGGAGTTGGTAAATCTGCTATCGCTGAAGGTTTAGCCTTACGCATTGTAGAAAAAAAGGCTCCTCGCCTCTTACTTAATAAACGAATACTAAGCATTGATATAGCCTCTGTTGTTGCCGGAACTAAATATAGAGGACAATTTGAAGAGCGCATGAAAGCCATCATTAATGAGCTTTCTCGTGTGGATGACATTATACTGTTCATTGACGAAATTCATACCATTGTTGGTGCGGGAGGAACAAGCGGATCTTTAGATGCCGCTAACATGCTCAAACCGGCTCTGGCTCGAGGCTTCGTACAATGTATTGGAGCAACTACCCTTAACGAATATAGCAAACACATTGAAAGTGACGGTGCATTAGAACGACGCTTCCAACGAGTAACTGTAGAGCCTACTTCTGAGGAAGAAACTATTCAAATTCTTAATAATATCAAAGGAAAGTATGAGGATCATCACCATGTGAGATACA
The DNA here is from genome assembly GCA_047975205.1 of Mangrovibacterium sp. Classification (GTDB taxonomy): domain Bacteria; phylum Bacteroidota; class Bacteroidia; order Bacteroidales; family Prolixibacteraceae; genus JBKEDC01. The sequence continues at coordinate 57,989 of JBKEDC010000018.1, read as the reverse complement.
CCCCGGAAGCAATCGAAGCTTGCGTGAAACTTACGTCGAGATATATTAATGACCGATTTCTTCCGGACAAGGCTATTGATGCCTTAGATGAGGCCGGATCTCGTGTTAATATTTCTCAGGTTGATATTCCTAAAGCTATCATCAAATTAGAGAAAGAAATTGAAGAGCTCAAAAATAAAAAGCTTCAGGCAGTGAAAACACAGGCGTTTGAAAAAGCAGCAGGATATCGAGATAAAGAAAAAGGACATCTATCGCTACTCCAAATGGAGAAAGAAAAGTGGCAAAAAACATTGGAGATCCAACGACTAGTTGTTAACGAGGACAAAGTAGCAGAGACTATTTCTCTAATGACAGGGGTTCCAACCCAGCGTATTCAGCAAACTGAGATTAAACGTTTGTCTAACATGAAAGAAGAACTAAAAGGTTCTGTAATCGGTCAAGATGAGGCTATTCAGCATGTTGTACGCGCTATACAGCGTAATCGCTCAGGTTTGAAAGATCCTAATAAGCCTATTGGCACCTTTATATTCCTCGGTCCAACCGGAGTAGGAAAAACACAACTTGCCAAGGTGCTTAGTGATTACTTGTTCAACTCCAGAGACTCTTTAATTCGTATCGATATGAGCGAATACATGGAGAAATTTGCCGTATCACGTCTTGTGGGAGCTCCTCCTGGATACGTTGGCTACGATAAAGGCGGACAACTCACTGAAAAGGTTCGTCGCAAACCCTACTCTGTGGTCTTACTCGACGAAATTGAGAAAGCACACCCCGATGTATTCAATATTTTATTGCAACTACTCGATGAAGGACGCTTAACTGACAGTTTAGGTCGTGTCGTTGATTTCAAAAACACGATCATCATCATGACTTCTAACATTGGTTCTCGCCAATTACAAGATTTCGGTCATGGTGTAGGGTTTAACACATTCAAAACACCCGAACAAGAGGATGAAAATTCAAAATATATCATCAGCAAAGCACTAAAGAAGTCATTCTCTCCGGAATTTTTGAATCGCATTGATGATATCGTCATGTTCAATACTTTATCAAAAGAAAATATCCTAAGCATTGTTGAAATCGAACTAAAATCGTTATTCAATAGAGTGGAAGAATTAGGATACAAGCTTAAAATATCGAAAACAGCAAAATCTTTTGTTGCCGAACAAGGATATGACCCTAAGTATGGGGCTCGTCCGCTTCAACGCGCTATACAACATCATTTAGAAGACACCATTGCGTCTTTAATCATACAAAATGAAGTTAAAGAAAAAGATACAATATCTATCGGATTTGACAGTCGAAGAAAGAAATTAAAAACTAAGATTGTAAAAGCCGAATCATAACACCAAAAATCAAATGCGACATCTTTTTTCTGAAAAATATATCATTCTATCTACGATAGCTCTCCTATTGTGTTCTTGTAGCAAAGTTAGTAACAATAATACAACACTTATTGCTAAAGTATATGACAAACAACTGTACTTAGAAGATCTAGAAAAGAATATGCCTATAGATTTAAATACTGATGATAGCATTTCTTGGGCTAAAAACTTTATTGATTCATGGGTACGAACAGAACTACTGTTAAAAGAAGCCGAAAATACGTTGAGTCCGGAAGAACTCAATGTAGATAGACAGCTTCAAGAGTATAGAAAATCACTGCTGATATACAGATATGAAAACTCGTTTAACAAACTTATTGATACTACAATTACAAAGTCGGATATTGAAGAAGCAATTCCTACATCATTCCATGCTGATGTAGAATCCCATGACAGCAACCTGGTTAAAGGTGTTTATTTGAAGTTTCCGTGGAGTCATGTTGATGTAAACACAGTAATTAAGCTTGGTGAAACCGAAAACTTTGAAGCCTTAATGAGTTATGGCAAAAACTTTGCCAGTGAGATGAAGGATTACTCCAATAAATGGGTAGATTTACCCAAATTATTAGAATCGATGCCGAACAATTCAAATGTCAATAAGTCTTTTTTTTCAAATAAGAAATACATAGACAGCTCTGATGCTAATTTTTATTACTTTCTTTGTATTCGAGATCTTAACGAAAAAAGTAAAAACACCTCAATATTCTCCCCTAGCTTAAAGGAGGAAGATGTTCGAAACACTATTATGTACAAACGAAAACAAGAGTACTTAAAGCAACTTGAGAGTCAAATGATCGAACAAGCAGAGAATTCAGATAATATTACTATTTATTAAAATAAAAAACGACACAATGCTAAAGAAGATTATACTATTCTTCACAGTTATCTCGCCCTTTGTCTCTTATGCTCAAGATAAAGTCATAAATCAGATTGTAGCTGTAGTGGGTAATAACATAATTCTTAAATCTGATGTAGAAGAAATGTATCGGAACAATGTTGCTCAGGGCATTTCTTCAAACGGAGACATGAAGTGTGAAATTTTGGAGAATCTATTGGTTGAAAAACTTCTTCTTGCAGAAGCAGAACTAGATTCCAATATCGTTGTAACCGATAATCAAATTAATCAACAACTAGACTCTAGAATGCAATATTTTGTACAGAACCTAGGATCTGAGAAAGCTGTTGAGTCTTATTTCAAGAAACCAATTACAGAAATCAAATCTGGTCTAAAAGAGGTTATCGAAAATCAATTATACACGCAACAAATGCGTAGTACAATCATAAAGAATGTTACTATTACGCCTGCTGAGGTACGCTATAAATATAAAAATGATGACAAATCAAAGCTACCTCAAATTGATGATCAAGTTGAGTATGCACAAATTAGTGTTTACCCGGAGATTTCGGTAGAAGAAGAGAATAAAATTAAAGCCCGTCTGCGAGACTTTAAGCATCGTATTGAGGATGAAGGCGAGGACTTTGCAACACTTGCTGTGCTTTATTCGGAAGGGCCATCAGCTTCAAATGGGGGTGAACTTGGATATATGGGAAAAGCTCAACTCGACCCTGCCTATGCCAATGCTGCATTTAATCTAAAGGAAGGAAAGGTATCCAACGTAGTTAAATCTGACTTCGGATATCATATTATTCAACTTATCGACAGAAAAGGAGATCAAGCTAACACACGTCATATCATTTTAAAGCCCACCCCATCAGCAGAAGCTTTAAAAAAGGCTACTACGCAATTAGATAGCTTAGCGAGTCTAATTCGCCGAGAAAAGGTTACTTTTTCAGAAGCTGCAACTCATTTCTCTGCTGATAAAAATTCTAGAAATGGAGGGGGCATTGCCTTGAATCCTACAACTATGTCATCCAAATGGACTAAAGAAGAACTTAACCCCCAAGTTGGGAAAGTACTTGACGGATTGAAAATCAATGAAATATCAGAACCATTTAAAACTGTTGATGATAAACAGCAGGTCGTTTATAAGATTGTAAAACTCTTAGATAGGACATCTGCCCATACGGCTAATCCCAATGAAGATTATAAAACATTAAGCGACATATATCTAAAAGAAAAGCAAGATCAGGCTGTTGAGAAGTGGGTTCAGGAAAGACAAAATAAAACTTACATTCGTATCGACGACTCATATGCCAACTGCAACTTCCAATATAAAAATTGGATTAAATAACTACTGTCCTATCGGGATTTATTTAGAATTATCATATGATAAATAGTTGTCAAAGATTCATTTGTGTCTCGCTTTTGAATATATTGATTTGCATTCCGGCTTTCGCTCAGAATAAAAAGCAGGTGAATATCGAGCATGCCGATAAAATGCAGTTCAATAAGCAAATTATTTCAAATGCGAATCGCTTGATTGGAAATGTGAAGATTACCCATAAAGATATAGTGATGTTTTGTGATAGTGCATACTCTTATAGCGACACAAACATGGTTGATGCGTTTGGTAATGTACATATCATCAAAGCTGACACTCTTAATATGTATGCTCACTTTGTAAACTATAATGGAGATACTCAATGGGCTATAGCAGAACGAAATGTTCGTTTAATCAATAAACAGACTACTCTGACAACCGATGTACTGAATTATGATATGGCTACTAATATCGGGTATTATGATGATTATGGAACCGTTATCGATAGCACAAATACGCTTCACAGCCGGATTGGAGAATATTATGCTAACATAGATAAAACTTACTTTAAAAAAGAGGTCGACGGACAAACCCCTACTTATAGAATATTGTCTGACACGTTAATCTATACTCCTTCAACCGGAGTTGCAACTATAGTAGGTCCAACTACTTGTTACAATGAGAATGATACACTCTATGCTTCCAAAGGATTTTACGACACCAAAGAAGGCTATACCGAACTTCATAATAATCCCATTATTCACACAAAAGGACAAAGTATAATTGCTAATTCTATCTTTTTTCATCAAAATACAAGCGATGGTATTGCTGTCGGTAATGCTAGTATACAAGACTACGAACAAAAGATAATTGTTAAAGGTAATAGAATCAAATACAACGACCTTAAACAAGAATCTTTAGTTACAGACTCTGCCCATGCGCTACTATACACAGATGTTGACACATTATATATGCATGCTGATACACTACAAACATTTCCTGACACCATTCCTGATCAGAAAGTTGTACTAGGTTACTATGGAGTACAATTTTTTCGACAGGATTTACAAGGAAAGTGTGATTCTACCGCTTACTTTTCTGCCGATTCAACCTTAAGATTGTTTCAAGATCCGGTAGTGTGGTCAGAAGCAAACCAATTAAGTGCTGATTATATGGAAATGGTTATGAAAGATTCAATACATCAAGAATTTCACTTAGAAAAAAATTCTTTCATCATAGCTCAGGAAGATTCCATTCGATTTAATCAAATCAAGGGACGAAATATGATTGGATACATATCTAATCGACAACTGAAGCATATAGATGTAGATGGTAATGGTCAAAGCATATATTATGCCTATGACTCTGATGGATTAATCGGGCTAAATAAAGCTATGGGGAGTAAAATCGGCATAGATTTAGCCCAAAGCAAAGTGAGTAAGATTACATTTTACACGAATCCGGACGGACAGCTTATACCTCCAACTATGGTTGGCAAAGAAGATCGGGTATTATCTGACTTTAATTGGCAAGATTTAATCCGTCCTAGAAGTATTTATGATATCTTTCTGAGTCCGGAACAGAAGAAAGACAGTATATACAGAATACAGGTAAATAAAAAAATCGAAGGATATAAGCAACGTAAGGTAAGCTATGATATATCCGATTATCCGAAACCCAAAGAAAGCCCTTTCAAAAAAGCTATCATTATAGATGAACAAAAGCTACCGACTACTAAAACTAAAAAAAATAGCTCAGAGTCAGGGAGTAGCAACAAACAATAGTTAATAAAGCCCATAGATTCTGATAAGCTAAAAAAGGCAACGATAACACCGGCATCATCTGATTCTATAATCGCGTCATAATTATCAAACAGGAAACAGTCCTTATCATTCAAAATAAGGACTGTTTTTTTGTTTATTCTAAGGTCAATTAATCCACAATTGTTAGTTTGGCAAATTTTGTAAGTAATTGCTTCTTCCCAACGGAGTCAAACGCAACTATTGCTTTTAAATTAGGGAATACTCCCTCTATAGCTTCTACGATTCCTATCCCAAAGCGTTGGTGTTCAACTTTCATACCCACTTGAAGCTTACGAGGATCATCACCATCGGCACTTTGAGTCCTTTGTTTAGCAGCACGCATTTGCATAAGCTTTTGATTCATTGCTTGCGGATTAGTTCTAATTCTGCTTGTCATGGACAATGAAGCAGAAGGACGTCTATCTTCAAGCTCAAAAGAAATAACCTCTTCTTCGTCGGGCAAATCCAGATATTGGGGATCAATTTCTGAAATAAATTGACTAGGATTACAGAATTCTAAATTACCAAACTTATAACGCTGTTTTGCATAGCTTAAATAAGCATTCTCTTCGGCTCTAGTTAGTGCCACATAAAACAGTCTTCTCTCCTCTTCAAAACTTTCAGCCGACACTTGTAAACCTCGAGGTACCGATGGAAATAGATTTTGTTCTACTCCAACAATAAACACATTCTTAAACTCTAAACCTTTTGATGCATGAATAGTCATTAAGGTAACTTTATCTCGATCCTCTTCACTTTCATTATCTTGATCGGTAAGCAAGGCCACATCTGCCATATAGTTTTCCAAGCCTTGAGGCAAGTCTTCCTCTTTGGCATTTTGGGCAAATTCTTGGATGCCATTCATAAGCTCCTGAATATTATCAAACTTACTTAATCCTTCAGGAGATTTATCGTTATACAGTTCTTTAAGCAAGCTGGTTTCAGTGCTAATCAGTTGCGCTGTTTGATAGGCATCAAGCTCCCTACTCCTTTCGGAAAATTTTTGTATTAATTCTTTAAAAGCAATAAGTTTTGCTGTTGTTCCTTTATTAAAACTTATCGGATTAGTTGTTTCTGTTTGGCACACAACTTCAAACATAGAACAAGCTTGTGCAATAGCTTCATTTTCTACTTTTGCCAAAGTTGTTGCCCCAATACCGCGAGTTGGATAGTTAATGATTCGCTTAAGAGCTTCATTATCTTGCGGATTAATAACAAGGCGAAAATAAGCCAATAAGTCTTTAATCTCTTTACGTTGGTAGAATGACAAACCACCATACATTTTATAAGGTATATTCCGCTTCCTAAGAGATTCTTCAAAAATACGCGATTGTGCGTTTGTTCGATATAAGATGGCATAATCTGCATACTTATACGATTGCCCCATATGTGTATTACTAATCTCATCGGCAATCAGCATGCCCTCTTGATGGTCGGTAATCGCTGAAAATACTTTTATTTTATTACCCTGTCCGTTTTCTGAAAATACATTCTTTTTAAGCTGACGCCTATTCTTTTGAATAACACTATTTGCTGCATTTACTATCGTTTGAGTAGAGCGATAGTTTTGTTCCAATTTAAAAACCTGATGTTTAGGGTAATCTTTCTGAAAATTCAAGATGTTCTCAATCTGTGCCCCTCGAAAGGAATAAATACTTTGAGCATCGTCACCCACCACACAAATGTTGTTGTGCTTGCCGGCTAATTTCCGAACAATTAGGTATTGTGCAAAATTCGTATCCTGATACTCGTCGACCAATATGTAGGCAAATCGACTTTGATATTTTACAAGTATATCCGGATGGTCACGAAATAGAATATTTGTTTTTAGTAATAAATCATCAAAATCCATGGCTGCTGCCAACTCACAACGTTTAGTATATTCCTTATATATTTGTGTAATTCTAGGCATTCGTATGCTAGCATCATATTCTATTTGACTCGTTTGTGCAGCATATACATCGCTCGTTATTAAATTATTTTTTGCTGCCGATATTCTACTTGCCACCACATTAGGTTTATATACTTTATCGCTTAAATCCATACTCTTTAGAATGGTTTTGATCAAGCTCTTTGATTCTGAGGAATCATAAATAGTAAAATTCGACGGATAACCGATATGTTCTGATTCTACGCGTAATATGCGAGAAAAGATAGAGTGAAATGTTCCCATCCAGAGGTAGCGAGACACCGATTCTCCTACTATAGATGAAATACGTTCCCGCATTTCGCGCGAAGCTTTATTAGTAAAAGTCAAAGCCAAAATAGCACTTGGCGGCACACCATTATTTATTAGATGTGCAATTCTAAACGTTAATACTCTAGTTTTTCCTGAACCTGCACCGGCAATAACAAGTGATGGTCCATTAATATTTTCAACGGCTTGACGCTGCGCCGGATTTAATCCTTCTAAATATTTCATGGTGTTATTTAATGATGCTTGGAAAGCATCTCATTTCTGTTAGCAAAAGCAAAGATACATGTTTAAAGTCGCTTTCATCATAAACCGAATATTATAGGAAGATAAAATGCATGATTAGTATTGCAATTAGTTTTATAGAAAAGCTGCTATTAGGATAAATCTGTTTCATTATATAATTAGAAATGATTAACAAAACGCATTTTCCTATCTTTCTTTCAGGATAAAAGCTAATAAAATACAAAAATCTATCTATTCATTTGGAAGAATTAGTTGAAAAATATGTTTTTCAACTGATATGTAATCAGATTAAGCGTGCAAGAACAATATAAATTACTGATTATTAAACAAAATAAGTATTATTAAGTAAAAACAATCAACTAAGGAAACGCATCAACACTTTTATAATAGTTTCGTCCTCTTACAGATTCTCTTCATAAAATTATTGTCATTTATAGTTAGTATATTTAATGTTAAAAAGCAATTAGGTATAACCTGTTAATAAATTACGTATGGATAGTATTTGAAAAGTATTATTTTTGTGAACGTTTCAGCCAAAGTTGAAACATTTTAAACTGATAAATATCAATATGGGTAAAGTAATAGCATTAGCTAACCAAAAAGGTGGAGTTGGAAAAACGACAACGGCCATTAACCTCGCTGCTAGTTTAGCGGTGCTTGAACAGAAAGTATTAATTATTGATGCCGACCCACAAGCAAATGCTACTTCCGGGGTAGGTTATGATGTGAAGAATGTGCAATTGAGCATTTACGAATGCTTGGTTGATGAAACTGACGCTCATAAGGCTATATTGAAAACTGAAATTGAAGGACTTCATATTATCCCGTCTCACATTGATTTGGTAGGTGCCGAAATCGAAATGCTAAACCTCAATAACAGAGAACGTGTTTTGGCTTCCGTTATCGATCAAGTTAGTGGTGACTATGATTATATATTTATTGATTGTTCGCCTTCTTTGGGACTGATCACAGTAAATGCTCTTACTGCTGCCGATTCTATTATTATTCCGGTGCAATGTGAATATTTTGCACTTGAAGGCTTAGGTAAATTACTGAATACAATCAAGATTATCCAATCTCGCTTGAATCCGGAGCTTGCCATTGAAGGCTTTTTGCTCACCATGTATGATTCCCGATTGAACCTAGCTAATCAAGTGCGTGAAGAGGTGCAAACTCATTTCGACGATATGGTTTTTAAAACCTTGATTAACAGAAATATTAAGCTTAGCGAAGCACCTAGTTACGGTATTCCGGCAGTTCTATACGATGCCAACTCTAAAGGGGCTGAAAGCTACATGTTATTGGCAAAAGAAATTTTGCGTAACAATGCTGCTACACAAAAATAACAGAACACAAAAAATTGCAACAAGCTACTAAGATTATAATATTATGGCAAAGAAGACAGGATTAGGACGGGGACTAAACGCATTGATAGATAACTCTCCTGCCCCCGAAGTCAATTTGGAATCGGGCTCAATTAATGAAATTAACATTGATTTCATTGAAGCTAATCCCTTCCAACCTCGCACCAACTTTGATGAAGAAGCACTCAATGAGCTTGCAACTTCAATAAAACAACTAGGCATTATTCAGCCTATAACTCTTCGCAAGATTAATGCCCAAAAATATCAAATCATTGCCGGAGAGCGGAGATTCCGAGCTTCTAAAATTGCAGGATTAAAAACAGTTCCGGCATATATCCGAGATGCTGCCGATGAAGGTATGCGCGAAATGGCCTTGGTTGAAAATATCCAACGCGAAGATCTTGATGCCATAGAGGTCGCACTATCCTATCAACAACTTATTGAAGAATATAACCTTTCACAAGAAACGTTAAGCGAACGTGTGGGTAAGAAACGGTCAACTATTTCCAACTATCTGCGATTGCTCAAACTTTCTACTTCAATACAAAAGGGAATTATTGAAGGAATTATTTCAATGGGGCATGCAAGAGCCTTGGTTACTATAGATTCTCCGGAAGAGCAACTGCAGATTTACCGGCAAATTATCAGCCAAGAACTATCGGTAAGGAAAACCGAGGAATTGGTAAAATCTTTAAAAGAAAATAAGCCGATTACCTCTAAACCTGCTAAAGAAAAATTTCCGGCTGCTTTCAGCGATTTAAAGAATCATTTAAGCCAATATTTCAGCAGCAAAGTTGATTTTAGTATGGATGACAAAGGGAAAGGGAAAATAACAATTCCATTTACATCTACCGATGATTTAGAACGCATAATGAGCATTTTGGATAAATAACAAAATAACAATAACCTTTAATCTATAGTTTAGCGTATAATTGTTTACTTTGCACACTAAAATAATTTGAAAAACTTACTTTATATATCACTATGCTGTTGCTTGTTTCTTTTAACAAGCCTATCAGTTCGTGCCCAACAAGAAGTAAAAAAAGATTCCATTGTTGTACCGGTAGATAGTGTTGCTTTTACCTCTGACAGTACAGCTATTGATCAGTCTCTTGAAATAAAAAAGCACTCAGCACATCTTGCCACTATATATTCAGCCATTCTTCCCGGGCTAGGGCAGATTTATAACAAAAAGTGGTGGAAAGTACCCATCTTATATGGCGGATTCATTACTTTAGGATATTTCATTAATTACAATAACAACTATTACGTAAAATATAAGCAGGCTTATTCTGATATTATTGACGATGACCCTATGACTAACTCCTTTATGGATTTAGACATTGAAGGGAATTGGGATTGGACGGATTCCAGTCAGCTCAGTCAATTCGGTAATCGATTAAATAAAGCTCAGGAAGCAGCTCGAAGAAATCGAGATTTACTTATAATTTGCACAGTAGGAGTTTACGCTTTGCAAATTATTGATGCTGCTGTAGATGCTCATTTTTTCAACTTTGATATAAGTGATGATCTTTCCATGAAATGGGGGGCAGCTCCTGTTCAGCACTCCGGGAAATATTATCCCGGTGTAGTTGTTCAATTACAATTTTAAAATATTTCAAACCTAATGATGCAAAGAATATTTCTTTTCGCCATATGCTGTTTTTTTGCCATACAGACAACGAATGCCAATAGCACAAATCAGGATAAACTCTCGCGAAAAGAACGTAGAGAGCTAAAAAAGCAAAAACGCTTAGAAAAAGAAGCTACATTTAAAGTCGATAATATTGAAACTAGAGTTGACAGTATTGCTGAACAAACCAATTCTGTTGTGATTGAAACTAATAGTAAAGAACAAACGAACTTACATGTACGAAATATTACAATAAATAGTAACAATGACACTATCGCAGCCTATTTCGATGCTAAGTTTGACAGTCTTTACAACTCGTGGCTTATTCAACACACTTACGATCCTTCCTTTTTTAGGGGAGAAAGCAAAAGAGGTGTCACTAAAGCTGTCGATTATCCGGACAGCTTATACATTAGCAGGCTACAAAATATAGATTCTTATGTTGATTTATCGTTTAATAAAACTGTCAAAAGTGTAATCGAATTATACACTCAACGTCGCCCGAGTACAGCAGAAGCCGTATTAGGATTATCCACCTACTACTTTCCCATGATTGAGGAAACTTTTAACAAGTACGGTTTACCTCAGGAACTAAAATACATGGCGATTATCGAATCAGCACTCAACTCTTCGGTGCGTTCACACGCAGGAGCTAAAGGATTATGGCAATTCATGTATAGAACAGGTAAAATGTATGGATTAGAAATAGATACTTATGTTGATGAACGATGTGACCCCATAAAAGCAACCGATGCAGCAGCCCGATTCTTAGCTGATTTATATCGAATTTACGGCGATTGGCATTTAGCAATTGCTGCTTACAACTGTGGTGCCGGAAATGTGAATAAAGCTATTAGAAGAGCCGGAAGTAAACGTGATTATTGGCATGTGTATTATTACCTCCCCCGCGAAACACGCGGTTATGTACCTGCGTTTATTGCCGCTGCTTATTTTATGAACTATTACAAAGATCATGATCTATCACCTAAGCTTCCCGATTTTCCATTAACCACAGACACAGTAATGGTGAATAATTATTTAAATTTTGAGCAAATCTCAAAAGTATTGAATATTTCGACTGATGAGATTAAAGCCTTAAACCCACAATACATAATTAACATTATTCCTGCCCGACCCAACAATGAATATGCTTTATGTTTGCCTACTGAAAAGATTGATGATTTTTTACAGTTAGAAGACTCCGTGTATAGTTACAAAAGAGAAAGCTACTTTCCCAATAATGAGATTAAAAAACCTCAGGGATATTCAGGAGGTGTTCACGTTAGCGGTAAAGACAAATTACAATACACTGTAAAAAGCGGCGATGTTATTGGAGCTATTGCCGAACGATTTCACGTAAAGGTATCCGATCTTCGGTATTGGAATAACATTCGAGGTAATCTTATTAGAGTAGGACAAAAGCTGACTATCTATGTGTCTTCGGGAACTGCTTCAAAATATACTAATAATTCACACACCAAACTTATTTCCTCGAATAGTAGCTCAGGCAGCGGTGCCTCAGGAAAGGTTACTACCGGAAACGGATGGGTATATTACACCGTTAAAAGTGGAGATAACCTTTGGTCTATCGCTCGACGATTCCCGGGAATATCAGCTCAAAACATAATGACTGTTAATGGCATGAAAAGTAATAACATTAAGGTTGGGCAAAAACTGAAAATAAAAAAGCAGTAGCCTATTTAAATTTATTGCAACTATGAAACCCTATAAAGCATTTATATTTATCGGCCTAACATTATTACTGATTGTGTTTACTTTGTATGTTGAAAAACAACTAAATTGGAATACTTTCTCTTCTTCTAACCCTACTGATGAAAATGGAAATATAGAACTTTCTGTTGAGCAGGATAATGATACGATTAGCTTGACTCCCAAAGAAAATGATTTAACACAACAGTCTTTCCCTTATGACACTGTTACTAGTAATATTAGAATGTTAGATCATAATATTTTCAAAGGACTGGCTAATCGGTTTATGCAAGCTGACAGTTTGAATCGAACAGCACGTATCTTTTACATGGGCGATTCTCAATTGGAAGGTGATTTCCTAGCCTCCACCTTGAGAGAAAATCTTCAAAATAAGTATGGTGGAAATGGTCCCGGGCTTATTGCTGCCGATCAATACTATAGTACCCTGCACCAGCTGGTAGTAAGCACATCTAAAAATTGGAAGCAGAGTAAGAGAATGGTTATTCCAAAGGGTAATAAAAGTTTAGTTTTTCGGCATGCCTCTATTGGTGCTAACGACCAAGAAGCTTGGCTAAAAATTAATAGGTTAAATTCTTTAAACCCTAAAGAAGACTACCAACAGCTTCGCTTATTTTTTGTTGCCGGAGACAGCAGCAGAATTTCAATTAAAAGTCACAATCAACCTATTTCCAATTATCGTTTAGGAGGTTCTGATAGCATGCAGACTACATGTCTGAAACTAGGGAAAACACCTGGTAATATCGAAGTAAGTGTTAATGCCGCTGGTTATTTTGAGATGGAATGTTTATCTCTCGATGGTTCTCATGGCGTTTATGTTGACAATATTCCACTAAGAGGGAAAGCCACTCCCTTATTTAACATATCTGATTCTACAGCTATGTTAAACATGTGCAATGCGTTAAATCCCGATTTATTTATATTACAATTCGGAGCGAATGTTATAAAATATGCCGGCAAAAAAACAAATGAAGTATTCCGAAAGCAAACGATTAATCAAATACAGCTGATAAAGAAATGGTGTCCTGATGCCCAAATATTAATTATCAGCATATCTGACATCGCTCACCGGACTGCAAAAGGTATTGTTTCCTACACTAATATTGCTTCACTCAAAGCGATACAGTATGAAATAGCCATGCAATATGGTTGTGCATTTTGGGATTTAGATAATTACATTAAACAAGAAGGTGGAATCGTTAGCTGGACAAAGAGTAATCCTGCTTTGGCAAGAAATGATTACTTACATTTTACTAAATATGGTGCACGCAAGATAGGTACAAAACTCTCAGAACTATTATTACAAGAATTTGAAAAATAATTTTTGAGCAATGAAAGAACAGGTGACGAATATATTTTGGCAGATACTGCATTACAATGCTGCTTCTCCCCTATTTTTCACTCGACTTGCATTTTGGGTCCTGTTGGCTCTTATCTTATTTGTGTACTTATTTATCTATAAACACAATCTACTTCGAAATACTTATCTGCTAATTTGTAGCTGGTTTATCTATTATCAGATGAGTGGTGCCTTCCTAATCTTACTCATTACCTCTTGTTTTTTCAATTATGGCATAGGGTTAGCTATTGCTAGGAGTAAGCGCAAAAAAGCATGGCTTATTTTGGGAGTAACATTAAATTTAGCCGTTCTCATTTACTATAAATATGCTTATTTCTTTACCGAAATTATTAATCATCTTTCGGGAAGCAACTATGAAGTTCAAGATTGGCTCGGCAACTTATTTCATCAGGTCTTTCATACGAAAGCAGCTAGTGCCAATATTATTTTGCCCATCGGTATTTCTTTTTATACTTTTCAAGCTATCGGTTATTTAGTAGATGTAAAACAAAAAAAAGCCCCGGTGGTAAATAATCCTGTAGACTTTGCTTTTTTTCTTAGCTTCTTCCCTCAGCTTGTGGCAGGTCCCATTGTTAGAGCCGCTGCTTTTATTCCTCAATTGTATCAAAAATACAGACTTCGGGAAGAAGAATTTAGTCATGCCGTTTATCTGATATTAAAAGGTCTATTCAAGAAACTCATTATTGCCGATCTTCTGGCATTTAATTTAGTAGATAAAGTTTTTAATGCTCCTTGGGCTTATTCCGGGCTGGAAAACTTAGGCAGCATCTACGCCTATGCTATTCAAATATATTGTGATTTCTCGGGCTATACAGATATTGCTATCGGTCTAGCTCTAATTTTTGGATTTAAGATTCCCATAAATTTCAATTCTCCATACCATGCCACAAGTGTAACCGATTTTTGGAGAAGATGGCATATATCACTTTCCCGGTGGTTGCGCGATTATTTATACATTCCGTTGGGGGGAAACAGAAAAGGTAAATTAAGAACTTATTTCAATTTGATTGTAACCATGTTACTTGGAGGACTATGGCATGGGGCAAGTTGGCGTTTTGTGATATGGGGAGCTATTCATGGTGCAGCGTTAACTCTAGAAAAATTCGTATCCGGTTTTACTCATAATACCGAAAAACACAGACGACTTAAGCGAGCGTTTTACAGAATTATTACTTTCCATATTGTTTGTTTTGCTTGGATATTTTTTAGGGCTCCCGATATGGAAAGCATACGACGTATGCTATATCAGATAAATGCAAACTTTTTACCGGAACTAGCGTCCGGCGAGTGGTTGACTTATTTGCCTACTCTTGTAATACTGTTAACCGGTTTTGTACTTATTTCCACACCTATTCGTTTCAAAGAAAAAGTAAGAGGTTGGTTTATTCATCAACATTGGATAGCCAAGTCTCTTCTTTCATTACTTCTTATACTACTTATTCAACAATTAAGTAATATCGATGCTCAGCCATTTATTTATTTTCAATTCTAATCTTAGCATATATTCAATCGTTTCCTTCTGTTTTCTTTAAGATAATATATCATAAAATGACAGTCAACACTTGTTTTTAAATTTGAAAGTTTTACTTTCGTTGCTAAATTAATTGTAATCTGATTATACTACCTGAGTGTAGTGTGTAATTACCTGTAGATATGGAATCTAAAGAAACGCTAGATAAAGCGGAAACTGTACAACAAGCTGAAGAGCAAATTCAGCCTATCGACGATCAACAAAATAGTTTTACAAACGAAGCTATCGATTATTCTAAACTTTCGGAGGTTGAACTTATTAATGCTTTGCGAAATGTGCTAACTAACAATGATGATGAACACACTCGCAATGAAGTTGAGTTAATTCGGAATGCATTCTATAAAAAGCATAATGCTCAAGTTGAGTTAGAAAAAGAAGCCTTTTTGGCTGATGGTGGCGACATCCAAGACTTTCAGTCTTCGAATGCTCCATATTCTAAGGATATCAAAAATTTACTAGGCAATTATCGTCAACTGCGAGCTGAAAAAGCAAAACAACTAGAAGCTGAGAGAGAAGAAAACTTGGTTAAGAAATATGCCATTATTGAGCAAATTAAACAAATTCTAGAAAAAGAGGAATCTTTGAATAACACTTTTAATGAGTTTAATGAACTTCAAAAGCAATGGCGTGAGATTGGGCAAGTGCCTCAAACTGCTCTGCAGGATTTATGGGATAGTTATCATCATAATGTAGAGAAATTTTACGACTATATCCGCATCAACCGAGAATTGAGAGACTTAGATTTTCAACGAAATTTAGAGGCTAAACAAACGTTATGTGTGAAGGTTGAGGATTTAGAAAATGAGAACTCCGTTGATCGAGCTCGTGCTGATTTACAGAGTTTTCATGAACAATGGAGAGAAATTGGTCCTGTTCCAAGAGAAGTGCGCGATCAGTTATGGGAACGTTTTAAGTTAGCTTCTTCAAAGGTTAATAGGCGTCACCAAGATTTCTATATGAAACGCAAAGAAGATGAAATTGAAAATTTAGCTCTTAAAACTAAGCTTTGTGAAAAGGTAGAATCATTCTCTGAAGTGCATATTGACGGACACAAACAATGGGATGAATACGTCACTCTTGTTAAAGATATTCAAACAGAATGGAGAACTATCGGTTATGCTCCTAAAAAAGATAACAACAAAATTTACGAACGTTTTTGCGAAGCTTGCGACAATCTATTTGATAAGAGAAGAGCATTTTACAATCGACAAAAAGACGAGCAAAAGCAAAATCTGAAGCAAAAAGAAATACTTTGCGAAAAAGCAGAAGAACTCCAAGACAACGAGGATTGGAAAGGAACAACTGATGCTTTAATTCAATTGCAAAATGATTGGAAAAAGGTTGGTCCTACCTCAAGAAAGCAGTCTGATGCGGTGTGGACTCGCTTTCGCGCAGCTTGCGATAAATTCTTTGAAAATAAGTCTCAACATTTCTCATCTAGCGACTCTGAGCAAGCCGAAAATTTAAAACAGAAGCAAAACTTAATTGAAGAGTTGCTATCTTATGAATCCGGCGACAATGTGGATCAGGCATTTGCCGATTTGAAAGCTTTTCAAAAACGTTGGTCTGAAATCGGACACGTTCCTTTCAAACAAAAAGATGAAATAATTAAAAGCTTCCGAAAAGTTTTGAATGATTGTTATGATAAGCTTAAACTGAGTTCTAAGGAGAAAAGCACCTTGCTTTTCAAAAATAAAATTGATGAATTGTCAGAATCTAACTCGTTCGGTCGCATTCGTCAAGAGCGAGAAAGAATAATTTCAAAGATTAAACAATTAGAAAAAGAATTATCTACTCTCGAGCGAAACATTAGCTTCTTTGGCAATTCAGAAAGCGCAAATGCATTGGTTTCCGAAGTGAAGCGAAAAATTAATCAAACAAAATTGAACATTCAAGAGCAACAAGAAAAACTCAAGATATTACGCGAAAAAAGTAATTAATCAAGCAAAATATATTACAAAAGAGGCTGCATTCGATGCAGCCTCTTTTGTAGATTAAATATTTATTTATTATTCTTTTTATATTTCATTTTTGATTGAGTGTATTGAATACATAGTTAATTTGTATATTTGTACACTTATGTAGAACATCAAAATCAAGCTGTTTTGGCAAATACTAAGTATATTTTCGTTACAGGTGGTGTAACATCATCACTGGGAAAAGGAATTGTGGCTGCATCGCTAGCCAAACTATTACAAGCAAGAGGATTCTCTGTAACTATTCAGAAGCTAGATCCCTACTTGAATGTTGATCCGGGAACACTGAACCCTTACGAGCATGGAGAATGTTATGTTACCGACGATGGTGCGGAAACCGATTTAGATCTAGGGCATTACGAACGCTTCTTAGGAGTTCCTACTTCCCAAGCAAATAACGTGACAACCGGTAGAATATATCAAGAAGTAATCAATAAAGAACGTAGAGGAGATTTCCTTGGAAAAACCGTTCAAATTATTCCTCACATTACCGATGAAATTAAACGACGAATCAAGATTTTAGGCTCAAAGGGTAAGTATGATATCGTGATTACTGAAATTGGAGGTACTGTAGGAGACATGGAGTCTATGCCGTACATTGAATCGGTTCGTCAATTAAAATGGGAGTTAGGCGATGATGCTATGGTCATACACCTGACTCTGGTACCTTATTTGGCTGCTTCCGGAGAATTAAAGACAAAACCCACACAACATTCTGTAAAAGTAATGCTTGAAAATGGGGTTCAACCTGATATTTTAGTGTTGCGAACAGAACATCAATTAAGTGATGATTTGCGCAAAAAGGTTGCATTGTTTTGTAATGTAAATCAGGAGTCTGTTATTCAATCTATTGATGTTGATACCATTTATGATGTACCAAATATTTTATTTGCGCAAAAAATGGATCAAACGGTGTTGGCAAGACTAGGTTTATCGTATAAAAACGAACCAATTTTAGGAGCTTGGAATGATTTTCTAGCCAAAATGCGAAATCCAAAAGCAGAAATTGATATTGCACTAGTAGGTAAATATGTAGAACTTCCTGATGCCTACAAGTCTATTGTAGAAGCTTTGGGTCATGCAGGAGCCGTGAATGAAATAAAGGTAAATATTCATTATATCCATTCAGAAGGCATTAATGATGAAAATGTGGCAGAGCAGCTTTCCGGAATGAAAGGGGTAATTATCGCTCCCGGTTTTGGTCATAGGGGAATCGAAGGTAAAATTATTTCCATGAAATATACTCGTGAGAATAACGTTCCTACTTTGGGCATTTGTTTAGGCATGCAAATAGCAGTAATAGAATTTGCTCGCAATGTATTGGGTTATGCTAATGCTGATTCTACGGAAATGAATGAGAAAACGCCTTATCCTGTTATTGATATCATGGATGAGCAAAAAAACATTACGGAAAAAGGAGGGACTATGCGTTTAGGCTCTTATGTTTGCAATGTGCAAAAAGGATCAAAGTTATATGATGCTTATGGCAAAAATCAAATAAAAGAGCGTCATCGTCATCGTTATGAGTTCAATAGTCAATATTTGGAGGCATACGAGAAAGCAGGCATGAAAGCTGTAGGCGTTAATCCTGATACTAATCTGGTTGAAGTGATAGAAATACCCGAGCACAAGTGGTACGTAGGAACTCAATATCATCCGGAGTATAGCAGTACGGTGCTTAACCCCCATCCTCTATTTGTAGCTTTTGTAAAAGCAGCTAATAATTAATTAAAGATATTCTATGGATAAGAACACGATAACAGGACTAGTTTTAATCTTTGTTATCTTGCTTGGTTTCAGTTATTTTACTAAGCCATCGCAAGAAGAGATTGAAACAGCCAAACTACGACATGATTCAATTCAACAAGTAGAACAAAGTCGCAAACACGAGGCGGAAGCTAAACAAATAGCTGAGAGTGCAAAAGCAGTCTTACAAAAAAATGATTCTACTGCCACTCATGATGCAATAGATAAGCTTGGAGTATTCGCCCAAGGAGCTATCGGGACAGAAGAATTTTATACTTTAGAAAATAACTTGATGAAAGTTACTCTTTCATCAAAAGGAGGTAGAGTGTATTCTGTCGAGCTAAAAAATTATAAGACTTATGATGGAAAACCTCTTATTCTCTTTGATGGAGCCGATAATAAGTTTGGATTAAGTTTTTTTGCCCAAAATAGAAGTATTCAAACAGATCAACTTTATTTTAATTCTTCTACCTCAGATAAAGCAACTGTAGTTGGGGGGCCTGAAGTAAAAAAAGGAAAAGAAGGCAACATTGAATATAATCAGGAGAATCCGGGCGAGAGTAAAACTATTACAATGTCTCTATCTGCCGGTGAGGGTAAAACATTGCAATATGTATATACACTACCCTATAATTCATATATGCTTGGTTTTGATATGAAAACTGTCAACCTGAATAATATTATTGCCCAGAATGTTGATTATCTTGATTTTACTTGGTCTTTTGAGGCACCTCGTTTGGAACGTAAATCTAAATTTGGGGAAGACCGCTATACTTCCATCTACTATCGTTATGCAAATGATGACGTAGAGAGCCTTTCCCCCAGTAGATCTTCTTCAGAAGAGCTAACTACAAAAGTACAATGGGTAAGTTTTAAACAATTATTTTTCAACTCTACCATTATTGCAAATACTTCCTTTTCATCAGCTGATGTAGAATATAAGTACGCAGATTTTGCCGATGATAAGTTAGGTCAATTTACTGCAAATCTCACCATACCATATAATCCTCATCAGGATTCAGATTATGGCATGCAAATCTATTTTGGACCTAATCATTACAACACGTTGCGTCAGTATGGAAACAAAATGGATGAACTTATTAATCTTGGATGGTCCGTATTGCGTTGGGTGAATCGTTTCTTAGTGATTCCAACATTTAATATACTGCGAAACCATATCAGTAGTTTCGGTATTATTATCTTATTGTTGACTCTTTTTATTAAACTTATTATTTTCCCTTTCACATATAAATCTTACGTTAGTCAAGCTAAAATGCGCGCTTTAAAGCCTGAAATTGACAAGATTAACGAGAAATTTGGTCCTGGACAAGAAAAAGCCATGGAAAAACAACAGGCTACTATGAGCTTATATAAAAAGGCAGGCGTAAACCCTATGGGAGGTTGCTTACCTATGTTATTTCAAATGCCTGTTTTGT
Source organism: Mangrovibacterium sp. (assembly GCA_047975205.1). GTDB lineage: Bacteria > Bacteroidota > Bacteroidia > Bacteroidales > Prolixibacteraceae > JBKEDC01. Next base: position 37,426 of record JBKEDC010000018.1, on the reverse strand, counting down.
TTGCTATGTTCTATTTCTTCCCTACTTCAATCGAACTTAGAGGAGAAAGTTTTTTATGGGCGAAAGATTTATCATCATATGATTCGATATTAAATCTACCATTCAATATTCCATTTTATGGCGACCATGTAAGTTTATTTTGCTTGCTAATGACGATAACTACAATTATCTCTACTAAGCTAAATTCACAATCGCAAAATAATAGTGCTATGCCGGGTATGCAAACCATGATGTATATTATGCCGGTCATGTTCTTGTTTATCTTAAATAACTATCCTGCAGGGCTAAGCTATTACTACTTTTTGGCTAATTTAATTACTATCGGACAAATGTTCCTAGTTCGAAAACTTATTGATGAAGATAAAATTAGGGCTCAAATTACTATTAATAAAAAGAAAACGGTGAAGAAATCTAAGTTTCAGCAACGTTTGGAGAAAATGGCTAAGGAGCGAGGAGTGCAAATGCCTAAATAATCTCTTAGTTATAAAACAAAAGCCCTGAATGAATAACATTCAGGGCTTTTGTTTTATGTTTATGGTTCTATTAAGGAACGAACAACTGCTGCTGCCACATGGCAACCAAATAATGGTGGCATATATGAAATCGTGCCCACCGCTGATTTTTTATGCTGACTTTCCTCAATTCTAACTCTTGAGGAATCAACTTCCTCAGGCGAAAACACTACTGTAACACCGGTTTCTATTCCCTGCTTGTGTAAGCGTTTACGAAGTTGCTTAGCCAATTTACAATTGAATGATTTTTTTATATCTGAAGTGCGGACTTGCATAGGATCAAGCTTACCACCTGCACCCATTGAACTTACAATTGGAATATTCTTTTGCACGCAATGAGACACTAAAGAAACTTTTGGTGTAAGTGTATCTATAGCATCAATCACATAGCTATATTTATTACCTTCCAACACCTCAAGCAAACGATCATCTTTCAAGTATTCTCTAATAACATTTAATTTTACATTTGGATTAATATCCTTGAATCTTTCGGCAAGAATTTCTGTCTTGGGCATACCAATATTTGATGTCAGTGCCGGAAGTTGTCTATTTATATTAGTAGTTTCTACAAGGTCGCCATCAACAAGAGTCATTTCTCCAATTCCGGCTCTGCACAAAAGTTCTGCTGCATAAGCTCCAACTCCGCCGAGCCCTACTACCAATATATGTGCTGACTTTAATACGTCTAAATTTTGTTCTCCTAGCATTAATTTTGTACGATCTAACCAATCAATCATTTCAATAAGTTTATATAATTCTGATATACTTGCGTTTTTAACTCATCTATTTCTATTTTCAGTATATAAGCTATCTTTTCGTAGAGTATTTCAATATCTATGTCTGAATTATCAGTCTCAACAAATAAGCGATTCAAAGGGATAAGATTAATAATATTATTCCAATCTTTCTTAAACCTTAGATTGTCTCCTATGGAAAACATAAAATTATGGTGCAACAGCTGGTGTGTTGTCTGAATATTTCCATTATAGCCATGAATAATCCAAGGCTGTGATGCGTTATGTTTTTTACTGAAGTGAATCAATTCTGAATACGATTTAACAGCATGAATAATCAATGGCAGATTATAGCGACTAGATAATTCTATATGTCTCTCAAATACCTCATATTGAACATTTATCGGTGTATCAATAGCGAAATCGATTCCGCACTCTCCAAGAGCTTGCACTTGTTTATCAGTTAAAGTTTCTTCTATTTTACTGCACCAATCATTTTCTGTCTTTAAAATATCCCATGGGTGTAATCCTACTGAATATATTTGTTCAAATACCGGATTAAATGGATTAGTAACAGAATGATTCACAAACCCCAAAATGTTACCTTTCAATATAGAATGAGTATGGAAGTTTATTATCTTCACAAAATAATGTTTTATAAGTCAGCCCATATACGAGCTAATGAAAATCCGGGTGCATCAATCTTTAAATCTAGAAAGTGAGCAAAAGGAGTCTGTGTTGTTTCGTATGCTACGTTTCTCAATCGTTCTTCGCAATTATTTAATAAGTCTTGGGTGTATGAAGCAGATGCTTTCGATTCGGAAAGGTGAGCAAAAGAGTGTAAGATAATATTCCGAGTATTATTTTTTCTGGCAGTCCATTTAATATGATTTGCTAACTTTTTCCCTCTATTGGCAAAATCCTTCTCTTCATCTTTTTCTTCTATTTGAATAAAAGCCAGGACAGCGTTTTCAAAGCTATTATGCTCAATAACAAATTCAACTTCCGGCACACTTGTTTCTGTTGTTTGATAGGAAAATTTTCTTACATACATTACGAGCACTTTCATATTAAACTACTCTTTTTTAAGTTCCTTAATTACTTTTTGGAGCAATTTGTTTTCCTTATCTTCATCAAGTTGTGAATATAACAAGTTTCGAAACGATGTATCGTCATCACATTTTAATCCTTCTTGCACAGCACTTAAAGCCTCTTCTTTTTGTTCTAATTCTATATAAATAATCACAGTCTTAGCAAGGAGGAACGGATCACTTGGATTAGCAATCAAACCTTCTCTAATCGTATCTAGTGCGACACTCAAATTTTTGGTCAACGATTTAATATCAGCTAGGGCTCCCCAAGCCACAACACAATGTTTATCTGCACTCAAAGCCTTGATATAAGATTCTTCTGCTAAATCCGGTTTATCTAATTCATAGTTAATATTTCCAAAGGTAGTGAGATATAGAGCATTATTCTGTTCTAAGGAGAGCACCTCATTCATAATTTCCAATGCTGATTCATATCTATCGTCACTCATCAATGTGACCGCTATATTGTGTAAAGCTTCTATGTTTGTATTATTTAGATCAAAAGCTTTCTTGTAATGCATACACGCTTGCTCAAACTGATTAGTAGCTAAATAGCAATCTGCCAAATAAAAATGTCCATCTTCACTATCCGGTGATAGTTCTAAATATTCAAGATAAGACGCTATAGCCTCTGCATAACGATTCGTATTTGCCAATACATTCCCTTTGTTAAAGAAAGCTTGATCTAAACTTTCTTGTAGAGCGATGGCATAATCATAAGCGTCTATAGCTTTCTGACATTCTTCTATTTGGTTATAATTAATTCCCAAATTATACCATACGGTAGCGTTAAGCGGATCCTCATTCAGAAATCTTTCGTAAAATTCAATTCCTTCTTTGTATTTGTCGATTCGACTATAACAATAACCCAACTCATATAACAGCGATGTGTTTTTCGTATCGTTATAGGCTGTTTTCAAGAAATAGATTGCTTTCTGATATTCTTCCGCTTGTTGTAAACTCAAAGCAATGTCATATGCCAAGTCACCATCGGCTTCTCCGCTTTGGGCATAAGCAGCATTATATAACTCTATCGCTTTGTCTGTTTGCCCAATTTGTATGTATGCATTTCCTTTAACAAGTTGTAAATCGATATTTTCCTGATCAATCTTTTCCAATTCATCCAAAAGTCCTAACGCTTTCAAAGCTTCCCCCTTGAAAATAAGAATTTGCGCATTCTTAAGCCTTATTTCAAAAGAATTTGGATGCACTTCTAGTGCACAAATCACAGCCCTATCCGCTAATTCTATTTCAGCATCTTCCATGAGGTAATCAATGATTCCTTCATATTCAAATACGTCAAAATAAATTAGTTGTCCGTTCTCTGCAGCCTGCTTAAAACGAATAACAGCTTCTGCTATTTGTTCGTCATCTTCCGAAAAGTCTTTTTGTTCTTCACTCATGGTTATCAATTACAGCTACAAAGATATTCAAAAAAAGCGTTATATTCATTGAGGATATAACGCTTTATTTTTCACCTTAAAAAATTATTTCGTAGATTGATGTTCTTTCCGAAGTAAATCATTTACCGTTTTAACCGGATTGAAAGTCAAAATAGGAACTTCTACAAATAACGTATTCCAATCTGACATAGCTCCATTCCATAATCCCGGTAATTCTTGGGCTTTGAGTTCCTTACCATTCAAAGATTTATTGGATATAAAACCTGTTGCAGGATCGACGTAGTTCATCAAATTAAATGATTCTCCTTTATAGTTTTTTGTTGCACAAATTAAGTCGACAGGATTAAAATGTGTAGCCAAATTTGCAAATTCGCTTTGTTTGGCGTCGTTAAAATCGATCTGGGAACTTTCAAGCACCTGAAGAGATACCGAGCCGTCAGCAGATGATGCCCAAAATGGTCCTCCTCCTGGTTCGCCTTCATTCTTAACCATACCGCAAACGCGTAACGGACGATTAAATTTAGCTTTCAAATAAGCAATTTTATCTGATTTATTATCTATAGTCTTCGGCATCCTAGTATTTAAACTTTTACCTAAAAATAGTATTGCTTTATTTATGAACTCTTCTGTGAATTCTGCTTCTGTGTATTGGTCAAACTTTTGCTGATAAGTATATACTACTTTTTGTATATCTAACAATAAACCTGCCAATGCCTTTTTATAGCGTACTGTTTCAGGTTTTAGGTGATCGGGCACTACATTATCTATATTTTTTATAAAAATAATATCTGCATCCAGTTCATTGAGATTTGCAATAAGAGCTCCATGTCCCGCAGGACGGAATAATACATTACCGTCGTCTGTTCTAAATGGTCTATTATCGGGAGTTACAGCAATAGTATCAGTTTCTGATTTTTGGCAACTAAAAGAAATAGTATAATTTGCTTTAAATTGTTCTGAGTGATATGCTAGTTTATCAGCTAGATGCTCCTCAAATTTTGCTTGGTGTTCAGGCGAAACTGTGAAATGGATACTCACTTTTCCATTACTATCCATGGCATATGCAGCTCCCTCTACACAATGTTCCTCAAATGAACTACGATTTGTATCATCATAGTTATGGAATTTTAGTAAACCTTTAGGCAAGGCTCCATAATTTAATCCATTTTCTGTCAACAAGAAGTTTAGTTTCTCTAGCAGGGTTAAATCTTCGGCAGGCTTTCCGGCAATAGATGAAAGGTCTTCGTAAAATGCAAAATCTTTAATTTGAGTGCGAAACTGAGCTATATCCTTATTATTTGACAAAACTTCTTGTTCATCAATTCCTGATTCTAGCTCATCTTTAGCTGAGAACAATGTTTTAAACATTCTACTTGCAGCCCCTGATGCCGGCACAAATTTTAATGGTTTTAATCCATCATTAATCTTATCTTCATAAGTATGGATAAAGCTTTCAATTTCTTCAGAGTTAAGCTGAATAATTCCATTTCCTACTGCTGCAGGAGCCACAATAGGTAAAAATGGAAATCCTTTTTTAAAATTTTCAACTTGGGTTTTCACCGTGGTTTCATTACTACCACGTTCTTTTATAAATACAAGATCTTTTTCAGTAAACATAAAATTAGCATTTCTATTTTCTCTGCTAATATACGCATTATAGCGGCGTTTCATAAAGTATATATGGTATAGTTTATATTTTCTTCTTATAGGTATATTATATGTATTGTTTTATAAATTTGCGACATGGATTATTCTTGGAAACACAACAGACGATACAATGACTTTCCCAACCACTTCAGGAGAATGTTTAATGGCGAACGCGTGCAAAAAATTTCTATCGATGCAGGATTCACTTGCCCTAATCGCGATGGAAAATTAGCTATTAAAGGTTGTGCATATTGCAATAACAAGACTTTTAAACCGGGATATTGCAGGACAGAAGAAAGTATTAGTAATCAAGTAGAAAAAGGTATTAGATTTTTTGCCAAAAAGTATCATTCCATGAGATTCTTAGGTTACTTTCAGGCTTACTCAAACACATATGCCAATGTAGATGTGCTTCGGAAGAAATATGAGGAGGCTTTAAAACATGATAAAGTTATCGGACTCGTCATTGGCACTCGTCCTGATTGCTTATCGGAAGAAGTACTTAATTACCTAGAAGAATTGGCAGAAAGCTATTATATTATGGTCGAACTCGGTATAGAATCAACGAATAATACTACGCTTCAACGAATAAACCGCGGACATTCATACGAAGCTGCCATTAAAGCCGTGGAAGAAATTCATAAACGAGGGATACATAGCTGTGGCCATCTAATACTTGGCTTACCGGGGGAAAATCACAACGATTTCTTAAATCAAGCCCGTGAAATATCGAAAATCCCTATAGAGAATATAAAGCTCCATCAATTACAAATACACAAAGGAACCCGGTTAGCTAAAGATTATGCTATAAATCCCAAGGAGTTTAATTTATTCTCCCTAGATGAATATTTGGAGTTGTGTATTGAATATTTAGAGTTATTAAATCCAAATATTATCATTGAACGGTTCATCAGCCAATCCCCTAAGGACCTATTGATTGCTCCGAAATGGGGTATTAAGAATTTTGAGTTCGTGGCCAAGTTGGAAAAGTATTTAGAGGAAAAAAATACATGGCAAGGGAGATTATTTGAACCATAGTTTAAATAATAATTTTACCTGAACCAAAAAATAGTTTCGAAACAAAATAATCTGTAAATTTTCATAAGCTATTTATTAAAACTATTTTTGTGGCGCAGACAACTCTATCGCTGCTCAATTTTCTGAGGAGAGGAAAGTCCGGGCAACGCAGAGCACTGTGCTTCTTAACGAGAAGATAGACGAAAGTTTATGACAAGCGCAGAAGAAAATAACCGCCGATTTGTTTCGACTAATCGGTAAGGGTGAGAAGGTGAGGTAAGAGCTCACCGGTCTCAAAGGTGACTTTGAGAGCTGTGCGCACACAGGTTGCAAGACCATGTATATCGTGGTTGACTTTAGTCAGCAGGGTTGCTCGTCTTGTATATACGTCACGAGGGGTAGGTTGCTAGAGCATAACAGCAATGTTGTGCGTAGATAAATGATAGAGATTCTTCATAGAATACAGAACCCGGCTTACTAGTCTGCTTTTATTAAATCCTCTTCGGTTCGAGATACCGAAGAGGATTTATTTCTTTAATAAAGAAAGTTCACCGTAAATCTAAATGATGGACTGTTATCTCTTTCAAGACAAGGCCTCCTTACTATAATACAAACAAAAAGGAGAATCGTGAACGATTCTCCTTTTTTAAGCTGTGGTGCCACCTGGATTCGAACCAGGGACACATGGATTTTCAGTCCATTGCTCTACCAACTGAGCTATGGCACCATTGGCTTTTTTTGTTTCAATAATAGCATTACCTCAACTGCGATGCAAAGGTAAAGTTTATTTCTATAAAAGCAAATTATTTCTCATTTTTCATATCAAATACTTCATAAGAACATCCGGAATCTTGAAGCTCTCGCATCAATGTGTCATAATCGGCGGTTTTTCTCGTCGATATCCAATCAGATGGAAGTGTTACAACTCTAAATATTTGATCATATAAATCTCCATCCTGCAAATATGATGGGTCGTAATCTGTAGTCAAATAGATTGTAATATGTGCAAGCGTGTAATCATAGCTATACATTAACGCACCGTTTACGGTATAAGTTGTTTGGGGAAGCGGACGCCAGACATCTAGCCCATCGGCCTGTTCCCAAAGTATATAAACCATTATACCATCTGTATCTGCTAAAGGTCGAGGGAAAATATAATAAGCATTATATCCAATGTAATCATCCCAAGAGAAATCTCGTTTAAACTCATAGGTTGAACCTAAATATGCATAGGTATTGTCTTCTGTACATGAAGGAAAGACCAATGTAAAAAGTGCAAGTAAATAAAAAAGTAATGTTCGTTTCATATAAGTCTAATTTAAGTATTATTGATTTATTAACCTGTTTGTTGTGTTTTTTGTTTTGGGAATGACTTTTCTCGATAAAAAAAGGAGAAAGAATATCTTTCTCCTTTTTTAAGCTGTGGTGCCACCTGGATTCGAACCAGGGACACATGGATTTTCAGTCCATTGCTCTACCAACTGAGCTATGGCACCATTGGCTTTTATTGCATTTCTTCAGTAGTAATTTACCACCCTAACTGCGATGCAAAGGTAATTATTATTTTATCAATTCCAAATGCTCAAGAATTTTTATCTCTACAATTAAGCATAGAAACGAATTAGTGTTTTCCAATAATACTGAATCCTGTCAATCCCACTTCTCCTCTACCCTTCTATAAACTCTTTTCTTCGGAAAGAAAAAGATATAATAACTGTAAATGCTACAAAATAATATCATAAATATAGCATTAGAACTAGAGCTTGCATCATATCCTAGCTGAATAATAGGTAGTAATAAAATAGTTAGTTGACTCAGTAAATAAACAAAAAAACCGGATTTCTTATTCCTATATAGTAACAATACCCCGGTTAAAGAGAATACATAGCAGGTGAAAAATAGAAACAAATAAAATGGAGTCACATTATTCATGGCAAGCCTGTTAGTTATATGTATCATTACTTCTTTAAAACTATCATAAAACATCCAAGCCGAAGCGTAAAACAATATAGCTAATATATTTCCAACTAAACTAAGGATTAATGCCGCAGTATATAGTGGTTGCCTTTTTGTACTCATAATCTATTCTTTTGAAACTAAGCTCATGTCTTTTCTATATTTCGAAAACACTCTGGCTCTAGATATAAAACCTAGATATTTGCCTTCATCAAGTACGGCTAAATTAAATCTACCACAAGCTTCAAAGGTTTCAGCAACTTTATACATTGAATCTTTAGGAGATACGTAAAACTCCGGCATATACATAATATCTTTCACATACACTTTATCGTATAGCTCTTGTTTGAACATCAATTCTCTTACATCGTCAAGTTTTAACATACCATGCATCATGCCTTTATCATCAACCACCGGATAAAGATTTCGTTTTGATACCGAAATAACTTTCGTTAGGTCGCGCAAGCTTGCCTCAGGTGAAACCGATGCAAAGTTAGTTTCTATTAATGAAGCTACCGTCATATAGTGCAGCACTGCTTTGTCCTTATGATGAGTAACCAAAATTCCTTGCTGAGCCAAAGTCTTAGTATAAATAGAATAAGGCTCAAAAGCCATGATAGTAATGTAAGACATAATAGATGAAATCATTAAAGGCATAAAAAGCTGGTATCCTCCCGTAATTTCGGCAGTAAGGAATATACCCAAGAGAGGGGCATGCATAACCCCCGCTATCATAGCCCCCATGCCGGCCAATGCAAAATTGGCTTCCGATAATTGCAAACCTAAAGTAACGTTTAACACCAATGCTACAAAATATCCACCAATAGCCCCTACAAATAAAGATGGAGCAAACACTCCCCCTACTCCGCCACTCGCTGTCGTAGCAGTCATAGCTATTACTTTAACAAACATCATGGCAAATAAAAAGAAAATTAGCGTCCACTGATTATCACCATAGCCAGCAAATATTGATTCCTTAAGCAGATTAGAACCGTGTTGTGAAAAAATCTGATTAATACTTGAATATCCTTCTCCCCATAATGCCGGAAATAAGAAAATACATAAACCCAATGTTCCTCCTCCAATCAATATTTTTGCATAAAGATTATTTATGGATTTAAATTTACGTTCTAAAAAAAAGGTACAGCGCGTAAAATACAATGAAACCAATCCTAAGAAAACACCAAGTATGATATAATATACAATATTATCAGTCGTAAAGTTATCGGCATAATCAAAATGGAATAAGATATCACTCCCTGTAAAAATATGAGCAACTACTGATGCTGCAATACCTGAAATAAGCAGGGGTAACAACGAAGCCATTGTTAAATCGACCATAAGTACTTCAAGAGTAAATACGATACCTGCCATAGGAGCCTTAAAAATACCGGCAATGGCTCCGGTTGCTCCGCACGCCAACAACAACATCGTTTGCGAAGAGTTAAGCCGGAGCACCCGAGCTAAATTGGATCCTATGGCCGATCCGGTAAGAACTACCGGAGCTTCAGCCCCTACCGAACCTCCAAAACCAATAGTAAATCCACTGGTAATCATACTTGTGAAAGTATGATGAAGTTTCATTTTACCTTTCTTCAAACTAATGGCACTTAGCACCTGAGATACACCGTGTCCTAAATCATCTTTTATAAAAAATTTGATAATGAATACAGTTATGATAATACCTATTAATGGGAAAGCCAGATACCAATATCCATCTCCGTTTTCTTTAAGATATCCAATAAGTTCCTCTCCTACAAAATGTACAAAGGTTTTCAAAGTTAGTGCAGCAACACCACAAATAATTCCGACTATTAAACTTAAAATGTAAATTCGCCTTTGTTCTTCAAGGCTTCCGAATATTCGCCAAAATCTTAGCGTTAACTTTTTCATTACCAATAACTAAATAAGAGAGTTTATTTTTTGTTGCCCAAAACTATAAAAGAGTTCTTACATAATCTAAAAATTTACAGAAGATAATTCAAATAATAAACTAGAAGAAAGATTGTACCCATATCTCATTCCAAAATATTCATAAACGTACATCTGACAACAATCTTAACAAACAATACCATCCATTAGCAACCTATTTGATGGAAAACTTAGCTTGAACTTTACACTCTATTCTTATTTTTTCAAATTCCACGGCATTATCTGCTGCAGAATCTTCTGAATAACCAACGGCTTTTTCCGATACTGTATTGAAAAGAACACTTCTTGCCTGAAATGGTCGAGCGTAGTTTACTTGTTCTTCCAAATACAATACTTTATATACTCGCTCTCCAATTGCTTCAAGCATGCCTTCAGCTTTTTGTTTAGCATCTTGAACTGCTTTTGCACGCATAGCTTGTTCTATATCTTTCCTATTGCTCAGATCCATTTTATACACAGTGGCATTTTTAACCTCAATTTCATCTAATATTTGCCAAAGTTTAGTTAATTCCGACAACTTAGTTAGTTTCATCTTATAAGTTTTTGAAGCCAATACATCTTCTGTTTTTCGCCTTACAGGAGTGTAATTTAAAGTGGCATCTGCTACTGTTAAAGCGTCTAAATTAAAACCATTTGATTTAAGTTGCTTGAATAAAGCTTTGTCCAACGTACTCAATTCTACTTTTGTCTTTCCGTCATACCTTTCGAGAAGTGTAAATCGAACGTAAATCTCATCGGGAGTTATTTCGATGTGAGACTCTCCTATTACACTTACATAAGGAGTATTCAATAAATTAATTTCTTGCTGTGCATACGAGAATAATGAACTTACCATTATCCCACAAATTAACATTAGTTTCTTCATTACATTATTTTTTTAAGCAATTATAGTAAACAAACCATATATAAACAAGAAAGTTTAGTTCCCGATAAAATATTACATTTGTTTCCAACTCAATATACTGTATCTCATGAATCCATTTTTGAAACAAGTTGCACAATACATAAATAGCAATCCCAAAATCACGCTTCACAACACAAGTATCATTGTTCCAAATAGAAGGTCGGGAGTTTTCTTTACAGCTTATCTCAATGAATGTATAGAAAACACAATGATTGGCTGCGAGGTATTGACCATTAGCAAACTTGTGAGCGATTTATCTGAGAATTACGAGTCTGACCAAATTGCACAAATATTTTTATTGCATCAGATTTATCAACAAGTTACCGGACATCAGGAAAACTTAGATGAGTTCTATTTTTGGGGCGAAATATTGCTTCATGATTTTAATGATATTGACAAGTATCTTTTAGATGCCAATGATCTTTTCGGGAACATTAAGGATTTGAAAGAAATAGAAAATCATTTCGATTATCTTTCAGAGAACCAACTGAAAGCTATTAAATCATTTTGGGGTATTGATTTAAACTCCAATGGTTCTTCAAATCGAACTCAGTTTTTGAATGTATGGAGTAAACTGGCTGAAGTATATCATTGCTTTAAGAAGGAATTAAGAAAAAGCAATTCATGTTACAATGGTATGTTCTATCGAGATCTTGTAGAGTCGTGGAATGAAAATACAGAAGCTAAATTAACATCAGAGTGCTATATTTTTGTCGGGTTTAATGCATTGAATAAAGTTGAAAGCAAGCTGTTTAATTTATTTAGTCGCAACAAGAACTGTTCATTCTTTTGGGATTATGATGAAGAATTCCTTCTCGACGAGGTGCATGAAGCCGGTCACTTTATGCGACAAAATCTGAATAGATTTCATCAGCCTAGTGATTTTAAACTTGAAGGCGGAGATAAAACAACGCAGCAAATCTCCATTATTTCTGTTCCCAGTCAAATTACGCAAACTCAAATCTTAAACCATCCTGATTTTAAACCGAAAGATAATGCATCCATGCGGTTTGACGATAGTGCAATTATCTTAGCCGAAGAAAGCTTGCTTGTCCCTACAGTATCAGCTGTCGGAGCTCTTCAGAGGGAAATTAATATCACGATGGGATATCCGGTTAACAACACACCCGTATATAGCTTCGTTAACTTACTAATTGAATTGCAAAAAAACTATCGTAAGTATAACCAAAAGCCGGCCTATTATTTTAAGCCCGTAGTGTCCTTGCTCAATCATCAACTCATAACTAAACGAGAATATAAAGCGCTGATTAATGAGATTCACAACAAAAATAAGATTTATGTAGAACTTGATTTCTTCCGTCATGACGAGCTTCTCCAGCTATTATTTCAGCAACAAACAAAGTGGGAAGGCTTTGCCGATTACCTTTTACAAGTAATAAATAAGCTAGCCGGGAAATATACAAATGATGAGAATGCTTCTTTAGAGGCCGAATATCTATATCAAACTTATTTAGGCATACAGCAGGTAAAAGATGCACTAAAAGCAAACAAGACGGACAATGTATCCTTAAAGCTATTCTTCCGAATCTTGCAACAAGTAATCAATCGTATCAGTATTCCCTTTGAAGGAGAACCTTTATCGGGAATACAAGTGATGGGTGTGTTAGAAACCCGAAACCTTGATTTCGATAAGGTATATATGCTTTCTGTTAATCACGGCAGATTGCCTAGTGCAGAAAATGCACATTCATTTATCCCATATAATCTGCGCAAGGCGTTCGGTCTTCCCACCTATGAAGAACATGATGCCATGTATGCTTATTACTTTTATCGAATGCTTAATAGAGCTCAAGAAGTGGTATTAGTATATGATTCATCGAGTAATGGGCTGACAACAGGTGAAATGAGTCGCTACTTGTATCAGCTAATTTATGATTCCAAACGCAATATCAAGCGTCTGGAACTTGATTTCAATTATAAAACCAACGAAAATAAACCTATTGCTGTTCCATCAACTCCCGAACGACGAGCTAAATTATTAAAGCGATACCAAGAAAGAAAGTTATCGCCTAGTGAGTTGAATACGTATTTAGATTGTAAATTTAAATTCTATTTAAGTTATATAGCCGGTATTAAAGAATCTAATGAGTTGGAAGAAGAAGTAGATTACCGAATATTCGGTAATCTTTTCCATGAAGCTTCTGAATTTATTTACCATGAATTTGGTAAGGGAACCATAACTGCTGAAATGCTGGATAAAGTAGCAAAAAATGAACTAAAGCTAAATCAAGCCATTCATAAAGCCTTCGCTAAATCTTATTTTAAAGACGAAACTTTAAAGCAAGTTGAGCTATCGGGAAATAATAAACTAGTGGCAAATAATCTGCTTAATTATCTGCGTCGAATGTTACTTAATGATAAGAAATTTGCGCCATTTCACATCGTAGGATTAGAAGAATCGTGTATCAGTGAATTTAAAATTGAAATAGACGGCACAGAAGAAACATTCAACATTGGGGGCACTGTAGATAGAATTGATGAAACAACTGATGGTTTGCGCATCATAGACTACAAAACAGGTAGAAATGCAGAGCTGAACTTCAAAGAAATAAACAACCTAATTGACAGAGATTTCAACAAAAAACCTAAAGAGATTTTCCAAACACTATTGTATTGTGAAATATACAGTAGGATTAGTGGCAATACCGACATAAAACCTAATATTTATAAAATCAGTGACTTTTTCAGCAACTGGTTTCACCCTGAAATCACTCAAAACAAAAATACGGTTAATTATGCCGAACTACGTGAGGAATTCAGTGTCGTTTTACACGAACTACTGCTTGACATATTTAAACCCGACAATATATTCGATCAAAAGGAAAAAGATGATTGCGGATTTTGCCCTTACTTAAATATTTGTGGTCGGTCAAAATTTAAATTCTAACTAATCTTCCAATAAGTCAGGACGAAGTTTCTTCGTCCTTTCATAGGCCTGTTCTTCCCTCCATTTATTTATGGCAGCTTCGTTGCCACTTAATAGCACGTCTGGCACTTCCCAACCATTATGATTAGCCGGACGAGTATATACCGGCGGGCTAAGTAAATTATCTTGAAATGAATCACTTAATGCCGACGTTTCATCCGACATAGCTCCGGGAATCAAGCGTACAATAGCATCAGCCATAACAGCAGCAGCCAATTCACCACCGGTCAACACGTAATCCCCAATAGAAATTTCACGAGTAATCAAATGCTCACGGATTCTGTGATCAATACCTTTGTAGTGTCCGCAAAGAATCATAATATTTTTATACATAGAGCATTGATTCGCAATTTGCTGATTCAATACTTCGCCGTCAGGACTAGTATAAAAAATTTCATCGTATTTGCGTTCTGATTTCAACTTGTTAATAGCATCCTCAATAGGTTGAATGCTCATAACCATACCGGCTCCTCCTCCAAAAGCATAATCATCAACACGCCGATGCTTATCAGTAGAGAACTCCCTAATATCATGTATTACAATTTCGGCAATGCCTTTCTCTTGAGCTCTTTTTAATATAGAATGTTGAAACGGACTTTCAAGCAATTCCGGAACAACGGTTAGTATATCTATGCGCATAATTTCTTTAATTTGGGCTACAAAAATATTGAAAAAAGTCAGCGTTTAAAAATTAAAATAATAAAAGCAGGATGCCTACAAAAAACTAAGTATCAAGAAATCAACCTTATAAAATATTTTGATATGAAAAATGAATATGAAATGAGTTATATTATTTATTTTACACTACATATTCAGATGAGAATACGCACTGTTTTTATTATTTATTTCTAATATTAAATGAGAATAAGAACAACTTGGCATAAGGCATCTAATTATGAAAGTATAATTAATGTAACTTATAGATTTTCTTTCTATAATCAATCATAATAGCGTATAAAAATACAACCTTACCAGATACAAACACGTGAGTTTAGTCTCCTGTTTTAGATAGCTGTATATTAAACTCATGCTTAAAAGAAATGGTAAAATATTATATTTGTAACACAAAAATACACAAGACAACATATGCACATACTCTCAGCTAAAAATATTATTAAAGACTATAATGGTCATCGGGCACTCAATGATGTCAGCATTAATGTAGAAGAAGGTAGTATTTTCGGATTACTCGGCCCGAATGGAGCCGGAAAAACCACTTTAATTCGAATTATCAACCAGATTACAGCACCCGATAGCGGTACCGTTAATTTCATGGGGAAATCAGCCCAAGCTAGTGATGTTCAATTCATAGGATACCTGCCCGAAGAACGAGGATTATATAAAAAAATGAAGGTTGGCGAACAAGCACTATATCTTGCTCGATTGAAAGGGATGAGTAAAAATGATGCTTTGAGGAATCTCAAATACTGGTTTCAAAAATTTGAAATCGAAGCTTGGTGGGGGAAACGAGTAGAAGAGCTTTCAAAAGGTATGGCTCAAAAAGTGCAATTCATCACTACCGTCATACACAACCCAAAACTACTTATATTCGATGAACCATTCAGCGGATTTGATCCCATCAACACAAACCTCATTAAAGAGGAAATATTAAAGCTGAAAGAAGATGGGATTTCAGTTATATTTTCTGCTCATAACATGGCATCGGTAGAAGAAATATGCGATCATGTTGCTTTGATTAATCGTTCAAAAAAAATCCTCGATGGCAATATTTATGATATTAAAACAGCATTCAAACAAGGTGTATTCGAACTTGAAATTCCGGCTCACCAAGTCATGCCTCCAACATTAAATCGTGAAGATTTAATAATAATGGATGATGAAATCCGAGCTAATCGCCACTTTTTTCGCTTCAAAAAAAAGCATTTGATCGACAATAGAGCTCTCATCGAATTATTAAATGCAGAAAGCGACATTCTTTCATTCAGCGAAGTACTTCCATCTATGAATGACGTATTCATCCAAGCTGTTGAACAATCAAACCATATTGAAAATGAATAAGGCACTACTCATATTACAACGCGAATACCTTACACGCGTAAAAAAGAAATCATTTATTATTACAACTTTATTAGTACCTATTACCTTTGCTGCTTTAATCGGCTTTTCTGTTTGGATGAGCATGAAAGGCGGACAAGAGAAGCAACACGTAGCAGTGTACGATGAGACCGGTCTGTTTTTAAATAGATTAGAAAAGACAGAACTACTTTCTTTTACTTATATTCCCAGAAATGAGTATTTGCAGTTTCGAAGTGATAATGCAACCAAAGATTACGATGCGCTCTTATACATTCCATATAACTTGATAGCAAACAACCACGTCCAAATTTTTTCAAACAATCAAGTTCCGAAAAGTACACAAAGTAATATCAGACGCCAAATATCTGATTTCATAACCAACGATAAGCGAGCTAATATTTTTAAAGAATCCGGGATTCCAGACTTAGAGCAAAAACTTACCGCCACCACCACCCGCATACACCTTGATACCATAAAGCTTAACGATGACGGAACAAGCAGCAGCGTGTCAACCGAAGTTAATACGATAGTAGGATATCTCGGAGGCTTTCTTATCTACATGATGATTTTTATGTATGGTGCTATGGTTATGCGTGGTGTTACTGAGGAAAAAACAAACCGAATAAGCGAAATACTTGTTTCATCAGTTAAACCTATGCAACTCATGTTTGGCAAAATTATAGGTATTGGATTAGTAGGATTAACTCAATTTGTTATTTGGGTTATATTCATGTCTAGCCTATTCACGTTGGCATCAAACATCCTGCTATCCAATTCCACTGAAACACTCGTTGCATCACAAAATATTATAGCAGCAACAGGAGTTGCTCAAAATTCGCCTGAGATAATACCCAACGATAGCTTCATAGAAGTAAATAATATCATAAGTTCCTTAAACATTCCGTTTATTGTAGGTTCTTTTTTGATATTCTTTATTTTGGGGTATTTGCTCTATGCTTCCATTATGGGAGCTATAGGATCTGCTGTATCAAGTGATGAAGACGCTCAACAGTTAGTAAGCTTAGTAGCTTTCCCTCTCATTATAGCTATCATGATGATTACTCCCGTTGGAGAGAATCCTAATGGTTCATTAGCCTTTTGGTCATCCATGTTTCCATTGCTTTCTCCTGTTTGTATGATGGTAAGAATACCGGCAGGAATTGCTGTTTGGGAGGTTATACTCTCCATTGTACTATTATTACTAACAACATTAGCCTGCGTTTGGGCTGCCGCTAAAATATACAGAACAGGAATATTAATGTATGGTAAGAAAGTAAATATAAGAGAGATTATAAAATGGATTGGTTATTAAAGGCAACGTAGAATGTCCATTAAATATGATATTCTTTTCAAAAAAACAATCGAATCTAATTTAGAACTATCTATAAAATAAAAAGAACAATAAAGTCTTATATATAGGCTTTATTGTTCCTTTTGGAAAATCATATCAGTGTTTTCTCTGTTTTTCAAATAAATCTCATAAACTGCACTTATATCAGATTATTTTCTTTTGCTTTTCGTCTTATTAAAACATGACCTGCACAGTGGTTCGTACTCGTTCTTTTCGCCCAGCATTACCTGCTCCTCTTCTTTCGACAAACGATGTGAGAATTGAGCTATAGCTCCGCACCTCATACAAATAGCATGAACCTTAGTTACAAACTCTGCCACAGCCATTACCTTAGGCATGGCTCCAAACGGCACTCCTTTAAAATCCATATCTAAACCGGCAACAATCACTCTTATCCCTTGCTCTGCCAACTCCACACACACTTGAGCTAAACCATCATCAAAGAACTGAGCCTCATCAATACCAACAACTTCATAACCTCCTGAAAGTAATAATATAGATGCGGAATTTTCAACAGCAGTACTCGGAATAGAGTTATCATCGTGTGAAACAACATCGGTTTCTGAATAACGTGTATCGATAACTGGTTTAAATATTTCTACTCGCTGTTTAGCAAACTGTGCCCTACGCAATCGTCGGATTAGTTCTTCCGTTTTACCTGAAAACATCGATCCACATATCACTTCAATTGCACCACGATTATTTTGATGCGCAAAATCTCTTTCAATAAACATAGCTCAAATTTTGAGCAAAGATAAAAATTGAAGAGTACAAAAGACATAAAAATGGCAAACAACGACAAACATCTAAGTATAAAAACTATCTTTGTTTACCATGAAGAAAGCTATTATTGATTTAGGCACTAACACTTGCAATCTACTCATTGCAGAAAGTAACGATAAATCAAATTATATACTGCACACCAGTAAAGTTGAAGTGAAACTTGGTAAAGGAGGCATAAACAACAATCGTTTAACTAAAGAGGCCACAAAACGAGCCGTTCACGCATTGAACACACATTTAAAATCAATGAAATCATATGGAAAAATAGATTCCATAAACGTCATTGCTACATCGGCAGTGCGCGATGCAAGAAATAAGGTAGAGTTTGTCCAAGAAATTAAAAAAATTACCGGACTAGAGCTTAACATCATTAGTGGAGAAAAAGAAGCTGAATATATTTTTGAGGGTGTAAAGTTTGCTCTCGGAAAAATACCCGACGGCGGGCTAATCATGGATATCGGCGGAGGTAGTAACGAGTTTATCATTGTGAAAGATAATCGAATTGTTTGGAAACAGAGTTTCCCTACCGGTATTGCCCGTGTGGTAGAACGATTTCCTATTTCAGACCCTATTTCAGATCTAGAATATCAAGAAATCATGTCTTGGTTTGATAAAAATATGCAGGAATTGTGGGAACAAGGCAAAACTCATGAAATTTCAACCTTAATAGGTTGCTCCGGAACATTCGATACGCTTGTCGATACTATAGACGGGGTTAAACCTAACTGTAAATTCAGAAAAGCACAACATATTTCACAAATTGATTTCAATCGAATATGCTCTCAATTAGTAAATTCAACACTATTAGAAAGATTAGGCATGGACACAATGGAACAAATGCGCGTAGAAATGATTGTGCCTGCCATGTTACTTATTCAATTAGTTATGCGAAAATTTTCCATTCAAAATATTATACAAACCGACTATTCGCTTAAAGAGGGTGTGTTCTCAAGCTTTATAAACCTATGAACCCAATATTATGAAAAGAATTCTAGTCATTGATGATGAAAGAAGCATTCGGAGTGCACTCAAGGATATATTAACATATGAGAATTATGAAGTAGAATTAGCTGAGGGTGGAAAAATAGGGCTTAATATGCTCCGCAAATCTGAATTTGATGTTATTCTTTGTGATATTAAGATGCCGGAGATTGACGGAATAGAAGTATTAGAAGCAATATGTGCTATGGAAACACATGCACCGATAATTATGATATCCGGACATGGAAATATTGACACTGCTGTTGAGGCAATAAAGATTGGAGCTTTTGATTTTATTGAAAAGCCACTAGACTTAAATCGATTACTCATTACGATAAAGAATGCTCTCGATAAAGGCGAACTCATTACCGAAACAAAGGTGCTGAGAAAGAAAGTCAACCAGAAATTCGAAATTATCGGGCAATCAGAAGCCATTAAGAAGGCTATTGACATGACCGACCGAGTTGCTCCCACTGATGCTCGTGTGCTCATAACCGGGGCGAACGGTACCGGCAAAGAACTCATTGCTCGTCGGCTTCATGAAAACAGTATTCGTTCGAAACAAGCTTTTGTTGAAGTGAACTGCGCTGCCATTCCATCAGAGCTGATAGAAAGCGAATTATTCGGACATGAAAAAGGAGCTTTCACCTCAGCAATAAAACAGCGAAAAGGCAAATTTGAACTTGCAAACGGGGGCACGCTATTCTTAGATGAAATTGGAGATATGAGCCTCTCAGCTCAAGCCAAAGTATTGCGTGCTTTGCAAGAAAATGTAATAGCTCGAGTTGGTGGAGATAAAGAAATCAAGGTGGATGTACGCATCGTTGCCGCCACTAATAAAAATCTGATGAAAGAGATTGAAGCAGGCAACTTTCGTGAAGATTTATATCACCGATTAAGTGTTATCTTAATCCATGTGCCGTCATTATGCGAACGTAAAGAAGATATTCCGATACTAATTCAACATTTTATTAAACAAATCTGTCAGGAATACGGCATGGCAAATAAAACAATAGCTTCTGATGCCATAAAAAAACTTGAATCACTTGCTTGGACGGGTAATATCAGGGAATTACGAAACGTAGTAGAACGACTAATAATCCTCAGTGCAAATGAAATAACAGCTAAAGATGTTGATGCTTTTGTAATACCTGCAAACTAAATTTGTTTTTCCATTCGTTTATAACTTAATTGCATCATCTTTAAAAGTCAAAATATATGAGCAAAATTGCCATCTTTCCCGGGTCATTTGATCCCTTTACAGTAGGACATGAAAGTATAGTCAACCGAGCATTGCCTATGTTCGACAAAATATATATCATGATTGGTTTCAACTCAAATAAAAGTTCTTTCTTCCCCATTGAAAGCCGACTAAAGTGGATTCAAAAGATCTTTGAAAATGAACCCAAGATTGAAGTTAGAAAACATGAAGGACTTACGGTTAATTTCGCTCGGACAGTCAAAGCTGATTTTATTCTGAGAGGCTTACGCACTTCTTCTGATTTTGAGTATGAGCGAGCCATTGCTCAGATGAATAAAAAACTTTATAATGATATTGAAACGGTGTTCTTGCTAACTATGCCTGAACACACTCCTATCAATTCATCAATTGTGCGCGATATATTTGCTCATGGTGGTGATGTAAGCGAATTCATACCTGCAGCACTAAAGGATGTTGAACTTAAACGATAGCTCGATTTGAAACGCCAATTTTTTCTTCTATTGCTATGTAGTTTAAGCTGCTGCTCACTTTTTGCTCAAATGAGATCAACCCACATTAGTGGAAAAGAGCCTGATTATGCAAATTATCATATTACCTTGTATAAAACGATAGATCCGTTTGGTCTTCTTCCTCAAAACATGGGCATGATTAAAGTTGACCAACTAGGAAACTTTGAGCTTGATGTAGTGCTAACTCAAACTACTTATATATATGCCGATTTCGACCGATGGCACACTTCCACCATACTTGAACCGGGAGGAAACTACACCTTGCAACTCCCCCCACACAAACCTCTGGCAGAAGCTGAAAAGCGAAGCCCTTTTTTTAGCAAATCAGATATCCCTTTGGGACTAAAAGAATTGCCGATCGACGATATCAACCGACAAATACAAGCATTCGAGATTGCATTCGCCAAAACTGAAGATAAGTACTTTGAAGATTTGTTTGTTCATAAATCAAAAGCAGCCTTACAAGCCCTAAAATCAGAAATATTACAAGAGTTTCCGGCCCCATCATATACTTTTTTTGGTCAGTATATTTATTACCGTTTGGCATCGGTTGAATATAAACTTCGAATGACTGACGATAGCGAATTTATTCAAACATATATGAATGTAGAGTCGCTACCATTTAACAATCCTCCATTTAATAAGTTATACAAAGAGGTCTTTACCAATTATTTCTACAAAGAAACGGTGCTGAATAATAACAAAGAACTTAAACGACAAATTTTGTCAGGAAAACTGTCGAACATAGAAGATTATTTATATCACTGTAATAATTGGGGCGATAATCTTCGACGGATAACTATTTTAGATGCTATAAATGATTCTTTTTATCTTAATCTTTACCATAAAGATTTATTGCTGAACCTTTTGAAACAAGTGGAACAGAGCCGCTGGACAAGTGAGCTGAAAAAGTTAGCTCATAAGCTCTACCTGAAGCTAACTTTCCTTGCAGTAGGTTCTGAAGCTCCGAACCTAGTGTTGAAGAGCTATGATAATGTAAAGTTAAATCTTGCTGATACGTTCAGTAAAGAGAAACTTAATTTTTTGCACTTCAGTAATACGAACAATCCTATCAGCAGAAGTAATTTAGAACAGATAGCACAACAATACGACAAATACAAAGAGATGGTTGAATTCATCATTGTTATGCCGGCAAGCTGTAAAACGAAAATCAATGCTACCACATTAGCTTCTTGGAAAGGCAAATTCTTTTTTGCCGATGATAACGAATTAGCTAAATATGATATAAAATCATTTCCTTACTCTTTTATAATCAACAAAGATGGGAAACTTTTAATTTCACCGGCTTTAAATCCGTTAGATGGAATGACAGAACAATTGAATAAAACTATTTTCAATTGGAAGCGAGAGGAAATGAATAAGACGCAATAAAATATGAATTAGTCCATATCTCATATTGTTTTGCATTAAAAAAGTATAATTATACGATTTTCTCAACGTAGAATAAGAGCAATTAGAACTAATTTATCTGATTATTAAATCACAAAATAGTGCAAATATTATAATGGTAGCCATTCTCAGAGAGAAACCGTTGAAAAATTATTTTTATACGCCGTTATATTTGCCTAAAAGCAGTAGAAAACAACCATATCCCATATTAAATCAATCAGTTAGCAAAAAAGCTACAGAAAAGTATTCATCAAATATTTAATATTTTGATAGGTAGAACGATAAACCTCTTTAAGTTCATCCTTAGCAAACCATCTCACTTCAGTAATATCTTCCTCTAGCTGAGGAATAGGTGTTTCATTCTCGGAGTAAGTCATTTCAAACCAATCAGCTTCTTTCCACACCCAATTATAAGGAGATGGATAAAAAGGTGATCGAAAAATATGACAGCCTGTACATAACGGACGAACGATAGCATGTCCGTGTATGCCGCACTCTTCTTCTACCTCACGAAGCGCAGCCTCTTGAGAACTCTCTCCTGCTTCTATTCTACCCTTGGGTAAATCCCAGCGATTCATTCTTTTTATAAAGAGCCATTTGCCGTGCTTATTTTGAATAAGTCCTCCCGCAGATCGAACAATGTTGAAACCTGATTGAATCTTATTAAAATCAACGCAATCAAGTACAAATACCTTGCGCAATCCTAATTTTTCAATTTTTTCAAGTATAGGCACTACATCATCAAAATGAGTTATAGTTTTATATTCATCGTACTGTTTAGTTGGAAACACTTCATTTTTCGCTTTAAAAACTAACTCACTTTCATTGAAAAAAACTTTGTACATTTGCGAAATATCTAATAAATACTTTAATTAAAAATGCAAGATAACTCATTAGCCGTTACAAAACAATTGTTGAAGATAAATACTATTAAAATTCAACCTGAAAATCCTTTTACTTGGGCATCCGGATGGAAATCGCCTATTTATTGCGACAACCGCAAAATCTTGTCATATCCGGAAGCTCGCACACTAGTTGCCAAAGCTTTTGCCAAATTGGTTAAAAAGAAATATCCTCAAACCGAAGTTATTGCAGGAGTGGCAACCGGAGCCATTGCACATGGTGTTCTAGTTGCTGAGTTGCTAGGATTACCATTCATATATGTTCGTTCAGCTCCTAAAGGGCATGGTTTAGAAAACATGATTGAAGGCGACTTAAAATCAGGGCAAAAAGTGGTCATCATTGAAGATCTTGTTTCAACGGGAATGAGTTCACTTAAGGCTGCCGAAGCTGTGCGTGTGGCCGGAAAAGCCGATGTGTTGGGCATGCTTGCTATTTTTACTTATGGTTTTCCGGTAGCAACACAAGCTTTTGCCGATGCTCAAATCGAATTAGAAACTTTGAGCAATTATCAATTATTAATTGAACATGCTGTGGAAACCGGTGTTGTAGCTAAAGGTCAGGTGGAATCACTAAAAAGCTGGAGGGAAAACCCCTCTGAATGGGGAAAATAAAATATACAATCATTCTTAAACGGCAATTTCAGTCTTTCCTATAATTTTCTTAGGAAATACCGCAATTGCCGTTTTATACAAAAAATGACTATGGCATTAAGTAAATATGAAAGTGAAATAAAAGTTATTAATAACAACCAAGATATTATATACAGTTACTTGTCAGACTTTGAGAACCTCTCTCAATATGTGAATGAGGGTTTACTTTCTCAAATTAACGAATCAGTACCACAAGTAAAAGTAAGTGATTTTGAATCTGATTCCGATTCTTGTCGCTTTAACATATCGGGCATGGGGCAAGCTGAAATACGCATTGTTAATCGCGAGCCTTCTAAAACTATTAAGGCGGCAAGTTCCGGCAGTTTACCGGTCGGTATCACCTTCTGGATACAATTATTACCGGTTAGTCCTTATGAAACGAAAATGAAGCTTACACTACACGCTGAAATGGGTATGATGATTAAGATGATGGTCAATAAGAAACTAAAAAAAGGCGTTGATGATTTAGCCGAAATGATTACAAAATTACCATTCCACTAAAACTAAATGATTATGAAAGTTTTCACGAAAGACGATAAAATGAGTAGACTCATTATAACGGAAACAAACTTACTTCCGGTTATGAGCAGGTTTAACATTAGGCTCGGTTTTAAAGAGAAAACTATTGACGAGGTGTGTCTTGAACATGGAGCAAACACCGATTTCTTTTTAGCTATTGTTAATACTTATATTAACGAGAACTATTTTCCGGAACGAAAGCTACAAGCATTTTCACCCCTTCTTTTAATCAATTATTTAAGGCAGACGCATAAATATTACATTGAATACGTCATTCCTAAAATTGAGCAACTTTTAATACGAGTAATTGAAAGTGAAGCCTACAAAACTTCAGACATGAAGCTTATCGGCTCTTTTTATCAAAATTATAAAGCAGAAATATTACTTCATTTTGAAAAGGAGGAAAAAGAGACTTTTCCTTACATTGAATATATTGTAAAACACAATAACTATCCGGAATCTCCTAAGCGAATCTATGATTATGGTCAGGAACATACCGACGTAGAAGAAAAACTTAGTGATTTAAAGAACTTAGTGATAAAATATCTTGATGCCGATTATGATGCTAATCATATGAACGACTTCCTGCACACCTTGTATCACTTTGAACAAGATTTGAACGATCATGCTCGTATTGAAGACGCCATTTTAGTAAAACAAGTTATCGCAATAGAAACGCAACTTAACTTACAAAACAAATAGTCATGGAAGAAAATTTGTTTATCATCCATTCTTCGGCTATTATAAGACGGGGGCTTACCAGCATTTTACAAGAATACTTCAAATTCGAAGTTACTCAACTGGGCTCAACCGATGAGCTCAATCCATTTAGCCGGATTGAAGGGCGTATCATTATTATTTTAATTCAGGAGGGTATTAAACTTGCTCCCGTATTAGAAGCTAAATTGAAGCAAAATAATAAAGTATTCACCATAGCTATAAGTCCGAATGAGCGCGAACATTCATCCGGCAGCCGTTACGACTTTAAGATAAACTTAGAAGCTGATGTTTTGCAGATTCAACAAATTATACAATTAGCTCGCAACTCTGTTATTAAACAGAAATTGGCCGGCACGATTCATTCTGATGAATTGACTCAGCGCGAAATTGATGTACTCAAAAAGATTGCATTAGGTTTAGCAAATAAAGACATTGCTGACTCATTAAACATTAGTATTCACACCGTTATTTCACACCGAAAAAATATTACCGAAAAACTAAATATAAAATCAATATCGGGCTTAACGGTCTATGCAATCATGAATAAATTGCTTGATATATCAGATATCAGCCCTGAAGAATTAGTATAAAGCTTTTGGAGTTTTCCACATGAATACCCTTTATGTAGAAAAAATTATTTTCATTCCGTTCTGTACGCCAAGGCGTTTAAATAAATTTCGTTGTCTTGTTAACTTCAATTCTGAAAAAGCTATAAAAATCACTCTTCTTTCCACCTTAAATCAGAATTAAGTTAATATATTTATCCGGTCGTATGATGCTAATTGTTACTGTGTTTTGGAAGATGAATAGTAAACATTATGTTTCTTTCTCATAAAAAACCGAGTTACAGCAGTATTTTAAAAGTGCAATTAACTATTTTTACGCAAACTAATAGTTAAATAAATTATCTGCTATCATTTTTATAGACAGATATAAGTAATACATTTAAACAGATAAAACTTACGGTATGAAAAAACACAATTTTTATGCAGGTCCTTCAATCCTGCCTGAATTTACAAAAGAAGAAGTGGCAAAAGCTGCAATGAATTTTGCAAACACGAGCCTTTCGGTTATGGAGGTTTCTCATCGTAGCAAAGAGGCAGTAGCTGTAATGGATGAAGCGGTAGCGTTAGTAAAAGAATTGCTAAAAGTTCCTGAAGGTTATTCCGTGCTTTTCCTACAAGGAGGCGCAAGCTTGCAATTCTTAATGGCTCCCTACAACCTGATGAAAACCAAAGCCGCTTATTTGAACACCGGTGTTTGGTCGAAGAAGGCAATGAAAGAGGCTCAATTCTTTGGTGAGGTAGTTGAAGTTGCTTCTTCCGCAGACAAAAATTTCAATTACATTCCAAAATCATATGACGTTCCTGCTGATGCCAGCTATTTACATATTACAACTAACAATACAATTTTCGGAACTCAAATTAAAGCTGATCCTGAGGTAGCTATACCAATGATTGCTGATATGTCGTCAGATATTTTTAGCCGACCAATTGATGTTTCTAAATACGACTGTATTTATGCCGGTGCACAAAAGAATTTAGGTCCTGCCGGTGCCGTATTGGTTATTGTTAAAAATGATGCTTTAGGTAAAATGGATCGCACGATACCTACCATGTTAGATTACCAAACGCATGCACCGAAAGATTCAATGTTTAACACCCCTCCTATGGTGGCAGTGTTTGCTTGTTTGCAAACATTGAAATGGTTAAAAGCCCTAGGCGGTGTTGAAGCTATCGAAAAAATCAATACAGAAAAGGCAAACGCACTTTATGCCGAGATTGATCGCAATAAATTATTTAGAGCTAATATCCCTGCTGTTGAAGACCGTTCTCATATGAATGTAACTTTCGTTATGGCTGAAGGACACGAAGAATTAGAAGCTAAATTTGTAGAGTTTGCCACAGCTAAAAACTTAGTAGGCATCAAAGGACACCGTTCTGTTGGTGGATTCCGAGCATCCATTTACAATGCAATGCCTTTAGAAAGTGTGCAAGCTTTAATTGAAGCTATGCAAGCTTTTGAAGCTGAGAATTAAAAATATCATGAAGCAGCAAGTCATTTTTAATACAAAAAATGTCTTGCTGCTTTTGTATAATCCTATACTATAAACCAAAAAACTAACTTTTATGGCAATTGTTAAACCATTTAGAGGCTTAAGACCTCCCGGTGAAATAGCTGCTTCTTTAAGCTGCTTACCTTATGATGTAATGAATTCTAAAGAGGCTGCCGAAAAAGCAACCGATAATGAAATTTCACTTTTGCACATTACGCATGCTGAAATTGATTGTCCTGAAGGAACCGACATTCATTCGGATATTGTTTATCAGAAAGCAAAAACTAACTTCGAAGAATTTCAACAGGAAAGATTATTAGTGCGCGATGAGAAGGCTAAGTTCTATATTTATGCGCAAGGTATGGACGGACGTATTCAATATGGTATCGTTGGCTTAGCTTCGTGTGAAGACTATGAAAAAGGTATTATAAAAAAGCATGAATTAACTCGTCCGGATAAAGAAGAGGATCGCATGATACTCACTCGTTGGCTAAATGCAAACATCGAACCGGTATTCTTTTCTTTTAAAGCAGTTGCTGAGCTCGATGAATTAATAGCTTCTATTGTTGCTAAGCAAGCTCCGGCTTATGATTTTGTGGCTGATGACGGTTTCCTACATCAATTATGGACTATTGACGGTGAAACAGACAATAAATTTATCGAACAGTGCTTTGCCACTAAAGTAGATGCTACTTACATTGCCGACGGACACCATCGTACAGCAGCAGCAGCGCGAATCGGTCTTGAACGCAAAAATCAGAATCCCAACCATAATGGTACCGAGCCTTACAACTACTTCATGTCGGTTCACTTCCCCGATAATCAGCTCCACATTATGGACTATAATCGTGTAGTTAAAGATTTGAACGGTTTATCAAAGGCAGAGCTCTTAAATAAGCTCGAAACTGCTTTCCATGTAGAATGTAAAGGAGAAGAAATATATAAACCGGCTTGTTTACATGAGTTCAGCATGTATATCGACGGACAATGGTATAAGTTGAATGCCAAAGAAGGAACTTATACCAATGACCCTATTGGAGTGCTTGATGTAACCATTCTATCTAATCATGTGCTTGAACCTATTTTAAATATTACCGACTTACGGACATCTAAACGAATTGACTTTGTGGGTGGCATTCGCGGATTAGGAGAATTGAAACGCCGTGTTGATAACGAAGAAATGCAAGTTGCTTTTGCCTTATACCCCGTATCAATGCAACAACTTATCGACATTGCCGATACCGGAAATATCATGCCTCCGAAAACGACTTGGTTTGAGCCCAAACTTCGCTCCGGATTATTAATCAACTTGATTGACTAAACTCAATAATTTTACAAATAAACACCTCATATTTCATTCAAAATATGAGGTGTTTATTTTTGTTACAAAATAGAAATAAACATGTAACATCGATTAATAATATTGTAATCGTATTGTATTATCAGCAAGCTAATATTGCAGCGTAAAACATACAATACTAATTATGAAATTTAAGGTTTACTTTTTAGTGCTTATTTTTATGAGCACAATTCAACTCACTTTTGCAGAGAATGAACCGGATTCCGAGAATGCAGGTAAATACGGTGCAATCAGTGGGCGTATTTTAGACAATGACAAACTAGCTCTTCCCGGAGCAACCGTTCTTATTGTTGGCACTTATCAAGGTGTTACATCTGATGTTAACGGTTTCTATCGTTTTCCTAAATTAGAGGATGGCATTTATAAAATTCAAGTGAGTTACATCGGCTTTACTTCTCAGCTTAAAGAAATCGCAGTAAAACAGGGAGAAACTTCAGAAAATAATTTCTATCTAAAAGTAGGCATCAATTTAGATGAAGTTGTAGTTAATGGGGGATTGCAAGGGCAATCAAAAGCATTGAATCAACAAAAGAACAATGTAAATGTAAGTAATATCATATCTGCTGACCAAGTAGGACGATTTCCCGATCAGAATGTAGGTGATGCATTAAAAAGAATTCCGGGTATTAACGTGCAATACGATCAAGGAGAAGCCCGTTTTGGAAATATTCGAGGAACATCTCCGGAATATAATTCAGTTACTATTGATGGCGATCGGATTCCATCAGCTGAGGCTGAAACACGATCTGTTCAATTGGATTTAATACCATCTGACATGGTACAGACCATCGAAGTAAATAAAGTTGTTACCTCTGATATGGATGCTGATGCTATTGGTGGATCAATCAATATGATTACAAAATCAAATCCCTATGGTAGAAGAATAAGTGGCACAGTTGCTGGATCATATGGTTTTTTTTCCGGAATTCCGACTATTAACGGAGGCTTGCTTTATGCTGACCGTTTTTTCAATAATAAACTTGGTATTACACTCTCGGGGACTATACAAAACAGCCAATTAGGTTCTGATAATATAGAGGCAGAGTGGACTAAAAATGATGATGGCAATATCATCATGAATGAATTTCAAGTCCGCACCTACCAAGTGCAACGTCTTCGTCAAAGTTATTCGGCTAATTTTGATTATGAAATTAATGCCAATCATAAATTGGAAGCTAGTGTGGTATATAACCATCGTAATGATTGGGAAAATCGTTTCAGAACACAATATAAAGATCTTGATGACGCCGGAAACAGCAGCATTATTCGAGAGACTAAAGGTGGCACGAATAAGAATGCACGATTAGAAGACCAGCGCATTCAACACTATGCACTGAAAGGCGAACATCATATCGGAGCATTGAACATTGATTGGAAGGCATCTTATTCCAAAGCAAGTGAAGATCGCCCTAATGAAAGATACATCAGCCATTCTTACAAAAATCTTGTTATTAATCAGGATATCAGTAATACTGAAAAGCCACAAGTTATCATCAGTGATTCAGATGCTGCCGATTTAAATAGCAATTGGAATTTGAAAGGAATTACAGAAGAGCATCAATATACCGATGAAATTGATAAAAGTTTTCGTATCAATTTAGAACTACCACTATCAAAAGATGGAAAATCAAGCGTGTTAAAGTTCGGTGGAAAGTATAAAATGAAAAACAAATATCGTGGAAACAATTATTACTCTTATGAACCTGTTGATGAGAGCAAGTTTAATACCGAAGCCATGAATTTTTTAAGCAACAAAACAAAAAATAACTTCTTGGCAGGAAATTATAAAGCCGGGCACTACATTAACAGTAGCTTTCTAGGAAACTTGCAGCTTAACAATAGTAATGAATTTAATAAAGAACAAGTGCTTGAAGAACTAGCCAATAATTTCGATGCTTCTGAAAATGTTGCTGCCGGATATATTCGCTTTGACCAATCATTCAAGAAACTTCATTTAGTTTTTGGCATTCGAGCTGAAAATACATACGTAAATTATTCCGGTTATGAGCTTATTATTGATGAAGAAGGAAACACTTCCGACTTGAAGAAAACAGAAACTCAAAACAACAATTATATCAACATTCTACCCTCTTTAATGGCAAAATATAACTTTAGCCCAAATACTCAAGTTAAATTCGGATGGACTAACACCATAGCTCGTCCAAGATACTTTGATCTAGTTCCTTATGTAAATATCAATCGTGAAGACAATGAGTTAAGTATAGGTAATCCTGACCTTAAGGCTACAACATCTATGAATTTTGATTTGATGATCGAGCATTATTATGCTAATATTGGTATGGTTTCTGCAGGTTTATTTTACAAGGATATTAAAGACTTTATAGTAAAGCAGCGTAAAGATAATTATGAATATATGGGAAATACATGGGAGCAATTCACACAAGCCATCAATGCAGGAAATGCCTCTCTTTGGGGGATTGAAACGGCATTCCAACGTCAATTGGATTTCTTACCCGGATTTTTAAAACAGTTTGGCATTTATGCAAATTATACTTATACCAAATCTGCGGTTAGCAATTTCCAGATAGAAGGCAGAGCAAATGAAGACTTGAGTCTTACAGGTACTCCCAAACATAATGTAAACGCATCATTGGCTTATGAGGGCAAAAAACTATCTGCCCGCTTATCTTATAACTTTGCAAGTGCATTTATTGAAGAATATGGAGATGATGCTTTTGAGGATAGATATTATAATAGTGTATCATATCTTGATTTTAATACATCTTATAATTTCAATAAAAAGTTTACCATTTTTGCTGAAGTAAATAACATATTGAATACACCATTGAGTTATTATCAAGGAAACAAAAAATATATGATGCAAGCAGAATATTATAATGTTCGTTGCAACTTAGGATTAAAATTCAACTTATAAATACCAAATGATGAATTATATTGTAAACACTACTCTTTCATTAATAATTTGCAGCGCGTGTATTTCTTGCACCGGAGAACGCAAAAGTGAAGGTGATTTAAAGAAAGCTGCAAAAATAAAGTTAGCCACTACTGCTCTGTATGAAACTGATCCTATGCCTCGGCAAAAAACCGATGATGCAGCCGATGATCCTGCTATTTGGAGAAATCCTAAAAATCAAGATGAAGTTTATATCATTGGCACCGATAAAAAAGGAGGCCTGGCTATATATAACTTAAAGGGAGAAACCGTAAATTACTACGAAGATGGTAAAATGAATAATGTTGATGTTTGTTATGAATTCAAATTAGGTGCAGACACTATTGATATTGTTGCATCCAGCAATCGCACGACTAAAGGGATTAGCCTATATAAAATAACCTCAGGTGGAATACTTAGTAAGATCGGCAATGACCTTATCAGCAAAATGCATGGAGAAGTATATGGCTTTTGTTTATATGTATCTCCAAAAGACCAAAAATATTATGCTTTTGTAAATAGTAAAAATGGAGAAGTAGAACAATGGGAACTCACAGATGATAGTGGACATATTGTTGGTAACATTGTTCGCCGGTTTGACTTAGGAACACAAACCGAAGGTATGATAGCAGATAATGAAAATCAAACTATTTTCATTGGGGAAGAAAGAAAAGGCATTTATAAATTTAATGCAGAACCCGATGGAAGTATTCAAGGAGAATTCGTAAATATGAGTAGTAAGTCGGAGAATAAAAATATTGAATTTGACATCGAAGGATTAAGCATATATTATCTTCCCGAGGGAGATGGATATTTATTAGCCTCCAGCCAAGGAAACTATAGTTATGCTGTTTTTAATCGTAAAGCCCCTCACAAGTATATCGGAAATTTCAGAGTAACTGACGGTGTGGTTGACGGTGTAGAAGAAACCGATGGCATTGATATTTTTAGCTTTCCATTAAATGATGATTTCAAACACGGATTATTTGTAGCTCAAGATGGATTTAACTATGATGGAAAAGAATATAAAGCCCAAAACTTTAAATTAATTACATGGGAGAATATCGCTCGACTATTCAATTTGAAAATGAATTAACAACTATTGTAAAAGGAATAAAGGTTTCATGCGAGGCCTTTTATTCCTTTTAATCATCTATAACAACAACATTCTTTTCATTCCAAATTTCGGTGTAAATCTATCCCACTTCGTAAAGTCTCATCTCGAGTCTAAATAGAATTAGAATAAATAAGCCTTAAGTATCCTAAAAACTTGTCTTTAATTCACAAAAAATATAGTTTAGCTGTATTAAATAAGCAACCGTAATTACTTCATGTAAAAGCAGTTGTTTATATACCTACTAAACTTGTATTATATGAAGTGGATTCCTAAAATTCCGAGAAACTGGCAAATTGCATTTACTCTGCTCTTTGGTATATTTTTCGGATTAGCTGCTTATACGATTTACATGTCGAGGGCTTGGTCATATTTATCTGATGACCCTTCTGCTTGTGTAAATTGTCACGTTATGGCTCCTCAATATGCATCATGGTATCATAGTCCCCATCGAGGACGAGCCAATTGCAATGATTGTCATGTTCCCCACACCAGCACTTTTGCCAAATACGCTTTCAAAGCTAAGGACGGTTTATATCACTCTTATGTATTCACCATGAGGGAAGAACCCATGGCTATTCGTGCAAAAGAAGCCAGCTCCGGCGTAATCATGGACAACTGCATTCGATGTCACACCACCTTAAACACCGCTTTGGTTAAAACCGGAACAGTATGCTTTCGAGATACCGAAGAGGGAAAAGGGAAAGCCTGTTGGAATTGTCACCGTGATGTAGCGCATGGGAAAATAAGCAATATTTCCTCTGCTCCCAATGCCTTGGTTCCCTTACCTAAATCTCCGGTTCCCGACTGGCTCAAACGAAGAATTAAAGAATAACAAACGAAAAAATACCATATTATGACTAATACCAATCAACCTAAAAAGAAACTAGGCAAAGGAAAGCTAATTGCATTATTTGCCATTAGTGTTGTTGCCATATTCCTTCTTGGAATGTTGGCAGCTTCGATTACAGAACGCCGTGCAGAAGTAGTGAGCACATTCCTACAGAATAAAGTAGTAGATATTAAAGGTATTGAACCTCACAATGCGCTTTGGGGGAAGAATTATCCTCGCGAATATGAAACTTGGGAAAAAACTGCCGACATGGATTTCCAAAGTAAGTATATGGGGAATAAACCTCAAGATGAGCTAGCTAAACATCCGGATATGGTCATCCTTTGGGCCGGATATGCATTCTCTAAAGAATACAATGCACCAAGAGGCCATATGCATGCCGTAGAAGATGTGCGCAGCATTTTAAGAACAGGAGCTCCTAAAGGTGAGGAAGAAGGACCTATGCCCGCTGCTTGTTGGACTTGTAAATCGCCTGATGTTCCTCGTATGATGAGCGAAGTTGGAATAAACGAATTTTATAATCATAAGTGGTCAAAATGGGGTTCTGAAATTATGAATCCGATTGGTTGTGCCGATTGCCATAATCCGGAAACTATGGAACTTCAAATTTCACGTCCGGCATTGATTGAAGCTTTTGCTCGTCAAGGAAAAGATATTACCAAAGCAACTCATCAAGAAATGCGCTCGCTAGTATGTGCCCAATGTCATGTAGAATATTATTTCACTAAAAAAGGAAATGTAGTTACTTTCCCTTGGGATGACGGATTCACTGTAGAAGACATGGAAAAATATTATGACAACCTAGAATTCAGCGACTGGACTAACTCTTTAAGCAGAGCACCTATGATTAAAGCCCAACATCCTGACTTTGAAATATACTCTATGGGACCCCATGCTGAACGAGGCGTTTCTTGTGCTGATTGCCACATGCCTTACATGGCTGACGGAGCCATTAAATTCTCTGATCATCAGATTATGAGTCCGCTGAAAAACATTAACAGAACCTGTCAAACCTGCCATAATGATAGCGAAGACAAGCTAAAACAAATGGTGTACACACGTCAAGAAAAGGCATTGGAATTACGTAATGTTTTGGAAGACTTACTGGCTAATGCGCATCTTGAAGCTGCATTTGCTTGGAAAAATGGTGCAACCGAAGCCCAAATGAAAGACGCACTTAAATATATTCGTCAAGCTCAATGGAGATGGGATTTTGGTGTGGCATCTCACGGAGCATCATTCCATGCACCTCAAGAGACCCAACGTATATTGGCTCATGGTATCGATAAGGCTCACGAAGCTAGAAGAGCTCTCCGCGATGTATTTTATGCATTGAATATTCAAGACAAATACAAACGTCCGGAATTTAAGACTAAAGAAGAAGCACAAAAATTAATCGGGTTAGACATGGAACAAATACGTGCCGACAAAAAAGAGTTCCTACAAACTGTAGTACCTGCTTGGGTAGAAAAAGCCAAAAAAGAAAATAAATTATAAGTCGTCACTTAGCTGACAAAAGAGAGGCAAAACAATTTTGCCTCTCTTTCTATATCATATCAATGCCATGAATAAAGCAAAATATAGCGGATTTAAACCGCACATCTTATGCTGTTTACTACTTAATATATCGGCACTACTCATGCAATTTGCATGGGGAGCATTTCCAATTGCTCAATTAGCTTTCCCTACCCACGCTTATTTACTGTTGCTAATCTTAAGCTTGGGAATTATTTTCTGCTTCATATTAAACAAATCGAAGATAGGTAACTTCTTTTCAAGCTATCAGGCTGCTATTACGAGTATATGTTCCTTATCGATATGGGCAATTGTGCTCGGATTAACTACTCAGGTAAAGCCGACAGCTCATGCACATGACTTTGCCGGACAAGCAGGCATCAGACACATGACTGACTTCTTCCCTTTTGTACTATCTTATTGCTACTTGATTTTTTGTTTATGTTTTGCAACTATTCGACGACTAAAACGAGGATTATCCGTACGTAATCTAGGCTTTTTCCTTAATCATGCCGGATTATTGTTTACGCTGTATTTCATTGGAGCAGGAGCCGCCGACGTGAAACAGTATTCTGTTACTGTACAAGAAGGACAAACAGAATGGCGCGGCGTAGATGAAAAAACAGGCGAAGTGACAGAGTTACCCATAGCCGTTAGACTACGAGATTTTGTAATGGAAGAGTATGCTCCAAAACTAGCCGTTGTGCACCGAAATACAGGAAAAGTGTTACCCGAAGAATTGCCCCAGTATTTAGACATTGACACTTTAAAACCTGAAGGGAAATTACTTGATTGGAAAATAACCATTGATGAATTTTTCATGAACGGTGTACGAGCGAACGATAGCACTTATCAGCAAATGCAAATGCCTGGGGCTTGCCCGGCAGCGCGCATTACAGCAGAAGATATGAAGACAGGCAAAAAGCAAACATCTTGGATTAGTGCCGGGAATAACATGCAGTTATATAGGTTCCTCCCTATTGGAAATCCCAAAGATTCCATAGTAATTGCCATGACACAACCTGAACCTAAAGCTTTCTATTCTGATGTTGATGTGTTTCTACGAAGTGGTGAAAGCCTAGATAACAGACGTATTGAAGTAAACAAACCGCTCTCTGCAGATCATTGGATGATTTATCAATCAGACTACGACAAATCGCTAGGAACCATGTCGATTACCTCGGTGTTCGATTTAGTATTCGACCCTTGGTATAAATATATCATAGCATCAGTCATACTGTTAGCACTTGGCTGTTTGTTTCTATTTTGGCGTGCAGATAAGCATAATAAAAACATTTAAAACTCAAATCATGACTTGGGAACATTATATTTTCTTCGCCATAGCTACTATGGTATTGCTTATATCGGGAAGTTTTGTTTTATGTTTTGCACCTCGCTTTACGAGAATAGGCAATGTGCTGTTTCTAGCCGGAATAGCCGTTATTACCACTTTTATTGTATTGATGTGGCTAAACCTGCAACGTCCGCCTATGCGAACCATGGGGGAAACTCGATTATGGTATGGCTTGTTTTTATCGACCATCAGTTACTTTATTTACCAACGATGGTCATATAAATGGATTACGGTGTATGGTGCGTTAATGGCAAGCATGTTCTTGTTAATTAACTTGCTCAAGCCCGAAATACAATCAAAAAATCTGATGCCCGCTTTGCAATCGGCATGGTTTATACCGCATGTGAGTGTTTATATCATGTCGTATGCCATGCTCGGAGCCTCTACCCTAATGGCAATATATGCACTCTATAAAAAATCATTTACCGAGAAGTTCATGCAGCAAACCGATGACTTAGTATATATTGGATCGGGATTGCTTTTATTAGGCATGCTCATGGGAGCTCTTTGGGCTAAGGAAGTATGGTGTCATTTCTGGTCGTGGGATCCAAAAGAAACCTGGGCATTCATCACCTTTGCCACTTATATGGTTTATGTGCATTTCCGAAAGTATAGACCCCAACAAAAAAAAGCAGCCCTTTATCTATTAATATTTGCTTTCGTTTGCCTAATGATTACAT
Organism: Mangrovibacterium sp.; assembly: GCA_047975205.1. GTDB lineage: Bacteria > Bacteroidota > Bacteroidia > Bacteroidales > Prolixibacteraceae > JBKEDC01. The sequence continues at coordinate 352 of JBKEDC010000018.1, read as the reverse complement.
GGAAAGGTGTGAGTTATCTTCCTTCAGCTAAAGCAAGCATGCACACTTATTCTAATGCTTAATAACCTTATTATGGAAAAATTAGCTTAGCGCAGACCCTAACTTGAACATTTGGCAGAAAATAACAAAGCCCAATTTGAATTTATTCATTATCCAGAAAAATGACAAATCCAAATTGAGCTTATTAATATCGCAGAAAAAAAATGATTAATGCTTTTTTCTGCGGTATTTTTTTCTCCAATAAAAATAACCGCTAATCAATACCATAATAGAGCACAAGCCAACAAGCGGTATAAGTAAAATGTAAAAACTACCGATAAGTGCATTAAATATACGGAGCGTGTGCAACTCT
>JBKEDC010000026.1:0-20491 GCA_047975205.1 Mangrovibacterium sp. | reverse complement strand
TGCTTCCGTCATATCCGTCATCGGTTATTTCGTTTTTGCATGAATAGTTCACAGCTCCTAGAGCTAGGAGTGAGCATAGTAAATACTTCCTCATATCTTAATAAATTTACAGGTGCTTCTTGATAGCTTCTTTCGATATAGTTTTTTTGTTTTATATATTGTTTCTTCTGTGCTTAATTATTTCTGCAAATATGATTTGTATATTTCGTTAAAAAAAAATAATTTTATTTATTTATTTATTTATTTATTTATTTATCATCTATTAACTAAAACTAATCTTGGAAAGATTAGGAAAATGCGTATGTATTTTCGTAAAAATGTGCAAATTTTAGGATTGGGGGGTTTTTATTCTAGGGTGGAATTTACTTTATCGGTCGCCAAGCGCTTCGACTCCGCTCAGCGACTCATGATATCGAGGTGATTGGTGATCGGGTAGTTAAGATGCTTAATGACCAGGGTAGCCTTGCTGTTTTTCTTGCCTGCAAGGCAAGAAGGAGTTTGGTTTGATGTTTGGGGGAACAGCGTGGTTCTCTATCATGGGTCACTGAACACTTTTTCTAATGAAAGCAGTTCGCTTACTATATTTTTTTATTTCTTCTCCATAACTAATTTAGTGCATTCTTTGTAAAAAGTTGTGAATTTATATATAGTATTGATAACAGATGCATAGTAAACTATGAATAGTTGTAGCTTAAAAAATAAGAATAATGCTTTCAACTTGCTTTTTTTAAGCTACATTCGGCGCAAAATCTAATACACATACACCATGATTTCTAAAATAGAAAATATTGAACTTGCTTATTTAAGTTTGGATGATTATGAAGAGCTAAAAGAGGCGATGATTGCTTCGTATACTTCTATGCCCGATTCTTATTGGAGGGAATATCAGATAAAGAAATTAGTTGATGAATTTCCCGAGGGACAGGTAGTTATTAAAGTAAATAGTCAGATTGCCGGTTGTGCACTCTCTATTATTGTTGATTATAATAAATTTAATGATTTCCATACCTATAAGGAAATAACCGGAGATTATGCCTTTGGAACACACACAAATGACGGTGATACCATGTATGGTATAGAAGTGTTCATTAAACCGGAATTTCGAGGCTTGCGTCTGGGTAGACGCTTATATGATTATCGGAAAGAGCTTTGTGAGCGTCTAAATTTAAAAGGAATTGTTTTCGGAGGAAGAATACCGAATTATCGAAAGTATGCCGGAGAGCTGACTCCCAAAGCGTATATTGATAAGGTAAAGTCGAAAGAAATAAATGATCCGGTTCTGGATTTTCAGATATCGAATGATTTCCGGCCTACTCGAATTTTGAAGAACTATTTAGAGGGCGATACAGAATCGAAAGATTACGCTGTTTTGTTGAAATGGGACAATATTTATTACGAGAAAGAAGAGCACAGTGCAGCAACGGTAAAGAAAGTGGTACGTCTGGGTTTAATTCAGTGGCAGATGCGGCCTTATAAGAATTTAGATGAGCTCATGCAGCAAGCCGAATTTTTTGTAGATGCCGTGTCGGGTTATCGAAGTGATTTTGCTTTATTTCCGGAGTTCTTTAATGCTCCTTTAATGGCTGAGAATAATCATTTATCAACCCCTGAGGCTATCCGGGAGCTGGCAAAACATACGGAGCAAATTAAACAACGTTTCTTAAAACTAGCCATCTCTTATAATATTAATATCATTACGGGGAGCATGCCTGAAGTGGTTGACGATAAGTTATATAATGTGGGTTATTTGTGTCGTCGAGATGGCTCTGTTGAACGTTATGAAAAACTACACGTAACTCCTGACGAAGCTAAAGTATGGGGCATGATTGGCGGAAATACGCTGAAAACTTTTGATACAGATTGTGGTAAAGTAGGTGTCTTGGTTTGCTATGATTCGGAGTTTCCCGAGCTGAGCAGGCTGTTGGCAGATGAAGGTATGGATATTCTTTTTGTGCCATTTTTAACTGACACTCAAAATGGTTACTCAAGGGTTCGGCATTGTGCACAGGCACGAGCTATTGAAAATGAGTGCTACGTGGCGATTGCCGGTAGTGTGGGTAACTTGCCTAAGGTGCAGAATATGGATATTCAATATGCCCAATCGATGGTATTTACGCCATGTGATTTTGCCTTTCCAACCAATGGAATTAAAGCAGAAGCTACACCCAATACGGAAATGATATTAATTGCCGATGTAGCTATCGACTTGCTGCGAGAGCTTAATGAGTTTGGCAGTGTGAAAAATCTCAAAGATCGCAGAAAAGACATCTTTGATTTGAAAAAATTGAATAGGGAGTTAGTTAAATCTCAAAAATCAGAATGAATTGGTTTATTTTAATTATTGCCGGATTTTTTGAAATGGGTTTTGCCTTTTGTTTAGGAAAAGCCAAAGAAACCTCCGGTAGCGAAATGTACGGTTGGTATGCTGCTTTCTTAGTGTCATTAACGATGAGTATGTTATTACTCATGAAAGCCACACAAACCTTACCCATTGGAACAGCTTATGCTGTTTGGACAGGTATTGGAGCTGTGGGTACTGTTTTGTTGGGTATCATTGTGTTTAATGAGCCTGCCACATTTTGGCGTTTGTTTTTTGTAACGACCTTAATTTTATCCATAGTAGGATTAAAGCTGGTGTCGCACTAACTTAGCCCGGCATATCGCACTAAACAAATCACCTGATTTATTTAGTGCGATATTGTTTGCCAAACAATTCTGTAGCTTATCATCACAAATTTTGATAGTTTAAGTCTTATTGCTTAACTTGCACACAGAACCAAAAATTGATGGATAAACGATTCCAATATCATGTGTTAGTTTTACATCGTTTCGATAACATAAAGAAACGAGATTCTTTTTTGTGTCTTCACACATTGTAATTCGATTTCAAGAAACTTAAGTGGAATCAGATTATGAGATTAACATGAGCAGGTGTTAATTGATCTCTTTTATTTTAATATTTAATTTATGAATATTATCTGCCCACATCGTCTGTGCAGATTAAAATTATACATGCATATGAAACTCCCTTTTGCAGAAAATTATCGTGTAAAAATGGTAGAACCAATTTATCGCAGTACCAAAGAAGAACGCGAAGAATGGATTAAGAATGCCAAATACAATTTATTCAATTTGAAGAGTAGTCAGGTTTATATTGATTTGTTAACTGATAGCGGAACCGGAGCAATGAGCGACAGCCAATGGGCAGCCATAATGACCGGAGATGAAAGCTATGCGGGCTCGAGTTCTTATTATAACCTCAAAGAGCAGGTGAAGAATCTATTCGGATTCGATTATTTCCTCCCGGTTCATCAAGGACGTGCCGCTGAAAATGTATTATTCTCCGTTTTGGTGAAAGATGGGGATATTGTGCCGGGAAATTCCCATTTTGATACGACTAAAGGACATATTGAGTTCAGAAAAGCTAAAGCTGTCGATTGTACTATTGATGAAGCTTTTCATACGGAATTAGCTCATCCATTTAAGGGAAATATTGATTTAGATAAGCTGGAGAAAGTTCTTAAAGAGAATCCCAAAGAGAAAATTCCTATGATTATTGTAACGGTTACGTGTAATACATCGGGAGGACAGCCTGTTTCTATTCAAAACATGCGCGAAGTGAAAGCTTTAGCGGAAAAATATAGCATTCCGGTTATTTTTGATTCGGCTCGTTTTGCCGAAAATGCTTGGTTTATTAAGCAACGTGAAGAAGGATATGCTGATAAGTCAATCAAAGATATTGTTCGCGAAATGTATAGCTACGCTGATGGTATGACTATGAGCTCGAAGAAGGATGGTATTGTGAATATTGGCGGTATTCTGGCAATGCATAACGAAGATTGGTTCAATCAAGCGTCTGTTTTCAATATTATGTATGAAGGATTTCTCACTTACGGAGGTATGGCAGGTCGCGATATGAATGCTTTAGCTCAAGGATTGGATGAAGCTACTGAAGCCGATTATTTAGAAACTCGCATCAGACAAATTGAATATTTGGGGAATAAGCTTCTAGCCGCAGGTATCCCTATTCAGCAGCCTATAGGCGGACATGCTATTTTTGTTGATGCAGCTAAGTTTTTACCTAATCTTCCTAAAGAACAATATATAGCGCAAACTTTAGGGATTGAACTGTATTTAGAAGCCGGAGTTCGAGGAGTTGAAGTGGGCACAATCTTAGCAGATAGGGATCCGATAACTCGAGAAGACAGGTATCCGGCCAATGAATTCTTACGCTTGGCAATTCCGAGAAGAACATACACGAATAATCATATGGATGTAGTTGCAGTGGGTTTGATAAATATCTTTGAACGTAGGAGTGAAATAACAAAAGGATTTAAGATTGTACGTGAAGCTCCGATTATGCGTCACTTTACAGTGGGTTTAGAACGAGTTAAATAATAAGTGGTAGATTAACTGCATAAAAAAGAGCCGTTTCAAAGTCTGAAAGCGGCTCTTTTTATTCCTAATATGCTTGTCCTATTTTACTTTTTTGACAGGAAATTTTTTCATGATCTTTGCTACTTTTTTGGGCGTTTTTTCAGCTCGTTTGGCAGCATTATCATTTATTTGGCTTTCGAATAGTCCTTCGTATATAAGGTCTTTTGTTTTCGTGTCGAAGAAGTCGATAACTAATGTTCCTTCTTTGTAAAATTCAGTATCGATATTGGTATCGGCAGTTACACCTAATGGGCGAGCCCATATTCCACAACGCCATCCCCATCCCCAACCCATAGGAGGATATCCGTATGCTCCGGTAAAGTCAGTATAAGCATCTTTACTTTCTTTTTCATTAACAACGGCAAATAAGCTTATTTCTACATCGGCGTTTGACTCTACTTGTTTTAAGTCTCTGGTGTCGAGCTCGTTTTTGAAAGCTCGTTGTATGGATTTAACATCAGTAGGTGATATTGTTTCATTACTATTTTTATTCCAACCTATGAACTTATAAGTTTTCACTTTAGAAAAATCATATGTTTTGTTGAAGTCGCTGTTTACTTGTGCAGTAGCAGCGCTTGCGATAAGTAGAGCAATCATTAATGGGAATGCTGTTTTGATTAAGGTTCTCATGACTTGAATTTTTTATACTAAACATCTATTTCGTATCTATCAGTACAAAATACATGCCAAAGGAAGAATTTATTTATAAATTCTTGATTAAGTTACACGATGAGACTCGTAATCAAATCAAATGGGATGAGGTAAAACGCAACAAAGATGCCTCGTTATCGGGGCATCTTTGTTATATATAATGGAGATTTTGCTTAGAAATAGAATCCCATGTTGATATTCAAACGACGATTCCAAGGAGCATTGGGGTCACCTTCTGCAAATGCATGCTCTGAATTGTTGCCCAAAGCAGAATCGTTTTTACCCATTACATAGTCCACATAAATAATGAGAGGACCGGCACAGATACATGCACCACAAGTATTTATAAGTGAGTTGGCAAAGTCTTTATTAGCTTTATCCATCACACTGAATTCATTGTAGAATAATATTTTATCGAAATATTTTGATTTTTTTAGGTTGAGACTATAGGTTAAACTTGTAGTGTAGTTGGTTGACTTTGCTGCAACATATTCCGGAGAGCCATAGGCAGCCATAACAATCATGCCTTCTGTTTCACCGTCTTGGTAAAGGGGGTTGTACTTATACTGAGTAACCTGAGCTTTAAGATTCCAATTGCCGTAATACCCATCATAATGAGCTCCCCAAGCATAGTGATCGCCAAAGTCCTCTGCATCGATGTTATATAACTGTCCCCATTCAGCTGATGCTCCGATGTAATTTGAGCAGTTAGAACCATTGCCAAAGTGGTACAAAACTCTACCATTAATTTGATTGGCTTCTTTGTTGCGATAGCTGAGAGTTGTTACCTCGTTACCTCCGGCATCTGTTGTGGTAGTTGACATTGAGGCCACGTCATAACCGTATCTGCTGTATGATACATCACTATTATTACCTAGTGATCGGTCCTCTGCATTTTTCATGAACCCGAGATCAAAAGTCCAATCTCCGGTATTATGAGTATAAGTAACACCCATATCCCAGTCATCTTCCAAGCCGTAGTAGTAGTCAGAACTAAAGAAGAAACTGTGTGAGTTCAGATTGTGGTTACCAAAAGGAACTGCAACCATACCGAGTTTGATTTCATTATTGTCATTAATTTTATAACCAAAATAACCACGGCGAAGAAATCCGCCACCGCTTCCCGGATTCTGAATACGATACTCAGCGTCTAAATAAAGTTTTCCATAAGTTGCGTAAGCATTTACACCAAATACATCAGAACCGAAATCACCACCACGGTGCACTTGTTGATCTTTCCACTCTGAGACGTTGTAGTTGTAACGAACCAAGCCGCCTACCTTAACATGAAGCTTTTCCTTTTCAACACTTTCGTCTTGTGCTTTTGCACAAAAGCCACCCAGTAACAATACCGTCAGCATGGCTAAACTTTTTAGTCTTAATTGCATGTTTTTCATTTTTAGTTCTTAATCGTTGTGTTTTGGTTTTATTTATACAATATATGTTTATGTAAGGTTAGGCTGACATTTTGATACAAAATAACAACATTTTGTTCTTAATAGTGCTAGTTTTATTGTGAAATAGTGTATTTTTAATGAAAAAGAAACGCTAATGTTTGTGAGAGTTGCTTCAAATTGCTGTATATGGCGTGAATTTTTGTATAATTATGCATATAATTATTTTTATACTTTTATAATTATACATGACTAATTGATGGCCGTCAGTTCGACTAATTTTAGAGTTGAAATATAATATACTGTATTGCTCAATTCTCGAGATGTGTAAAGTAAATGTGTACTTGTATATAATAAGGATGATAAAAACAATTAAATTTTGAATAAAAACAGAGGAATGCTTTTGATTTTAGAATTTATAGCTACATTTGTTGTGTAATTATAAGAAAGCAAAATGTATTTAGGCAATTCATTCTATTACTGGTTTTATTACTTTACCTTACAAAACGGGGTTGAGCAGTAATCGTATTGTCTAAAATATAAAATACTACTAAAGTCCCGAGCATTAATCTCGGGACTTTTTTTATTAATTAAGCACAATGATAGTAGCTATAGTAGGATTGGGATTGATAGGAGGCTCGTTAGCCATTGATTTGAGAAATCATCACTTCGCAACAAATTTATTGGGTGTTGATGCCCAAAAAGGGCATGCAGATAAGGCCTTAGATTTAGGGCTCGTAGATGAGCTGTGTTCGCTGAATGAAGCTGCTGCAAAAGCCGATGTGATTATATTGGCTATACCGGTTAATCAGGTGAAAAAACTATTGCCTGAGGTGTTAAATCTCATTGATGGAACGACTACAGTAATCGATTTGGGTTCTACGAAGAAAAGTATTGCAGAGACTGTGGTTCAACATCCTCGTCGGCATAATTATGTAGCTGCACATCCCATGTCGGGCACTGAAAACTCTGGTCCTCAAGCGGCATTACCCAATTTGTTTAGAGATAAGGTGACTATTATCTGTGATGACTATTTAAGTGCTCCTCAACATTTAGCTTTGGCTGAAAAAATGTTTCAAACTATAGGTTCAAGTATTGCCTATACCACTTCTGATGAACAAGACCATACCACGGCTTATATTTCACACTTACCTCATGTGGTAGCTTATGCTCTGGCTAATGCAGCTTTGGCAAAAGAAAGTGGAGATATTATTTTTGATTTGGCGAGTGGTGGGTTTAATTCAACTGTACGTTTGGCGAAGAGTGCACCCAGCATGTGGGGGCCTATCTTTCAAGATAATAAAAAGAATGTACTTGAAAGTATAGATTGCTATATGAACCATTTGCAAGAGCTGAGAGAAAGTATCGCCCATGACGAATCAAAGATGTATGATTTGATGAATAATGCAGTCTCTATTCGAGAAGTATTACAAGGAAATAATTCAACGATGATAAAAAATGAAAAGAAAATAATTAAACTATATAAGAGATGAGTTCAGAAATAGAAGTGAAACCAATCAAAGAATGGTTGCCGGAAATTAACAACCCTTTATTAGTTGCGGGACCTTGCAGCTTAGAAACTGAAGAACAAGCCATGGATACTGCTCGTCAATTGGCTAAAGACCCACGTGTATTTGTATATCGCGGCGGTGTGTGGAAGCCTAGAACGCGCCCGGGCTCTTTTGAAGGAGTTGGGCAAGTTGGATTAGATTGGCTGAAGCAAGTGAAGCAAGAAACAGGCTTGCGTGTGGGCACAGAAGTGGCAAATGCCCAACACACAGAGGCTGCACTTAAAGCCGGATTAGATGTGTTATGGATTGGCGCACGCTCTACAGCTTCTCCTTTCGTAGTGCAAGAAATTGCTGATGTATTGAAAGGTACTGATGCAGTTGTGATGGTAAAAAATCCGGTAAACCCGGATGTGCAGCTTTGGATGGGTGCTATTGAACGATTAAATCGGGTAGGGATTACGAAACTAGTAGGTATTCACAGAGGATTTACACCATTCCGAGAAACAAAATACCGCAACTATCCGAATTGGCAAACATTTATCGAGCTTCGCAGGCTAATGCCTCAATTGCCGGTTATTTGCGATCCTAGTCATATTGCCGGTAAACGTGAATATTTGCAAGAAATATCTCAAAAAGCATTCGATTTAGGTATGGACGGCTTAATGGTAGAGTCTCATCGAGATCCAAGCTGTGCTTTGAGTGATGCCGGTCAGCAATTAACTCCGACCGTTTTATTTGCTATGCTGGATAAGCTGATTATTCGAAATGAAAGAGTAGATAATATACAGTTTGAAACACAACTGGATTTACTTCGAAACCGTATCGATGCACTAGATGAAGAGCTGCTTACCACATTGGCTAACCGAGTGCAGATAGCCAAAGAAATCGGAAAGTATAAGCGTGAAAATAATGTTACAGCTCTTCAAATGAATAGATGGACAGAATTGATGCATAACCGTGTGACAACAGGCGAGCGTTTAGAACTAAACAAAACTTTTGTTCAAATTCTGTTTCAACTTATTCATGAAGATTCGGTGCGCATGCAAACGGAAATATTAGATAACGAATAGATATAGAACTAAAGTAGGTAATGATAAAAAATCCCATCTCGCCTTATGCGAGATGGGATTTTTTTGTTACACTGCTTATTATTATTTTAGTCAAACGGTAAAGACAAAATCAAATTTTCAATAAACCAAGGGTTTTTCTACTTTTGGAACATCATATAAACACCATACCATGAAAGTAAATCGATTCATATCCATCGTAGTATGCCTAATGCTAAGTGTGGCAGCTTCGTGCAATAGTATTTCTTCTGAGAAATCAAGAAAACCTGTCTCAAAAATAGAGGTTTCCGCAGAGCAATTGCCCTTAGGAAGTTCGCTAAAGGTCGATGTGATTATAAAATTGAATGGAGGAAAGCTGCAAAAAGCAGAGCTGTACCTCGATAACGAATTGGTTTACACATCTACAGCTACTTCATTCACTCATGAAATAGATAAACTAACCCAATTGGGCAGACACCAATTAAAGATAGTGGCGGTAAAGGATGATGGACAAGAGGGCGTAAACTTTAAGAACATAGATGTATTATCCACGGAAGCACCGGTAGAACTACAAATGAAGGTAGTGGCAAGCTACCCACACAACCCCACACATTTTACGGAAGGACTTGAGGTTTATAACGGTGAATTTTATGAAAGTACGGGTAATAATGGTGCATCCGGGATTTATGAATTCGATTTAAAAACGGGGAAAATTAAAAGAGAAATACCTTTAGATAAGAAATATTTTGGAGAAGGGTTGACGATTTTAAATAATAAGATATATCAGCTGACCTATAAAGCAAAGGTGGGATTTGTGTATGATTATCAGACGCTGAAACAAATAGATACTTTCTCATATTCCAACAAAGAAGGATGGGGGCTTACCAATGATAGAAAAAATCTCATAAAATCTGATGGGACAGAATTTATCGATGTTTTTGATAAGGATACTTATGAGGTAGTGCGCCGAATTGCAGTTTGCGATAACAAGGGAGCGATAAGAAATATCAACGAATTGGAATATTATAATGGAGTGATTTATGCGAATGTGTGGATGACTAACCTTATTCTAAAGGTTGATGCAAAAACAGGTGAAGTTTTGGCTAAGATAGATTGTTCTCAGATATTCTCATTGTTGGGAAATGTTGCTGATGCAGATGTGTTAAACGGAATAGCCATAGATAAATCGAATGGGAAAATATATATCACAGGAAAGTATTTCGACAAAATATTAGAAGTGCAATTCGTAGAAAAATAAAGTTGTATCATGAGAATCATACTCTTTCTCTCCCTGATGTACGTATCGTTTTCTGTTCATGCACAAAATGAGCCAATCCAGATAGGTACGAAGAGGCATGCATTCCGTCATTTTAAATGAAGATAGAGCATACTGGGTGTATCTTCCGGATGGTTATAAAAAAGACCTCAATAAATCTTATCCGGTATTGTATTTGCTAGATGGTGATAGAAACTTCTACTCTTTGGTTGCCATTGAAAAATCAGTTGAAGGTAAAAGGGGGAACGGGAAATCCGTTTATTATAATAGGTATATTGAATACTGACAGGGCAAGAGATTTTACACCAACAAACAGCTTAGAACGTTTCAAGGGATATCACCCTACAAGCAGTGGTGCAGAAAATTTTTTGCAATTCCTCACACAAGAGCTTCGGATAAAGATAAATAACACCTATCGAACGAGTGGAAATAATATGTTGCTAGGACATTCATTCGGCGGTTTATTCACAATGTACACGTTCATTCACCACACTCAGGCTTTTGATGCCTATATTGCACATGACCCTAGTTTTTGGTGGAATAATGATGTGCTATTTAAAGATTGTGCAAAAAGGTGGAGTGCTATTGATGCCGATGGAAAAACATTGTATGTATCTATGGCGAGCAATAGCGAAGAACAGATAGATGCTAACTTGCATAGCACCACAATGAAGTTTTGTACAGATTATCTAAATAAGCAACTACTGTCGGGTTTAAGAACTAAATCAGTAGTATTTAAAAATGAGAACCACGGTAGTATTGTGCTACCCGCAAGTTTAGGTACCATACGCTTTGTGTTTGGGAGATAGTGGGCAGTTATGTCGATAGTAGGCAAGAAAAACCTTAAGACTTGGTAGCTAATAGCTAGCTCATGTTCATGAGAAATGTGTTTGATAAACCTTTTGGGGAATAGTAATTTCTACTGAAGAACTAGAATAGGTTGATATATGGTTCGAAAGCAAAAGTTTGCCCCCTCTTACTCCCTGTAATTTCTTTTAGGATGCCGAACTCTTCCATTTCCCGAATTATTTTATAGGCAGTTGGCATCGAAATACTCGTAATATTTACCACTTTAGGTGCATTCGTAATCGGGTTCTGATATAGACTTTCTAGTATTTTTAAGATATGATGACTTCTGTAGCTACCTTGAACGAGTTCTTCTTTTTCTTTTTTCAATCTCAAGATTGCATCAAAGGTTTTAATAGCATTTTTTGCGGTATCAATGACACCCTCTAAGAAGAATTTGAACCATTGCGTAATATCATTATGCGTTCGAACTCGCATCAGCTTATCATAGTATAAAGTCCTGTTTCGCTCAAAAAAATCAGATAAATAAAGGATCGGGCTTTTCAAAATATTTTTATCCACTAGGTATAATGTAATGAGCAACCTTCCAACCCGTCCGTTTCCATCTAGAAATGGGTGAACTGTTTCGAATTGATAATGAATAAGAGCAATCTTTAGTAAATCCGGAAAGAAAAAATCTTCATTGTGTACAAACTTCTCCAAATCATTCATTAATTCCGGAATAGAAGAGCATTCAGGAGGAATAAAGGAGGCATTATTAATACTTGCTCCGTCTATCCAATTCTGACTGCGTCGAAATTCTCCCGGTAATTTGTGTTGTCCACGAACGCTTTTCAGTAAGATGCGGTGAGTATCTCGAATGAGCCTTGAGGATAGTGGTAGCCGATCAAGTTCTGCGATAGCTTGATTCATAGCAGAGATATAATTTTGAACCTCTTCCCAATCATCTCTACGCTCTTTACCTAAGTCCTCTTTCTCTAAGAAAGCATCCTCAATATTGGTTTGAATCCCTTCTATTTTACTGCTTTGAGTAGCTTCTTTCGCCACATGCATACTAATAAAAAGTTCAATATTTGGTATGTATTCTGAATACATATCTAGTCGTCCTATCTGGCGGTCTGCCTGAGAAAGGAGTTGTTGAATCTCCATGTCGTTTAACAACCATTGCTTGTTTAGAAAAGTTGGCTGAAAACTTTTGTAATAACCCTGGTTGATATACGTTCCTGATTTAAAGTTCTTAATCTGGTTAAGGTTAATAATGCAAACCAAAATTAAACAGAAAATTCCTTATTTAAAAATACGGCAATATTTTTAAATAAGGTCATCCGCTAATTAAAAATACAGCAATGTTTTAACCAAACAAGCCCAATTCTCCTTCTCTAAAATTTGTTAGTCCCAGATGCTTGTAAGCCAAGTCGGTAACTTCGCGCCCACGAGGAGTGCGCTTGATAAATCCTTCCTGAATAAGGAAAGGTTCGTAAACTTCTTCAATGGTACCGGTATCCTCACTTACGGCAGTGGCAATAGTGCTGAGTCCTACAGGTCCACCCTTGAATTTTTCAATAATAGTGCGTAAAATCTTATTATCCATCTCATCTAATCCGTGTGCATCAATATTAAGAGCTTGAAGCGAGAACTTGGTAATTTCCATATCGATTTTACCATTCCCTTTTACTTGTGCGAAATCACGAACCCTGCGTAAAAGAGCATTCACAATACGAGGAGTCCCTCTACTTCGAGATGCAATTTCAATGGCAGCCCTTTCATCAATATCTACATCTAGAATATTTGCTGAGCGTTTAACAATTCCCGATAGGATATTAAGATTATAGTACTGAAAATGTGATTGAATGCCAAACCGGGCACGTAAAGGAGCAGTAAGCATGCCCGAGCGGGTAGTTGCTCCGATTAATGTGAAAGGCTCTAATTCAATTTGAATAGAACGGGCACTCGGCCCCTTATCAATCATGATATCAATGCGATAATCTTCCATAGCAGAATATAAATATTCTTCTACAATCGGGCTAAGGCGGTGAATTTCATCGATAAATAACACATCATTACGTTCCAGATTGGTGAGTAGCCCCGCTAAGTCACCCGGTTTATCAAGTACAGGTCCTGATGTTATTTTCAAACTCACGCCCATTTCATTGGCAATGATATTCGATAAAGTGGTTTTTCCTAATCCCGGAGGTCCGAAAAGTAAAGCATGGTCGAGGGCCTCATCTCGCATCTTGGCAGCTTGCACAAAGACTTGTAAATTCTCCACAATTTGATCTTGTCCTTTAAAATCGGAAAATGAAAGCGGACGTAATCTTTTGTCGATATCACTATCCTTTTCTGAAAATGATTCTTGGCGAATATCAATAGGCTCATTCATAGCTTTATTCTGTTGATTGAAGATGCAAATATAACTATCCTTTACCATTGGTTGAAATGAATTTTCAAGGAGATGGAAAATTGAATCAAAATTGGCGAATTCAGCAGGCTATTATGGTATACGGCAAGTAATGACAATGCCGCGAATATTTGATAAATTATAATGGTTTGTAATTCTTGGTTTTCAATCCATTGTAAATAAGCGAATTAAGAAATATTGTTTGAATGTGTATGTCTATTTTCTCAAAGGAATGAATGTAAAAATTACTTAGGCAGCTTGTTCTCTTTTTAATATTGTATGAAAAAGAGCTGGCTGTGCTTATTTTTAATGTGGAATGGGCATAAATATTGTTTGGTGTGTATATTCTCTATTGCAGATTGTGTAAAAAAGAGCCGGCTATGCTAATTCTCCATCATAAAACGTAGTTACAGAAACAAAAAATGGCAGTTCTATTACGAGACGAAACTTGTTGGGGAGTTCGGAATAGATACTTTCCTCTAGCTGATATAAAATTTATCATTAACTTTGAGCCCTTAACAAAAGATGGCATATGGAATCAACAAGACAACAAAAAGTAGGCCGATTAATTCAAAAAGAATTGGCTGAAATATTTCAGCGTGAAAGTAGAAACCTCTTCATGGGTAAGATGATTAGCGTAACAGTAGTGCGCGTAACGCCTGATTTGGCTCAAGCTAAAACATATTTGAGTATCTTCCCCTCAGATGGTAGCAGAGAGGTATTGAAAGAAATTCGCATAGCTAATTCCAAGATTAGAGGAATGTTGGGTAGGAAGGTAGGAAAACAAATTCGCATTATTCCGGAGTTAGAGTTTTATATTGATGATAGCTTAGACTATATTGATAATATTGATAATCTGTTAAAAAACTAATTATGCAGTATGATCCGATAAAACGCTCTCTAGGCAAGATGTTCGGGCGAACGCCGATTATGAGAAAGTTATTTTATCGTTTGCTAGATATCCTCTTGCTTCGAGCTTGGCACGTTAATGAGGTGCTGCGTAAAACTAAGCTACCTATAAGAGCGTCAATCCTTGATGCCGGTTCAGGTTTTGGGCAATATACTTATAGAATGAGTACCATTTTCCGTAATGCTGATATCTTGGCTGTTGATGTGAAAGAAGAGCAAATAGCGGATTGCAATCGCTTTTTTCAGCGTTTGACGGAAGGCGATAGGGTGCAATTTCAATTAGCCGATCTCACCACTTTCGTTCAGGAAGAAAAATTTGATTTGATATTGTCAGTTGATGTGATGGAGCATATTGAAGAAGATGTGCAAGTATTTCGTAACTTTCATAAATCGATGAAAGACGATGGAGTACTGTTGATATCTACACCATCTGATCAAGGAGGGTCTGATTCACACCATGACCATGAAGAAGGAGCTCATGGTTTTATTGATGAACATGTGCGCGATGGCTACGGTATTCAAGAGATAGAAGATAAATTGAAATCTGCCGGTTTTAGCTCAGTAGAGGCTAAATATTCTTACGGGAAACCGGGGAAAATAAGCTGGAAGTTATCCATGAAGTATCCTATTTTGATGCTGGGAGCAAGCAAAGTTTTCTTTATTATCTTACCTTTTTATTACTTGGTAGTATTTCCTTTTTGTTTAATTTTAAATTGGTTAGATTTAAGAGGGAAACATAAAACAGGCACCGGACTTATCGTAAAGGCTATTAAATAAACAGTTGGCTTGAACTTTCAATTACAAATAGCAAGGAGATACCTCTTCTCGAAAAAGTCGGTTAATATAATTAACCTCATATCCATTCTTTCGGTGGTTGGTGTGGCGGTTGGAACTACAGCTTTAATCGTAGTTCTTTCGGCCTTTAACGGTATCAGTCATTTTATAGAGGGGATGCTTTCCAGCTTTGATTCAGACTTGAAGATAACCTCGGTGATAGGTAAGAGTTTCGACCTAGATCATTCTAATTTGGAAAAACTCAAGCAAATAGATGGAGTTGTCAGTTACATGGAGGTAGTGGAAGATAACGTGCTCATCTCTTATGGTAACCGACAAAAGTATGCAACGCTGAAAGGTGTGGAATCTAACTATACCGAATTCTCAGGAATAGACTCCATGATGGTAGTTGGCAAGTTCCAGCTTACGAAAGATGATAGTGACCGTGCAGTTTTAGGTTATGGTGTGGCTTCTGATTTGGGAGTGGGCATGAATTTTCGTAATCCGATACATGTGTATTATCCAAAGCGTAATAGTAGGCGAACAATAGCTGTGCAAAATGCATTTAATCATGATTATATACTTCCCAACGGTTTTTTCTCGGTTCAGCAAGAGATAGATGAACAATATGTTTTTGTCCCCATCGCATTTGCACGTAACTTGTTACAATTGGAAGGAAAATTAACGTCAATCGAGCTTAAATTGACTCCTGGTTTCGATATAAAACAAGTTAAAACAGATGTGCAGAACTTATTGGGCAAGGATTTTAAGGTGCAAGATCGTATGGAGCAACATATGCTTATTTACCAAGTAATGAAATCGGAAAAATGGGCAAGTTTCTTAATCTTGGGATTTATTTTACTCATTGCTTCGTTCAACCTATTGGGTTCGTTGACTATGATTATCATTGACAAAAAGAATGATATTTTCGTATTGAAGAGCATGGGTGCCGATTCTCAATTTATTCGAAAGATATTCTTGATTGAAGGTTGGTTGATATCTTTGATTGGAGCGTTGGTTGGAATTGTGTTCGGTGTAGCCTTAGTTTGGGCACAGATGCATTTTGCTTTGGTCAAGCTGCCCGGAAGTGGTACGTTTGCCCTTCCGGCCTATCCTGTGCAACTTCAATTTGTTGATATTGTTGCTACTCTTGGCATTGTTTTCCTTATCGGATTATTTGTTTCTTGGGTTCCAACCAGAAATTTAGAAGCCGATGACTAATGCAAGTTTATCGTATCGAGTTCGCCTGATTATCAGATCGGACGAACTCGATTTATTTCATTTAATACAGATATTCTTAGTCTAATAAGAAGTTGAAATTATCATTTGTGCCTAATTCATAAGGCTCGATTCCATTCTTGAAGATGCGAGCAGTACGATCTCCGATTAAGTTAAGACTTCCATCTTCGTATTTTAAAAGTGTAGTTTCGCGTAATCCTATTACGTAAGTATCGGGATTGATAGCTATGAACTCATTGATGCGTTGTTCTCTTGTTTCTCCGGCATGACCATCAGGGTTAGCATCCATATAATGCGGGTTGATCTGAAATGGCACAAGATTGATTGTATCAAACCCTTTAGGATCGATAATTGGCATATCATTGGTGGTGCGTAAGGATGGACAAGCCACGTTTGATCCGGCACTCCAACCGATATAAG
Organism: Mangrovibacterium sp.; assembly: GCA_047975205.1. GTDB lineage: Bacteria > Bacteroidota > Bacteroidia > Bacteroidales > Prolixibacteraceae > JBKEDC01. The sequence goes on along the minus strand of JBKEDC010000026.1, from coordinate 3,629 downwards.
GAACATCTGCTTTTATTCTTTTAGCAATGCTCGGCATAAGATTCAAATCATGCATCATGCGAACCAATTGCCAAGTATTTCCGCCTCCCACCATGATGGCGTCAGCTTCCTCAATAGCTTTGGGTTGATTGCTAAAGTTATGGATGCCAATTATTTTGTGTTTCTCCCCCAAGGCATCGTTTACCTTTTTTACATATTCATCGAAACTGAAAGTAACAGCTGCATACGGTATGAATAAAACTGTTTTAGTTTTTTCGCCTAGGAAACTATTAATATGAGGAGCGGCAAAGCCAAGATATGCTTCGCCGGCTATACTAGAATTACTGCTTAGTAAGAGTTTCATAAAAAATATATTTTATATTTGAGTGAAGGCTAAAAATACAATTTTCTTTTTGTTCTTACTTCTAAAATCCGAATGAAATGGTATTTTTGACTGTTGACAAGAATATTTATATTATGAAAAAGATTATTAAAAGCGGTATATTTTTATTATTCCTGATGCTTTCGCTTGTTGTAGAAGCTCAGAAAACTCCTATGAAAGGACGTGTTGTTGAAACCCAATCCGGAGAACCTATTCCCTACACTAATATTGGAATACAAGGTACTTATTTTGGTGTGTCAACTGATGAAAATGGTTACTTCTCCATAGATGTGCCCGATGTATACTTGCAAAAGACGTTGGCAGTGTCGGCAATTGGTTATCGCAATAAGTCTTTTAAGGTAAATGAGATAGCAGGGAAAGATATGATTCGTATATCTTTAGATAAAGAAACTTATAGTTTTGATGCGGTTGATGTTACCGGTCAATCGCTGGTGGCATTTCGAGTGGTTTCTGATGCGATTAAGCGCGTTCCCAAAAATTATTATGCTTTGCCCTTAGGTGTCGATTATCATTATTTAGGAAAAACACGAGTGGAAGAGGAAAAACCTAGAGTGCGAGAAGCTATTGTAGAGATGACAGATCAAACGGCCTATACTACTCCGGGAGTTGAGGATGCCTATCATAATCGGAATTATAAATTTACGCAAGTAAATAAAAACTTTACTTCGTATAGTTTCTTTGACGCTTTGCCTGCTTTTGATGAGTTGTTAAGTTTGGATGTGGCAAGAATGGGTAGTTCCATATTTAATGCGGGACTTGTGTCCGACTTTGATTTACGTGTTGATGAGGTTGTTCCTTATGAGGGTGACTCAGTTTGGGTTATTTCCTATCGAAAAGAAAAACCGAATGTTGCACATACCGGTGATTTTTATGCTACTGCAATTGCCGGCAAGCTCTATATTTTGAAAAGTAGCAAAGCTCTTGTTCGTCATGAAGTAAAGATAGAGTCGGTAAAGAATAATCCAAGCGATAGGGGTTTATTTACTGCGGGAACTGCTCAAACGAAAGTAACCTATCAGGCTGTTTGCGTTTATCAGCAATTTAATGGAAAATATTTAATGAGCTATGTTAGTCAAGACAAGCAATATACTGATGCCGCAGGTCGTAAAATTACGCGTTCGGCAAAGGCAGCCCTATTAGATTTGAAAGAAGGTGCAAAGATGATAAAAGGAAGAAACTATTATGAGGATACTTCTTATGATGAGGCATATTGGCAAAAGTTTCGTCAAAAATAAATGATGATTATTCAGCTTAGATTAGTATAGCAATTCTAAATGTTCTGCTAACCTTTCTTTAAACTGTTGAGGAGCTATTTGCTGTCCTCTTGGAGTTTTTTTCTGAATGATTGGTCTTTGGGTTCCTGTTTCTCCAACCCAAACGACTTCTCCTTTTTTGGTGATGTATGCAGAAGTCGTTTCGTTAAGTTCTACAAGCGCAAGTTCTCCCCAGAAGGCTGAGTCGATAACTCTTTCTGTGTAATAACTAGAAGAATAGAATCGGGGCTCTATAATTACTTCTCCTTTGTTGTTCATAAATCCATATAGATTGGTTGCTGAATTTATTGGAATAAAGGCGGTGAGCTCTGATGATGTAACTCCGGTAGCTTTAAATCTGTTTTCCGAAAGAATATTATTTTGTTTATCGATTAGCACCCATTCTCCATTAAGTTTTTTTGCGGAACTTATTTCTTCAACGAAAGGATGAGCATCTATGTATTGGGCTTCAATGGCAGTCCTTCCCCCTGTTCCCAAATATCCCCAAAACCCATTTTGCTCGTATAACGAATAATCATTGTAAAAATTCATGGCATAATTGAATTGTACCGGAATAATAATTGTCCCAGATGTATTGGCAAATCCATATTTTGCTTGATAGAAACCGAGCTCTTCATTGTAGCTATAATGTTCAATTCTACACATCATATTGCAAAATTCGTTCACATTCGACCACGAATTGGCGTTTGATTGTGAATTGTAATAATTATGTATGGTGTCGGTAGCCTCAAAATACTCATCGATAATAATGAATATGCTATCGTTGAAATTTTGAGTTATAGCATGTTTAGTTTTAAAGTTAGTAGCTGACTTATAACATTTCTCCACGCTTGCAATACGCACGATATCCCCATCAAAGTCATGATATCGATATGCTCCTTGCTCATCTCCTGTGTATGTCAGTTTACTTTTGCTATACCTCCCTAAATTAATATACGAAGGAGGAATGATTGTGTTTCCTGCCCTGTCGATCATGCCATACTTATATCCATACCAATGCTGAATTTCATAATATGGTTCCGTAATAATATCACCATATTCATATCCGTTCAGTTCTTTTCCTGATAATGCGTAATATTCCCGTTTAAGCTCATCGGTATCGGTGGTATATACTCCATAATAGGGGGTATTATTATAAATATCTTCGATGGATGCATAGCCGATGATAGTATCTCTATATACTCTAGCTTCATTAAGTTGAACGCTAATGCTAACTTTAGCCCTATCGTTGTAAAAGTAAGCATTACTTAAATAAGCAGATGTCGTATTTAATATTACCTCTCCACTTGTATTAATATAAGATAAGTAGCCATTTTGATTGATTGGATATAAGTCTGTTTGCATTCCGGTTTCATTGGTAAAACCATTTGTAGGATTCAAGTCGTCGTTATCTTCATTTTCTTTACAAGATATATTGAGAGATACCAATAGAATCGAACAATAGTAAATAATATTTTTCAAAAGAGGTGGGTTAAAATTTAAGGGCGAATATACAGTGATTTTCATATGGTTTATTTATGGGGTGTATTTGCAGAGGTTTTTTTTTGTCATTCAAGATTAGAATATAGCCTCAGATTCTGATTCATAAAAGGCATAGCTAGGCTTTTTTGTTATTATTCATCAGATATAAAAGGAGCAGTGAGCGTAATTTGAAGCAAATCTTGCGGCAGGATGGGATGAATTAGGAGGATTTGTCTTTATTCTGGGCAGCTAATTATTAGAAATAGGCTTTTCGCTGCTCATTCTCTCATACTAAAAAGGTCAGAATGCTGTTTTATTGCATTTTCTTCAGAAAATACTTTAGATATAAATCACTCATTACAAGCAGGTAGCGGTGTTTCAGGTTTGAATAGTAATAAAAAAGATTCTGTTTTCACTTGCAGGATTTAGAAGTATGCTTACCTTTGCAACGCTTTTGGGAACAAGGGCGACGTTCTAATAAAGGGATTGATGAGGCAGGAATATTATTTTGT
>JBKEDC010000029.1:0-21430 GCA_047975205.1 Mangrovibacterium sp. | reverse complement strand
AGTCTTGGTGAAAAGTCATACAATATAGACTACATAGGAAGATACACATCTTTGGATTTAGGAGATTGTGAGTTCTCTAGAGGATTGGAAAAAACAGAAAGAAGCAACATTGCAGTAAAAGAAAATGTAAGAAATGCTCCTCCAAAATTAAGAGTCAATATAGATGCAAGCTATGGCAATGTAAACCTAGATTATTAGATTAACTAAAAAAACACCTTTTCCTCCAATGAATTTCCTTAGAGGAAATTGCTTTTGTAAATGATTAGACTAATTTAGCCGTAACTTTTAAAAAATGATAATGGAAGCAAATTCTGATCAAAAAGACATTAATCCTGTTTCTCCTGCATTCAACAAAACTTCGAATGTAGTTCTTCTTGCTGCTTTAGTAATAGTCATTGCCGGTATGATGGCAGCAAAAGCTGTTATTCTTCCAATGATACTAGCTTTGTTTGTGAGCATTATCTGCATGAAGCCCATATTCTGGTTGGAAAAAAAAGGAGTACCTTATGGCTTATCAATACTCATTACTTTACTGTTCATATGTTTGATATTTATTTCGTTAGGTGGAGTTATAGGAACTAGCTTTTCTCAGTTTGTAAATGACTTACCAATCTATCAAGCCCAATTAGATGCTAAACTATCAACCATGCTTGGTGGATTAGAACGATTCGATGCCGGAATTAATACAGAGGAACTTTTAGCAAAGATTGATCCAGACAAATTGCTTTCGCTAACAACGTCAGCTTTAAGTGAGGTAGGAGGCTTTCTCTCTGACTTCTTTCTAATATTATTAATTACGATATTCATATTACTTGAGGCCAAAATCTTTGCAACAAAGGGAAGATTACTTAACCACAATAAATATATTAAAGCATCAAGTATCAATAAAATCAGTGATGAAATTAGAAACTATCTTTTCATAAAAACAATTATAAGCATTGTTACTGGTGTGTTTATTTGGCTATGGTTGCTTCTTTCAGGTGTTGATTATCCCGTGTTATGGGGAGTTGTAGCATTCATGATGAATTATATTCCGAATATTGGTTCTATTATAGCTGCAATTCCGGCAGTTGCTTTAGCCTTAGTTCAATTAGGTTGGATGGGAGCTTTATGGACAGGTACCGGATATCTATTGGTGAATATGATCATGGGTAATTTCATTGAACCTCGTGTGATGGGAAAAGGATTAGGATTGTCAACCTTAGTTGTATTTCTATCGTTAATTGTTTGGGGATTTATATTTGGGTCTATCGGAATGTTTTTGTCAGTTCCGCTAACCATAGTAGTTAAGATTATGCTGGAATCGAATGAATCTACACGATGGATAGCAATCATGTTGGGCACAGAAGAAGAATCTCTTGAAGAATTAGGCGAGAGTCCCAAAGATAAATTTCAAGCCTTTAAAGAAAAAGGTTTTGCCGTAATAGGTAGTGCTCGAAAATCTTCAAATTCAGAAAACATTGACGATACTGAAGAGCCTGATGATTGCATATAATAGTTTTTAGCTGCATTTTTCACAAATACAACGGAATAAATCTATATGATAGTTTCTATTTTGCTGATTATTTTTGGATTTTCCTCTTTAATATTTGGGGCAAATTGGTTAGTAGAAGGAGCTTCTGCATTGGCAAAAAGGTATAAAGTATCAAACCTAGTTATAGGTTTAACGATTGTTGCATTCGGAACGTCAGCTCCTGAATTTGTTGTAAATAACATAGCCTCCATGCAAGGACATGCTGATATAGTGTTCGGAAATATTATCGGAAGTAATAACTTTAATTTATTTATTATTCTTGGACTATCAGGTCTGATTTTACCTATAAAAGTCCAATCATCAACAGCTTGGAAAGAAATACCAATTTCCTTGTTTGTAACGTTATTATTGCTATCCTTAGTCAATGACTTTACATTTTCAGGTCAAACTTATATGAGTACCGTTGATGGTTTAATACTATTATTTCTCTTTTGTCTTTTCTTATATTATGTATTTAAGCAAACGACGAATGAAGAGCAAACGACAATTGCAGAATCACAAAAATCAGGAAAAAGAATTTGGGGTTTAATTATCATCGGTTTGGTTGGGTTAATTCTTGGAGGACAGCTTGTTGTGCAAAATAGTATTCAGGTAGCACATGCCTTACATATTAGCGAAAAAATTATAGGTTTAACCATTGTAGCAGCAGGTACATCATTACCTGAATTAGTAACATCAGTTGTGGCAGCAACAAAAAAGAACAGCGACATAGCCATAGGTAATGTTATAGGTTCTAATATCTTCAATATACTTTTGATTTTATCGGTGAGCAGTATAATTAAACCAATAGCATATAACCCGAAATTCAATATCGATTTATTCATATTAATTGGAGGAACTATATTTTTATTTACATCGATGCTAACCGGAGAGAAAAAGAAGATTGATCGTTGGGAGGCTAGTATATTATTCGGATTCTACATTGGTTACACGACATATTTAGTGATGGTGGAAGCGTAATAATCGGACTAACTTTTATTTTTTCTTTCTATTCAAAACTCATAATAAGCTCACATTGGTATTTTTCACTCTTTTCTCAGCGAAGAAAAGGGAGAACTTATCATTATTCCCTCTTTTCTGCCTAAAAGATTACTCGATCAAATAAATAATGGAATCTTTTCTCGCCGAGAAAAAGTATGGAAATACAAAACTGAATGTATACTCATAGTATAAAAAAGTTTAGACTACTTTTAAGAAACTGATTACTAATACACTGCAACTCAAAGATGCAATTTTGGTTATTTTCCTAAAATAGAATGATTTTAATAGTATATTTTTAGTTTGATTGTTATTTTTGCAATTCAAGATAAATGCATATGTTTTTTGTAGGTCTTATAAGTACACAAATTCCATACTTATTGTTGGTAGGGATGATTTTAGTGGCTTTATTTCAACCAAATAATGAAATAGATACAGCCGCTGAAAATGAACCGCTGCATCTTATATCTCAGCAAGTACCTTCGCAAAAGTATTTATCAGGTTCGATAGCAGAAGATACGTATTATTACCATGATTTGAAATTCGAATTTGCTAACTATTTGCAACCGGATTTGAACGTGCCGATTATAGAAGTCAAACAAAAATATAATACCTCATCTTTTAACAGTTATCAATCAATAATTTGTATCACCAGCTCAGGGCTTTCTCCTCCGATATTTATTTAGTATTCGCATACTTGCGAGGATATATAGAATAAGTGAACTAAATAATTTAACATCAGTTACATCTCAATATGATTGGAATAATTGGTCTTAGCCATAAAACAGCTCCGATACACATACGTGAACAATTTGCTTTAGATGATGAAAACAGTAAGGCATTAGCAAAAAAGATATGCAGTGGACAACATATCGATGCCATGCTTATTTTATCTACATGCAACAGAACGGAATTTTATTACCGAACAACATCTTGCAACCGAGATGTGGCAAATATGGTTATCGTAAAGAATTTAGTAACTTTTACGGGAGTAACCGATTGCCAAAAATCATACTTCTATGGTTATGAACATCAAGATGCAGTCAATCATTTATTTCGAGTTGTTTCAAGTTTAGATTCCATTGTGTTGGGCGAATATCAAATTGTTTCGCAAATAAAGAATGCTTTTCAATTGGCAGATGAAAATGGCACTTTGGATAAAGAGCTTACCCGCTTGTTTCACAAAGCATTGGAAGCAGGTAAGCAGGTGCGAACACAAACAAAAATGAGTACCGGAGCTTTTTCTTTAAGTTATGCAGCTGTTGAAAAATGTGCTTTGGAGTTTCCAAAACTCACACATAAAGAAATTCTTTTAATAGGTACGGGAGAGACCGGAGAACTGACAGTTCGAAGCTTATATAAGAAAGGTTGCAAAAATATCACCTTGATAAACAGAACCAAACATAAGGCTGATATTTTAGCAAAAAATTATGATGCTAAGGTTCGCCCATTCGAGGAATTGGACGATGCCGTCATTAAAGCAGATATTGTTATTAGTGCTGTAGGGGCTCAAGAACCAGTGGTGAATACAACCACAAATCAACGCCGACAGCTGATGATAGATTTAGGAGTTCCGCGAAATATAAATGAAGAGTTAAATAGCTTTTCAAATGTTACGCTCGTTAACGTTGATGATCTGCAAGAAGTAGTGGCAAATAATCAAGAAAAGAAAAAAGCATTAATAGCCACTGCCGAAGAAATTATAGATGAAAAAGTAAGTGAATTTCTAGATTGGTTGAGCGGAAGGAATCTATCGCCAACTATTCAAAAAATAATTCATCGGATGCATGCAACACAACAAACAGAGCTAGAAGTATTTGCCAAAAACAAAACCCAAGATGAGTTGGCATTATTAAGCGAATTTAGTCGGCATTATAGCGAAAAGATGGCAAATACCATGATTAAAAACTTAAAAATATTAAGCGATAATGGCCGTCATTCCGATTATGTTAAAATAGTAAATAAGCTTTTTTCAGAATAACCAAATATGAAAGAAACAATCAAGATAGGAACTCGCGGAAGCAAATTAGCTTTATGGCAAGCTAACGAAGTGCAGCGAATAATAAAAGACAAATTTCCCCAAATCGAAACCGAAATAGTTATCATTAAAACTAAGGGAGATAAAATATTAGACACATCTTTATCAAAGATTGGCGATAAGGGGTTGTTCACAAAAGAAATTGAGCACGCTCTGATTAATACAGATGTAGATATTGCAGTGCATAGCTTCAAAGATATGCCTACGGAATTACCTGACGGATTAATAATTGGTGCCGTTCTTCCTCGTGCCGATGTGCGAGATGTGCTTGTGTCTAAGGATGGTAGAATGCTCAGTGAGATGACTGAGGATGATAAGATAGGAACATCAAGTCTTCGCCGAAAAGCACAATTATTAGCTTATAATCCGAAGCTTCAAATTGTTGATATTAGAGGAAATGTAGAAACTCGATTGGCAAAAATGAATGGAGGGGTTTGTGATGCGATAGTTATGGCAGGAGCCGGATTTATGCGATTGGGATATCAAGAGCAAATTACCGAGTTTCTGAATGAAGATATTATGCTTCCCGCCGTTAGCCAAGGAGCTGTAGCCATTGAGGTTTGCGAAAATAATGAAGAGATAACAGATATTTTAGATGCTGTAAACGATGAGAAGACGTGGATAGAGTGCATGGCAGAGCGTTGTTTGTTACGAACCTTAGAGGGAGGATGTCAGGTTCCGGTGGGCTGTTTAAGTGCAATGAAAGATTCCAATTTTATAATGACAGCTCTTGTTGCTGATGTTGATGGGACTAGGGTAGTGCGTGAGAGTATTTCATGCGAAACTGATTTAGCTTCAGAGAAAGCAATAGAACTTGGTGAACTCATTTTGGAAAAAGGTGCAAAAGAAATACTAAATGCTATTCGAAAATAAAACCCGATTAGTTTGAGAACAAAGCATATCATTAGCTAAAAAACAATATAAATTGAAAAAGATTATCTGTGCCTTTAATAAGCCTGAACTAGATGAGTTTAATCGGTCTGATTTGCTTTTTTCTCCGGCGATTCAAATAGAAAGTGTAGATTATCGGCTGATTAATCCGCTTAATTCATATGATTGGTTGTTATTTACGAGTAAGAATGGCATTCGTTACTTTAAAGCTTTTCATGATGCTTCGTATGAAGGGAAAATTGCGGTTTTGGGTCATTCCACAGCACATGAACTCGAACAATATGGTTATAAGGCTGATTTTGTGGGAGATGGCAGCTCTTCATCGGCAATGGCAAAAGCTTTGGTTGATTTAATTGAACCGAAAGATAAAATTTTGGCAGTTCTGGGAGAAATGGCATCATTTAACCTGCAGATAGGCATGGGAGAGAAACATAAAATCGACCGTATAGATGTATATAGTACACAGTTAGCATCATTACAAGACAAAGAAGTAAGGCAACTCATTTTGGCTGATGAATATAAGTTAATTTTAGTGGCAAGTCCATCAGCCGTAAAAAGCTTATTTCTCAACTTTGAAGGACGGAAAATTAATTGGCGGTTGGCTTGTATTGGTGAAACAACGGCATCGGCTTGCAGAACGCTAGGTATAAAACCTACACTAATAGCAAGCCGACAAAACTTTGAAACCTTATTACAAGAAGCTTTAGCTTTTTGATTAAATATTTTTAGGAATATAAAAAGGCAATATGTAATTATTGCCTAAAACAAACTTATATAATTATGACTTTTCCTATAACACGCCTTCGACGTATGCGCCAGAGTGCAGCCATCAGAAACATGGTGCGCGAAACAGAAGTTAATCGAGATGATCTTATTATGCCATACTTTGTTTGTCATGGCGATGGTATTCGTAATGAAATCAAATCAATGCCCGGAAATTATCAGCTGTCTATTGACGAGCTAGTAAAAGAAGTGCGTGATTTGGTGGAAACAACCGGTGTAAAGATGATATTGCTTTTTGGTATTCCTGAAGAAAAAGATGATACTGGTGCTTGTGCCTGCGAACCTGACGCTATTGTACCTATGGCTATTGAAGTATTAAAAAAAGAAGTTCCCGAGATATTGATTGTTGCCGATGTGTGTAATTGTGAATATACAACGCACGGTCATTGTGGTACAATTGTTGATGGTGATGTGGAAAATGACTCTACTTTAGAAACCCTAGCCGCTCAATCAATTACTTTGGCTCGGGCAGGAGCTGATATTATTGCTCCAAGCGATATGATGGATGGAAGAGTGGCTGTGATTAGAGCAGCTTTAGATTCTGAAGGATTTGAGAAAACACCAATCATGGCGTATTCGGCAAAATATGCCAGTGGTTTTTATGGCCCTTTTAGAGATGCGGCAGATAGCGCACCTCAATTTGGCAATCGTTCTACTTATCAGATGGATCCGGCTAACGGCGATGAAGCACTTCGAGAAGTTGAAGCTGACATCGAGGAAGGAGCCGATATGGTTATGGTAAAACCGGCCCTTTCCTATATGGATATTATCAGAAGAGTAAAGGATGAGTTTAATATGCCTGTAGTGGCTTATAATGTGAGTGGCGAGTTTTCTATGGTGAAAGCTGCTGCTGCCAATGGCTGGATTGATGAAGAACGCTTGATCAAAGAGATTTTAACTTCTTTAAAGCGAGCGGGAGCCGATGTAATTATAAGCTATCATGCTAAAGAGTTTGTACTGTCTGAATTGAAAAAAGGTAATAGAGTGTAAATTTAACCTGATATACAAACAGGATCTCCAATGATTAACCACAAAAGCAATAATTAATTATGAATTACGATAACAGTACAGCTGCATTTAAAGAGGCTAAGAAATTAATACCCGGTGGGGTAAATTCACCGGTCAGAGCATTCAAAAGTGTGGGCATAAATCCTCTTTTTATAAAAAAGGCTAAAGGTTCATACATATGGGATATTGATGACAATAAATATGTTGACTTTGTATCTTCATGGGGTCCAATGATTCTCGGGCACGCTCAACCTGACATTGTGTTGGCTATTCAGAAGGCAGCTGAATTGGGTACCAGCTACGGGGCTCCGACATTGATTGAAAGTGAAATGGCTTCCTTAATCTGTGATATGATGCCATCGGTGGACAAGGTTCGTATGGTAAACTCGGGAACTGAGGCTACTATGAGTGCTTTGCGATTAGCTCGAGGTTATACCGGTCGTGATTTAGTAATTAAGTTTGTGGGGTGCTATCATGGTCATGCGGATTCATTTTTGATTAAAGCAGGAAGTGGAGCAATTACCTTGGGCTTGCCGGATAGTCCCGGAGTAACCAAAGCATCTGCACAAGATACATTAACAGCAGAATATAACAATCTGGAGTCGGTTAAAGAGTTATTTGTTAAGCATGAAGATCGAATAGCTGCGGTTATAGTAGAACCTGTAGCAGGTAACATGGGAGTCATTCCTCCGGCACATGGTTTTCTTCAAGGTTTGCGAGATTTAACTTCTGCTTACGGAAGTGTTTTAATTTTTGATGAGGTTATAACCGGGTTTCGTTTAAGTTCGGGCGGTGCTCAGAAATATTTTGGAGTTACTCCGGATTTAACCACCATGGGAAAAATAATAGGTGGAGGATTGCCGGTAGGAGCTTATGGCGGAAAATTGGAAATTATGGATTGCCTTGCTCCCGATGGCCCGGTTTATCAAGCCGGCACATTATCAGGAAATCCGCTTGCTATGGCTGCAGGAGTAGAAATGTTAAAGACCTTAAAAGATAATCCTACTATCTATAGCGAATTGGAAAGAAAATCTTCATTAGTGGAAGAAGGACTAAGTAAGAACCTCCAAGAGGTCGGTATTCCCGGGCTAATTAATAGGGTCGGTTCTATCATGACTTTATTCTACACCGGCGAAGGATCTGTTTATAATTATCAAACGGCTATGACTTCAAACACAGAACGCTATGCCAATGTGTTCCGATCTTCATTAAATTCCGGGTTTTATATTGCACCATCTCAGTTTGAATGCTTGTTTATATCATATGCTCATGAAGACGAAGATTTAGAGCGTTTCATTGCATCTCACGCAAAATCATTAAAACAGTTGTAATGACTAATTCTATCTTTTTAAATAAACTTCGAGGAGAGTCAACGACGCGTCCTCCGGTGTGGTTTATGCGCCAAGCAGGTAGGGTCTTGCCTAATTATATGTCATTGAAAGAGCAATATACGTTTCACGAATTAATGGTAAGTCCGAAACTTTGTGCCGATGTTACACTCATGCCCATCGATGATCTAGGTGTTGATGCAGCAATTCTATTTTCAGATATTTTAGTTATACCCAATGCTATGGGTATGAATTTAGAATTTACTGATAAAGGTCCGGTATTTCAGAATCCATTAAAAGGTATTGATAAACCGGTAGAGGCATTGAATCCACAACCACAAAAGCTGGAATATATTTATCGAAATATTCAAGAAATAGTCAAACGAAAAGGAGAAACTCCGCTTATTGGTTTTTGCGGAGCTCCATTAACTACGATGTGTTATATGATTCAAGGGCTTAGTAGAAACCAAGCTTTCCCTGATGCTATGAAATTTATATTTCAGCATAAGAAAGAAGCACAACGTTTAATTGATGTCGTAACAGATTTAGCTGTTCATTATGCACAAGAACAAATAAAGCATGGAGTAGAATGTTTTCAATTGTTTGAAACTCATGCTAACTTAATCCCGACAGCACTATATCAAGAAATGTTTATGCCGGCGGTAAAGAAAATATCTGATGCCATTAGAAGCACGGGAACGCCATTTATATTTTTTCCGAAAGGATTTGCCACAGGCTTTAAGTCGATAACGCCAGACTTATGTGATTTTGTGAGTGTAGATTGGCAAATTCCTTTAGAAGAAGCTAGAAAAATGGTGCATCCGAAAGTTGGTTTACAAGGAAATTTAGATCCTCGCTATTTGTATCAATCCAAAGAAGAAATAACCAAACAATTGGAAAAGTATAAACCTTACTTTCAAGAAAATCAAGATTGGATTTTTAACTTGGGACATGGATTTTTACCGGACATCCCTTATGAAAATGCAAAATTTGTTGTTGACTGGATAAAAACAACTCAATGGTAGATTAGCAAAAATGGTTTTGTAGCACGAACTACAAAACCATTTTTATTTCAAGAAGACTATAAATCTAACCCTTTTTGAATTACTCCGGCTAGTTTTTGAGTAGCTTCATCATCAGGATGAACACCATCCGGAAAATGTTCTTCCAATCCTTGCATCTCATGATAAGCATCAATTACCGGCAAATTATTTTCCTTAGCTAATTGTTTTAAAATTGGAATCTCATAATTTATTAATATAGAGTCGTTAATAGTCCATTTTGTATAATAAACAGGAACAGGAAGAACCATATAAATTTTAGGCTGAGAAGATAGATTGGAAAGGGTGTCTATCAGAGCTTGATAATCTTTTTTAAACTCTTTGGAATTCCAATTATAAGTTTTAGTATCGTTTGTGCCTAACTGAATGACAACAATATTAGGTTGAAATACAAATACGCTGTCTAATGCATGAGTTACCCAATAAGAATAATCGCCCCCTTTACGAAGGGTTGTTCCGCTTTTCCCGGCGTTTAACACGGTATATTGTTTATTTCCTAATGCTTGTTGCATAAAAGAAGGGTAAGAAGTTTCTTGAAACTTAGATGTTCCGTATCCCTCCGTGATGCTATCGCCAATGCAAGCAATCTTTATCCTATTTTGAGAACAAGATGCTAATAAAATGATGCAAAATAGAAACTGTATTTTTTTCATGTATATATTTTTAAATAGGTTCAAACATAACTAAAATTGAATATATAAAAAACTGAACCTATATTTTGTGACTTAAAATGAAGTTTATAATATGTGATTTAAAAAGGTAAGGATTATAAAGAATATCTTTTTTTTAAACCCTAAAGTATGGAATCCAGAATTCAAAAGCTAAAACTAGAATAAATTACTTGTTGCTTTTATCTAATTTTTTATATTTTTGAAGAAAACAATTAGATTAATTAATCAGTAATGGAAGAATTCGACCCTATTGGGGAAGCTGTTTTTAATTATCATTTTAAAAAAGATAAAGCTCTGGTATATGTGCATTCTGTCGATTTCGATACAGACGAAATGCAAATACCCTATTTTTTTCGCAAATACGAAGATATGCCTCCTTTAGAGCGATATGCTATGCAATCGGCTAAGGGAAGAGTTCTGGATATAGGAGCTTGTGCAGGCTGTCACTCTGTGTATTTGGAAAATAAGGGATGTGAGGTAGTTGCTTTGGAAAGAAGTGAGAAATGCGTGGCAGTGTTGCAAGATAGAGGTGTAGCAGAAGCCATTCAAGCCGACTTCTACAACTTCAAATCACAACCCTTTGATACTATACTACTGCTTATGAATGGGGTAGGAATTGCCGGAACTTTGGATAACTTGCCTACATTTTTTTCTAAGTTGAAAACTCTGCTTAAGCCTGATGGCAGAATATTTATGGATTCATCAGATTTAATTTATTTATACGAAAATGAAGACGGATCTGCTGACATTAATATAGCAGGGAAATATTATGGGGAGTTGACATATCAAACAGAATACAAAAGGAAAAAGTCAAAAAGCTTTTCGTGGCTATATGCAGATTATAATCTACTGAAGCCTTATGTAGATTTAGCCGGTTTTCAAGTTGAATCTGTACAATGGGGAGAACATTATGACTATTTGCTTACCATAAAACATAAATAAATGACAGATACATATCGTTGTCTAAATATTTCAGAAATAACACAGTTAGAAAACCAAATGTGTTCTGCTCAGAATTGGCAAGACGTAACATTTGCAGAACCGATCAACTTATCGGTATTTAAGCAAGTTGAGTTCTCTGGTTCTTGTAAGATTGGTCTGCAAGAGGCTACATTAACTTTACTGGGAGGAGTACCTAAACGCTGTGGTATTTATAACGCCCACATCCACAACTCAACAATCGGAAATAATGTATATATCAACAATATTAACAACTACATAGCAAACTACATAATTGAAGAAGGAGTAGTTATTGATAGCTGCTCTCGGATAGCTACTGATGGTTACTCAACCTTTGGAAATGGTTTGAATGTAAATGTAATGGATGAAACGGGTGGACGACAAATTATGATATATGATTATTTGTCGGCTCATTTAGCATACATTATGGCCATGTATAAACATCGACGAGATATGATTCAGGCTGTGGAACAGATTATACACAGTTACTCCTCCTCAGTTCGTTCTAATCAAGGAAGAATAAAAAAGCATGCTAGCATAACTAATTGTGGAGAAATCAAGAATGTTTGCATCGGAGAATTTGCCCAAATAAATGCTGTGTCAATACTAGAGAATGGAACGGTACATTCTAATGCCGAGGCTCAAACTTATATTGGTTGTCAAGTAAGTATGAGAGGATTTATTGTTGCTACGGGATCTAAGATAAAAGATGGTGTTCTGATATCTAATTGTTTTATTGGTCAGAGTTGTGAACTAGGTGCACAGTACTCTGCTGAAAATTCGGTGTTTTTTGCAAATTGTCAGGGATTTCATGGAGAAGCTTGTGCCATATTTGCCGGACCTTACACCGTAACTCACCATAAATCGACTCTACTTATTGCTGGTATGTATTCGTTTCTAAATGCCGGAAGTGGGTCTAATCAAAGTAACCATATGTATAAATTGGGTCCGATACACCATGGTGTCGTTGAAAGAGGCTCTAAAACAACAAGTGATTCTTATATCCTTTGGCCGGCTAGAATCGGAGCCTTTACCCTGATTATGGGAAGGCATACTATGCATTCAGATACTTCTGATATTCCTTTTTCTTATCTGATTGAGGATAAAAATGAAACATGGTTAGTTCCGGGAGTTAACCTACGCAGTGTAGGCACTATACGCGATGCTTTAAAATGGCCTAAACGCGATAAACGTACAGACTCTAATAAGTTGGACTATATAAATTTCAATTTGCTAAGCCCGCTTACTATACACAAAATGCGCATAGCCATTGAAACATTGGGTAAGATTGAAACAATATCCGGTAAATCTACTCAAGTATTTTCATACAACAATACAAAAATCAGACGCTCATCAATGCATAACGGTGTAAAGCTCTACCGATTGGCTATCTTGAAATTTTTGGGTAATTCTATTATCACTCGGCTAAATAAAAAAGACATTTATACTACACAGGATATTCATAACTGTCTTAAACCATCTACTGAGATTGGGAAGGGAGAATGGCTTGATATTTCCGGATTAATTGCTCCAAAAAGTGAGATACTAGGATTAGTAAATGCTATTTCCAAAGGTACGATTCACACCCAAAAGAAATTAGACAGTTATATGAAACAATTGCATGAACAATATTATGAATATGAGTGGACATGGACTGTAGACTTTATTAAAGAATACTCCGGAAGAAATATTGAAGACTTTTCTGTTGATGACATTATTAAATTGGTAAGGGAATGGGAAAAGTCTGTTGTGGAACTTGACGAGTTATTATTAAAAGATGCTCACAAAGAATTTACTAATGATGTAATGGCAGGATTTGGTATAGATGGAGACAGTGCTGTTCGTCAGCAAGATTTTCAACGAGTTCGAGGTAGTTTTGAGGAAAACAGCTTTGCACAAGAGTTGAGAGATCACATTGAACGGAAACAAAAATTAGCCAAACGAGTAATATCTCAGTTAGAGATTATCAATTAGTTATAAAAACAACTTGATAATGTAATACATTACTGTTTATGAAATATACTTTACTTTTTTTGCTCGTACTAATTATTTTTCAATCTTGTAAATTTAGTTCAAGTTCTTACGTAGGGATGGGATATCTAGAATTGAAGACAAATGTTGAAGCTCTTCAAGAGTTAGATAAGAAGATTGATTTAAAGAGCGCAGAAACCAATGACTATATGATATATATTTACAATCATAATGGCGTTTTATTGTCAGGCTATCCAAAATCTTACGGAGAAATGGCTAGCCAGATTACTTTAACTGCCGGTCAATACCAAGTGAAAGTGTATAGTGAAGCTTTGGAAAAATTTCCTTTCCCAACACAGGAGGAGATGTGGATATACTCAGGAAGTCAGGATTTTATAATAAATCCCGATGATGTTACTAAAGTTGAAGTTACCGCATCTTTATTAACCTCTAAGTTAGAAATAGTGCTAACAGAAGAATTCCAATTAGGATATCCGGATTATATCTTTAATATTGATGGAATACTTTTAAGCTCAGACAAGATGGATGCCATTTATGTTGAAGGAGGAAAAAAGCAACAGGTTGTTTTAAGCTATACAGAAAACTCTGAAAAAGTGTATCGCACATTCTTAACTTCAGAACCACTTCCTAAAGGTACTGTTGTTACACTAAATTTTGATTATGAAGGGGGAACTTTAGAGACCGGAGACTCTAATTTCAATATTATTGTTGATTCATCTTTAGACACCACAAACATCAATTGGGATATTGCAGATGGCGAATTGTCAAATACAGATCCTACACTAGAAAAAGGAGGAAAATATAATCCCTACACCATAAGCGAAGCTAAAGCTAGGCAAGATGGTTCTTATGCTTGGGTTGAAGGATACATTGTGGGATATATCAAAAGTTCGATTAATGTGATTACTAACTACGAAGAGGCCAAAGATAGCAATATCGCTATTGCTTCCACTCCCGGAGAAACTAATGTGGCAAATATGCTATTTGTAGAACTGTCGGGATCATCATCGAATGTGAGAAAAGCTTTGGGGCTTAGTTCTACTAAAGGAGCATCATTTGGCTATGGCGTTAAATTAAAAGGAACTCTTGAAAAGTATTATACCGCAGAGGGTTTGAAAGGGGTGAACACAACAGATGAATACGAAATCATTAGTAGGTAATTTATTTGATTATTGATAATAACACTTTTATGGGTATCGAAATAGAAAGAAAATTTATACTAAAAGAGGGCTTTGAACCTAATGGCATAAAGCAAATTAGAATTGCTCAAGCGTATTTAAATGACAACTTGAATACAACTGTCAGGATTCGTTTAGCAGATGACAAGGCCTATCTTACGATAAAAGGAAAAACAGTTGGGATTTCTCGCTCGGAGTTTGAGTATGAAATACCTTTTGAAGATGCAAAGCAATTAATGAGACTATCCGAGAATTCTCCTATTGAAAAGATAAGACACATCTATATGTATGAAGGAAAAAAGTGGGAAGTTGATGTGTTTTCCGGAGATAATGAAGGTTTAATAGTGGCTGAATGCGAATTATCATCAGAAGACGAAATAATTTCATTACCGGAATGGGTTGAATGTGAAGTTTCAGGAGACCCTAAATATCATAACTCATCTTTAGTCAAATGTCCATATAAAATATGGAACTCACAATAGAAAAACTATGAAGAATATTTATCGTTTTTTATTCTGTTCAATTACTGTATGGGGTAGTTTCTTCCTGATGAAAGCTCAGGCTGATTCGAATACAGCACAGATCGACTCCGTAGCAACAAGTATTAAAAATATTGATTATTATTTGCGTAGATACACGGAATGGTATCCTCAGAACTATGAGGTAGCTTTAAAGATGCGCAGTTTGGTTCATTATTTAAAAGATCAACGAGTAGATACTATTCTAGGAAGCTTGGAAGACTATCAATCATCAGAAAAACGTTACTTTTTCAGAACGCTAGATAATGTGTCTGACAGTTTGAATGCCCCGGGATACGTTAGTCATCAAATACTTAAAGAAGAACAGGCAAAAATTGATAGGAACGTTCGTGATAATTTTAATGTTAATGAAATTAAAGTTCCAAAAAGCATTATAGAACAAGCTCAATTAAATATAAACTTGCTTACTCCAAATGAGGCATCAAAATTAATAGGATCAAAATATGTTGATCTGCCTGACAGCTTACTTGCCTTAGACAGTATGATAAATCTCACTAAGCACTCAGTTGAAGACCTTAAACGTGTGCATAAAATGGATAGTATACGTAGTGCTATTTTAGAAGAAGCTCGTCAAAAATATAATGCAACGATATTAAAGCAAGCAGAAGATTCAGTAAGCAATATTTACAAAGAACAAGTAGTAACTACTTATTCTTTAGGAGAACAACGTAAATATGCCATTCATATAGCTAAACAGAATCGTCAGATGCTTGAATCATACAATGAACAAGTGACTAAGCAAGCAAATGATTCAATTAATACCAGCTTGCGTATACTCCTAAATTATGTCAATAATGAACGAATTTCCATGTGGATATATAATTCTATGGAAGATTCTACTGAAGTTTTATTGAGCAACAATCAACCATTTACTTCTCGTTTTTTTATAAAAAATATACAAAAAGACTCTCTAGGTGTTCGCGTACTTACTAAAGATAGAAACTCTATTGCGATGTTTATCGATGATGGTGTTACTCTAAATCGTTTTAGAGAACGTAAACATAGAGGAGCCGATCTTGCTCGAGTGAATTTAGATGATAATCTGACCAACATAAAGAAAAAATATGAAATTGTTACACCTTGGACATATGGGGGTGTACTTAATCTTGCGTTGAATCAAACATATCTGAAAAATTGGGTAAAAGGGGGAGAAACCTCATTAGCGGGGCTTTTTACTTTTAAAGGCTATGCCAACTATAATCTAGATAAGATTACCTGGAGTAATACTTTAGATGTACGAAGCGGCTGGATAAGTCCGAGTGACGGTGGATTGGAAAAGAATGAAGATAGATTTGAACTTATTTCTAAATTTGGTTTGCAAGCAGTAAAAAAATGGTATTACACAGCAGAAACTGATTTAGAAACACAGCTGTTTAATAGCTATGATTATCCGGACCGAACAACTCCAAAATCAGGTTTTATGGCTCCATTAAAATCGCTATTTAAATTAGGTATGGACTATAAGAAGGATGATAACCTATCATTATTTGTATCTCCAATTACAATAAAATGTGTTTCTATGCGAGATACTTCAATTTACGATCAAACGCAGTTTGGTATTGACGAAGATTCAAAAAGTTTTTGGGATTTAGGTCTTAACTTGGATATTGCATATTCGCAGAAAATATTTGAAAATTTATCTGTTAACACAAAATATAAAATGTTCATAGACTACAAAAACATATTCACAGCATATGATGTTGATTGGGAAAATACATTCGATTTTAAAATTAACAACTTTATGAAAGCTCAAATTATATTGCATCTTTTATACGATGACAACGTGACTTTTGATACCGGAAAAGTAGATGCTTCCGGTGAAGCCATTTATAAAGCAAAGTGGCAGTTCAGAGAATTTTTTACTCTAGGATTTACGTATTCATTAGATAGAGAGATAAAACGAAGGAGAAAAATAATTAATTAAAAAATGAAAGACTTTAAGGCGTACTTTCAGCTTGATGCTGATCCGGCAGACATTTACAATGCACTAACGAACAAGTTTATGATTGAAATTTGGACAGGAGAGGATTGCATAATGGAAACAACTCCAAACTCTGAGTTTGAAATGTGGGATGGTGCTATTTGTGGAAAAAATATTGAATTTGAACAAAATAAAAAACTTGTTCAAGAATGGTATTTTGGAGAAAAAGAACAGTCTATTGTTACAATTAAATTACACCCTAATAAAGGAGGAACAAGTATGGAAGTCAAACATACCAATATACCTGATGATGCCTACGATAACATTGTAGAAGGGTGGCGCGAAGATTATTATGCTGCACTAAATGAGCTATTTGAAGAATAACTACACTTTGCAGAGCTATAGAAGTGAGGATGTTCCCGAATATTGGCATTTTCCTTAATCAGTTTTAGTTATTTTTGAAGATAGGGTGAGGCAATTACACATCAATAAAACAATCATTTAACTAACAAATAGAAGTGTGATTACTTTCCGATACAAAATGCAATGCACTACTGATTATCAATTAATTAGCTATCAATAGATACAAATAAGCAACAAAAAGCGTTGAATTATAGCTAATTAAGGACTAAAGATAGGAAAATCGAGAGGTGTAAAGATAAAAAAACCGCCCCTAAAAAAGGACGGTTTTCTAAGAAAACGTCAATCGCTATTAAGCAACTGTTACAGAACCTAAATAAGAGCTATTCGCTACTTTAGAGCCATCTTCGGAGATAAATCCTAAGAATACCCTCAACATCTTCACCAGTGTATTCAGAAGGTACAGAAATTGTTTCTGTTCCAGCGGTTCTTACTGGTCCCGCTGTTGTAAATACACTTTCACCTCTTGTAGCGTTGTAAAGCAAAATCATTGCTTTATCAGTAGCTAAGGCACTACCACTTCCAGAGTTATCTGTCCAGGTCACATCTACTATTGCTGCACTTGGAGAAGAAACCGCTCCATCTACTGCACCTGTAAGATTACCACGAGTAACCAATGAATTTGCGTAGTCAATCGCAAAGTTCGGATAAGCTCCTGTAATTGCGTTGTTCAAATTGTAAGACATTGCAGCGTTAAACTGAGTCATCTTGTTAGCATACAATTTGAAACCATCTGTCATTGGTTGCAGGAAGCGAAGCACGGTTGAAAACTTTGAACGTTGGTCAACTTGTCCTTCGGTTCTTGGGTTCGTTACACTGGAAGGTTTAATTCTTAGGTAATCAATGCCCTTCCAAGTTCCACCGATTACATTCCCAACCTGTCCTGAGACACCACCGAGAATACCTTGATTAATTTTTCCCATCTTTTCTAATATTTTTGGGATTAAACAAATGTTTGGACTTGACTCGGCTTTGCCCTTTAATATCTAAGATACTTCAATAAGTGTGCAGTAGTTCAGTCAGGGTTTCTATTGCTTTTCTTTGCTCTTTTTTGCTTATAAGAAATTGATTTTATGACAGATGCAGTGTTTAAGCTGCGCCTGTTTTATTCATCAGCTTATAGAAGATTGCCTTTTTGGCGATATCTATCATACTTCCTTGTGAGGTTGTAACTGTGCGTAAACGCAGGTAAAAACAGTCTTGAGCTAATCGGCTGGACGAAGACTGCAAGTAGTGAGGTACGAACGGATTGCAGACTTTGAACAAGCAACGCGAGCCGCCTGCGAGTGGAGCAAGGGTGGTACAAATGGCAACCCTTTTTAGGGTGGTTTGTAGCTATGTGTGAAGTGGAACGTAGCCTTTTTGTAATTTTTCTTTACACAAAAAGACGGAGAGCAATGGAACTTACACAAGGCTCACCGCTTTAATAGCCATAATAGCAATAGCGGAGGCAAATCAATCAGCATTAAGCCGCAGCCCGCAGGCGAGCAAAATTATAGGTAGCGGTTGGATTTTTTGCGACTGACTGGAGGAACGGAAGGAAGCGGCAAAAAATCCAAGGGAACTACCGTGACAACTGACAGAGGAACGCAATAAAAGTGACAAACTGCGTAGCTTTAGCCAAGTATCCGTAGGGCATTATAGCTCTTTTTTGACCTTTTAAAATTGAAGTATTCCAAAAAATGTGCTGTAATGGTTTGGCGATTTTATTTGCTGACGACCGAAGGCGGAACACCGCTTTACCTGCGTTTGGATGTGCGTGGGAAAAAGCAAGTGCAGGACTGAATGGATTGTAGTGCAACGGAAAGGAATGAAGGACTTCTCTTGCTGTGCGTTGCAGGAAGTGGGTGATTGTAGTAAGTGAGGTACGAGCGAACGAAAAGAACCTACTGGAAGCAAATGGCTGTGTGGTGGGATTATACTGATTCAACTTGTCCTTCAAATACTTGTTCTATCAATTCCATTATGTAGTCTAAATCATTAAGCTTTTTTAAAACTACTTCAACATCTCCATTGCCCCATTCTATTAAACCGGATACATCTTTACAAATACCTTTCGGGTCTTTAATATAAAGATGTAATCTTGTCTTTAGAGGAACAACATTCACAAAATTTGTTTGTGCTTCAAATGCTATGTATGACTTTTTAAATTCTACTCTTACCGAAGCATCTAAATTTAAAACTCGTTTTTTAAGATTCTTGTATAATTTATCACCTTGTAAATGTTCAATGTTATAAACGGCTTGTTCTTTAGTAGTTTCAGGCTCTTTGTACAGTTCTAATTTATCATTAGATAAATTAGGCTTTTGCCATACTTTACAGGCTCTTTCAGCTAATTTGGAAGCTCTTTTAAGAATAGCATCTTCATTCCAAGTTGTAGCTTCTCTTACTGAGGCATTCAAAAACAAAGGACTTGTATTAAAACCACCTTTAATAGATTTTTTATCCGCAAATGGTCTATCCGATAACTCTGAATTATATCCGGTTAACGACAGATTACCCAACGAATGTAGATATTTGTCTTTTATTCCTTTCCAATTCTCTCCAAGTTCTTGTTGCCATTGTGGAGATACATTTGAGTTCTGAGGTAAAATGTGTTCTATTGTATAGTTTTCAGCATTAACCAATTCTTTTCGTTCCCAATTTTCAAGTGATTCCAGTAAATAATTTCTTGACCTGAAATTATAAACATCTTTAACCTGTAATTCCTTGGTAAATTCGTCATCCAAAGGAAAACGTCTACAACCATCCATTAACAAGAACGCAGCTTTAACTGATTCTAAATAGGTTTCTCTTTTTATTTGTTTGTAATAGGTTTCTCTTTTTATTTGTTTGTAAAGAGCAGCAAAAGTTTTATTAAGGCTGTTTGTTGGAATACCACAAATTGCTCTTCTAAGCACATAGTTTGAAACCAAGGATATGATTTCAATAAACTCATCTTTATTTATTTGTTCTTTCTCAAAATCACCATATACAGCCAATAAGAAAGGATAAGATGTATCTATTTTAAGCTTTGCTATCTCTTTTAATTTTTTAGCTATATCGGTGTCTTGTTCCTTTAATAATGCTATACGGACATAAAATTTTGAATATCGGTGTAAACTCTTAATTGCATCTTCAATAGATTTAAAACCATCTTTAGAATTTAAAAAGCGTTTATAGGCCTCATAAACAAGATCGATTTTAGGAATTGATGATTCCTTCATTGTAAGGTAATCACGGATAAACCGAGCAAGAGCACCAATTTTCTCACCAAAGCTTTGTTCCATTGGATACCAATACTTTTCATAAAGTACATTTTGCAGCTCTAACGGCTGACCCATCAGAATATAATTACGTATTAAATCGGCTTGTGATAAATCTAAACCTGTTGAGTTTAAACTTTCAAAAATTAGCTGAGGGTTGTCTTTGTCTCTTTCAAGTATAACATCAACTATAATCAACTTTTTTATACCGTGATAAATGGCCTGAACATTTTCATCGCAAAACTTATCTTTAAAGAATTGATAGTTTTCCAATACTCTTTCACTGTATTCTCCATCAATATCAATTTCATCAATGAGTTTTGTAAATGTGGTTTTGTCTTTACGAGTTAAAAGCAACTTAAACTTAGAGTCATCCTCTTTATCCTTATTCACTAAGTAAGTTTCTTGTATCTCTTCCCAAGTCTTATCTTCTAACGAAACATCTACGTGTTCCTTCAAGTAATGAATTAAAGCAAGAAGCATTAAAGAAACAGTAGTCAGTCTTTGTTGACCATCTATCACAAGCAATTCAGGCATACTGGTAATTGGAGAGTTATCTGATTTAAAATATACTATTGAGCCTATGAAATGAGAAAGCTCTGTAATATCATTACCAATTCTTAAAATATCATCAAATAATTGCTGACATTGCGGTATTTTCCAAGAGTAAGTTCTTTGGTAAATTGGTATTGTAAACTGTTTTTTGCCGTCTAATAAGCTTAATAGTTGTGCTTGTGTTGCTTTCATATATTTTTAATGCTTTAACCCGTTGGCGGAATTAATTATTTATGATTTTAATGAAGAACAAGTTGCACATATCATTGCAAATTAGTATTTTAATGGTGCTTAATCAATTAATATACTACACAATAATGCACAACTT
>JBKEDC010000025.1:0-26405 GCA_047975205.1 Mangrovibacterium sp. | reverse complement strand
AATTTTTTATTGTGTCTCATTTTGCTTATTCCTTATCTAATTTATACTTAGTAATATCCATTCCGAATGTTAGATTCAATTCTACTAACAATTCATCAAGTTCTGTAAGCGATTTCTTACCAAAGTTACGAAACTTCAATAAATCATTACGATTAAACGTAACCAATTCTCCTAAAGTATCAACCTCAGCTGCTTTCAAACAATTAAGAGCTCGAACCGAAAGATCCATGTCGACTAACTTTGTTTTCAACAACTGACGCATATGCAACACCTCTTCATCAAATTCTTCATTAGCATATTTTTCTTCTGTATCAAGAGTAATCTTCTCGTCAGAGAACAATAGAAAGTGATGAATTAGGATCTTTGCTGCCTCTTTCAAGGCATCTTTAGGATTTATAGAACCATCTGTATCAATCTCAAAGACTAATTTTTCATAATCAGTTTTTTGCTCCACACGATAGTTTTCCACCGTATACTTCACATTACGGATAGGAGTGAAGATCGAATCAATCGGAATCAAACCAAACTCAGCATCATTAGGCTTGTTTTCAGGACCAGATACATACCCACGACCTTTGTCTATCGTTATTTGCATCTGAAGATTTACATCGGATTCCATCCTACAAATCACTAACTCTGGATTTAAAACCTTAAAGCCTGTCATGAACTTATTAATATCACCTGCTGTAAAAGTTTCTTGTCCTGAAATGCTAATCGTAACTTTATCCCCGTCTTGCTCTTCTCCTTCTTTTTTAAAACGAATTTGCTTAAGATTAAGAATGATTTGGGTCACATCCTCCATCACACCTTTTATAGTTGCAAACTCATGATCAACCCCTTCTATTTTAAGAGTTGTAATAGCATAACCTTCTAAAGAAGAAAGTAAAATGCGACGAAGAGCATTACCTATTGTAATTCCATAGCCAGGCTCCAATGGACGAAATTCAAATTTTCCGAATTTGTCATTAGACTCTACCATTATTACCTTATCCGGTTTTTGGAATGCTAATATTGCCATAATTAATACTGAGTAATTTTATTATTTAGAATACAACTCAACGATAAGTTGTTCTTTGATGTTCTCTTGAATTTCCTCACGCTCTGGACGATTAAGAAATTTACCTGTCATAGAGACTGAATCCCATTCCAACCAAGCTGACTGAGTAGAACGATTTGAAGTCAATGCTTCCACAACTATCTCAAGAGATTTTGATTTTTCACGCACGCCAATCACGTCACCTGGACGAACCGAGTAAGAAGGGATATTGCAGAGCTCCCCATTAACCGTAATATGCTTGTGTGATACAAGTTGGCGAGCTCCAGCTCTTGACTTTGCTAATCCTAAACGAAAAACAACATTATCCAAACGGGACTCTAATAACTGAAGTAGTACCTCTCCGGTAATACCTTTCGAAGCCGAAGCCTTTTGGAACATACGAGCGAATTGTTTCTCTAATACTCCATAAGTATATTTGGCTTTTTGCTTTTCCATAAGTTGCAAACCATACTCTGATTTCTTACGACGACGAGATGCCAGTCCATGAAAACCTGGAGGGTAATTTTTTCTCTCTAATACTTTATCTGATCCGAAAATTGGTTCACCAAATTTACGGGCAATTTTTGATTTTGGTCCTCTATATCTAGCCATTATTCACTACATTAAAATTATACACGACGTCTTTTTGCTGGACGACAACCATTATGTGGAAGTGGAGTAACGTCTACTATTTCATTTACAGCAATACCCATACTATTAATAGCACGAATTGCTGATTCTCTTCCGTTACCAGGTCCTTTTACAAAAACTTTCACTTTACGTAACCCTAAATCATGTGCAACCTTTGCACATTCTTCAGCAGCTACTTGAGCAGCATAAGGAGTATTTTTCTTAGATCCTCTAAATCCCTTTTTACCTGCTGATGACCAAGAAATAACTTCTCCGTTATTATTAGTCAATGAGATAATGATATTATTAAATGAGGAGTGAATATGAGCCTGACCTGTTGCTTCAACATTAACCACTCTTTTTCTAGTATTTCCTGATTTCTGTGCCATAATCCAAGATTATTGAGTAGCTTTTTTCTTATGAGCAACTGTCTTGTTCTTCCCCTTACGCGTACGAGCATTATTCTTTGTGCTTTGTCCGCGAACTGGTAGACCAACGCGGTGACGAATCCCTCGGTAACAACCGATATCCATCAAACGCTTAATATTCAATTGATTTTCAGAGCGAAGTTCACCTTCTACTTTGAAGTTATCATTAATGGTTGAACGAATTGCAGCAAATTCATCATCAGTCCATTCTGAAACTTTTGTATCCAAAGACACTCCAGCCTCCTTTAGAATTAGACGTGAACGACTACGACCAATACCAAAAATATAAGTCAATGCAATTTCACCTCTTTTATTATCAGGAATATCAACTCCAACAATACGAGCCATATTATTTAATTTTACAAAGTTAATTTAATTATCCTTGACGTTGTTTGAACTTAGGATTTTTCTTATTAATCACATACAAACGACCTTTCCTGCGAACAATTTTGCAGTCGGCACTACGCTTTTTTATGGATACTCTTACTTTCATGATTAAGAAATTAATTTTTATATCTAAACGAGATTCTTCCTTTTGTTAAATCGTAAGGGGACATCTCCACTTTAACTCTATCTCCTGGAAGAATCTTGATATAATGCATACGCATTTTACCTGAAATGTGTGCAGTTATCACATGGCCATTCTCGAGCTCAACTCGAAACATAGCATTAGATAACGCCTCAATAATTGTTCCGTCTTGTTCTATAGATGATTGTTTTGCCATAATTTATTCACAATTAATACATAGCAGTAGCACCACCTGTACGTCCTTTTATTCTACCTGATTTCATCAACCCATCATAATGACGCATCAATAAGTGACTTTCTATCTGCTGCAAGGTATCCAAAACTACACCAACTAAGATTAGCAATGAGGTACCTCCAAAGAAATAAGCAAATGCTGTATTTATTCCTGCCATCATAGCAAAGGCAGGTAAAATAGTGACAATACCTAAGAAGATTGAACCTGGCAAAGTAATACGAGACATCACCGTATCTAAAAACTCAACAGTCTTTTTCCCAGGCTTAATTCCAGGAATAAATCCTCCATTCTTTTTCATATCATCAGCCATCTGAACTGGATTGACTGTGATAGCTGTATAAAAGTACGTAAACAGAACTACCAATACAAATTGCGTGAAATTATACCAAAACCCTGTATGATTTGACATTACGGTTGCAAAGCCACTCATACTATCAGAGCTAGCAAACCCCGCAATTGTTATTGGAATGAACATAATCGCTTGAGCAAATATAATAGGCATCACTCCAGCTGCATTCACTTTCAACGGTATGTACTGTCGAACACCTCCATATTGCTTGTTTCCCACAATACGTTTTGCGTATTGTACCGGAATTTTTCTAGTTCCTTGAACTAACAAAATACTTCCCATAAACACAAAGAAAAGGAAAACAAACTCTAATAGAAACATTACCATACCTCCGCCTTCTGCTTCAAGACGAGAAACAAACTCTGCAAATACAGCAAAAGGTAAACGAGCAATGATACCAATCATGATGATCAAGGAGATACCGTTACCAATGCCATTATCAGTAATACGCTCACCTAACCACATTACGAACATCGATCCTGCTGTCAAAATAATAGTTGATGTTATTGTAAACATCCAACCACTAACAGCAAAAGCCTCAATAGGCAGCTGATGATGCAAGTTTGTCAAGTAAGCCGGAGCCTGAAGTAGTAGAATAATAACGGTCAAATAACGAGTTATTTGATTAACCTTTCTACGACCAGACTCTCCCTCCTTTTGTAATCGCTGAAAATAAGGAACAGCTATTCCTAATAATTGCACTACAATAGAAGCCGAGATATAAGGCATAATACCCAAAGCAAATATCGAAGCATTTGAGAATGCACCTCCTGAGAACATATCCAGTAACCCCAGCAACCCATCTGAAGTTTGACTTTTTAATTGACCTAATTGCGCTGGGTCAATTCCCGGTAAAGCAATATATGACCCTAAGCGATAAATCAAGAGAAAGAATAGGGTTAACCCTATTCTTTTTCTTAGATCTTCAATCTTATAAATATTCTTTAGAGTTTCGATAAACTTCTTCATTGGGTTTAGATTGTTTCGGTAGTTCCTTGATTGTTTTCAATAGCCTCTTTAGCCGATTTTGAGAATGCATGTGCTTTCACTGCCAATTTTAACGACAATTTGCCATTACCCAAAATCTTAACTTTATCATTCTTAGAAGCCAAACCTGCTGCTACTATAGCTGACAAATCAACTACAGTAAGGCTATTTTTTTCAGCTATAGTTTGTAAGCTATCCAAATTAACGACTTTATAGTCAACTCTATTAATATTCTTAAATCCAAATTTAGGTACAACACGCTGTAATGGCATTTGCCCTCCTTCAAATCCTCGAGTTCGACTGTATCCAGAACGAGACTTGGCACCTTTGTGACCTCTAGTAGAAGTTCCACCTCTACCTGATCCTTGACCACGTCCAATGCGTTTTACCTTCTTAATGGATCCTTCCGCTGGTTTTAGATTATTTAGTTTCATAATACTGATCTAAATCTATTAAATTTCTTCAACTTTCACCAAATGTTTAACTTTATTTACCATTCCAATAATATTTGGAGTCGCGTTATGTTCAACAGTTTGACTTATTTTCCTTAGCCCTAGAGCTTGTACAGTCGCTTTTTGGCTCTTCTCGGAACCAATAGTACTTTTTACTAAAGTTACTTTAATTTTAGTCATAGTTCCTATCCTTTAAATACTTTTTCAACTGATACGCCACGATGTTCTGCAACTGTAAACACATCACGCATTTCTGTTAATGCATTGAATGTTGCTTTCACTAAATTATGTGGATTTGATGATCCTTTAGATTTTGCGAGGATATCATGCACTCCGACACTTTCCAAAACAGCACGCATAGCACCTCCAGCTTTTACTCCTGTACCATGAGAAGCTGGTTTAAGGAATACTTGAGCTCCACCAAATTTAGCAATTTGTTCGTGAGGAATAGTTCCATTATGTACTGGAATTTTCACTAGATTCTTCTTAGCAGCATCAACACCTTTAGCAATAGCTGCAGTTACTTCACTTGCCTTACCTAGTCCCCATCCAACAATACCATTCTCATCACCAACAACCATAATTGCAGAAAAGCTGAATGTTCTACCCCCTTTAGTTACTTTAGTTACGCGATTAATGGCAACCAAACGTTCTTTAAGCTCAATATCAGTTGTCTTAATTCTCTTAATATTACTTGCCATGATTATTAAAATTTAAGGCCACCTTCACGGGCAGCATCAGCTAATTGTTTAACTCTTCCGTGATATAAATACCCGTTACGATCGAACACTACCTCTGTCACACCTGCTGCTGTAGCTTTATCAGCAAGAGCTTTACCGACAAGAGCCGCAATTTCAGATTTCGTTCCTGATTGAGTAACGATTGCTTTATCAGTAGACGAAGCAGCCAACAGCGTTACACCTGCCTTATCGTTGATCAACTGAGCATAAATCTGCTTATTGCTACGAAAGACGCTCAAACGTGGACGTTCTGCAGTACCAACAATAATTTTGCGGATTCTACTCTTTATTCTAAATCTTCTTTCTTTTTTTGTTAAAGCCATGGTTTCAAATTTTACTATTTAGCAGAAGCCGATTTACCAGCTTTTCTACGTAATTGCTCGCCATCAAACTTAATACCTTTACCTTTGTATGGTTCAGGAGCACGAAGTGAGCGAATTTTAGCCGCAACTTGACCAATAAGCTGCTTATCACAACTCTTAAGTGTTATAGTTGGATTATTGCGTTTATCTGTTACAGCCTCTACTTGAATTTCTTTTGGAAGTTCAATATAGGTATGATGAGAATAGCCCAAAACAAGGTCTAAAAGTTGACCTTTATTTTCTGCTCGATAACCAACACCTACAAGCTCCAACTTAATGGTATAACCTTCTGACACACCCATCACCATATTATTAAGTAATGAACGATATAAACCGTGCATTGCTTTATGACGTTTCTGATCAGTCGGACGCTCAACAACAATCTGATTATTTTCAATTCTCACTGTTAAATCAGCATCAACAGCTTGAGCTAGTTCACCTAATTTACCTTTGACTGTTACAACATTTTCTGGAGATACAGTTACTGTTACGCCAGCAGGTAATTCAATTGGTAGTTTTCCTATCCTTGACATTTTTAATCCTCCTTATTAATAAACGTAACATAAAACTTCACCTCCTACGCCTTCAACCCTAGCTTCTTTATCTGTCATAACACCTCTAGAAGTAGAAAGGATTGCAATACCAAGACCATTAAGGACGCGTGGAATGTTTTCACTATCACAATATTGTCTCAAACCAGGCTTACTAACTCTCTTGATAGACTTAATAGCTGGAATCTTAGATTCTGGATGATATTTCAAAGCAATCTTAATATTACCTTGATAATTTACTTCATCCTCAAATTTATAATTCAAAATATAACCTTTATCCTTAAGGATCTTAGTTATTTCCTTTTTTATTTTCGACGCAGGAATATCAACTACACGATGCTTCGCTGCTTGAGCATTGCGAATACGTGTAAGATAATCTGCTATTGGATCTGTAATTTTACTCATTACTTTTCGTTTACTCTGATTACCAACTTGCTTTCTTAACACCGGGGATCAAACCATTAGATGCCATTTCGCGAAAGTCGATACGTGAAATACCGAATTGACGCATATATCCTTTTGGTCTACCACTCAACTTACAACGGTTATGCATACGTACCTTAGCTGAATTTTTAGGTAGTTTTTGCAAACCTATATAGTCACCTTCTGCCTTAAGTTTAGCTCTCTTTTCAGCATACTTTTCTACAAGTGCTGCCCTCTTTGCTTCTCGGGCTTTCATTGATTCTTTTGCCATAACTTAGTCTTTTTACTTTTTAAAAGGTAATCCTAGTTGTTTCAATAAGGCGAAGCCCTCTTCATCGGTATTAGCTGTGGTAACAAAAGTAATGTTCATACCATTGATACGATTCACCTTGTCAATGTTTATTTCCGGAAAAATAATTTGTTCAGGGATACCCAATGTGTAGTTTCCTTGACCATCAAATTTATTAGAAATACCTTTAAAATCACGAGTACGTGGTAAAGATACATTAACAAATCGATCTAGGAATTCGTACATACGTTCTTTACGAAGTGTAACACGAACTCCAATTGGCATTTTCTTTCTCAATTTAAAGTTAGAGATATCTTTCTTAGATAAAGCTTGGACTGCCTTTTGTCCCGCAATCATAGTCATCTCTTCAGTTGCTACTTCGATGATCTTTTTGTCTGCGATAGCAGCTCCAACCCCTTGGTTAAGAACTATTTTCTCTATTCTCGGAACCTGCATAACAGATTTATAATTGAATTCCTTCATTAAAGCAGGAATTACCTCTTCCGAGTATTTTTTCTTAAGTGTTGGTGTATAAGCCATTACTTAATCTCCTCTCCAGATTTTTTAGAATAACGAACTAATTTACCATTTTCCCCTAACTTACGACCAATCCGAGTTCCTTTACCGGTCTTTGGATCAACTAGCATAAGGTTTGAGATGTGAATAGCTGCTTCTTTCTCAACGATACCTCCTTGAGGATTCTCAGCATTAGGCTTCATATGTTTCTTAATCATATTAACGCCCTCCACAATTGCTCTTTGTTTTTCACGAATAACCTCAAGAACTTTCCCTTGAGTACCTCTATCGTTTCCTGAAAGAACAACAACAGTATCTCCTTTTTTAATATGTAATTTTTGCATCACTATTTGTTTTATGCATTAAAGTACTTCTGGTGCAAGTGAGATAATTTTCATGTTATTTTCACGAATCTCTCTCGCAACAGGTCCGAAAATACGAGTACCGCGCATTTCACCAGCATTGTTTAACAACACCACTGCATTATCGTCAAAGCGAATGTAGGATCCATCTTGGCGACGGATTTCTTTTTTCGTACGAACAACAATGGCTTTCGAAACAGTACCCTTTTTCATATCACTACTTGGGATTGCACTTTTTACAGTAACAACCACAGTGTCACCTACTGATGCATAACGTCTTCTTGTACCCCCTAAAACGCGAATACAAAGAACTTCTTTAGCACCACTATTATCGGCAACTGAACATCTTGATTCCTGTTGTATCATGATTATTTAGCCCTTTCAATAATTTCAACTAATCTCCAACGTTTGTTTTTGCTTAATGGACGAGTTTCCATAATCTTCACAGTATCACCTACGTTGCTATCTTCTTTCTCATCGTGAGCATAAAACTTCGTTGTCTTGTTCATGAATTTACCGTAAATAGGATGCTTTTCCTTTGTTTTAACGGCCACCACGATGGTTTTATTCATTGAAGTACTTACAACTTCGCCAATACGCTCTTTTCTTAGATTTCTTGTTTCCATCGATCCCTAAATTATTTATTTAATACGCGCTGACGCAATACTGTTTTCAAACGAGCAATATTCCTTCTTGCAATCACAATTTGCATTGGATTATCAAGTGGCGATACAGCATGATTCATGTTAAGACGCACTAGGGTCTCTTGCTCAAGAGAGATACGCTCACGAATCTCCTTGTCTGTTAACTCATTAATTTCTGAAATATTCATCCTTAGTCTACATTTTCAGATTCAACATAATCGCGTCTCACAATAAACTTAGTCCTCACCGGAAGTTTTTGAGCTGCTAAACGAAGAGCTTCTTTTGCTGTTTCAAAAGGAACACCTTCTACCTCTATCAAAATTCTACCAGGAGATACCGGAGCAACAAATGCCTCAGGAGCACCTTTACCTTTACCCATACGCACTTCAGCAGGCTTTTTAGTAATAGGCTTATCTGGAAAAATACGAATCCATATTTGACCTTGACGTTGCATGTAACGAGTCACTGCAATACGGGCTGCTTCAATTTGACGACCTGTAATCCAGTGTTCATCCAACGTCTTTATTCCAAAAGTTCCAAATGCAATTTGGTTACCGCGTTGAGCTTCACCTTTCATTTTTCCCTTCTGAACTCTTCTAAATTTCGTTCTTTTTGGTTGTAACATCTTTTTCTAATCTAAAAGATTTCCAATTATTTTCTACTCTTCTTGAATCCTTTACCTCCACGATTATTATTACCGCGACCAGGACCTTTTGAGCTTTGACCTAAGTTAGGCGAAAGATCTCGTTTTCCGTAAACCTCACCTTTACAAATCCAAACTTTTACCCCGATTAAACCAGTTTTGGTCAATGCTTCTACTAGAGCATAATCAATATCTGCACGAAGGGTATGTAATGGAGTACGTCCATCCTTATACATTTCGCCACGTGCCATCTCAGCACCATTCAAACGACCAGATACCAAAACTTTGATACCTTGAGCACCCATTCTCATAGTTGAAGCGATAGCCATTTTTACAGCGCGACGATAGGCAACCTTACCTTCAATCTGACGCGCAATATTAGTCGCCACGATGCGTGCATCTAGCTCCGGTCTTTTAACTTCAAAGATATTAATCTGAACATCTTTATTAGTTAATTTCTTCAACTCTTCCTTAAGTTTGTCTACCTCAGAGCCACCTTTACCAATGATAATACCTGGACGTGATGTGTGAATAGTAACCGTAACTAGCTTTAAAGTACGTTCAATAATGATACGTGAAATACTTGCTTTCGCTAAGCGTGCATTCAAGTATTTACGAATCTTGGTATCCTCTACTAGTTTATCACCATAATCATTACCACCGAACCAGTTGCTATCCCATCCTCGGATAATTCCTAGACGATTCGCTATTGGATTAACTTTTTGTCCCATGTATTATCAATTATGCGTTATCGTTTTCAATATTCTTACTTGCCAAGCAAAGCGTAACATGATTAGAACGTTTGCGGATTCTGTGCGCACGACCCTGTGGAGCCGGACGAAGACGTTTCAACATACGACCAGAATCTACCGAGATTTCTTTCACATATAGTTCACTTTCCTCTAAACGAGAACCCTCGTTTTTAGCTTGCCAGTTTGCAATAGCTGACATCAAGAGTTTCTCAACTCTATTAGAAGCCTCTTTTGAGGAAAACTTCAATACATCAAGAGCCCTATTCACTTCCATGCCCCGCACCATATCGGCAACTAGACGCATTTTGCGAGGTGAAGTTGGACAATCACGCAGAACTGCGCGGTATTGAGTCTTCTTAGCCTCTTTTAGTTTGTTTGCTGTATTTCTTTTTCTAGCACCCATCGTAAAATTCTTTAATTAATTACGGATCTTAGGACTTATTTCTTCTTACCTCCGTGACCCCTGAACGTTCTTGTAGGTGCGAATTCGCCAAGCTTGTGACCTACCATATTCTCAGTTACATAAACAGGAATAAATTTATTACCATTATGAACTGCAATAGTGTGTCCTACAAAGTCAGGAGAAATTACAGAAGCTCTCGCCCAAGTCTTGATAACAGACTTTTTGCCGCTTTCATTTTGCGCTAAAACTTTTCTTTCAAGTTTATAGGCAATATAAGGGCCTTTTTTTAATGATCGACTCATAATCTCCTATTGTTATTTCTTGCGTCTTTCTACTATGTACTTATTAGAAGCTTTTTTCTTAGCACGAGTTTTGAAACCCTTAGCTAAAACTCCATTTCTAGAACGTGGATGACCACCTGATTGGCGTCCTTCACCACCACCCATTGGGTGATCAACCGGATTCATAACAACACCTCGAACTCTAGGACGACGCCCTAACCAACGTGAGCGACCAGCTTTACCTGAACGTTCTAAGTTATGTTCCGCATTCCCCACAGTACCAACAGTAGCTTTACAAGTAATAAGTACCATTCTAGATTCTCCAGAAGGTAATTTTACGATAGCATACTTTCCTTCTCTTGCTGTCAATTGCGCATAAGTTCCTGCGCTACGTGCCATCACGCCTCCTTGCCCTGGACGAAGTTCAATGTTATGAACCAAGGTACCTAAAGGTATTTCGGCAAGCGGTAGAGAGTTTCCAATTTCAGGGACTACGCCCGAGCCGCTTAACAACCTCTGACCTACTTCTAAGCCATTAGGAGCCAACATGTATCGTTTCTCACCATCAGCATAAACTAATAGTGCGATACGAGCCGATCGGTTCGGATCATACTGAATTGAATCAACACGAGCAGGAATACCATCTTTATCGCGCTTAAAGTCAATAACACGGTATCTCTTTTTGTGCCCTCCACCTATGTACCTCATTGTCATTCGACCTTGGTTGTTACGACCACCGGTCTTTTTAGTGGGCTTTAACAATGATTTTTCAGGCGTTGATGCAGTAATCGTATCAAAGGCACCGATAATTTTGTGTCTTTGACCCGGAGTAACTGGTTTTAATTTTCTTACTGCCATTTCAATTTATTAAATATTACTATAAAAGTCGATTGTATCACCTTCAACCAAAGTAATAATAGCTTTCTTGTATGAAGCTGTTTTTCCGCTAATAACACCACCTTTCGTATAACGCGATTTATTTTTACCGCCATATACCATGGTATTTACAGAAGCTACACTTACGTTGTATAATGATTCAATAGCCTTTTTAATTTGCTCTTTATCTGCGCTTCTACGCACAACAAAGCCATAACGATTCAACTTTTCGCCTTGCTCTGTCATTTTCTCGGTTACGATTGGTTTAATTAAAATATTCATTTTTAATCCTCCTAAACGTTAAATTGTTCTTCAATTTTACCTACTGCACTTTCAAAAACAACTAAAGTTGCAGAATGCATAATACGGTAAGTGTTTAATTCAGAAGATGTTAAAACTGAAACACCATTCAGATTTCGAGCTGACAAATATAGGTTTTTATTTTCTTCTGGCAAAACAAAAACATACTTTTTACCATTCACTTTCAAGTTATTACTAATTGCAACAACCTCTTTTGTTCTTGGCGTATCTAGTGTAAAATCTTCAATTACGATGATTCCATTTTCTTGAGCCTTATATGTCAAAGCTGATTTACGAGCTAACGATTTCACTTTTTTATTCAATTTGAAATCATAGTTGCGAGGACGAGGACCAAACACACGACCACCACCACGAAAGATAGGTGATTTAATACTACCTGCACGAGCACCACCTGTACCTTTTTGTTTCTTAATCTTCTTTGTGCTACCTACAATTTCAGCACGCTCTTTTGACTTATGCGTACCTTGGCGCTGAGCTGCCATATATTGCTTCACATCTAAGTAAATCGCATGATCGTTTGGCTCAATACCGTAAATCGCTTCATTCAAGACAACAGTCTTTCCTGTCTCTTGACCTGCTTTGTTTAATACTTGGATTTCCATTACTGATTAATAATTACAGTTGAACCTTTTACTCCTGGAACAGACCCCTTAACAATAAGAAGATTTGTTTCTGGAATTACTTTCAAAATTTGAAGATTTTGCACAGTGTTTCTACTACCACCTGTGCGTCCCGCCATACGTAATCCTTTGAATACACGAGCCGGGTAAGATGCTGCACCAATAGATCCGGGGGCACGCAAACGATTGTGCTGACCATGGGTTGAATCACCAACTCCGCGGAAATTATGACGTTTTACCACACCTTGAAAACCTTTACCTTTTGTTGTTCCTGTAACATCAACCCATCCTTCTGGATTAAAGATATCTACAGAAATAGTATCTCCAAGCTTGTATTCACCTTCGAAGTCTCGAAACTCTATCACACTACGTTGCGGTGCAACTTTCGCTTTAGCGAAATGACCGAGTTCAGGTTTAGTGGTAACTTTTTCACGTTTTTCACCAAAACCCAATTGCAATGCATTATAACCATCAGTTTCTACAGTCTTAACTTGCGTAACAACACAAGGACCTGCTTCGATCACAGTGCATGGTACATTTTTACCCTCAACACTGAATACGGAAGTCATTCCGATTTTTTTACCGATTAATCCTGCCATTTTTAATTCTTTTGCAGATTATCAAACTTTAATTTCTACTTCAACGCCACTAGGAAGCTCCAACTTCATCAGGGCATCAATTGTTTTAGCTGTAGAGCTGTAAATATCAATCAAACGCTTGTATGACGATAACTGAAACTGCTCACGTGACTTTTTATTCACGAAAGTTGAACGCAACACAGTATAAACTCTTTTGTGAGTTGGAAGCGGGATTGGCCCGCTTACAACTGCACCTGTAGTTTTCACTGTCTTTACGATCTTTTCAGCCGATTTATCAACCAAGTTGTGATCATACGACTTCAGCTTAATTCTGATCTTTTGACTCATAATGAGAATAAAATATAATATTATAACAATTCCGTTTTACCGTTTAATTCTTCCAACACTTCGATAGCTAAGTTGCGTGGAACCTCCTCATAATGAGAAAATGTCATCGATGATGCTGCTCGACCTGAAGATAGCGTACGAAGAGCCGTAACATATCCAAAGATTTCAGAAAGAGGCACATTAGCGTGAATTACGCGAGCTCCACCTTTTTCATCCATTCCCGATACACTACCACGACGACGGTTCAAGTCGCCAATAATATCACCCATATACTCCTCCGGAGTAGTAATCTCAGCTTTCATGATAGGCTCCAATAAACGAGGAGCTGCTTTACCACACGCGTTTTTAAAAGCTTGGCGAGCACAAATCTCGAAAGATAATTGATCTGAATCGACATTATGGAATGATCCATCAAACAATTCAACTTTTAAACTATCTATAGGGAAACCTGCTAATGGCCCATTTACCATAGCTTCTCGAAAACCTTTCTCCACTGAAGGAATAAATTCACGAGGAATACGTCCTCCGGTAATTGAATTCACAAATTCTAAACCTTCTTTGCCCTCATCAGCCGGCATTACACGCACTTGAATATCAGCAAATTTACCACGACCACCGGTTTGCTTTTTGTAAGTCTCGCGAAGTTCAACCATTGAGCCGATAGCTTCTTTGTAAGAAACCTGCGGTTTACCTTGATTACACTCCACTTTAAACTCACGT
The DNA here is from genome assembly GCA_047975205.1 of Mangrovibacterium sp. GTDB lineage: Bacteria > Bacteroidota > Bacteroidia > Bacteroidales > Prolixibacteraceae > JBKEDC01. The sequence continues at coordinate 12,330 of JBKEDC010000025.1, read as the reverse complement.
TTCAAACGGTCGATGATAATTTCAAGGTGAAGCTCACCCATACCGCGAATTACAGTTTGACCTGTATCTTCATCAGTTTGAACTTGGAATGTTGGATCTTCTTCAGCCAATTTAGCTAAACCGATACCTAATTTATCTACGTCTTTCTGAGTTTTTGGCTCAACAGCAATACCGATTACCGGCTCTGGGAAGTCCATAGACTCAAGAGCTACAGGAGCATCTAGAGCAGATAATGTATCACCAGTACGAATATCTTTAAAACCAACTGCAGCACAAATATCACCCGCTTCAACCAAATCTTTAGGATTTTGTTTGTTTGAGTGCATTTGGAACAAACGCGAAATACGTTCTTTTTTTGTTGTACGAGAGTTATAAACTGAATCACCGGCATTAATAACACCTGAATAAATACGAATAAAACACAAACGACCTACAAATGGGTCAGTTGCAATTTTAAATGCAAGTGCTGCAAGAGGCTCGTTAACATCAGCCCTACGTGTTGTAGGCTCATCTGTTTTCAAATCAATTGCATCAATTTCAGGAACATCAGCAGGAGCCGGAAGAAACTCGCATACTGCATCTAACAAGCGTTGAACTCCTTTATTTTTAAAAGCAGAACCACACATCATCGGTACAATAATACCCTCAATAGTAGCTTTTCGTATTACCGGAATAAGATCTGCTTCCGTAATTGAATCCGGATCTTCAAAGAAACGCTCCATTAAAGAGTCATCTAACACAGCTACTTCTTCTACTAGTTTAGCACGATATTCTTCGGCCTGTTCTTTCAAATCAGCAGGTATTTCTACTTCATCAAAAGTCATTCCTTGAGTTTCATCATGCCAAATGATACCTTTCATTTTCAACAAATCAACCACACCCTGGAAAGATTCCTCAGCACCGATTGGAATTTGCAAAGGTACAGGGTTTGCACCCAATTTATCTTTTACTTGCTCAACAACATCAAAGAAATTAGCACCCGAACGGTCCATTTTATTAACGAAAGCCATACGAGGAACTCCATATTTCTCTGCTTGGCGCCAAACCGTTTCCGATTGCGCTTCAACACCACCAACGGCACAAAATAATGCAACCGTACCATCTAGAATACGTAACGAACGCTCTACCTCTACAGTAAAGTCAACGTGTCCCGGAGTATCTATAATATTAATCTGATACTTGTCATCATCATAATTCCAAAATGTAGTAGTCGCAGCTGATGTAATTGTAATACCTCTCTCCTGCTCTTGCTCCATCCAGTCCATAGTAGCAGCACCATCATGAACCTCTCCAATTCGATGTGACAAACCGGTATAATATAAAATACGTTCTGTTGTCGTTGTCTTACCGGCATCAATGTGAGCCATGATACCGATATTTCTTACTTTCCTAAGATCTCTAGCCATATTAATTAGAATCTAAAATGTGCAAATGCACGGTTAGCCTCAGCCATACGGTGAGTTTCTTCTTTCTTCTTAAATGCACCACCCTCTTCATTGTAGGCAGCCTGAATTTCAGCAGCTAGCTTATCAGCCATTGACTTACCCGAGCGCTTACGTGCAAATAAGATTAAGTTTTTAATCGAGATAGATGTTTTTCGTTCCGGACGAATCTCCATTGGTACCTGAAAAGTAGCACCACCTACACGACGAGATTTCACTTCTACTGCAGGAGTTACATTTTCTAATGCTTTTTTCCAAATATCAAGAGGAGTTACCTCTTCATTTTTCATACGATCAGCGACTAAATCAATTGCATCATAGAAAATACTATAAGCAATCGATTTCTTGCCATCATACATCAAATCATTCACGAAGCGTGTCACTAACACGTCGTTAAATTTTGGGTCTGGAAGCGTTATTCGCTTCTTTGGTTTTGACTTTCTCACTTTCTAAATCTTTTAGTGTTATCCGAATTGGTTGTGACTAAATTGAGCTTCAGTTCCGTTGCTTTTTTCTTTGTATCAACAACTTCATTTACTCAACCAAACCACTAAAAACTAAATTCTCTCTAAACATTCAAGCTATTTTGCAGCTTTAGGTCGTTTAGCACCATACTTCGAACGGCGTTGAGTTCTGTTAGCTACACCTGCGGTATCTAAGGCTCCACGAACTAGGTGATAACGAACCCCAGGAAGATCTTTAACACGACCGCCGCGAACAAGCACAATACTATGTTCTTGTAAATTATGACCTTCTCCCGGAATATAAGCATTCACTTCTTTACCGTTTGTTAAACGAACACGAGCAACTTTACGCATCGCCGAATTCGGTTTTTTAGGAGTTGTAGTGTACACACGCACACATACGCCTCTCCTTTGTGGACATGAATCCAAAGCAGGTGACTTACTCTTTTCTACCTTAGAGCGTCTACCTTTTCTTACTAACTGCTGAATAGTAGGCATACAACTTTAAAATTTATTATTTAAAACTTTCAATTTCTCACATATAAGTCATTGCTTATCAGTAAAATAAAAAGCAATGGAAACTTCCCGAATAGAGCATCACACTCCTTTTCGGTTCGCAAAGATACTAACTTTTCATTAAAATTCATACTAACAGATAGAAAAATACTTAGTTAGACATTCAACCAAATGAAATTATAATTTTCTAAGAGAAGGGTTCGGTAATATAGAATTACAAAAATGAATTAGATCTTAAATAAAAGAATAACGAATCAATATTACTTCACAATAATCGGATAATAACAACAATGATGCCAAATCACTACCACCGAATAGTATTGGAAAGCTTAGGGTTTCTCCATCAGTCGGGAAAAGCGATGGAATTTTCAAGTGACATTCATAGATATCACTATCTACAACAAAGCGATGGATTAAATGATATTTTCATAAATTCAATTACAAAACTTTACTCGCGACGAGCTATACCATAACAAATAATACGAAGAATATTATCTACGCCTTGCTCTAAGTTAACATTTCCATAGTTACCCGCACTCAAAGGCACTTCTAGCCCCTTAATGGCTGTTGTTATACCCGTTGCTATTAGGTTTAAATCACGACTTACATCAAATACTCCTTTCCTAACACCTTCTATCAAAATCCGTTTAATCATTCGAATTTCTTCTTGATTATATTTGATCATCAAATAATCAACAAAACCAATAGCCATTATGTCTTTTTCCAAAGCATGATAGAAATTAGCTAAGCTACGATATGTTTTTAATTTTGTTAAAATATATTCTCGGAGTTTCTCGATAGGATCAATATTTCGAATAACAACCTGCTCTAAAGCCCTACTCAGTATTTCTGCTTCTTTTAACACTACTGCTTGAAAAAGTTCCTCTTTACTGTTGAAATAATAATATAAAGAGCTTTTTCCTTTTCTTACCGCATGGGCAATATCATCAAGAGTAGTTTTCTTATAGCCATATTTACTAAAAATATCTTGAGCTGTTTTGAGTATAAGTTCTCTGTTGGCATCTTTTTTACTTGGGTCAACAACAAATTGGCTATTCATAACGTGTCGATAATTATTTTATGATCCAAAAATACATTTTTCTTTTTGTTCAGGCTAATAGTAACATTACCCTCTAAGCTATTTATATTCGCCTACTCGCTCTAAAAATTCAATTTTGTAGCCGTCCGGGTCTTGAATAAAAAAGAAACGGGCACTTTTAGGATCCAAACTTTTTATAGCTAAGGGTTCGTATCCCATCCTACTTAGTTTAACATGAGTTGCTTCTAAATCTTCAACGCTCACAGCTAAGTGCCCATAAGCAGTTCCCAATTCATAGGGCTGTTCAACTCCGTGATTGTAAGTAAGCTCCAACTCGAATGCAGTTTCTTGATTGCTCAAATAAATTAATGAAAAACTTTCAAAATCCAAACGTCTAATTACCTTAAGTTCTAATACTTCTTCATAAAACTTAATGCTCCGTTCATCATCCAATACACGAATCATAGAATGAATCATTTTTGCTGCCATAATATTGTTTTTTAGTGTTATAATTAATCCTGAAAGATATAAATAATTATGCAATAGACACAAATAAAAAGCACTTGCAAAGGATGCAAGTGCTTTTTATTAATTCAGGAAGGAATTTAAGCTTCGCCTAATGTTCCTCCAAAAGTGATTGGAGGAATTCCGGTAGGAGGACCAAAATTTGGAAGTTTAATTGGCCCTAATTGGCTCTCATACTTCCTCACATTATCTTCCAAAGCTAGCAATAAACGCTTAGCATGTTCCGGAGTAAGTATTACTCTAGATTTGACATCTGCAGCAGGAACTCCCGGCATTACACGTATAAAATCTAAAATAAACTCAGAACTAGAATGTGTGATTAATGCTAGGTTAGAATATACCCCTTGAGCTACTTCCGGACTCAAATTAATATCCAACTTTTTTTTGTTATTTTCTTCCTCCATTGTCCTATTTATCTAATTGGTGAATCACTCATATCAGCCATACTGTCATATTCTTCGCGACCACCAACAATGAGGTTTTTATACCCTTTCAAACCGGTACCGGCCGGAATCAGATGTCCGCAAATCACATTTTCTTTCAAACCATCAAGCGTATCTTCTTTTCCCTTAATAGCTGCTTCATTCAGCACTTTTGTCGTTTCTTGGAATGATGCTGCAGAAAGCCAACTACGCGTTTGAAGTGCAGCACGCGTTATACCTTGTAAAATCTGACTAGATGTAGCAGGAATAGCTTCTCGTGCTTGAATTTGTTTCTTATCATGGCGCTTCAATAGAGAATTTTCATCTCTCAATTTTCGAGCTGTGATAATCATACCCGGACGTAATTCTGATTCACCGCCATCTACAACAACCATTTTATCGAAAATTTCATCATTTTCACGGAAAAATTCCAATTTATCCACGATTTGTTTCTCAAGGAAGCTTGTGTCACCGGCATCTAAGATTTCTACTTTGCGCATCATCTGGCGAATAATCACCTCAAAATGCTTATCGTTGATTTTTACACCTTGCATACGATAAACACCTTGCACTTCGTTCAAGATGTATTCTTGAACAGCAGTAGGACCTTTAACAGCTAATATGTCAGAAGGAGTAATCGCCCCATCTGATAATGATGTTCCGGCTTTAATATAATCATTCTCTTGCACCAAAATTTGTTTGGAAAGAGGTACCATATACTTCTTAACATCTCCCAATCTTGATGTCACCATAATCTCACGATTACCTCGCTTAATTCCTCCAAATGAGATTTCGCCATCAATTTCTGAAACTACAGCAGGATTAGATGGATTACGAGCCTCAAACAATTCTGTAACACGAGGAAGACCTCCGGTGATATCACCGGCTTTGCCACTTGCTCTCGGAATTTTAGCCAAAACTGTACCTGTCGCCACCTGATCATTCTCTTCAACCGATATATGACCACCTACCGGTAAGTTAAATGTACGCAACACTTCACCTGTTTCACTTAAAATTAACAAAGCAGGGTTCTTTGTTTTATCACGAGTTTCAATAATAACTTTTTCTTTGAAACCTGTTTGCTCATCAGTCTCTGCACGATATGTTACCCCCTCAATCATGTTATCGAAAGTAATCTTACCTGCAAAATCTGATACGATCACACCATTATAAGGATCCCATTCACAAATCTTCTGACCTTTTGAAACCTCAGCTCCATTTTCAATGTATAACTTTGCTCCATATGGCAATGCATGCGTTGATAACGTAATCTTAGTTGCTTTATCAATAATACGCAATTCCGCCAAACGACCTGTTATAACATAAACTTTTTTTCCTTCTTCATCAACAGAATCAACCGTATGTAATTCCTCAATTTCTGCAATACCATCATAATGAGATTCAACGGTAGATTGAGATGAAATATTACCGGCAATACCCCCAACGTGGAATGTACGAAGGGTAAGCTGTGTACCCGGCTCTCCAATTGATTGGGCAGCAATAACGCCAACCGATTCTCCTCGACGAGCAATATTTGCCGTTGCCAGATTTCTACCATAACATTTACTACATACTCCCTGTGGAGATTCGCATGTCAATACGGAACGAATTTCAACTGTTTCGATCGGAGAATCTTCAATAGCTTGAGCTATTTCCTCTGTGATTAAATCTCCTGATGCAACAAGTACTTCTGCTGTCAGTGGATTCACAACATCATGTACTGAAGTTCTACCTACTATACGTTCGAATAATGACGACACAACTTCTTCATTATTTTTTACAGCCGTAGCTTCAATGCCGCGAAGCGTTCCACAATCCTCACCTGTGATAATTACATCCTGAGCAACATCAACCAAACGACGAGTTAGATAACCTGCATCTGCTGTTTTCAGAGCAGTATCCGCAAGACCTTTACGAGCACCGTGAGTTGAAATAAAGTATTCCAATACAGAAAGACCTTCCTTGAAGTTAGCCAAGATAGGATTCTCAATAATCTGTGCCCCTGTTGAACCCGATTTTTGAGGTTTAGCCATCAATCCACGCATACCGCAGAGCTGACGAATCTGTTCTTTAGAACCACGAGCTCCCGAATCAAGCATCATATATACTGAGTTGAAACCCTGACGATCTGAACTCAACGTATCCATAACAACCTTTGTCAGTTTGGCATTCGCATGTGTCCAAATATCAATAACTTGATTATAACGTTCGTTATTTGTAATGAAACCCATATTGTAGTTATTCATTACCTCTTCAACTTCCGCATAACCCTGCTCAACAATTTCTTTCTTATCCACCGGAATAACAACATCACTCAAATTGAATGATAACCCACCGTGGTATGCCATTCCATAACCCATTTCTTTTATATCATCTAAGAACTTAACAGTATCTGCATTACCTGTCTTTTTAAATATTTCAGAAATAATATTTCTCAAAGATTTTTTTGTTAATATCTCATTGATATAACCAGCTTTTGCAGGAACAACTTGATTGAAAAGCACTCTACCCACAGTAGTTTCAATGATATGCTCGAAGTTTTCTCCATTATCGTCGCAATCTTGAATTTTAACCTTAATCTTCGCATGTAGTTCTGCCTGTCCTTCATTATTGGCAATTATAACCTCTTCCGGAGAATAGAAAGTCATTCCTTCACCCCTAGCTCCCGGACGTTCTTTTGTCATATAGTAAAGACCTAGAACCATATCTTGAGAAGGTACCGTTATAGGTGCACCGTTTGCTGGGTTAAGTAAGTTCTGAGAAGCTAGCATCAACAACTGAGCTTCAAGAACTGCTGCATTACCTAATGGCAAGTGAACTGCCATCTGATCCCCATCAAAGTCGGCATTGAAACCTGTACAAACAAGTGGATGCAAACGAATTGCTTTACCTTCAATAAGCACAGGTTGGAAAGCTTGAATCGATAGACGGTGAAGGGTAGGCGCACGGTTCAACATTACAGGATGTCCTTTAAGAACATTTTCTAAGATATCCCACACAACCGGATCTTTTCTATCTACAATCTTTTTCGCTGATTTTACAGTCTTAACAATACCTCTCTCTATCAACTTACGAATGATAAATGGCTTGTAAAGCTCTGCTGCCATATTTTTAGGCAAACCACACTCATGCAACTTTAAGGTTGGTCCCACAACGATAACAGAACGTGCAGAATAGTCAACACGCTTACCTAATAAGTTTTGACGGAAACGACCTTGCTTACCTTTCAAACTATCAGAAAGCGATTTCAACGCCCTATTATTTTCTGTTTTTACAGCATTCGATTTGCGAGAGTTATCAAATAATGAATCAACAGCCTCTTGAAGCATTCGTTTTTCATTACGTAAAATTACTTCCGGAGCTTTAATCTCAATTAAACGTTTCAAGCGGTTATTACGAATAATCACTCGACGATAAAGATCATTTAAGTCCGAAGTCGCAAAACGACCTCCATCCAAAGGCACGAGTGGACGTAAATCCGGTGGAATAACCGGAACAACCTTAACTACCATCCACTCCGGCTTATTTGTCTCTTTACTAGCACGGAATGACTCTACAACTTGAAGACGTTTCAGTGCCTCGTTTTTACGCTGTTGTGAAGTTTCTGTATTAGCCTTATGGCGTAAACTGTATGATAATTCATCCAAATCAACTCTTTCAAGCAAAGTATGTAGAGCTTCTGCTCCCATCTTTGCAATGAATTTATTAGGATCGTTATCTTCTAAATATTGATTCTCCATAGGAAGAGAATCCAAAATATCCAGGTATTCATCTTCCGTTAGGAAATCTAATTCCTTTACTCCATCTTCAGCCTTTAATCCGGGCTGAATAACCACGTAACGTTCGTAGTAAATGATGGTATCTAATTTTTTAGTCGGCAAACCTAAAAGGTAGCCTATCTTATTAGGCAAAGATTTGAAATACCAAATGTGAGCCACCGGAACTACCAAAGAAATGTGTCCCATGCGCTCGCGACGCACTTTTTTCTCCGTTACTTCAACACCGCATCGATCACAAACGATACCTTTATAGCGAATACGCTTATATTTCCCGCAATGACATTCGTAATCCTTTGTGGGGCCGAATATACGTTCGCAGAATAAACCGTCGCGCTCCGGTTTGTAAGTTCTATAGTTGATAGTTTCAGGTTTCAACACCTCACCGTGAGAACGTTCCAAAATTTCCTCAGGCGAAGCTAAGCTGATTGCTATCTTCGAGAAATTACTTTTTACTTTATTATCTTTTCTAAAAGCCATATCTATGTCTTTATTGTCAAAAATTAACTACTGGCAAATATCTTTAGTCCATTGATACACTCAATCCTAAACCTCGAAGCTCATGCAATAACACGTTCAACGATTCCGGAATACCGGGCTGAGGCATAGCCTCGCCTTTTACAATTGATTCGTATGCTTTCGCCCGACCAATAACATCGTCCGATTTCACAGTCAGAATTTCTTGTAATATGTGAGATGCACCAAATGCTTCAAGTGCCCAAACCTCCATCTCTCCAAAACGTTGACCACCAAACTGAGCCTTACCACCAAGTGGCTGCTGCGTAATCAACGAATAAGGACCAATAGAACGAGCATGCATCTTATCTTCAACCATGTGTCCCAATTTCAACATGTAGATAATACCCACAGTAGCCGGTTGGTCGAACTGCACTCCTGTTTCTCCATCGTGCAAATAAGTCTTCCCAAATGCAGGAACTCCTGCTTTATCTGTATAAGCCGTAACTTCTTCAAGTGTTGCTCCATCAAAAATTGGCGTAGCAAACTTCAAACCAAGTTCTTTACCTGCCCAACCTAACACCGTTTCATAAATCTGACCAAGGTTCATACGCGATGGTACACCTAACGGGTTAAGCACAATATCAACCGGTGTTCCGTCTTCTAAGAACGGCATATCTTCATCACGAACAACGCGAGATACAATACCTTTGTTACCATGTCGACCTGCCATCTTATCACCAATTGAAAGCTTACGCTTTTTGGCTACATATATCTTGGCCATTTCAAGAATACCCGATGGTAATTCATCACCAATGGTTACGTTGAAACGCTTACGGCGAGCGGTAGCATCAAACTGTTTGTACTTCTGAATAAAGTTCAAAATCAGCTTATAGACCATATCATTTTTATGTTGATCTGTGGTCCATCCTACCGGATTTATTGTATTAAAATCAAGCTCTTGAAGTTGTCTTTTCGTGAATTTAACCCCTTTAGGAATCATTTCACCTCCATAATAATCTTCAATACCCTGACTTGTTTTACCATCAACAAGATTGAAAATCTTATCTTCCAATACTGTACGAATACCTGCTACTTGTCTGTCGAACTCTTCATCGATTTGAGCAAGAAGGGTTTTCGTTTCATTATTGCCTTTACGCTCTTTCGTTACACGAGCAAAAAGTTTTTTATCGATAACAACGCCATTCAATGAAGGAGAAGCTTTCAACGAAGCATCTTTCACATCACCGGCTTTGTCTCCAAAGATGGCTCGCAACAGTTTCTCTTCCGGTGAAGGATCAGATTCCCCTTTAGGAGTAATCTTTCCAATTAAAATATCTCCGGGTTTCACAACTGCACCAATACGAATCAAACCGTTTTCATCTAGGTTTCGTGTTGCTTCCTCACTAACATTGGGTATATCTGAAGTAAATTCTTCCACACCACGTTTAGTATCACGCACATCTAATGAATACTCATCAACATGGATAGATGTGAAAATATCTTCACGCACAATACGCTCCGAAATTACAATCGCATCCTCATAGTTATATCCTTGCCAAGGCATGAAAGCCACTTTAAGGTTACGACCAAGAGCCAATTCTCCCCCCTCAGTAGCATAACCCTCTGTAAGCACCTGGCCTTCAACTACACGCTGACCTTTTTCAATAATTGGTTTTTGATCAATTACAGTACCTTGGTTCGTTTTTTGATATTTTGAAAGTTTGTAAGAGACATACTCATCGTCAAAGCTTACATACTTTTCATCTTCTGTCATATCGTATTTAACGGTAATCTTATTAGCATCAACATAGCTAATAACCCCATCTCCCTCGGCATGAACCATTACACGCGAATCATAGGCTGCACTTTGTTCCAACCCTGTCCCCACAATAGGAGCTTCCGGGCGTAACAATGGCACAGCCTGACGCATCATGTTAGATCCCATCAAAGCACGGTTCGCATCATCATGCTCTAAGAAACTGATTAACGATGCCGCTACCGAAGCAATCTGGTTAGGAGCAACATCCATCAATTGAACCTCTTCTTTCTCAACCAATGGATAATCTCCTTCTAAACGAGCTTTAACACGCTGATTAGCAAAATTTCCCTCTTCATCAAGAGGAGCATTTGCTTGTGCAATAATCTTACCTTCTTCTTCTTCAGCAGTCAAATACACAACTCCTTCATCACTCAAATCAACTTTACCATTTTCCACTTTGCGGTATGGCGTTGAAATGAAACCTAAGTCTGTCACCTTTGCAAATACACACAAAGAAGAAATCAGCCCGATATTTGGCCCCTCGGGAGTTTCTATCGGACAAAGGCGTCCATAGTGAGTATAGTGCACGTCACGAACCTCGAATCCCGCTCTTTCTCGAGAAAGACCTCCGGGACCAAGAGCCGACATACGACGCTTATTTGTCATTTCAGCCAACGGATTCGTTTGATCCATGAACTGAGAAAGAGCGTTTGTTCCAAAAAATGAATTGATAACCGAAGATAATGTTTTCGAATTAATCAAATCGATTGGAGTAAACACCTCATTATCGCGAACATTCATACGCTCACGGATAGTACGAGCCATACGCGCCAAACCCACACCAAATTGGTTAAACATTTGTTCGCCTACAGTCCTTACTCGACGATTACTCAAGTGGTCGATATCATCAACGTCCGTTTTTGAATTAATCAACTGAATTAGATACTTGATAATCTCAATAATATCTTCTTTAGTGAGTACCGTCATATCCATATCAATATTTAAGCCTAGCTTTTTATTAATACGGTAACGTCCTACTTCACCTAGATCATAACGCTTATCTGAAAAGAATAGATTATTAATAACTTCTCTTGCAGTAGCCTCATCAGGCGGTTCTGCGTTACGCAACTGACGATAGATATAAAGTACAGCTTCTTTTTCAGAATTACACGGATCTTTTTGAAGCGTGTTATATATAATAGCATAATCTTGAATGTTCTGATCTTCCTTATGTAAAAGGATAGTTTTAGAACCCGATTCCAAGATTTCTTCAATATGTTCCGGTTCAATAATAGTTTCACGGTCCACAAGCACCTCGTTACGTTCGATTGAAACAACCTCGCCGGTATCTTCATCAACGAAATCTTCAACCCACGATTTAAGTACACGAGCAGCCAATTTGCGACCAACCATTTTCTTAAGGCTTGTTTTATTGACTTTAACCTCATCAGCTAAATCAAAAATTTCAAGCACATCTTTATCGGCCTCAAAGCCGATAGCACGTAACAACGTCGTTACGGGCAACTTTTTCTTACGATCAATATATGCATACATCACACTGTTAATGTCTGTAGCAAACTCAATCCAAGATCCCCTGAAAGGAATGATACGAGCAGAATAAAGTTTTGTACCGTTAGTGTGCACACTCTGACCAAAGAACACACCCGGCGAACGGTGTAATTGTGAAACAATAACACGTTCGGCACCATTAATAATAAAGGTACCTCTATCTGTCATATTAGGTACTGTTCCTAAGTACACATCTTGAATTACAGTATCGAAGTCCTCATGCTCGGGATCGGTACAATATAATTTAAGCTTAACCTTGATTGGCACGCTATATGTCAAGCCCTGCTCTAAACATTCATCAACGGAATAGCGGGCCGGATCAACTTCATAATCAATATACTCTAGGACGAAGTTATTCC
>JBKEDC010000001.1:0-12176 GCA_047975205.1 Mangrovibacterium sp. | reverse complement strand
TTTTGTCTTTGTAACTTTACGGACTTGACGATGGAATCCTTCATCTGCATTAGTGGTATAGATGATTTTTCTAATATGCTCATCATAGTCAAAATACAAGCTCAGTTCCTCCCAATTGCTGTGCTTCGAACGGATAACAATTGGATATTTCTTACCCCAAATTTCTTCTAATTTCAATAATTCAATCTCAGCTTGACTTTTATTAGGGAATTGATAAACTCGCTTTAAGTCTTTCATAAATACCTTTTGATCCTTAGATGACTCATATTTAAGAGAGTTTCGAATCTGATGTATAACACTTTTTTGAATAGAGGTATCAGGGAAAATACTGTGTATTGCTTCTGAGAATCCGGTGAGATTATCCGTGCAAGCAATTAAGATATCTCGGACACCTCTACTTTTGAGATTTGTCAATGCTGATAGCCAAAAATTAGCTCCCTCGCTTTCGCGATATATAGATACCTATCAGCTCTTTTCTTCCTCGCTTGTCTAAAGCTAGGATGTTGTATACGGCACGAGAAACAACTCGTCTATTATCTCGAACTTTGCAGTGCATAGCATCTAGCCAAACGACAGGATAGACATCGTAAAGCAATATACTCGGCATTTTCTTTCTTCTTTTCTGTCATTACTGCAAAATTAAAAAATTTCAAGTTTAGACAGAGTTGTGTTTACAGTCTCAACACCTCCGGGTATGGAGAACCATGATCCTTTCGATTCTAATTGGTGGGATGACTACTTTGCAGCGAATAAGAACTATAAAAACCCAAATAACTTTAAGATGCCCACTTTCCATCATTTAGATATTGGATACCGAAGCATCAAGAAGTTAGCGAGTGGTAATACTCGAACATGGAGTTTTTCCGTGTATAATATCTATAATAGACAAAATCCGTGGATATATTACAAGAAGAATGAAGAGTTTAAGAAGTTAAGCATATCCCCATCATCCCCTCGTCTAGCTATGTCTACAATTGGTCGGGCAATAATGGAGCAACAAAAAAGAAGCTAAGGGCTGAAAAAAGAAAGAGCTTATAGGAAAGAGTAGTTTTCATTTTTCTCTGTAATCTTTTATTGCATTTATTTTTACAATAAAAAGCCATTTTCAAGAAAATGAAATGGCTTTTTATTATTTCGCAGGCTGTGCTACTGAATGTTTAGCTTTAGTTTGCTGAACAAGCTGCTTTTTATTTCTTACAACAAGTTTTTTCTGCTGAGCATGCCTTTTTTTCGGCACACGACACATCAGATTTTTGGCAACAAGTTTTAGTCTCACTTTTAACCAGCGTCATTTCATCGATTAGATTGGTTGCTCCGGCGTATTTATCGATTACCCAAAGTACAAAACGAATATCTACGTTGATACATTTTTGCAATCTTGGCTCAAAGGCAATATCTCCACTCATAGCTTCCCAGTTTCCATCGAAAGCTGCACCGATAAGTTGACCTTTGGCATTCATGACCGGAGAACCGGAATTACCTCCCGTAATATCATTATTTGTTGTAAAACAAGTGTGCAATGCTCCATCAGCATCGGCATATTGCCCAAAATCATTGGTATTATACAGTTTTTTTAAGCGTGCAGGTACGTCAAATTCAATATCGTCGGGTATTTCTTTCTCGATATAACCTTTCATGGTTGTGAAATAATCATACATCACACCATCACGAGGTTTATAATTACCCACTTTGCCGTAGGTTATACGCATGGTGCTATTTGCATCCGGATAGAAGTTTTTATCTGATTCCATAGCCATTAGAGCTGCCGTAAATTTACGACGACCTTCTGCCAATTTAGGAGACGTGGCTTCTTGTGCTTTGGCAATAGTTTCCAACTCACCGTATAAGCTCTTCATGATTTGGTAAACAGGGTCTTTTGCTAATTTTTTAAGCTTAGGGTTAGCCAAAAAGTCAGTCAATGTTTCTTTATCTGCAAATATTGTTTTATCAAATACTTTAGCCATATAAGCTGCATTATCATCGCCCTTTATGTCGTCGATAAACGATGGGTAATACATCTTATCCACATTGTCTTTATATACTTTCGTTAAAGCTGCTGCTACTTTTTCGTCGGTCGCTGCATCATAGTCCTTAAAGTATAAATCAACTTTAGTTTCAATAGCTTTAACTGCAGCATCTACTTTGCCTTGGTCTTCTTTTTCCAACGCTTTATACAGTGGGCGTGCATAAGCTGCAAATTTAAAGGCTTCAGGTCCGCCTAAGAAACATTCCACTAAGTAAGCATAAGCTGTTCCGGCTCGAGTGTCGGAATAAGCATCTTCAATTTCTTTTATCGGATCTCCATATAGTGCTTTGCGTGAAGAATCGGCATTAATCCATGTTGTGATTCGTCTTTCCAAGTCTTGCTTTTTAGCTACTACATTGAGCGCTTTCAAGCCTTTGTTCATACCTATTGCATTTTTATAGTAGTTTGAACTTCGAGCAGCTTTTGAAGCATATTGAATGCGAGCAGCAGCATTCGTTGCTTGATAATCATGAATGATATCTAGTTTAGGTCCTCGAGCACGAATACGACTCATATTAGTGATATCCATAGAATATTTAATACCGTATGATGTTTTATATCGTTGCGTGCTTCCGGGATATCCCATAACGAATGCGAAATCTCCGTTTTTGTATCCATCTAATGAAATACTCAAATGATGTTTTGGAGTGTAAGGCACATTGTCTTTTGAATATTCTGCCGGCGAGCCATCAGGGGCACAATAGATACGGAACATCGAAAAATCGCCGGTGTGACGGGGCCACATCCAGTTATCTGTATCGCCGCCAAATTTACCAATTGATGAAGGAGGAGCTCCTACCAAACGGATATCTTTGAACACTTCATAAACAAACAGATAGTATTGATTGCCGTTAAACATTGATTTCACCTGAGCTTCGTAATGTGTATCTTTAATTGCTTCTTTTTGTAGCTTAGCTGATACTTTGGCAATTGCTTTTGTTCTTTCCTCAAAAGACATGTCATCATTAGTTTCTGCCAATACTTTTTCTGTAACGTCTTCTACGCTGATCAAGAATGACATGGTTTTGCCAGGATTCGGCAACTCTTGATCCATTGATTTAGCCCAGAAACCATCTTTTAGGTAATCGTGCTCCGGAGTTGAATGTGCTTGAATTTCACCATATCCGCAGTGATGATTGGTAAGTACCAAACCTTTATCGGAGATTACTTCACCTGTACATGAACCACGATCAAGTGCTACAACTGCATCTTTAAGGCTTGAATGGTTAACGCTATAAATATCTTCAGCGTTAAGTTTTAAGCCCATTTCCTGCATCTCGCCAATATTCATCTTATAAATTAGCGACGGTAGCCACATCCCTTCATCAGCACGAACAGTTCCTGCCATTAATGAAGAAATAAGAGCTACAACTAGAAGAAATCTTTTTGTCATATTTTATCTTATTTATAAATTAATTTCCTAATGCAAATATAGTATTTTTGATAGGAAGCAAAAACAATAACTTAGGCTAATAGCAAGGAAATTGAATGTTTTGAAATACTAAGATATAAGTCCTTTCATTCGAAAAAACACAAATCTTCCATAATAGCATCTGAAATAAATAATCCGGAAGTGCTTAGCGTATAACTTTCGCCATCATAAATTACTTGTTCTTGTTTGATGTAAGCTTGTATTTGGTTTTTAAAATGTGCTACCAAATAAGATGCGAAGTTTTGTTTCAGATAGGCTTCCACCACCCCCCATTGTGTGCGCAGCGTGGTAATTACAAAGTCATTATATTGGTCTTGTTCAGAAAGCTGTTCTACCTCATAATACATTGAATCATTTTGCACACCTTTTGCGTATTCTTCTACAGAATCGCAATTCCATCTGCGCGTAGCAATGTCGAATGAGTGTGCCGACGGACCTAATCCGATATAAGGTTTACGCTCCCAGTACGAACGGTTATGATTCGAATAGCGTTCATTTTTGGCAAAGTTTGAAATTTCATAGTGTGCATAACCTGCATCTGCCATCTTTTCTCTCAATAATCTAAATTGTTCAAAGCTCTGCTCATCAGGTATCTCTAAGAGTTCTCGTTCTTGTAATCGTTTATAGAAAACGGTACCCTCATGATAGGTTAAATGGTAGGCTGAGATGTGTGGTACATTAAGTGCTAAAGCTTGTGCTATGTTTTGCTGCCACGATTCCATTGTCATGCTGGGCAGCCCATAAATCAAATCAATGTTTATATTATCGAAACCTTGTTCTTGGGCTAAATGCACAGCGTAAATAGACTGCATGGCACAGTGCCGTCTATTCATCAGTTTCAAATCACAGTCTTGAAATGATTGTGTCCCAATGCTTAATCGATTAACAGCCGTATCCTTCAATTGTGTCACATATTGCGGAGTTAAGTCATCCGGATTACATTCTAAGGTAATCTCAGCATCTACTTTTATTGTGAAATTTTCATGAAGTCGTACAATAAGTTCATTTATTTGCCACACACTCAACATTGTAGGAGTACCTCCTCCAATATATATTGAATCTACAGATTGATTTTCCAATTCTGATGCGCGTACTTCTATTTCCCGATATAGCCCTTGTAGATACGATTCTATTTGCACGGTATTTGTACTCTTAAAGAAGTCGCAATAATGGCATCTAGTCTTACAAAACGGGACGTGTATATATATTCCTGCCATACTTTTATTCTGTTTATCAATAGACAAAAGGTATTTCACCCCTTTCCTATATACGAGCTACAAAGAAATTAAATCTTCTTGAATTTCCATCCCCATTACAATATCATATAGAGTAGTTTCTTGATAAAAGCGTCTAATTTCTTGTTTTGCTCTACAGAAGCTTTCGTGCAGCGGACAATGTCTCTTTGTTGTGCTCATACAATCGCAAGGCTCATTTTTCAATAAACAGTATTCTAAATATTCTTTCCCTTCTACAACTTTCACCACGTCAAGAAGTGTCATCTCGCACAAGGGTCTATCAATATAAAATCCTCCTAACGGACCTTTCGTTGAACTCATCAAGCCCTCCTTGACCAAATTCTGCAATATCTTGGCTAAAAAGTGTGTCGGGACATCAATTTTTTCAGTAATTTCTTTTATTCGAATTTTATTTTCTTTGACATTGCTCTTAGCAATGTATATAATGGCGCGTAAAGCGTATTTGCAAGTTTTTGAAAGCATTATTTTTGATTATGTATTACATAAGTTACGTTACAAAGATAAACTTTTATGCAAAAGTTACAATTGCACTCTTAATTATTTATTCTTTTCATGATAATTATCATCTAAGCACATACATTTCAGCATCATTCCAAGATGACAGAAAATGGAACATACATGTTTTATCCGCTGTCGATTAAAAATTTATTCAGTATGTCTAAATTATTTATTTTATCAAGTAGCTCACCGAGAGAACAGTAAGTATTCTGAATTACAAAAATACTATGCATGCGGCTAAGATATATAATAACAAATCTTCGTTGTTATTTATATGTTTTGTTTATAATGCATTTGAGAATATAGAAAATTTAAATATTATAATAATACTATTTATCCAGCAGCTTGCGCAGAGATGGCAAAAAGGAAGTTCTGGGAACGTGGTTAGGTAAATGCTTTAAGGAGCTGGGAAAACAATAGGGAAGACTTGACCGTATTCTTTGAATCTCCTCCGGAAATCAGAAAAATAATATACACCACAAGCTTTATTGAGAACCTTAATGGGAAAATCAGAAAGTACACAAAAAATAAACTTTCCTTCCCTACAGATCAAGCAGTAGTAAAATCTGCATATTTGGCTCTTAGAAAATGTGCAAAAAAATAGAAAATGTCAATTAGAAATTGGGGCATTGTTCTTAATCAGTTATTATTTAGTCGCTCCTTAAATACTGCATATCATCTTGTTTGATAGTGAATTATATTGATAAAAAGATTAGTTTTATTGCAAGGAAATGTTTATCTTCGAGTATAAACGTTGCAAAAAATGATATGAAAATCCCCAGTACAAAATCAGAGAGAAATATTTTCATCTTTGTTAAGTGATTTTATAGGCACGAACCACGAGTTGATACTATTAGCAGAAAAAATCAACTGGCGTTCTATAGAGAAAGAGTTTTCACAATACTACTCTCATACTAGCAAGCCTTCAATGCCTATTCGTTTCATGGTGGGCTGTTTGTTGCTAAAGCATCTTTACAATCTTGGAGATGAGACACTAGCAGGAGCTCGGGTTTGCAATCCTTACATGCAGTATTTCTGTGGAGAAGCAACTTTTCAGCACGGGTTCCGCTGCGACCCGAGCGACTTTGTCCACTTCCGTAAACGTATAGGAGAATCAGGGGTAGAATTTATTTTCACCCATTCAATCAATCTTCATGGAAAGCGAGCAAAAGCAGATTATGTTCTCTCAGATACTACTGTTCAGGAAAACGATACGACTTTTCCTACAGATGCTAAGTTAACCAAGAAGATTATTGACAATTGTGCCAAGATAGCGAGAAAAGAGGGAGTTTCACAGCGCCAGTCTTACAAACGAGTTAGTAAGCAACTTGTGAGATTGCTACAACCCCACTCACCCCAAGCGTCGTAAAGGAGCTAAAAGGGCAAACAAGAAGTTGAAAGTCTTGGGAACTAGAGTTCTCAGAGAATTGAAGCTCAAATTATCACGTGAAGTGTTGACAAAATACAAAGAACTGTTCGACCGTTATGAAAAAGCATTTAATCAAGAACGACACAGTAAAGATAAGGTTTACAGTTTCCATAAACCTCATACGGCCTGCATAGCTAAGGGTAAGACTGATAAGAAATATGAATTTGGGAACAAGGTGGGATTGATAAGCTCGTCATCGTCAAAGAATATGATTATTTTAGCAATAGAAGTGTTCGATGGCAATCCTCACGATAGCAAAACTATAGAGCCCCTATTAAATCAAATGGAAAATAACATGGACTACTTACCAAAGGAGCTGGTTTATGACAGAGGAGGAAAAGGTAAGCGCAATATTAAAGGCGTCGAGATTTTAACGCCAAGACCTCCACTAAAGAACGACAGTGAATACGAAAAGCTAAAGAAGCGGAAGAAGTTCCGAAGGCGTGCAGCGAGAACCCATCATCGGACACTTAAAAATAGATCTCAGAATGCACAAGAACTACCTGAAGAGTAGGAGTGGAGCTAAGATTAATGCGATGCTGGCTGCAACTGGATGGAACTTGAAAAAATTGATGGAGAAGCTGAAGAAAAAGCTTCTTTTTGCCTATTATTTTAAGTACATAACCATCCAATTAGACTCTGTCAGAAGTGGATATTTTTCAAAATTGCAAAATGTATCCGCTTGAAATAATTTGCATAAAGCGACAAGATTACTAAATAGGGTTCATAAGGAGCGACTATTTGGTACAGTTACATCTATAGGCTTCAACATCGGATATTCTTTAGTTGTCAAACCATTGCTTAATTTAAGATTCGCTAAATTATTTTTGTAGTTCTGAGGCTCTGCTTCGTAATAGGGCAACATCTCCGACCAAGATTTGTTAACTCCACCTTTACCCTCGATAGATACACGTCGCATATCCGTTTGCATACAAGTAGGTTTTATTGGTAAGCTTAACAAGTTCTTTGTAGTATTCAATGCCTTTCTCTAGATGAGGAAGAGCGGTCTCCAAGTCTGCAATAAACTGTTGGTGCAGCTCTTTCGATAGCTTCTACAGCCTTTTTTGCATGAGCAATTACCTCATCTATGATTTGCGGAGGAGTTTCTCCAATATGCTTTTCACCTTTCGACTCCTTAAGAGTATACTCCTAAAGAACTTCTTTCACGGGACCACTAGATTCCCAGAAACTTTGATATACATTATATTTCTGAGGATTTACCAATTGTCCCATAGTCATACCTAATAAAAGGGTCTGGCAATTACCGTCTGAGATGCCGAAATTCCTCAAAAGCTTAGGTGCGATTTCTCCGGCTTCTTCATATGCGATAAGAATATCTTTACCCGCTGATTTCGAGCCATAAAATTTATTCAGTTGGTTTGCCCAATATGTGATTTCATCGCCTTTGTTGCGATTGGATTTCCATGCATAACGAGCCCATGCATCATACCAAATCCAATCTCTATCAATTTGCAATAGTCGCTTTTCAGTCTTATCAGCTGTATATGGCCAATCCCAATACGAAGCCTGAGGATATAAGTGAAGTCCATTCGCCCCCTGGAGCTTATGCATTGCTACTGTACTTTTCTGAATTGACTTCGTCCATAACCATCAGGGTACTGCTGACGGTACTCTTCCCACAGAACTTGACGTGTAACTCCCGTCTTCTTTAGCTCTCTCAGATAGCTGTCGAGAAGTTTATTAAGTACCTCGAACCTATCATCTTTATAGGCGGGATTACCCGAAAAGAAGAGCTTTTCAAGTTTATTATCTTCCAATTTGAGCAATGCATCAATACTCTGTTTAATACCTGCAAGCTTATCCAAGTAAGACTTCACAGTAGCCTTATTTATTTTTTAACATCTTGTAATCGTTTTTCTGCCTTTATTCTGCCTATGCAGTTGCAGTATCTGTTTTACCTGACTCGTATTCAATGGTGTTCCGGCCATATCATTCATTTAGCGTTAAGTCGCCAAATGAACTCATAAATCTAAAATCATGGGGGCAGCATGCTCCGATTTTGACAAACAAAATCGAAAAATCGACCTGCTTTGTGTGTTGTAGGGGGCAGTATGCTCCGGAATATCCATCTTATTGCAAATCATTCTGAATATTAAACCTGGGTGTTAAATAATTTTTTACTCATTGTGTTATATTTGTCTAATATATTGAAGTGTAGTGGCTAATATTGCATTTGCAAACTGTTAAAGAATTGATAAAGGTCATGAGGCACTTTTTATCTAAGTTGCATTGTACAACTCACATTGCAATTGATAGAAAGAACATAGACATTCTATTGTTTAGAACAGATATTGTATTATTTTTGAGGTGTATTTTTTTAAAAGTTTTATTAAAAGTTTTAATTGTATGAAAAAATTATCATTAGTGATGGTGTTGGCAATTCTATTTGGTTTTGCTGCACAAGCGAAAAAGGATGACAAACCTAATATTCTTGTGATATTTGGAGATGACATCGGGTGGTATAACCCCAGTTGCTACAACCTTGGTATGATGGGCTATCAAACGCCTAACATCGACCGTATTGCAAAAGATGGAGTTTTGTTTACAGATGCCTATGGTCAGCAGAGTTGTACTGCCGGACGTTCTGCATTTATCACAGGTCAGTGCCCTAAACGCACCGGGCTTTATAAGATTGGAATGCCGGGCGATAATTATGGTATATCAGAAAAAGACCCTACATTGGCTGAGTTGTTGAAGCCTCTTGGCTATGCGTCAGGTCAGTTTGGTAAAAATCACTTGGGCGACTTAGATAAATTTTTGCCTACAAATCATGGTTTTGATGTATTCTTCGGAAACCTTTATCATCTGAATGCTGAGGAAGAGCCCGAGAATGAAGATTATCCAAAAGATGCCGCGTTTAAGAAAAAATACGGACCTCGCGGAGTTATCAAGAGCACTGCCGATGGGAAAGTTGAAGATACAGGACCTCTAACTTCAAAGCGTATGGAAACAATCGACCAAGAGTTTTTGGATGCAGCGATTGATTTTATTGAAAAGGAAGTGAAAGATGACAAGCCTTTCTTCTGTTGGTATAATTCAACACGTATGCACGAATATACACACCTTAAGCCGGAATCTGACGGCGTTACCGGCAAAGGCTTGTATGCCGACGGCTTGGTAGAGCATGACGGTATGGTTGGCGTGCTTCTCGACAAGTTGGATGAATTAGGTATTACAGACAATACTATAGTTATATATACAACCGACAATGGCGCACAGAAGTTTTCTTGGCCTGACGGAGGTGTTTCGCCATTTCATGGAGAGAAAGCAACAACATGGGAAGGTGGTATTCGTATTCCTTTCGTAATGCGTTGGCCTGAGCAGATTGAGTCGGGAAGAATTTGCAATGAGATTTTCTCTTTAGAAGACTGTGTGCCTACGCTTATGGCAGCAGCAGGAGAATCTGATGTAGTCGGTAAGTTGTTGAGTGGTTATAATGGTTTTAATGTGCATCTTGACGGTTATAACTTCCTGCCTTGGTTGAAAGGCGAAGTAAAGGAAGGACCACGCGAAACTTTCTTTGCTTATGTTGACGATGGTTCATTGGGAGCTGTTCGTTACAAAGACTGGAAATTTAATTTTTCGGTACAAGAGCATCCCGGCATGCAGGCGTGGATGAAGCCTCAGTCACCACGTAAAGCACCAATGATTTCCAATCTTCGTTCAGACCCCTTTGAGGAGGCAGTAGATGTGTCTATTAATTATTGGGGCTGGGTAAATAAGAGGATGTTTGTACTTTCACCGGTAAAAGATATTGTAGCCAAGCATCTAGCAACCTTCAAAGACTATCCACAGCGTCAGGGAGGCGGTAGTTTTATGCCCGACACAAAATAGGTCTAGCAATGAATGCGCACGAGTCTATCGTACAGTTGCGCACACAGATACAGCGGTCTATTATCGGTCAAAAAGAGTTAATAGACCGCTTGATTCTGGTACTTCTTGCAGATGGGAATATGTTGTTGGAGGGATTGCCGAGATTGGCAAAGACTAGAGCTATAAAGACATTAGTAAAATCGCTTAATTGTGGTTTGAGTCGTATTCAGTTTATCCCCGACTTGCTGCCATCTGACATTACAGGGACAGAGATATATCAACCCGAAGCTGCCGAGAAATTTATCTTTCAGCAAGGACCTATTTTTAGCAATTTAATTCTTGCCGACGAAATTAATCGCTCGCCTGCAAAGGTGCAGGTCAATGATGGTATATATGAGATGAGTAGTGAAGATAATGATTTCAGCATAAAATGTGTAGAGCTAAAAATGAAAGTTATTCAGAGATAGGAGTATCCAATGAAGATTTATTGGAGATTTTGAGAATATACTAAGTAAGTAAGGATAATATCAAGCCAGTAGCAGTATTCATGCAACCAGATAAACACGAAAATATGAAATCAAAGGACGCACAAGATTTACCATCCTTTGGGGCGAAAGCCTGAAAAGTTTAAGTGTTTAGTAAGCTCTGCCAATAGGTAAAGTGTAGATCCAACCTTCACCGGTAGTATACAAGTCACACAAAGGGGTACTATTTATGATTGGATACCATTATAAATATAGAACACAGAATATTTAGAAAAATTCCCCACTATAAACAACTGATTAACAGTGCGGATACTATTTTGCGTGTAATAAATATCGAAAAAAGATTCTGTTTTCACTTGCAGGATTTAGAAGTATGCTTACCTTTGCAACGCTTTTGGGAACAAGGGCGACGTTCTAATAAAGGGATTGATGAGGCAGGAATATTATTTTGTATTCTTTTTTTATTTGGGGATAAAATATTTATTTTTTTTCGGAATAAATTTGGAGTTTAAAAATAAAGCATTACTTTTGCACACGCTTTGAAACAGAGGCACAGTTCTTAAGGATTTACGGGGTGATAGGAGTTGTAATATCGGGTATAGTGTTCGATATTCTTTCAGAAAAAAACTTCCAATAATTTTGGCAGTTAAGAATACTTCTTTATCTTTGCAGTCCGTTTTATTTCGGAGATATACGAAGGTATATTGAGGAGTGATATTAGGATGAAAAAAAACAGTTCATTGAAAAAATAGAAAAGGTAGAAGGTTATTACGTAAGATTGTTTTGAGATGTATAATATCGAGCAAGACAATAATTTTTTTAGACAACGAAGAGTTTGATCCTGGCTCAGGATGAACGCTAGCGGGAGGCCTAACACATGCAAGTCGAGGGGCAGCATTATCTTCGGATAGATGGCGACCGGCGCACGGGTGCGTAACGCGTATGCAACCTACCTCTAACAGGGGGATAGCCCGAAGAAATTCGGATTAATACCCCATGGTATTTTGATTCTGCATGGGATTAAGATTAAAGATTTATCGGTTAGAGATGGGCATGCGTGACATTAGCTGGATGGTGAGGTAACGGCTCACCATGGCAACGATGTCTAGGGGTTCTGAGAGGATGATCCCCCACACTGGTACTGAGACACGGACCAGACTCCTACGGGAGGCAGCAGTGAGGAATATTGGTCAATGGGCGCAAGCCTGAACCAGCC
>JBKEDC010000009.1:0-45940 GCA_047975205.1 Mangrovibacterium sp. | reverse complement strand
GCTTATTTGTATATTCACTCAATCCTCTTTCCCATGAAGAATAAGGATGAGCAAAATAGAACTCACAATCAAGCTTTTGAGAGATAAGTTTATGTCTGGCAAATTCGCTTCCATTATCGCTTGTTATCGACAAAGCGTACTTCTTATAAAGTCTTAGCATACCTATGACAACCTTAGCAAGCCGGTCGGCATTCTTTCCATGTTCAAGCTTCCTTATCAGTAGCATCGATGTTGTTCGTTCTACTATGGTTGCCATTGCACCCTTATTTTCTTTGCCTACAATTAAATCTATCTCCCAATCCCCAAGCCGCTCTTTATTATTTATTATATCCGGCCTGTCATCAATAGAAACTTTGTCTTTAATGACTTGACGCTTGCTGGAAACAGGTCTGGTTCTATTCTTTAATTTATGCCTTAAGCTCTTATAAATAGAGCCTCCTAAAGCCTTGTCTCTTCTTATGTATTGATATATCCTTTCCACACAAACCATTGGTCTTGATTCCTTATCACATATCCCCTTAATCTGCTGGAGAGACCATTGTTTTGAAGTTACCATTCGGTCTATATACTGCTTCATGTTAACGTCAAACTTCCTATTTATAGCAAAACGCTCCTTTCGTTCATTTGCAAGTTCCTGCGCAAAGTCAGGATTGTATTTGCCTGTCTTTGTAGAGTTGCGTTTTATTTCTCTGCGAATCGTGCTTTCATCAAAGCCCAACTGTTTTGCAATAAAAACTTTTGTCTTTCCGCTTTTTAAATATGCTTCAATAGCATATCCTTGTTCCAGTCTTAAATGTCCCATCTTTAACTTTTTTAGTCGAAGACAGAGAAAGCATTTAATTCTGTGAGAGAAAGCCTTTGTGCTTTCTCTCTTTGCTTCGTTTCGCTACACTCCACTCCGCAAAGAGAGAAATTTATTCCCTAAACGGACATTTACTAATGGAATTTTTCGTACGGCAAAGTGATTTTCTGTGTGTAACCACGAATGTTTAGCATTGAGTGCCCCCCCCCCATACTTGTATCAGGTTTATTATTTCCTCCACAAAATACAGAGTATAAAGCAGTATGAATTTTCTATTCGATCTATCAATATGCTAATTGTTAAAACAATAAAACTTTTGTTGCTTAATATATTTCAATCGGTGAGATTTGCGGCTATAAAAGTTGAAATGTTGAAAAAATGCAAATCGTTATCGAAAAAATGCAATGAATATCAGATTTTTACTACAAAATGAGCAATAATACCTTTTAAATATTTGACTTGTATTGTATGTTTGTTCATATGCTCTTTTCAACTTTAGTTGGAAGAGTAGGTTTGCAAACTTGAAATTAAAATCAATAAAATATATGATAACAAAAGTAACTTTTAAGCTATTTTTAGCAAGTATTATGTGCATGGTGCTATTCGTAAACTGCACGGAGAAGCCGGAGAAATTCGAAGGATATTTATTTGCCTATTTTACAGGCAATGCTCCCGGTGAAGAAGCTATTCATTTTGCAGTCAGTAAAGATGGATATAACTACCGGGCACTGAATAACAATAAGGCAATAATTGATTCTAAAGATATAAGTACTTCAGGAGGTGTGCGCGATCCTCATATCTTGAGAGGAGCTGATAACGATGGCTTTTATATGGTTGCTACGGATTTATATGTGCCTAAAATGGGGTGGAAGAACTATGCTATGATTCTTATGAAATCTGACGATCTAATTCATTGGACTTCATCTATAGTAAACATTCCTGAAACATATTCGAATGATTTCGCAAAAGTAGATCGAGTATGGGCTCCACAAGTGATTTTCGACGAAGCCGTGGGGAAATATATGGTTTATTTTTCTATGAGAAATGGAGATGGGCAGCCGGATATCATTTATTATGCTTATGCTAATAAAAATTTTACGGCTTTAGAGGAAGCACCGAAACAGCTATATTTTCCACCGACAGATAGTAAAACAAAAGCTTGTATTGATGGAGACATAATTCCTTACAATGGGAAATTTTATTTATTTCATAAGGCGGAGGACGGAAATCCGGGAATTAAGCTGGCAATATCAGACAAGCTGACAGAAGGCTATAAATTAGTAAGCGATAAGCGTGTGGATTGCGAGAAAGCAGGAGTTGAGGGAAGCGGAATCTTCAAGTTAAATAACTCGAATGACTACATACTCATGTATGATGTTTATACAAGAGGTCGTTATCAATTTACCAAAAGTTCTGATTTAGAGCACTTCTCTGTAATTGATGAAGACATTTCCATGAATTTTCATGCGCGTCATGGCACTGTGATGCCAATTACAGTAAAAGAGATGAAAAGAGTTATTGCAAAATGGGGGACTTTTGATGATGTGTTGATAGATATTGATACACAAGACTTGAAAAAGAATAATATTGATATTAACGGGGAAAAGAAAACTATTCATCTCCCGGTAAAGCGAGGGGTAAACTTAGTTGCATTTGAACCTTCGTTTGCCTGTTATCCGGGAATAAGCTACACTCCGACAGGTACTCAAGATTTTACTAAAGGAGCAATAGATTATACTTTCTCGATAGAAGGGAAAGGGAATGTTGTGTATCAGGTTTCGGCATCGGAAGATCATAATCCGGTATTAGATGGCTATTATGCAGATCCTGACATCTTGTATTCAGAGAAAACAGGTAAATATTATATTTATCCTACAACCGATGGTTTTGATGGTTGGGGCGGTTATTATTTTAAAGCATTCTCTTCAGATAATTTAGTAGATTGGAAGGATGATGGTACAATCCTTAATTTGAAAAAAGATGTATCATGGGCAGATCGAAATGCGTGGGCTCCTTGCATTGTAGAGAAAAAAATAAACGGAGCATATAAATACTTCTACTATTTTACAGCAGCACAAAAAATAGGAGTAGCTGTTGCCGATAATCCTACAGGTCCATTTAAAGATAGTGGAAAAGCATTGATTGATTTTAAGACTTTAGGGGTGAACCGAGGACAAGAAATTGATCCGGATGTATTTACTGATCCTAAAACCAATAAATCTTATTTGTATTGGGGAAATGGTTATATGGCAGGAGCTGAATTGAATGCAGATATGATTTCATTAAAGAAAAGAACACTAAAACAATTTAATATTGATGGTACTTATCGAGAAGGAACACATGTTTTCTTCCGAAATGGTATTTATTATTTTATGTGGTCGGAAGATGATACGCGCAGCCCGAATTATAAGGTGCGTTATGCCACGTCTAATTCTCCAATGGGCAAACTAACGATTCCTAAAAATAATATTGTTATTCAACGCGATGATGTCACAGGTATTTTTGCCACGGGACATAATTCAACCATTCAAGTACCTGGCAAAGATGAATGGTATTTGGTTTATCATCGATTTACTTATCCCAATGGTGTGGAGATGCCAAATGGAAGTGGAGGATTTCATCGTGAAGTGTGTATCGATAAACTAGACTTTGATGCAGATGGAAATATTTTGGAAGTGAAGCCGACGTTTGCAGGAATTAATCCAATACAATAAATATTCAATTAAGATATGAGAAGAGCTTTATTGGTAATTATGGTGGCATTATTAGCCTCTTGTACTAATCAACAAAAAATAGAAAAGATAGCCGAGGTAAAAGGTTTGATTAAATTAGTAAATGATAAATGGCAACAGGAGCATACCGATCCGGGCAGAGCATTTTGGCATCAAGCGGCTTATCAGACCGGCAACATGGCAGCTTATCAAGCAACTAAGGAACAGAAGTATTTAGATTACTCAACGAAATGGGCAGAACAAAATAAATGGATGGGTGCTCAATCGAATGATACAACTAACTGGAAATATAGCTACGGCGAATCAAATGACTTTGTATTGTTTGGCGATTATCAAATTTGTTTTCAAGTGTATGCAGAACTCTATAATATAAATCCAAGTCCGGAGAAAATAGCCCGGGCAAGGGGAGTGATGGAGTATGAAATGGCAACCGATAAAAACGATTATTGGTGGTGGGTTGACGGCTTGTATATGGTGATGCCTGTCATGACAAAGCTTCACGCCATTACAGGGAATGAAAAGTACTTAGATAAGTTATATGAATACTATTCTTATGCTCGCGATTTGATGTATGACAAGGAAACCGGATATTTCTATCGTGATGCAAAATATATTTACCCGAAACACAAAACAAATTCCGGAAAAAAAGATTTTTGGGCTAGAGGAAATGGTTGGATTTTTGCCGGAATACCGCGTGTGTTAGAAGACTTACCAACTAATAATACACACCGAGAGGAGTATATAGAAACATTTAAACGCTTAGCTGAACAATTAAAAGAAAGTCAGCAAACGGAGGGATATTGGACGCGCAGCATTTTGGATTCGGAACAAGCACCCGGACCTGAAACTAGCGGTACGGCTTTTTTTGCTTATGGTTTTCTCTGGGGAATAAATAATGGCATATTAGATAAATCAACATACATACCGGTAGTAGATAAAGCATGGAATTATCTCACGAAAATAGCTTTGCAACAAGATGGTCACTTAGGCTATGTGCAACCCATCGGAGAGCGAGCAATTCCCGGTCAAGTGATAGATAAAAACTCAACGGCAGATTTTGGCGTAGGAGCCTTTCTTTTAGCAGC
Organism: Mangrovibacterium sp.; assembly: GCA_047975205.1. Classification (GTDB taxonomy): domain Bacteria; phylum Bacteroidota; class Bacteroidia; order Bacteroidales; family Prolixibacteraceae; genus JBKEDC01. The sequence continues at coordinate 41,321 of JBKEDC010000009.1, read as the reverse complement.
TTCTGAATATGTTACTTATCTTGAAAAATAGAAAAGAAATGAAATTCATAGCTGTTATACTTATTGCGTTGTCATTTTCATCTTGTGGATCAAAACAAATAGATAATAACTCAAAGAAACCAGAAATTACTCCGAATACGTTTCAGTTGCTTAATCCGGATTATAAGTTGAGTCCGTATACGGGCATGACTCGTAAGCATTGGCTCGATGCTGCACAATATCTTTTAGAAGGTGCGTTTAGTTATATACATAATATAGACGATCCGATGAAGTTTCCTAAGCAACCCGGCAAAACCTATCCGCAGAATGATGGGCAAATACCAACGGAAAAGCTGGAAGGGTTATGCCGTACGCTTTTTGTTGCAGCACCCCTGTTGAGGGAAAATCCGGATCTGGAAATTAACGGTATAAAGGTTGCTGAATATTATCGACACCAATTACTGAACTTGACCGATCCCAATAGTCCGTCGTATATTAAGCATAGAGATAAGAACGGAGGTCCTAGTCAGATATTAGTTGAATTTGGAGCTTTGTCCATATCTTTATTTGTAGCAGAAGACATTATTTGGAAACCGCTTACGAAAGAACAACAAGATAAAGTAGCGAGCATGATGCTTAGCTATGGCGATGGTCCTACTGTTGATTCAAACTGGAAATTCTTCAATATTTTTGTTTTAAGTTTCTTTAAGAGTAATGGCTATGACATAAATGAGAAGCTGCTGAAAGAATATTTGAGTAAGTCTTTAAAAGATTATCGAGGAGATGGTTGGTATAATGATCATCCTGCATATGACTATTACAGCATGTGGGCGTATCAATTATATGGAATTATGTGGTCGGAAATGTTCGGAAATAAGAATTATCCGGAATATGCTGCGCAATTCACAAATAACTTCAAAGATATGTTGAAAAGCTATCCGTATATGTTTGCTCGCGACGGACGAATGGTAATGTGGGGAAGAAGCATATCATATCGCATGGGGGCAATTGCTCCATTTCCATTTTTTGGAACTGTTGAAGGGGCAAATGCAAACTTAGGTTGGTTGCGTCATATTGCCTCTGGCACAATACTTCAATTTCTTCAGAATCCAAATTTTCTAAAAGATAATGTACCTACTTTGGGGTTTTATGGGGCATATGAGCCTGCAGTGCAGATTTATAGTTGCCGAGGTAGTGTTTATTGGATGGGAAAAGCATTCTTAGGGCTCTTAATTCCTGCCGACAATCCGTTTTGGACGGTTACTGAAAATGAAGGACCTTGGGAAAATGAGATGCTAAAAGACTCGGTGTACAATCATTTAGCACCGAATACATCAGGCCTAATGATTACTGACTATCCGAATATTGGAGGTACAGAAATTCGATCATGGTGTCATGAAAAAGTATCAAGCGATTGGCAAAAGTTTCGCTCAACCGAGAACTATAATCGCTTAGCTTACAGTAGTGAATTCCCTTGGCAAGCAGATGGCGATAGTGGACAAGTAGCCATGAACTATGTGTTTAAGAATAAGAATAACCAGTGGGAAGCATTTCGGTTGTTTACATTTAAACAATTCGAAGATGGGGCGTATTATCGTGATGCTGTCCTAGAAACAGATGAGCATATAAAAATGCAACTTGCTGAAATACCTATTCCGAATGGCGTATTACGCGTGGACAAGTATATTGGAGACAAAGCTATCGAAGCTAGATTAGGTCATTATGCGCTCCCTCGCCTAAATGAGGATATTAAAACATTCTCGCGAGAATCAAACGGTATGAAGGCGATAATTATTGATAACGGAGTATATCAATTGGCGATGGTCAATTTAAAAGGTTGGGATAAAATGGAAGTTGTAAATACGAAAGGTTTACACCCTCAATCTGAGAATAGTAGTGTGATAGATGCCACTGCAACTTTCAGAAGTACTACCGATGATATATATGCTTGTTTGATGCTTTGGAGAAAATCGGGTGAAAAGTGGACTGATAAAGAGCTATTTCCGATTAAATCAATAGAAGCAAATAAAAGTGGAGTTCTTGTTAACTTTCAAAATAAAAAGGAAAAAATAATAACATTTAAATAGATTATGAGAATAACATCATTAATGAGTTTCTTCATGCTGCTTTTTGCTTTCAATAGCTTTGCACAGAAGTCGAATGATTGGGAAAATCCAGAGATCTTCGAGGTTAATAGAGAAGCTCCCAGAGCTTACTTCATTCCTTATGCTACCAAAGAATCTGCGCTAAAGAATGACAGAAGTGAATCAGATTATGTATTGAATCTAAATGGAACATGGAAGTTCAACTGGGTATATAAGCCTGCCGATCGTCCGGTAGATTTTTATAAAGAAGGTTACGATGTGAGTGATTGGGATAATATTGAAGTTCCCTCAAATTGGGAACTCAAAGGTTATGGAACACCAATCTATACCAATGTAACTTATCCGTTCCCGAAGAATCCTCCTTATATTGACCATAACCACAATCCGGTGGGTTCATATAAAAGAACTTTTAATTTACCAACAGCTTGGGATGGTCGTCGTGTAATCCTACATTTTGATGGCGGAACCTCAGCAATGTATGTATGGGTAAATGGTAAGAAAGTTGGATACTGTCAGGGAACAAAAAATACGATTGAATTTGATATTACAAAATATATCAAAGCGGGTAAAAATGATTTGGCAATAGAGGTTTATCGCTGGAGTGACGGCTCATACCTTGAAGATCAAGATTTCTGGCGTTTGTCAGGTATCGAGCGTGATGTATATTTAATTAGTGATGATCAAGTGCGTATTGATGATTTCTTTGCAAAATCAGGTTTAGATAAGAACTATAAAAATGGAACATTTTCATTGGATTTGAGCGTTAAAAATTATAAAGACGAAGCCACTTCCGGAACATTAGCCATATCTATCCTAAATGCAGCCGGTAAATCAGTGTATGCCGCAAAAAAGAATTGGAATGCAGATGCTGAGTCTACAGTGAGAGTAGCTGCCTCAACAATTGTGAAAGGTGCACAACATTGGAGCGCAGAAACTCCCAACCTATATCAGCTGCTATTAGAACTATATGATACTGATGGTAAGCTGATAGAAGCGACCTCGCAAAAGATTGGTTTTCGTACGGTAGAACTGAAAAATAGTCAATTATTGGTTAATGGTAAAGCGGTTCTGGTGAAAGGTGTTAATCTACATGAGCACAATCAATATACCGGTCATCATATTGATAGAGAAACTATGGTTAAAGATATTGAAGTGATGAAAACTCATAATGTGAATGCCGTTCGAATGTCGCATTATCCACATACTTCGCTTTGGATATCACTTTGTGATGAATATGGTTTATATCTGGTTGATGAGAATAACTTGGAAACACATGGCATGGGAGCAGAATGGCAAGGTTGGTTTGATAAGAGCAAACATCCTGCTTATCTTCCACAGTGGCATGCTGCCCACATGGATAGGATCCATAGCTTAGTAGAACGAGATAAAAATCATGCTTCTGTTATTCTTTGGAGTTTAGGTAATGAGTGTGGTAACGGTCCGGTATTTCATGATGCATACAAATGGATTAAAGAAAGAGATAACACACGCCTAGTTCAGTTTGAGCAAGCCGGAGAAAATGAAAATACAGATGTGGTTTGCCCAATGTATCCACGCATGAAAAGCATGCACGAGTACGCAGATAAAGTAAACCCGGGTCGTCCATTTATTATGTGTGAGTACTCTCATGCTATGGGTAATAGTAATGGTAACTTCAAAGAATATTGGGATTTAATTCGTTCTAAGCCTCATATGCAAGGTGGCTTTATTTGGGACTGGGTTGACCAAGGTATATCGGCAACAAATGCTTCAGGAAATAAATTTTGGGCTTACGGTGGTGATATTGGTGGCGAGAAATATACTAATGATAATAATTTCTGCTTAAATGGGCTTGTTACTCCGGATAGAAAAGCCCATCCCGGACTGATGGAAGTGAAGCATCAATATCAAAGCATTCATGTGTCGCCTGCTGACCTGGCAAAGGGTGAATTGAATGTGTATAATGAATATTCATTCATTGACCTATGTGGCTTCGATTTCAAATGGATACTATTGAAGAATGGTGAAAATATAGCTGATGGGACTTTCAGCAGCGATGCTAAACCCGGCGAAACACAAAAGGTGAAAATTAAATTACCTAAAGTAACAGCAGAACCGGGTGAAGAGTACTTATTAGATGTATTCGCTTACACTAAAAAAGATGAAAACTTAGTGCCGGAAGGAACAGAATTAGCAAGTAATCAGATTGCATTCGATGTTAATGATTATTTCGTAGCTCCTAAAGCTTCATCAGCTAAAGTTAATGTGAAAGAAGACAATGATAATATCATTATAAGCACAGAGAAAGTAGAAACTCGCATCAGCAAACGTTCGGGTTTATTATATCGCATGATAGCCGATGGAAAGTGGTTAATTAACTCTGATTTGACTCCGGACTTTTGGCGTGCTCCGACTGATAATGATTTTGGAAATGGTATGCCAATTCGAGCAAATGTATATCGCACAGCCGGTATTAATCGCAAGCTGAAAGATATAAATGTAGAAAAGAAAAATAATACCGTAGTTGTAACTGCAAACATCACGTTGACTGATATTAACTCAGATTATCAACTAGTTTATACAGCACGAGGAGATGGAAGCGTGCAGGTTGATGTGCATTATGTAGCCGGTTCTGCCGATTTGCCCGGATTACCTCGATTTGGTATGAAACTAAAACTTTCGAGAGATTACGATCAATTCACATATTATGGTAGGGGACCTTGGGAGAATTATAGCGATCGTAACTCAGGGGCTTTATTAGGAATATATAGTAGCAATGTTACTGATCAGTACTTCCCTTACATTCGTCCGCAAGAAAATGGATACAAAACAGATATTCGTTGGATGTCGTTGTGTAATAATGAGGGAGTTGGCTTGAAAATAGAAGGGTTGCAACCATTAAGTGGAAGTGCGCTTCACTTTGAATCGGTAGATTTTGATCCCGGTTTGACTAAGAAACAAAGACACGCAGCAGATTTAACACCTAAAGCAGATGTGTTTGTAAATATTGACTTAGCCCAACAAGGGGTAGGTGGTGATGATAGTTGGGGTGCTTGGACACACAAACAATATCGATTAGAAGATGGAAAATATTCGTATAGCTTTATATTAAAGCCTGCGAAATAGTAGTTTAGGCTAGTTTTTAATCGGCGATGACGAAAGTTGTCGCCGATTTTTGTTTCTTACTTTTGCTTAAGATGTGAAACACGAAAATCTTAAGAAAATAAGATTTCGTTGATACATTTAATTACTACATCTGCCGCTAATAAATCCATACATCTGATACCCTCAGGATAAATGCAAGCTTTATTACCATATACAGAGCAGGGGCGACAGTTAATTTCATCACTTGTATATTGTAATAGATTGAAATCATCATCTTGCAAATATGGATTGAAACCCAATGAAGGGTGAGTAATTATAAATTAATACGCTATTATCCTTTAGCCTAAAGGATAATATTTATAAAAAACAATGAGGGTGTTTCAAAACGAGTATCCTCTTTTTGTCTTTATGTCACAGCGAGTTTAAGATTTCCTTCAGCCGGAGCATACTTTTCAATTCTTAAATAAAGATGCTCTTTCACAGGTGTATGATAAGCTTATCTCGTTAAGATATAGAATTATTAGATACTTTTTTGCTTCATCTCTAATGAAGAATCTATGCAGCTAGTCGTTTTTCGCCTAATTAGTGAGAAGCAGAAGTAGCAATAAGCCTTTTTTATACCTTTTCTCGTAAAGGAATGAGGATTAAAAATGCTTTTTATCCTTATATTTGAGAATAAATAATATACATATAATTGATTATTATTCAATTACGATAAATTCAAATAAAAAGGAAACAGTATCAGAGTGCAAAACTAGGTGGAAATAAAGCATTGAAATTTTAGGCAATTTTTCATATGAATCATTAGTTGACTTACATTTTGCTGTTAATTGTAGCTAAAATCTTGAAAATTTCAAATGCTTTAGCATGAACTTAATACAAAATAATTATATTTTTACGCTGGAATAGTGAACTAATTTCAGAAATACGAAATACAGTATGAAGGTATTAAAATTCGGAGGAACATCAGTAGCTAATGCTGATAACATTAAAAAGATAAAAGAGATTATCGATAACCAATCTGATGATGTATTGGTTGTAGTTTCGGCATTGAGCGGAATTACAGATAAAATTTTAAATGCAGCTCACTTAGCTTTAATGGGTACCGAATATTTTAAAACGGAATTTGAAAGTATTTGCGAAAAACATCTTCAATTGGTTGATGAACTGATTGATGAACCTAATAAGGAGTCTGTAAAAGTAAAAGTGACAAGCAAGCTGGAAGAATTGGGGCGAGTTATTGAAGGTATATCCATGATTAAAGAGCTTTCCTCAAAAACAGCCGATAAAGTATGCTGTTTTGGCGAGCAATTATCATCATACCTCATTAGTGAATATTTAAAAGCACGGTGGATAGATGCCGCAAAGCTGATTAAAACAGATAGTAGCTACGGTAAAGCACATGTAGATTTCACGCTCACGAACTCTCTCATAAAAGCAAACTTCGATGAATTTTCGGGAGTTTGTGTAGCTCCGGGATTTGTGGCAACCGGCAACGACGGGAGCAACACAACACTAGGTAGAGGCGGATCAGACTATACCGCAGCCATTTTTGCAGCAGCACTAGATGCATCAGCCCTAGAAATTTGGACCGATGTTGACGGTTTCATGACTGCCGATCCGAGAGTAATCAGTAAAGCATATGTTATTGATTCACTGAGTTATGCCGAAGCTATGGAACTTTCGCACTTTGGTGCAAAAGTTATTTATCCGCCAACCATATTGCCGGTTTATCAGCGAAATATTCCTACCTACATAAAAAATACCATGAATCCGGAAGCAAAAGGCACTTTCATTCATGGAAATAAAGCCTACTGTAAACAAAGTCCCATTAAAGGAATATCATCGATATCAGATATTTGCCTACTTACCGTGCAAGGCTTGGGAATGATAGGCGTGTCGGGCATGTCTATGCGATTGTTCAGTGCTTTGGCAAAAGAAGATATTAATGTGATATTGATATCGCAAGCATCTTCAGAGAACTCGATTTCAATAGCTATTGACAACACTAAAGCGAGCTTGGCAGAAAGCAAAATTAGGGTAGAGTTTGAAAAGGAAATAGCAAACGGTCGCATTCATAGCATAGAGGTAGAGAGCAACTTGTCGGTAGTGGCAATCGTGGGCGAGAACATGAAAAAAACCACCGGCATTGCAGGGAAACTATTCAGCACAGTGGGTAGAAGTGGTATCAATGTAGTAGCCATTGCTCAAGGAGCTTCTGAATTAAATATTTCTTGGGTGGTGAAAACCAAAGATTTGCGTAAAACCTTGAACCTCGTGCACGAATCCTTTTTCTTATCGGAAAATGCCGAGTTAAACGTGTTTTTGTTAGGTATCGGTTTAGTTGGTGGAAACCTACTGAAGCAAATTCAGCAGCAGCAAGCTAAATTATTGACCGAAAACCATCTGAAAATTAAGGTGGTGGGGATTGCCAACTCGAAAAAGATTCTAATCAACCGAAAAGGAATAGATTTAAGTAATTATAAAGAAGAATTAGCCCAATCCGAGTTAGCATCGGGCTTAGAGGCTTATAAAGAAGAGATTGTTGATCTGAATATTTATAACTCGGTGTTTGTAGATTGTACGGCGTCGAACGAGACACAGCACATTTATCACGATTTGTTGGCTGCCAATGTCTCTATCGTAACAGCAAATAAGGTAGCGGCATCATCGCAATACGAGAATTACAAATCGTTGAAAGATTTGGCAAGCAATAAAGGAGTTAAGTTCCTGTTTGAAACGAACGTAGGAGCTGGGCTTCCTATTATAAACACCATAAATGATTTGGTAAACTCAGGCGATAAGATCATTAAAATTGAAGCTGTACTTTCCGGAACATTGAACTATATTTTTAACACAATTTCTGCGGAAGTGCCACTAAGCGAAACCATTCGTTTGGCTAAAGAAGAAGGCTATGCCGAACCCGACCCGCGCATCGATTTAAGCGGTGTTGATGTAATGCGCAAGCTTTTAATATTGGTGCGTGAAGCAGGTTATAAGATAGATGGCAAAGATGTGAGAGTCAATAAATTCATCAATGATGATTTTTTTGCAGGTACTATCGAAGAATTTTGGACAAACATCCCTCAATTGGATGCCGAATTTGAAAAGAATCGCCAACGCATTGATGCCGAAGGTAAGTGTTGGCGATTTGTGGCTACCTACGATGAGGGGAAAGCGGAAATCGGTTTGCAGGAGATAGCAAAAACGCATCCATTCTATGACTTACAAGGAAGCAACAACTTGGTTATGTTCACCACCGAAAGATATAATGAATATCCGATGATTATTAAGGGATATGGTGCCGGTGCTGAGGTTACTGCTGCCGGCGTATTTGCCGATATCATCCGAATATCAAACATTTAAAGGGATTTGTCGGTTTCTTGCAAAAGAAGCTTGAGAGAATAAACAACTACTACATACTGTAAACACCGAAAAAAGAAGCTTATGAAGTATATCATTGTTTTAGGCGACGGAATGGCCGACGAGCCATTGGAAGAATATGGCAATAAAACGCCATTGCAAATGGCTAATAAGCCAATCATTGATCGTTTAGCTAAGCAAGGACGAACGGGCAAGCTTCAAACTGTGCCCGATGGCATGCACCCGGGTAGCGAGGTGGCTAATATGGCAGTGATGGGTTATGATGTTCCCACCGTGTTTGAAGGAAGAGGTTCATTAGAAGCTGCCAGCATGGGTGTGGAATTGTATCCCGGTGATTTAGCCATGCGTTGTAATTTAATCACGCTTGCCGGTACCAACATAAAGAATCACTCAGCAGGGCATATTTCTGATATAGAAGCACATGAGCTTATCGATTATTTGAACGAGAAATTAGGAAATGATCAAGTGATTTTCCATAAAGGTGTGTCTTATCGTCATTTGTTAGTCATCAAAGGCGGATTAAAAGATTTAGATTGCACACCGCCTCATGATGTGCCCGGAAAGCCTTTTAAAAAATATTTACCCAAAGCTAAAAATGAAGCTGCCGAATCAACGGCTGTTTTGCTAAATGAACTTATTGCTCAATCTATAGATTTGTTGAAAGAACATCCCGTAAATCAGAAAAGGGCAGCGGCAGGAAAAGATATGGCAAGTAGCATATGGCCTTGGTCTCCGGGCTACAAACCGAATATGCCAACACTCCGAGAACTATTCGGGATTCAGAAGTCAGCTGTTATATCGGCAGTCGATTTAATACAGGGTATTGCTGTGTATGCCGGCATGGAAGTGATTAAAGTAGAAGGAGCTACCGGCTTATATGATACAAACTACGAGGGTAAAGCTCAAGCTACGATTGATGCCTTGAAAAATGGAGCCGACTTGGTTTATCTTCATATTGAAGCCAGCGATGAAGCCGGTCATGAAGGTAATGTAGAGCTTAAAGTAAAAACTATTGAATACCTTGATCAGCGCGTAGTGAAGTTTTTGGTAGAAGAGTGTAAAACAATGAGTGAGCCGGTAACCATTGCTGTGTTGCCTGACCATCCCACACCATGTGCCACAACTATTCACACGAAAGAGCCGGTACCATTTCTTATTTATAAACCCGGAGTTTCAGGCGATGAGGTGGCGCAATATGATGAATTTGCAGTAGAACGGGGAAGTTACGACTTATTGCGCGGCGATGAGTTTATGAAAGCTTTGCTCAGTTAATCAAAGGCGTGTAACGGCCTAAAACCTATTTGTTACAAGCAACAACAGATTCCAAAATAGAAATAAAATTGATGTTATGAAATATTATAGCACGAATGGAGCAGATAAAGATGTATCATTAGCCGATGCTGTTATTAAAGGTTTGGCAAGTGATAAAGGTTTGTTTATGCCTGAACGCATTAATAAGTTGCCTCAAGAGTTTTTCGATAATATAGCGAACCTTTCTTTTCAAGAAATTTCTTTCGAAGTGGCAAAAGCCTTTTTTGACGAAGATATTCCGGAGGAAGATTTGAAACGGATTGTATATGACACCCTGCAATTTGATTGTCCGATAGTTGAGGTGAAAGATAATATTTATGCCTTAGAATTGTTTCATGGTCCTACGTTGGCCTTTAAAGATGTCGGCGGTAGATTTATGGCTCGTCTGCTGGCTTACTTTCTACAAGGAAACAAAAAAGAAGTAAATGTGCTTGTGGCTACATCGGGAGACACGGGGAGTGCTGTGGCAAATGGCTTTTTGGGTGTTGATGGCATTCATGTTTACGTGCTTTATCCGAAAGGAAAGGTGAGTAAGATTCAGGAGATGCAATTTGTTACTTTGGGGCAAAACATCACAGCTATAGAGGTTGATGGTACTTTCGACGACTGTCAACGACTAGTGAAAACGGCCTTTCTCGATGAAGAGCTGAATAAAAAGCTATATCTCACTTCGGCAAACTCAATTAATGTGGCTCGTTTCCTACCGCAAGCATTCTACTATTTTAATGCTTATGCTCGTTTAAAACAAAAAGAAAAAAACGACGATTTGGTAATTGCTGTTCCTAGTGGAAATTTTGGTAACCTGACAGCCGGCTTATTTGCTAAGAAAATGGGATTACCTATCAAGCGATTTATTGCAGCAAATAATGCCAATGATATTGTTTATCAATATTTAAGAACCGGTAAGTATGAACCTCGTCCGTCGGTGACTACCATTGCTAATGCTATGGATGTAGGCGATCCTAGCAACTTTGCCCGTATATTCGACTTATATCAATCGCACGGTAAAATAACCGACGAAATAACCGGATATCGCTTCTCTGACGATGAAATAAAAGCTACACTGAAGCGTGTGTATGAAGAGCAAGGTTACTTGCTCGATCCTCATGGAGCTTGTGCTTATCAGGCTGTTGAAGATGATTTGCAAGAAAACGAAATGGGCGTATTTTTTGAAACAGCTCATCCGGCTAAATTTAAGGAAACTGTTGAGGCTATCATTGGAGAGGGTAAAGTAGAACTTCCTGAGCGTTTATCGGCTTTCATGAATGGCACAAAACAAACCGATGAACTATCAATAAACTTCGATGATTTTAAAAGCTATTTGATGGAACGTTAGGAAGTGATGAAATGTGTAAAGCAAATTACGTTTCCTTTTGAACGAAGGATGATTGGCTTTTGAATAAGCAACAAAAAAAGGACAATGCTTCTGTTTACAACAAGCATTGTCCTTTTTTATCTTCTGATTTTTTGAAAAGAAGGACATATTGTGAAACAGTGTCTTCTTTTGTAGCATAACACCTCATCTTCCTTGATCTTGATACCAAATCATGGTTTAAGGTTACACTCTGCACATAATCAGACGATGTTACTCCTGCCTCTTGAGCTTTCTTTTGTAGAACGAACTCTTCCATATTGTTCACCCTGCATTTTTATTATTCTTCATTAAACTTTTTTACAAAATCCCTATCCTATGTTTAAGAAGTCTGTGACACGCAGAAGATAATAACAAATAATTAAATCTTATGAACAGGTCATTAGTATCAATCGTATTCATCAGCCTATTTATGTTTATCATGTCGTGTGCAAACGACAACGAAAACAGCACGGGAGATAGCGGTGACAGCAATAGTGCTGACTCTCAAATTAAAGACAACATTGACGAACAATATGTCTTAAATTTCAAAGATTTTATCTCCGCCAACAGAAGTACACACGAAGAAGACGGTGACTATACTTACGATAGCAACACGGCTACCGCTATAAACCTCAGTGAATTAAGCATATCCTCGTTCAGAGGAGTTTCCATAACAAATAATACTGCAACGATAAGCGAGGCAGGCACTTATATCCTCAGTGGCACACTGAACAATGGCAGAATAATCGTAAACACAAGCGACAAAGACGCAGTAAAAATAGTTCTGAACGGAGCGAATATCACTTGTAGCGACCAGTCACCCCTTGTTGCCACATCGGCAGAGAAAATGATAGTCTTCCTTGCCGATGGTACTGAAAACTCCCTCACTGACGGCAGCACTTACACATTTGCGGAGGGCACAGATGAACCCAATGCAACCTTGTTTTGTAAAGGTAATTTGTCTATCGCAGGCAGCGGTTCTCTGAGCATAAATTCCAACTACAACATCGGTATTTCTAGTAAAGACGGACTTATTATCAACTCGGGCAATATCACCATCAACTCGGTGGGCGAGGGCATCAGAGGTAAAGATTACCTAGTGATTAATGGCGGAACCTTCAATATTATTTCGGAAAATGATGCGCTAAAGAGCAACGATAGCAATGCCGACAGAGGATACATATATATCACTGACGGGAACTTCACTATCAACTCTCAAAAAGATGGCGTACAAGCCGAAAGCGACCTAATCATCGAGGGCGGCACATTCGACATCACTTGTGCCGACGGACATAACAGCACAACGTTTGTGGACACCGAGTCTGCCAAAGGACTGAAAGGTACGGCAAGCGTATTGATTGACGGAGCAAATATCACCCTAAGCTGTGCCGACGACGGCATCAAGAGCGACACCCTCGTATGTATCAATGGAGGCACTATTAACATATCCTCCGGAAGCGACGGCATACAGTCGGAACTTAATCAGTACATCAACGGTGGTGAAATAAACATTTCGACTTGCGTAGAAGGCTTGGAAGCTGTTTACCTTGTCATAAACACCGGCAACATAACCATCGTATCGAGCGACGATGCTCTCAACACGGCAAACGGAGGAGATGAGGAAGATGACGGTAGCAAGATGATTATCAATGGCGGATATACAGCCTGCTACCCACAAAGTGGAGATGGGCTGGATAGCAACGGTACACTAGAAATAAATGGTGGAACAGTACTCGTACATGCTCCTTCGTCGGGTGTTGAAATAGGAGTAGACGTAAATGGTGCAATAAGATTCAATTACGGACTGATAGTTATTGCCGAACACCTATCGAATATGCGAGAAACTCCAAGTAGCGCTTCTGCTCAAAATTCGGTATTAGTAGGATTTTCTAGCACACAGTCGGCAAGAACTATATTCAACATCCAAAACAGTGATGGCGAGAGCATCATCACCTTCAAGCCCAAAAACTCATACTCGTCTGTAACATTTTCAAGTCCTTTGTTGGAAAAAGGCAACACATATACAATTTACACAGGAGGAAGTAGCAATGGCACTGAAAAAGAAGGATTATATACCGACGGCATATACAGTGGCGGCTATTCCTATGCAAGTTTCACGGTGACAAATACAGTGAGCACTGTTGGCAATACTGCCGGAGGTGGTGGCGGAAGACTCTAAATAAGCATTCCATTTTTTTATGATTCAAGAGATAGTTCAGGGGTCTAGCACACTTATAAATAGTGTCCCGTACCTTTAAGTTTGCTCTGTTTCAGTCTTGATGGCTCCTAGATAAGTCGCTTTACAATCTTTTTCAGTGGTATTTTTATTGTCACCTAAGTATGAATAAGAATGCATAAGTAGTCATAAGGCTCACTTCGTCGCCAATTGAGTCCCGTTCCAGACAAGGTGTAAATCAATCAATCAAAAACAAGCATTATTAATAAACTTCCAAAAGCAAAACAGGCTGTAAACTCATGATTTACAGCCTGTTTTTAATGTCTAGTAATTGTTTCTAATCACATTTTACTTCACCTCTTCGAAATCGACATCAGTAACTTCCTCATCGCCACCTTTGCTCTCACTTCCGCCTTGCTGAGCTCCTGCATTAGGATCTCCATCTTGCTGTTGTGCTTGCGCATTATACATCTCCTGAGATGCTGCTTGAAACACAGCGTTCAACTCCTCGGTTGCAGCATCAATACCGGCAATATCTTGTGCCGAATGTGCTGTTTTAAGTTTACCTAATGCATCTTCAATAGGGGATTTCTTGTCAGCAGGTAATTTATCGCCCAGCTCTTTCAATTGTTTTTCTGTTTGAAAAATCAATGAGTCAGCTTGGTTCATCTTGTCTACTTTCTCACGAGCAGCTTTGTCGGCTTCTTCATTTGCAGCAGCTTCGTTACGCATTCTTTCAATTTCAGCATCGCTCAAACCGGAAGAAGCTTCAATACGAATAGATTGCGATTTACCGGTGGCTTTATCCTTAGCACTCACATTCAAGATACCATTAGCATCAATATCGAATGATACTTCAATTTGAGGAACTCCACGAGGTGCAGGTGGTATATCGTTAAGATGGAAACGACCAATCGTTTTGTTGCCATTTGCCATCGGACGCTCACCTTGTAATACATGAATTTCTACTGATGGTTGATTGTCGGCAGCTGTTGAGAACGTTTCTGACTTTTTAGTTGGAATTGTTGTGTTTGCCTCAATCAGCTTGGTCATGACACCACCCATAGTTTCAATACCTAAAGAAAGTGGAGTTACATCGAGTAGCAACACATCTTTCACTTCTCCGGTAAGTACACCACCTTGGATAGCAGCACCGATAGCCACAACCTCATCAGGGTTTACGCCTTTTGACGGAGCTTTACCAAAGAATTCTTCCACTTTTTGCTGAACAGCAGGAATGCGAGTTGACCCACCCACTAAAATCACTTCATCGATATCAGCAGCTGAAAGTCCGGCATTTTGCAATGCCTTTCTACAAGGTTCGATAGCTGCATGAATTAGCGAATCGGAAAGCTGTTCGAATTTAGCTCTGCTTAAAGAACGCACTAAATGTTTAGGAACGCCGTCAACCGGCATGATATATGGCAAATTGATCTCTGTAGAAGTTGATGATGAAAGCTCAATTTTAGCTTTTTCGGCAGCTTCTTTTAGACGTTGCAGTGCCATAGGATCTTTACGAAGGTCGATATTTTCATCATTGATGAATTCTTGAGCCAACCAGTCAATGATTACTTGGTCGAAATCATCGCCTCCTAAGTGAGTATCTCCATCGGTTGATTTCACTTCGAATACGCCGTCACCCAATTCTAAGATTGAAACGTCGAAAGTACCACCACCAAGGTCGAATACCGCAATCTTTTTATCTTCATCAGTTTTATCCAAACCGTAAGCTAAGGCTGCAGCCGTAGGTTCGTTGATGATACGTTTTACGGTTAAACCTGCAATCTCTCCGGCTTCTTTTGTAGCCTGACGCTGTGCATCGTTGAAATAAGCAGGAACCGTGATTACGGCTTCGGTTACTTCTTGACCCAAATAGTCTTCAGCTGTTTTCTTCATTTTCTGAAGAGTCATGGCTGAAATTTCTTGTGGAGAATATTTTCTATCGTCAATAACTACACGAGGTGTATTATTTTCATTTACCACTTGATAAGGTACACGACTTATTTCTTTTGTTACTTGATCGAAAGTTTCGCCCATGAAACGTTTAATAGAGTAAATCGTTTTATGAGGGTTGGTAATAGCTTGACGTTTAGCAGGGTCACCCACTTTACGTTCGCCACCTTCTACGAATGCCACAACCGATGGTGTAGTTCGTTTCCCCTCGTTGTTTGTAATTACTACAGGCTCATTTCCTTCCATTACAGAAACACAAGAGTTTGTAGTACCCAAGTCAATTCCAATGATTTTTCCCATTTCTTTATTTTTTATTTTGTTATTATTCTTGTTCCTACGGTAGACTACACTTCACAGTAGTTCATCCGTTCGGAATAAATATTATCAATTCTTGTACCAAAGTTAAAATAAGAGCTGCGATAATATTTATCAGTCAAAAAGACTTAGTTACGGATTTTTAGTGTGTCATTGTGGCTACTCTTACTGACAAAACAGCTTCCAAATACTTAAAACGATAGTTTCCAGTGATATTTAATGACACAAAAAAGCCAACTGAATAAATCAATTGGCCTTTTGTTGAGCTTATTTAGCATGTTATTTCACATCGTAATCAGCTTGGATGCTAGCTTCATCAATAGTAAAGCGAACAGTTGCTATTCGACTTTCCTTGGTCAATGTGATGCTTTCGATAGATGTATCTTTAAATCCGTTATCACGAACGAATTCCAAAATAAAGTTATAATCGGTTTTCCCTTCCTTTTTATCGAATGAAACCGATGCATTTTTACCATCTTTTACTAAATCTTGGGTTAATAGTGTATCACCGCTGATAACGGTATAACATAAAACGTTAGTAATATCGCCACCGGAGTGGTTTAGAACTTCGAGGCGTACTCCTTTTGATTTACAAGAAGCTACGGTAAGAGCAACTAATGTGATAAAGAATAATTTTCTCATTTAGATTATTTTATTTTTTTTGATTTAGATAGTCTGTGAAATACACAATTAAAATAATAGTACAAAAATATAAAAATATTGATACCCAATTCATTCATACGACCTGAGATAAACAGAAATATACGCAAAATATGCTATATGATTGACCGATAACGAAGCTACTCACAACAGATATATTATATTTGTGTCCTACTATATACATATCAACGATGGATTTTAAACTACAACATACACTTTCCGATAGTGCAGCACGAGCAGGAGAACTAACTACCGACCACGGAGTTATTCAAACGCCGATATTCATGCCTGTGGGTACGGCTGGTTCTGTGAAAGGCATACACGTTCGTGACATAAAAGAAGATATTCAAGCCGAAATTATTCTCGGCAATACATATCATTTATATCTACGTCCCGGTATAGAAATAATTGAGCAAGCAGGAGGTTTGCATAAGTTTAACGGATGGAACGGACCAATATTAACTGATAGCGGAGGCTTTCAAGTCTTTTCGTTAGGAGATATTCGTAAGTTAAGCGAGGAGGGAGCTCGATTTCAATCGCATATTGATGGATCATATCATATGTTTTCTCCGGAACGAGTGATTGATATCCAGCGTTCGATAGGTGCCGATATCATGATGGCATTCGATGAGTGTACGCCGGGAGATGCTGATTATAATTACGCCAAACAGAGTCTTGACTTAACTAATCGATGGTTAGACCGCTGTGTAAATCAAGTTGAGAAGACAAAACCACTATACGGACATCGGCAATCATTATTCCCGATTGTACAAGGTGCAGTTTACCCTGATTTGCGTGAAAAGTCAGCTAAATATGTATCGAGCATTCCAAGTGATGGTTATGCCATAGGTGGTTTGTCGGTAGGCGAATCAGAGGTCGATATGTATAGAATGATTGAAGTAGTAAATCCGATTCTACCACAAGATAAACCCCGATATTTGATGGGAGTAGGCACACCCGTAAATATACTGCAGGCCATTGACAGGGGAGTTGATATGTTCGATTGTGTAATGCCTACACGCAATGGTAGAAATGGCATGCTGTTCACCCAAAACGGGATTATAAATATTAGAAATAAAAAGTGGGCAGATAATTTCTCTCCGGTTGACCCCGATGGCACATCATTCGTTGATAAACACTACACCAAGGCTTTCTTGCGTCATCTGATTGTTGCTAAAGAAATGTTGGGTGCACAAATAGCCAGCGAGCACAACCTTGCTTTTTATTTGTGGTTGGTGAAAGAAGCCCGCAAACATATTGTAGCAGGAACTTTTAAAGCTTGGAAAGAAGAAATGATTATTAAATTGGCTCAACGTTTATGATGAAACTATGGTCTAAAATAAAATTACAGACACTAGATCGTTATATTCTGGGGAAGTTTTTAGGAACTTATTTCGTGTCTATTGTGCTAATCATTAGTATTGCAGTAGTATTTGATGTGGCCGAGAATATCGATAAGCTGCTGAATATACCCGTAAAAGAAGTAATGTTCGATTATTACGGAAACTTTATACCTTATTTTGCCAACTTATTCAGTCCGTTGTTCAACTTTATTGCTGTAATATATTTTACGTCGAAATTGGCATACGATTCTGAAATCATTGCGATACTGAGTAGCGGTGTATCGTTTGGCAGGTTGGTCAGACCCTACATGGTTGGAGCCGGATTTATTGCTGTGCTAAGTTTCGTGTTGGGGGGGTGGATTATTCCAAATTCCACCAAAGGAATGAACGATTTTAAAGATGCCTACCTGAGAAGCAGCTATCGGAAAGCTCGTTTGGGCAGAAACATTCATCGACAAATAGAACCGGGCGTTTATGTTTATATGCGGAGTTATAACACATCGAACGATGTGGGTTATCGATTTACCTTAGAGCATATTGAAGATGGAACGCTTGTTTCTAAACTATCAGCCGATTATATCAAGTGGGACAGAGAAAAAGAAGTATGGCAGGTGAATAATTACTACATTCGACAGATTGACGGCAATAAAGAAACGATTACGAGTGGTGCAAAAATGGATACCACTTTGCAGATGACTCCTTCCGATTATGCAGTACGCAACAATATGGCAGAAATGTTGCCCAATAAAGAGCTCAAAAAGGAAATTGCTTCCTTGCGTATTCGAGGTATAGCCACCACTGAATATGAAATTGAGCAACATAAACGAACAGCAGCCCCTTTTGCATCCTTTATTTTAACTATTATTGGGGTTTCTTTAGCTTCAAGAAAGGTAAAAGGAGGCTTAGGTTTACACTTAGGTTTGGGAATTCTTATTAGCTTTACATTCA
The DNA here is from genome assembly GCA_047975205.1 of Mangrovibacterium sp. GTDB lineage: Bacteria > Bacteroidota > Bacteroidia > Bacteroidales > Prolixibacteraceae > JBKEDC01. The sequence goes on along the minus strand of JBKEDC010000009.1, from coordinate 22,709 downwards.
TAATGTTTATGCAGGTAACTACGGTATTTGCTGTTTCGGGAACTATGCCCCCTCTGCTTGCCGTATGGATACCTAATATAACGTTTGGTATTTTAGCAGTATTCTTATATATTAAAGCCAGAAGGTAGTTTCATAAGGTAGAAAACAATAAACACCGAAGTATGAGAAAAACTTTTGTAATGTTATTTGCCACGCTTGTTGCGACAAGCTCGTGCAGCAATGTAGGTAGAAAGCTGACCAATGTATCAGAAATGTCACAGATTGAAGGTGAGTGGTCGTTTATAAGTGTGAATGGCGAAAACGTAGATAATAATATGGCCTATATGGCTTTTGTCGACGGCAAACGAGTGGGAGGTAGCACCGGTTGTAATAATTACAGCGGAGCTATGGAGTTTGACGGTAAAACCATTTGTATCGGAGAAGTATTAACCACTCGCAAAATGTGCTCAAACATGGAGTTTGAACAAGCTCTGGTGGGTATGTTGCGCAAAAGCTGTTGGAAAGCTCAGTTTAATGTTGACACACTAATACTCACGCAAGAACCGGAAGATAATATGATTGAATTGGTTAGAAAACTACAAGACTAATTCGAATCCTCAACTTTCAAAGCTGACTTTCTTTCAAGTTGGCTTTTTTGTGCCTTTACTCCTCGGCAAATCGCCAAATAGCACGAGATGCAATGCTAAAAGTACCATTAGGAAAATCTTTACTCGTTTTAATCATTGCTTGTGCCAGTTTTTTAGTAGGTAAAGGTTGAGCACTGCGAAACAAACCTAACTTATTCAAGAATTGAAGCATTTTAATACTCACTAATTCTGATTTTCGATTACTGGCTTCGCGTATTAGGCTTGGCGGACGAAAAATAATGAGCTGATTAAAATGCAGTAGCTTGATGGCATTTTCCAACTCGCCTTTCATTCGTGTATAGAAAAAAGTTGATTTGGCAGAAGCACCTGCCGATGAAACTAACACCAAATGCTCCACACCGTTCCGTTTGGCGGCCGCCGCAAATTCATATTGATAAGTATAATCAACTTTAAACTGGGCATCTTTACTTCCGGCATCCTTTAAAGTAGTGCCTAAACAAGAAAAAACAACATCACCCGAAATATCTTGCTGCCAAGTTTCCGGCTGATTAAAATCAACCACACGGCAAATCAATTTTGGATGGTTGATATGCAATTTTCGTCGCACGAAGATATGCACTTGTTCCACATGGTCGGCTGCAAGTGCTTGCTCCAATAAGTCTAGTCCGGTGGCTCCGGTGGCTCCAAGTATGATTACGTTCATCTGTTGATAGTATTATATGAAATACGCCCTTAGTCAGCTTATTATTTTCATCATGATGTAGCCATGACAAGCGTTTGGTTCGCAAGTTAACGAGAATAATTTTTCTAACTCTTTTTATAATTATATTTTTCCGGAAAGCAAGCTAAAATAACTAATCATTCAACTTGTAAATATCTAGATTGGCCGTTTTCTTGCAAAACAAATAACCTCTCAAGGTATTTTTTACAGCAATACTCCTTGCAGATAGCCATAAAAATATCTAGGTGTTTCTATTCTTGACAAAGGATAAGCTCTGAAAACGATAATTGCCTCCATATGTTTCTCATAATAGTTCCTCCGAGAGGTTTTTACGCTCATATTTTCTGATAAAAAGAGAAAAAATAAATAGAATTGCTATCAATTAACTGTAAAACAGCTTGCTGTGTCTATTATGTTAGCATTTTGAATATGAATTAACCAAATAATTTAACCATTTGATTAAAAAAAGTATTTTTTTGATTCATTGTTTAAAGAAATATAGTATGTTTGTAGCAACTTAACCAAATGGTTAAAAACAACAATTAATAATATGGCGAAGAAAAAAGATAATTCAACAGAAGATAGAATTTTGGAAGCAGCAACCTATGTTTTTATAGAAAAAGGATTGGCAGGTGCTCGTATGCAAGAAATAGCCGATAAGGCAGAGATTAACAAAGCCTTGTTGCATTACTATTTTAGGTCGAAGGATAAACTATTCGAAGCCATATTCTTGCGTTTGCGTGATAAGATAATACCTCAAGTTGATTGCTTTACAGATGAAACCAAAACCATTGGAGAGCGGCTGACGCAGTTTACTGACGGCTACATTGGATTGTTCATTGACTCACCGAGGCTTCCGGCATTCATCTTTAGCGAGATCAACCGAGACCCTTCCCTGCTTTCTTCATTCGATGAGGTAGCTAAAATGCGCTTAAAAGTACTGCAAGCACTGGAAGTAGAAATGGAAAAGGGGAACCTTATAAAAATGGATGCCAAACACATGCTCGTCAACATCATTTCACTTTGTGCCATGCCATTTGTGGCATATGCTTTAATGAACAAACTATTAATGAGCGGAAAGCACCCGGAAGAATATCAAACATTCTTAGAGGAGCGTAAGGAAGTGTTGCGCGATTTGATGCTGAATACCCTTTGTTTAAAAAATGAAAATTAAGATATGATGAAGAAATTATTCATGGTACTATTAGCCTTAACTTGTTCGGGCGGGGCTTTCGCTCAGCAATTAAGTCTGGATAGCTGCAGAGTATGGGCAGAACGCAATTACCCAATGATTAAACAATATACTCTCATTGAAAAGTCGAAAGAGTTCAATTTGAGTAATGCCAACAAAGCACACTTACCTCAAGTGAGTTTTTCTGCCATGGGAGGCTATATATTGAGCAACCTGATAACCGATGATAAATTAAGATTTATAGGAATGGGAACACTCAACCAAACCATTTGGGATGGCGGAGCAACCAAGGTAAATAAAAGTGTGATAGCAGCATCGGCAGCATCTGATAAAGCAAATGTAGATGTGGCTATGTATCAGATACGTTCGCAGGTAAATCAAATTTTCTTCGGCATACTCACACTCGATGAGCAGCTGAAACAACTAAAGGTGCATCGTTCAGTTTTGGAAAATAATGAAAAGCAAATCAGTCAAATGAATGAACAAGGATATGTCTATAAAACCGACATGCAAGAGGTGCAGGTAGAATTGCTGAAATTAGCTCAACAACGCACAGAACTTGAATACACAAGAACCGGATACTTAAAAATGCTGTCGTATATGATTGGTGCCGATATAGCTACTGATACACAGTTGGCTGTTCCGGAAGTTATTGATGTGAGTGGGCAAACGGAAATTAATCGTCCGGAGCTGCAGTTATACAACAGTCAACGAAGCATATTGGAATCTCAAGATAAAATGCGGAAAGTAAACCTTATGCCTAAGTTCGGACTAATGGCAACCGGCTTTTATATGGCTCCCGGTTTCGACTTGGGCATGAAATCAATGAATGGAATGGGACTCGTTAGTCTCTCTGCCAATTGGGATATTAGTGGATTGTATAAGAATGCAAACGAGAAACAATTAACAGAGCTGAAATTATTGCAAGTTGATTTGCAGCAAGAAACCTTTGAATTTAACACCAATATGGAAGTCATTCAAAGTAAAGCAAACATTGCCAAACAACAATCGGTGCTATTTGCCGATGACAAAATAGTAGCACTCCGAAGCGATATCCGAAAAGGCTATCAGGTTAAATATGACAACGGCATATGCACCGTGGTGGAATTGCTGGATGCAACCGATCGTGAAAGTGAAGCCGTGTGCGACAGAGCTTTGCATAAAATGGAATTACTCATGACACAATATGAATTGCAAAGCCAATTAGGAGTAGAACAATAGACTTTAAATAACGAAAAATAAGTATCATGAAAAAGTATATAATGATTATGGCATTGAACATAGGTGTTATGTCGTGTGCAACAAAAGAATTCGATTACGATGCCGCCGGATCTTTTGAAGCCGTAGAAACGATAATATCGGCTGAAGCTAACGGTAAAATTATGAAACTTGATTTGCAGGAGGGCGATAAACTGACTGTCGGACAAGAAATTGGCTACATCGACAGCACGCAACTGTCGTTGCAGCGAAAGCAATTGGCACAAAACATTATTGCCGTATTGGCTAATCGTCCCGATATAAAAAAACAAGTTGATGCCTTGCGTGAACAGCTGCAAACGGCAAAAGCCAATTGTAATCGCACATCAAAACTTGTTGCCGGTGGAATAGCCAACCAAAAGCAATTAGACGATGCAAATATGGCAGTAGCCACGTTGGAGGCTCAAATCAGTGCCATGCTAAGTAATTTAAATATTCAAACATCGTCTATCAATGAACAGGCAAATTTGGTTGAGTTGCAATTACAATCGGTGGAAGACCAATTGGCAAAATGCAAGATTGTAAATCCGGTGAAAGGCGTAGTGCTCACAAAATATGTCGAACCGTATGAAATGACAAGTGCAGGAAGACCTTTATACCGAATTGCCGATTTAAGTACCATTACACTCCGTGCTTATATTACCGGTTCGCAGCTTCCAAAAGTGAAAATCGGGCAGCATGTAACGATTTTAACCGATGAAAATGGCGACAAGAAAGAAGCAAGCGGAACAGTAACATGGATTTCAAGCAAATCGGAATTTACACCCAAATCAATTCATACTACCGACGAACGATCTAATCTGGTATATGCCATTAAAGTGATAGTGCCCAACGATGGCACTTATAAAATTGGAATGTATGGAGAGCTTAAATTCTAGCTTCGAATGTTATGAATAAAATTGAGGTAAACAATATTTACAAATCCTTTGGCGATAATCAAGCTGTGAAAGATGTGAGTTTTTCGGTAGGTGAAAGCGAAATATTCGGTTTGATTGGTCCTGATGGTGCCGGAAAGACTACCATATTTCGAATGCTCACCACTCTTATGTTACCCGATTCCGGAGCTGCTCAGGTAGAGGGTTTCGATATTGTGAAAGATTATCGTAATATCAGGGCCAAAGTGGGATATATGCCCGGGAAATTTTCACTGTATCAAGATTTAACCATTGAAGAGAATTTAAACTTCTTCGCCACAGTTTTCAATACAACCCTTGAAGCTAACTATGATTTGATTCGCGATATTTATGTGCAAATAGAGCCATTCAAGAAACGTAGAGCCGGCAAATTATCGGGTGGTATGAAACAAAAATTGGCTTTATGTTGTGCGCTGATCCATAAACCGTCTGTTTTATTTCTCGATGAACCAACCACCGGGGTTGATGTGGTATCAAGAAAAGAATTTTGGGAAATGCTCGGGAAGCTTAAACAATCAGGATTATCCATACTAGTATCTACACCCTATATGGATGAAGCAAATAGGTGCGACCGTATTGCGTTGATTCAGAAGGGCGAAGTCTTACAAATAGATAAACCTCGGCATATCGTGGATAAATTCCCCAAAACGCTGTGGGCGGCCAAAGCTGATAATGTTTATCTTCTGATAAAGGATTTGCAAGCCGACAAGCGTGTAGAATCGGCTTATGCTTTCGGTGAATTTATGCATTTTGTTTTAGCAGATGGTGTTGATATTTCAGCTTTAATACCACAGCTTGAGAAACATAGCCAGATGCAATACAAACAAGTGCAGCCAAGTATTGAAGATGCATTTATCCGCCTGCTTTAAGCCTCGGCGGATAAAACGAAACAGCCTAAAGATGACATCATGAATGTAATAGAAGTAGATAAATTAAGTAAACATTTTGGCGACTTTAAAGCCGTCGATGAAATATCGTTTAATGTGCAACAAGGCGAGATATTTGGTTTTCTCGGTGCTAATGGTGCCGGAAAAACTACAGCCATGCGCATTTTGTGTGGCTTGTCATATCCAACATCGGGAAAGGCAAGAGTATCGGGCTTCGATGTGTATAAACAGCAAGATCAAATAAAGCAACACATTGGCTATATGAGCCAAAAGTTTTCACTATATGACAATTTAACGATAAATGAGAACATTGAGTTCTTTGGCGGTGTGTATGGCTTAAGCAGAAAGGAAATTAAAACTCGCAGGAATGAGCTGATTGCGCGTTTGGGCTTACAAAAAGAGGCTAAACAGTTGGTCGGAGCTTTACCATTGGGTTGGAAACAAAAGTTGGCTTTCTCGGTGGCTATTTTTCACCGTCCGCAAATTGTTTTTCTCGATGAGCCGACAGGAGGAGTAGATCCGCTCACTCGCAGGCAGTTTTGGGATATGATTTATCAGGCTGCCGAAGATGGTATTACGCTCTTCGTTACCACACACTACATGGATGAAGCTGAATATTGCAACAGGATATCAGTTATGGTTGACGGAAAAGTGGAAGCACTCGATTCTCCGGCAAATTTAAAAGCCAAGTTTCATGGCGATTCCATGGAAGATGTATTTTATCGTTTAGCCAGAAAGGCACAACGAAATGATGATTAGCAATTAAACCCTATCATAATAATGAAACAGTTTACGGCATTTATATATAAAGAATTTCTACATGTGTTTCGCGATAAACGAACTTTACTTATTTTGTTCGGCTTACCGATTATGCAGATTCTGTTGTTCGGTTTTGCTTTAAACTCAGAGGTTAAAAACATTGGCATAACCATTCTCGATGCTTCGAAAAGTGTGGAATCTCAGCAGATTATAAGCAGAATTGAGAATAGTGAATACTTCATCGTAAGGGAATATACCAATGATTATGATGAGATTCTGAATCGGTTTAAAGACGGTTCTTCTCGTTCTGCACTTGTTTTTCCTGCCGATTTTGCTAACGATCTTTCGAAGAGCAATACGGCAACACTTCAAATCATTACTGATGGCTCCGACCCGAACACGGCTAAAACCGTAGAAAATTATATTACGCAAATTGTTTCTCGCTATAATCAGGAGCTTAACGAAACCTCAAACAAAGGCTATCGTATTGTGCCCGAGGTACGTCAAATGTGGAATGAAGAGATGAACGGTTCAATGAACTTTGTGCCGGGTGTAATTGCCTTAGTGTTTCTCATTGTTTGCACCACGCTAACTTCAACAGCCATTGTGCGAGAACGAGAAATGGGAACAATGGAAATCTTATTGGTGTCGCCATTTAAACCGATATTAATATTGGTAGCGAAGGCTATTCCTTATTTAGTGCTTTCCATTGTAAATCTGCTTATCATTCTGTTGCTGTCAACTTATGTGCTCGATGTACCGGTGAGAGGGTCGTTTCTATTACTCCTTTTTGTGAATATTCTATTCATAATTACTTGCCTTTCTTTAGGGCTTCTCATTTCAAATTTGGTAGAAACGCAACAGGCAGCCATGATGGCGTCGATGATGGGTATGATGCTTCCCACCATAATTTTAACCGGTTTTATGTTTCCTATTGAGAATATGCCCGTATTTTTTCAATGGGTTTCACGCATCGTTCCGTCGAGGTACTTTTATGATGCTACTAAAATGATTATGCTGAAAGGATTAGGATTTTCTTATATATGGAAAGATGTGTTGGTACTTACACTTATGTCGGCAATATTTATTCGAGCTGCCATAGCTAAATTTAATATGCGTATTGGCTAATGTATTTCTTGAACAAGAAAAAGTAATTATTCAATGCATGGAAACAAACAAATAAAATGAAACGACTATTATTTATATTGCAAAAAGAATTTCGCCAAATCTTCCGCGATAAAACAATTATAGCCATGATTAGTTTCTTACCGATCATGCAGCTCACCTTAATGCCTATGGCTGCCAACTTTGATGTGAAATCGGTGAATATTGCTTGTTTAGATTTCGATCATAGCGAATACTCTCGAATGCTAATTGAGAAAATTACCTCTTCGGGTTATTTTAATGTAACGAATGAAGGTAGTAATCAAGCCACAATATATGATTTAGAAAGAGGCAAGGTAGATATGTATCTGGAAATACCCAACGGCTTTGAACGCGGATTGTTGCGCAACGGAGTTCAGCAGGTGAATATTACGCTCGACGCGATTAACAACACGAAATCAAATATCGGCGGAGCCTATTTATTATCGGTTATCGAACAATTTAACCAAACAATGGATATTAATGTAAAAACTTCCGGAGTTTCTAATCAATCCCTGAAAGTTATTAAAACATCTACTGCAACATGGTTTAATCCGCTCTCTGAGTATAAATATTTCATTGTGCCTGCTATTTTGGTAATCTTGCTCACTATCATCGGAGGATTCCTTTCGGCGCTTAACATCGTAAGTGAAAAAGAAGCCGGGACTATTGAGCAAATTAATGTTACGCCCATTAAAAAATGGCAGTTTATTGTGGGGAAATTGGTTCCCTTCTGGGTGGTGGGTATGATTGTTTTCACGGTAGGACTAATCATTATGTGGGGCATTTATGGTATCTTCCCCGAGGGAAGTTTATTCACGCTCTATGCTTTTGCAGCGGTGTATTTAGTAGCTTTGCTCGGAATCGGACTGTTAATCTCTACTTTTTCCGACACACAACAGCAAGCCATGTTTGTTTCTTTCTTCTTCATCATGATTTTCATCTTGATGGGAGGGCTGTTTACCAGTATCGACAGTATGCCGGTATGGGCTCGTCAGATTTCATTGTTAACGCCGGTCACTCACTTCATCTCTGTAATGCGTTTGGTTGTTTTAAAGGGCAGTAGCTTTGCATTAGTCAGTCATGAATTTATAGTGTTATGTGTCTTTGCCATTATTTTAAACACAGCAGCTATTCTAAACTATCGAAAAACCTCGTAGGTTTTAATTTGGAGCAGCATAACATCTTCAACGTAAGGTATTTGTTGTTTTTATTTGAACCAAATCTAAACTGATGCTTTCATTGAACATATTCTTATTTTTTAGCGTTCTTGCAGCATCATAAAACTTAAAATAAGAGGAAATGAATTCATTAAAAGGAACAAAAACCGAACAAAATCTATTGAAATCTTTTGCCGGTGAGTCGCAAGCCAGAAATCGCTACACTATGTTTGCTAAAGTGGCAAAAAAGGAAGGTTTAGAACAGATGGCTGCTATCTTTATGGAAACTGCAGAGCAAGAAAAAGAACATGCCAAACGTTTCTTTAACTTTTTGGAAGGCGGAGCTGTTGAAATTACAGCAACATATCCTGCCGGCATTGTGGGAACTACCTTAGAAAATTTAAAAGCTGCTGCTGATGGTGAAAATGAGGAGTGGACAGAAGCTTATCCGGAATTTGCACGCATTGCAGAAGAAGAAGGTTTCAAACAAATTGCTTCAGCATTCAAATTGATTGCAAAAGTAGAAGCTCACCATGAAGCACGCTATCGTAAATTGTATAAAAACTTAGAAGAAGGAAAAGTATTTGAGCGTGATGAAAAAGTAATTTGGAAATGTCGTAATTGTGGATTTATTCACGAAGGAGAGAAAGCTCCTAAAACCTGCCCGGCTTGTTTGCACCCTCAGGCCTACTTCGAAGTAAACGAAGAAAACTACTAAGCAAAATTTTAGCTGCAAGCTATAATCAATAGGAAGTTTCGAAGTTATCGGAACTTCCTATTTTTTTCTGACATGTTTGTGCATTAAATCAATGAGAAGAACTCATAAAAAAGATAACATTGCCCAAAGCATACATTTTTGTAGCTTTGTTACATGAGTGAGAGTCTTAAAATAACATTTTTGGGCACCGGTACTTCGCAAGGTGTGCCGGTAGTAGCTTGCCATTGTTCGGTTTGTCAATCAAATGATGAGAAAGATAAACGTTTGCGTGCTTCGGTGATGCTGCAAATACAAAATAAATACATATTGATTGATGCAGGACCCGATTTCCGCCAGCAGATGTTATGCATTAATCAGCAACGCTTAGATGCGGTGTTACTTACCCACGAGCATGTTGATCATATGTTCGGGCTTGACGATATCCGTGCATTTAATTGGGTGCAACAAGCTCCTGTTGATATTTATGCAGAAGAAAGGGTGTTGGGAGAATTGAAGCGAGTTTACAGTTATGTGTTTGCCGATTTTCGATTTGGAGGATTGCCTGAAATGGAATTACATGAAATCTGTAGTAGTCCCTTTAAAGCAGTAGGAGCGGATATCACACCGATAAGAGGTTTACACTATAAACTGCCGGTGTTGGGCTATAAGGTGGGCAAATTTGCTTATCTCACAGATATGAAAACTATTGCTGATATTGAGAAGCAAAAGCTTCGAGGTCTGGAGCTATTGATATTAGGAGCAGTGCATAAGAAAGAACACTTGTCGCATTTGAATTTAGCACAAGCCCTGCAGCTTATTGAAGAATTGCAACCAAAACAGGCATACATCACACATATATCGCACCTCATGGGATTGTATGAAGCCGTTGAGGCTGAGTTGCCGCCAAATGTGCATTTAGCCTACGACGGTTTACAACTGGAAATTTAAAAACAAAGGACTTATTCTTCGCAAATTAAACCGTCTTGCATGCGGATGATACAATCAGATTGAGCTGCAAAATCTTCATCGTGAGTAACAATCATTAATGTTTGATCGAACTCATCGCGCAGACGAAAAAACAAGCTATGCAGATCATCACGATTTTTACTGTCGAGATTGCCCGAAGGTTCATCGGCCATGATTACCGAAGGCTCATTAATTAAAGCGCGGGCTACGGCCACTCGTTGGCGTTCGCCCCCCGATAGCTCTGCCGGCTTATGATGTATTCGATTGCTTAGACCTAAATAATCTAACAGCTCTTTGGCTCGGTTTTCAGTTCTATTTTTGGCATGATTCCCGATAAAAGCCGGAAGACAAACATTCTCTAAGGCATCGAACTCGGGGAGCAAGTAATGAAATTGAAATACGAATCCGATTTCATTGTTCCGAAACTGAGCTAATTGCTTTTCGCGCATGGTAAACATATTTTCGCCTTTAATATAAAGCTCACCTCGATCAGGACGGCTGAGTGTGCCGGCAATTTGGAGCAGCGTGCTTTTGCCTGCACCACTAGCTCCTACAATGGAATAAAGTTTTCCTTGTGGAACAATTAAATCAATACCTCTGAGAACTTCCAGCTCTCCAAAAGATTTATGAATGTTTTTTAGCTCAATCATTATTGAAATAAGTTAGGAAGGTATAACAATGCAATTTCATAGGCAATGTAAGCAACGTAGATAATCAAGAACAATAGACCGGTTCCCTTACCCATCTTCCATTTATTAATAAGGAGTATCAAAACAAATAAAATGAGTGATCCAAATAAAATAATGGAAGAGCGTATGGTGTTTTCGCTCACCGTATTTATTTCAACACCATGCATCAAAATATAAATTAGGAAAGGTAAGCCCAATCCGATAAGTATATCGAAAATATTTGAACCGATAGCATTGCTGATAGCCATATCGCCTCGCCCTTGTTTGGCCACAATAACCGACGACATCAAATCGGGAACTGAAGTCCCGGCAGCAAGAACTGTAAGTGCAATTATAGCTTCGGGTATGCCTGTAACATGAGCGATACCAATAGCTCCTTCCACCATGAGCCAGCTCAAGGCAGCAATAAGAATAATAGAAATGCAGAACACCGTGTAATAGTGTTCCGGTTTAGGCATGACAAATGCAAGCAGTCTATCTAATATATCCGACTTCTTTTCAGAATCTTCGGGGGGTAAGTCTGATGCTTGATCGGCATAAGGAAACCATTTGCGCCAATTCACTACGGCAAAGACATAGAGCACATAAATACTTAAGAAAATGCCGGCATCGGTTAGCGAAAACTTACCATCGATAATTCCCCAAATGAGGAGCATTACAGCAATAAAGTAGAAAATAATATCACGTAAGATCGGCTGCCAAGTTAATTTGCTTGTTCTGGTGCAAGCAACAATACCGCAAATAGCTAATAGATTGAATATAGCACTTCCCACAATACTCCCTACACCGATGGCACTATGTTCACCAGGTCTGAATACTGAGAAAAGAGCTACGAACAACTCAGGAGCACTAGAACCCACCGCCATAAGTGTAGCACCGGCAGCATCTGATGAAAGGCGTAAGCGATGCGAAATTTGGTCTAGTGATTCCACAAAGAAATTATCAACAATGCGAGCCAGCAAGATAAAGCAGGCAAGTAATATAAATATATAGGCAATTAAAATCATTATTCAGGAGAATTATGTAATGGTGTTTCTTCTTGTTGTTTATCGGCATCAATGAGCTGTTGAACATCTTTATCTACCCTTTCCTCAGGTTCCATGTGATCTAGCTCGTGCTTAATATCTTCACAGGATTTATTAAATTCGTGCATAGCCTTTCCTAAAGTTCGAGCAAATTCAGGAATTGATTTTGCACCGAATAAAAGTAAGACCACCAAAACGATGACTACAACTTCACTACTTCCAATAAAAAGCACAAACATAGGAAACTTATCTTTTGATTTGCTGCAAAAGTAACAACAAAATGCTATATCGAACAGATTTAACCGGCTTGATTTATCCTTTATCTACTTTCACATACGGTATAATTCATAATTAAACGTATTTTTGTGACTAGTTAAACTATAATTATGAGCAGAAAAATTATCTTATTCCTCTTCTTATTCGCAAGCACCGTGAATAGTGTTTGGGCAAACGACAAAGAAGATTCCACGCTAGTATATCGCCCGGCGTATCATTTCACTACACAAAAAAATGCCATGGGAGCTCCCGTGGGCATTATTCATGATGGAGAAACCTATCATTTATTTTATGAGTATAATTCAAACGGATTAGAAGCGGAAAACTACAGCCTTGGTCATGCTACTTCATCTGATTTAGTGCATTGGAAAGAACAAACAGTAGCTTTCTCTCCTGATGGTTTGGGTTTACAGGGAGCATCATGTTTAACTGATGAAAATAATGTGCTGGAGAAACAAAGCGGAGCACAAAAAACATATGTGTTAGCTTATTCCGAAGAAGGTGGTATTAGAATCGCGTACAGTACTAACGCCGGAAATTCTTGGCAAGATTTTAGCTCAACGGCAGTGATTTCTTGCGACACCATAGAGCATGCTCGTCAACCTAAGCTGATGTGGTATAAAGAAGAACAATGTTATGTTTTATTGGTAGCTCGTTCACCCCGTGGTGATGCCGATGCTGAGGGGATTTCTTTTTACAGTTCGAAGAACTTAAAAGATTGGACATTCAACAGCCATATCAGAGGGCTGAAAGGATCTCCCGATTTGTTTCGCTTGCCGATAAATGGCGACAGTACCAATGAGAAATGGGTGCTAAGCGATGCTGAAGGAGCTTTCATGCTAGGTGATTTCAATGGTAAAAGCTTTTCAGCCCTTACATCTAAGCAGAGTAATCAAGGAGGCGAATTTAATTCACCAACCACTTTTATTGACAGTAAAGAAAATAGAACAATACAAATAGCTTCTTTAAGCACCGAACAGTTAGAAGGTATCGATTATTGCGGAGTTCTTTCTTTGCCTATGCAATTGGCTTTGGTGCAGCATGACGATGAGCCGATTATCTTAACTAAAAAACCAATTGCAGAATTAAAAGAACTTTCCGCACGTTCTGTATTGAGTTTGCGCGATAAGAAGCTTATTCCCGGCATTAATGAAAACCCTATTCATAGGCTAAAAGGAGTAAGCGTTCGTATTGATGCTAAGCTCGATTTAAACAACGTGGATGCTTTCGGCTTCTTAATATTGAATTCACGTAAAAATGAAGGGTCTGAACTCATGTACAATGCTAAAAAAAATACCTTGAGTTGGATAAATGACACTTTCTCCATCAAGCCTAAAGAGAACAAAATGGCTGTGGAAATTTGGGTAGATAAGAGCACTGTGGAAATATTTGTTGATGGCGGCGAAACCATTATTTCAACGCAAGTAGAACCAAACATAGGTAATGAAAAATATGTATTAGCAGGGCAGGGGGGCGAATTGCTTGTGAAGAGTTTAAATGCTCATTCATTGAATCTTAAATAGCAAAAAAACATATTGCGATACGTAAAAAGCAGGACATTCTTTCAAGTGTGTTCTGCTTTTTGCGTTCTATTGAGGCATTAATTCATAATTTGGCAAGCTAAAAATACCGATGGTTTCACCCCTTGGTATTTTATGTTTAATTGAAATTTTAAAATTACACGGTCATGGAGAGAGATAATTTTTAGATGATGAGTTCTTAATGTAATTTAAGAGCGGAGAAGAGTTAAGTACCTTTAATCCAGTGAGAGAAAGCCTTTGCACTCTCTCTCACAGCTTCGCTAAGCTCCTCCACAAAAAGAGAAAATAATTCACCAAACGAGCATTTACTAATAGAATTTAAGATTTAGTGTTCCGTCGACTATGTCCGAAGATTTACAATTCTACTTAGCGGGTATTATAATGCCGAGAATTATTTCACAACTCTTTTATTTCACCTCTTTCAGTATAACATTCCCATCGTTTGCTTTATCAACAACAATAATCAGATTCGGGCGAGTGGTGTAAGATTGTTTTTCGCCCATTGAAACTTTATAACTGAATGTAATTCCGTTATCATCTTTTTTCAAACTTATGGGCTCAATATTCGTTGTTAGATTAGTTTCAGGCAATACTACGGTAATAACATATTGTGTGGTAAAGTCGATATTTGTGGGAGTGCCGTTGGCTCCCATAGTAGTAGCAGCTCCGAAAATTTCTTGAAATTCTTCTGCTGTTTCAATTTTAGGGATATCTAAACTCGACACCGAATTGTTTACAAAATAGTTCTTTGCCAATATATATGGAATATTTGCAGATGGGGTGGCATTTGCAGTTTCTGTTGTGGCAGCACCGGCGCATAGCTTACAATTAACCTCCGGTTTGCTTTGGCAAGCAGCAAATGCAAGACTGCCTACCAATGATAATACTATAATTGATCTTTTCATGCGGTGTTTGTTATTTATTCTTCATTAAAACAATAGGTTTGAAACAAACCAATATTTATTCAACAATCTTCTTGGCCATTTAGTTTAATGAATTCACAATAAAAAGAAGAGTAAGTAAAAAAAGAATTTACGGAAATCTATGGCTAAAAATTAAAGCCCAAAGTACATTTAAATCATCTTATATTTCAAGAAAAGCAATATTTGCTCAATGTGTTCATCTTCAAAATTTTCTTCCGGGTTATATTGGCTTTTCAAGTCATTACCAAATAACTTAGCAATGCCCTGCCAAAAAAATGCCGATGTACCACCTTTCAAATCCTTGATTAAAGCATATGAAGTGCTGTTGGTTTCCCTATCGATAAGTTTAATTAGCACACGACCGTCGGAAATACTCATTTTGCGCAATGCCGAACCGTAAGTATTGAAAAGTTCTTTTTCCATTTGCTTTAAATACTTGCGTCGCTCGCTTTTGTCGGCACCGGCAAGCTCGTATTTTTCGTTATATTCATCCATGAGTTTAGCGGCAATAACAGCATAAGGATATGTTTTCTTCACCCTTCCTACTAATCGCCAATATCTGCGGGCAAATCTTCTTGATTCAAAATTAGGCATCGGGTTTACTTTCAATTCATCTAAAATAAACTGAGGAATAGTATCGCCGTGAATAACGGTAGTGGTAGTTTTTACGTGGCAGTTTTCTTGTGCCGACAAACGGTTAGTCAATGAGCATAAGAGAAAAGAAAAAAGTATTGTGCAAAGCATCCTCATATTGGGGCGAAGATACAAGTACTTTTGTTCAAAAGGTGTTAATTAAGACCATTACTATCGACAATTTATTCTAAATGATACCAAGTTGAATTAAAATAAGTTAATAATATCCTAATTTTTGTATAATTACAATTGAATTAACTTATTGTTGAGATAATTAGGATTTATCATTTTGCTTTCTCTAATGTTTGTTGTTGATTAGTAGTGTGTTATGGTTTTGAATTGTTTTTCTTGAGCTGTTACTCAAGAAATATGGAGTGAATTAGGCATAATTATTCTGATACTTTTTTGCAGATGGGTGAGATTAGCGTTGAGTCAAACCATATTTGTTGCATATAAGCATGAATTAGGATTAATGCTGCCAATATTGTTTGAAGGATTGTCGCGCTTCGGTCTGATTTGAACTATATCGTTGAAATATAAAGCTGTCAAAACCGAAATTGACATATTATAATTTGAGCAGATGAACAGATTATAGACAAGAAATGTTTTAACTTATTTTTCGAAAAGAAGGTTGTTGTAGAAAATTAAATTAACTTTATGGGCAGGCTGATGATAATACCTCTGTGAATTAACATTTAAATTTAGGCTTATTGATATACTAAACAGGGCATCAATATTATCGATTAATAAAAGATTAAAATATCTTTTTTAGCAAAAAGAGTCGTGCTATTTTTGTAATACATTTAAAAATGAATAGTCATGAATACAACTAATTTCAATAATGCATTGCTTGAGCTTCAAGAAAACCTATTTCATTATGCATTAAGCCTGACAACCAGCGAAGAAACGGCTCAGGATTTGTTGCAAGAGACTTTTTTGAAGGCATTAACTTATAGAGAGCAATTTAGAGCCAATACTAATTTTAAGGCTTGGACATATACCATCATGAGAAACTCATTTATTAATAATTATCGTCGGAATGTAAAAGTACGCTCTACTTTCGATAAGAATAATAATGATTATCACATAAGTATGTCTAAAGAAGATGTCTTTACTTCGCCTGAATCAACTTATAATGAGAAAGAGATAACAAAAAATATTAACGAGTTGGCCGATGAATATCGTGTGCCATTCACCATGTTTCTCGATGGCTATAAATACAAGGAAATTTCCGATGAATTGCATTTGCCCTTAGGAACCGTGAAGAGTAGAATCTTCTTCACACGCAAGAAATTGGAAAAATCATTAGCCGATTATGCTTATTGAAGGCTCTCTGTATTTTAATAATCATTAAAGCGAACAGCACTGCGGTGTTATGTTCGCTTTTTTTTGTGTTAGTAAGCAGAGTCTGTATATTTGCAAACTAAAAATATATACGCATGAAAAGGCTATTCTATTTATTTGTGTTGTTTCTGCTAATGGGCTTCAATTCGTGTGCAAAATCGCCCGAAAAGGAAAAACGCTGTCAAGTTGAAGTAGAAACTACTTATGGAACTATGATATTTGAATTGTATAATGAAACGCCTAAGCATCGCGATAACTTTATGCACTTGGTGAAGGAACGGTTTTATGATGGTTTGATCTTTCATCGGGTAATTAAAGAATTTATGGTGCAAGGAGGCGATGTGAAAACCCGAACAGCCGACTCCGACAGCAAAATAGACGCTGATGACCTAGCTTACACCATACCGGCAGAAATTTCCGATTCCTTATTCCATCGGAAAGGAGCATTGGCAGCCGCACGTTTGGCTGATGATGCTAATCCGAAGAGAGAATCATCGGCATCTCAGTTTTATATCGTGCAAGGTAGAAAATACACCGAAGAAGAGCTCCATAATATCGAACATAATAAACAAGAAGCATACCAACGAAATATTCGCCTGCATATATTCGAAGAACATGAAGCCGATTTCAACCGCTATGTGGCAGCCGATGAACAAGATAGTTTGGCAAGCTTAAGACTCGAAATACGTCGGCAAACAGAACAAGTCATGAAAGAAAATCCACTGCCTAAGTTTACTGATGCACAACGTAAAATATATATGGAAGAAGGGGGTTCTCCATCGCTTGACGGCGAATATACCGTGTTCGGTCAGCTTGTGGAAGGTTTCGATGTATTAGATAAAATTGCCGATGCACAAGTTGATCGCTATGACCGTCCGATGAAACCTATTTCAATGAAAATAAGAATCAAACGCCGATAAACCTGAGTACATGCCAAAACTCTTTCACATATTCTTCGGAACATTTCTGATGCTTTTGTTCTGCTCGTTTCCAACGCAAGCGCAAGAAAAAACGCACATCGTAGAAATACAAACCAATATGGGAAACATGCGTTTTAAACTCTATAATGACACGCCTAAGCATCGCGATGAGTTTTTGAAACTGGCAAAAGAAGGCTATTATAACGGCACACTGTTTTACCGGGTAATAAATGATTTTCTTATTCAAGGAGGTTCTAAATCATCACGAAATGCACCTCCGGGGAAACGCATAGGCTATGGTGATCCTGATTATACAGTTGACGATGAAATCAGAACTAATCACTTTCACAAAAAAGGAGCTCTTTGTGCCCCTCGACAAGATGATGAGGTGAATCCTTTCAAACAATCCGACATCTCGCAGTTCTATATCATCGAAGGTTCGGTGCACTCCGAAGGACAATTAGATACGCTAGAGTTGGCAGTAAACATTCCTATTAAGAAGAAGATAACTGCAGAAATATACACTCCGGAAATCAAAGTCCGACTAAAACAATTGAAAAAAGAAGCCACTGAAACTGCCGATAAAGAAGTTGCTAAAGCTAAAGCGCAAGAATTTAATCGGATGGTTCGCAATGTGAAGTCAGATATTCAGTCGAAGATGGAGCTAAATCCAAACACACTCTATTTTACCGACGAGCAGCGAAAGGCCTATACATCGGTGGGCGGGTACCCGGAATTAGATGGCAAGTACACCGTTTTTGGTGAATGTATCTCCGGATTTAATGTTATCGATAAAATCTCTCGCCTTAAAACCGATGCCAATCAGCGTCCGGCTACCGATGTGAAGATACAAGTGCATATCATTCAATAGACTACAACTTCGCATCAACTTAGTTGATCTATTCAATTGCTATATCTTGCTTAAATAAGCTTCAGAAAAGGATAACAATTGAACAGCTCTTGCTATATTTGTAAGAAAAACGAATGTGATGCAGAAGATAACCATAGTGAAAGTGGGTGGTAAGCTGGTGGAAGAAGCTCAGGAGCTAAATGCACTTTTAGAAAAATTCACTCAGATTGAAGGTTTGAAAATTTTGGTGCACGGGGGAGGTCGCTCGGCAACAGCCATGGCAAATCGCTTGGGTGTGGAAACTAAAATGGTAGATGGCAGACGTATTACCGACAGGGCAATGTTGGAAGTGGTGACTATGGTTTATGGCGGATTGGTTAATAAGAATGTTGTAGCTCAGTTGCAAGCTAAAGGCTTAAACGCCGTAGGCTTAACCGGTGCCGATTTAAATTATATGCAGGCTGTGAAACGTCCGGTGAAAACAATTGACTATGGCTATGTGGGTGATATCATCAAAGTAAATATAAATGAATTGAGTTTGCTACTTGAGCAACAGATAGTGCCGATATTAGCTCCGCTTTCGCATGACGGACAAGGAAATATGCTCAATGTGAATGCTGATACAATTGCCGCTGAAGCTGCGGTGGCACTTAGTAAACACTTCGATGTAGAGCTTATCTACTGTTTCGAAAAACCCGGCGTGCTGGAAGATGCTGATGATAATAAAACAGTGATAAAGCAGATGAACAGCCTGCTTTTTGCAAAGTTAAAGGATGTGGGAGCTATCCACACCGGTATGATTCCGAAATTGGAAAATAGTTTTGCGGCTATGAATAGGGGTGTTAAACAAATTAGAATTACCAATGTAGATGGCATAAATGGAGGAGGGACATTACTCGAATAAATAAAGATGGATGTTTGCAACCGAAATAAAACATCTATTTTTGTGTGCTAACACATTGGTCATAGATAAAAAAATATAAGATGAAGCTAAAAGTAAGATTAATTGCCACTCTTTGGGTGTTCCTATGGAGTGTGTCATTCGTACCGCAACAAGTAATAGCACAAGATGATACCGCGCAAAAAGAAAGTACAAAAGAAACAGTTGAAGACCCGACCATTCAAGGACAATTCAATACATTAGAACGAGTATCAACAGCATATAAGGAAAAAGGAGTTGCATATCGTGTGGTTAAGTTTGAAGCCCTTCAATCATTGCAAAAGAATGTAAGCGATTCGCTCCAACTTTATTATGCACAAGATGAAAAATATCAAGAAAAGCTGAACGGATTAAACACCCGACTGAAGTCGCAGACCACTGAAGCAGCCGAGATTAAAACTCAATTAGAAGAAGCTTTGCGAGCAGAAAATAGTGTGAAATTGTTCGGGAAATATGTTCCTATTGCAACATGCAAAACCATTGTATGGACAGTTTTTATTGTTCTGGTTATTTTGTTGGTTGTAGTATCCTTAATGTTTAAACGAGGATATGCCCAAGTGAGAGAAACAAAAGAAAGCTTGCGAGAAGTGCAAGAAGAATTTGAAAATCACCGAAAGAATGCCCTTACACGCGAACAAAAGTTAGCTCGCGAACTAATGGATGTTAAGATAAAGAATAATCTACTGTAAACGATAACTATTCACCGACATATAAAAGCATCTCCATGATTAATAGAGATGCTCTTATATATTTTCAAACCTAAAAAACAACCAAAAACGAGATATTTATGGGCACATCGGAAATTCTTGTTATACTACCGTTGGTTATTTTAATTCTATTGGTAGTGAAGTTATTACACAACAGTAAAACGACCAATACCGATGATCAAATCGATAAAATTTATCAATTGCAGACCGACCTGCAGTTAGAGCAAGCAGATACGGCGCATTATAAAGAGCTGTTAGTGCAATTGAAAGCAGAATTAGAGCAACTTCGCTACTCTGAGCAGGAAGTAGTGCAACTTCGAGAAAGATGCAGTAGCTTGCAGCAGAAAAACGAAAGTATAAGCCAAAAGAGTGCTCAACTGCATGAAATTCAAGAGAATACACAGCTTCAGCTTACCCAATCGGAGGCTAATTTGCACAACACACAACAAAATTATGCCGAGCATAAGAATCAATATAGTAGCTTGCAAGGAGAGCATCTTGCGCTTAAAGAGAATTTCGATGTGCAACATGCTGAATTGATAAACACTCGAGCACAGCTCAAAGCTATGGGGGGAAAGCTGGAACAGCAGCAGCAAGATGTTGAAAGATTGCAGAAGAAATTCCAAATGGAGTTTGAAAATGTGGCAAACAAAATACTAGAAGTAAACAGCGAGAAGTTTACGGAGAAAAATCAGAAAAATATCAGTGATATTCTACATCCACTGAACGAAAAACTACGGAATTTTGAGAAAAAAGTAGAAGACACCTATGAAAAAGGTTTGAAAGATCAAACCGACATGAAAGCAGAGCTTAAAAAATTGCAAGAGCTGAATCAACGAATCAGTAGTGAGGCAAATAGTCTGACTAAAGCCTTAAAATCAGATAATAAGCAGCAAGGAAATTGGGGCGAAATGATTTTAGATAAAGTGTTGGAACGTTCCGGACTGCGTGAAGGCTCCGAATACAGCAAGCAATATAGTGCACAAAACGATGAGGGCAAACGACTACAACCTGATGTGGTGATTAACCTCCCTGATAACAAGCATATTATTGTTGACTCTAAAGTGTCGTTAATAGCATATACTAACTGGGTAAATGCTGATAATGAAATCGATAGAACAGCCTATAAAAAGGCACATATTGCCAGTTTGCAGGCTCATATCAAAGGTTTGAGTGAGAAGCACTACAATAACTTGCAAGGTATTAATTCGCCCGACTTTGTTTTGCTGTTTTTACCCATAGAATCGTCGTTTAGCATGGCTATTGAAAACGACAATGATTTATATGGGTTTGCTTGGGATCGAAAAGTAGTCATCGTAAGTCCGTCAACCTTATTGGCAACGCTGCGCACCGTTGCTTCGATATGGAAGCAAGAGAATCAAACACGCAATATTTTGGAAATTGCCGATGCCGGAGCTAAATTATACGATAAGTTTGTAGGTTTTGTAGAAGATATGGAAAAAATAGGCAAAGGCATAGAAACTACGCGCACCAATTACGATAGCGCCATGAAAAAGTTAAGTGAGGGAAGAGGAAACTTGGTGAATAGTACGCAGAAACTGAAAAAACTGGGTGTGAAAACCAAAAAAGATTTACCCGAACATTTATTGGATTAATCAGATATGGTCGAAAAAGAAAGAGAAGAATAAATAGGATATTTTATTTTTGATGCAGCTCCCATGTGTTGCAATTCGAATTTGATAAATGAGGAAACTAGCTGTCCTATGTCCTTTTCTTTGTTTAGAATTAACCGCAATTATAACTTTTAGCTTCATTTCTTCGGAAGAGAAAGCCTGGAATTACTGTTTTATTTACTTTTCTCATCGAGAATAAGTGCGTCAAGGATAAATTAGCTGTTTTATTTGCGTAGAAAAGCCTATAAATGCATAAACTCTACCTGTTCTTAAGCGAGGAAAAACTAGAAAATAATATTAAGATGTTGATTTATAGTCGTTAATGTAATTTAAGACCATCCTTCGGGAGAAAGTATTTTGGTGTCTTTATGGTATGAAGTAAGAATACCGCCCACCTAGACAAACATCACTTGTAGTTCAAGTACACATAAGATAAGGAGTGCATTTTTTTACATAAATGAACCAATTATTAAACTGGGATTCTATAAATAGCCTGATAGGTTCGTGCTAAAAAAGGCAATAGCGTAACAGGTAATTCTTTATGATGGTTTGTCGTTATCTATAATGTGTTTGTTTCAGTTCTGGTATGGTTTGAGTGATTACAAGGTTGAGGATAGGGTAAATAACGGTATATTCTTTCGCTGCTTTTGTGGCTCAACCACCTGTAGTGTATTAAAAGACTACTTTTTACGACAGTCTTAGGTTATTGACTGATGTGGTGATTTTTAGACGTATAGTATCCCTTTTTTGGGCGAATGCTTTGCAAAGCTCTGAATTCTTCCAACGAAACAAATGTCATTAGTCGGATTAATAGTTGATAATTTACCCGTTGGCGGAATTAATTATTTATGATTTTAATGAAGAACAAGTTGCACATATCATTGCAAATTAGTATTTTAATGGTGCTTAATCAATTAATATACTACACAATAATGCACAACTTG
>JBKEDC010000002.1:0-4402 GCA_047975205.1 Mangrovibacterium sp. | reverse complement strand
CCATAGAGTAAAGTACATCCTTGTTCATTCGGATTACATTTTGATGATCGAGTGGAGGTAAATCTCTATAACAAAATAATTTATTTACTCCATTTGTTTGTTTTTGAACGAGGTTGAATTCGCGGTCAGTTTCTGCACGAATATAAGTTTCGGGCGTAACAATTTTATTTTTTGTAGTTCCATCAGCAATGCTTTCAGAAGTAGTTTTTCCGGGGTTTTGCTTGCAGGAAATAAACGTTATCGCAAATATCAAGATTAGATAGGATACTATATTTTTCATTTTATTTCAATTTTAAAAGTTATTGGATGATTAGTTTACCATTGTTTTCTTTCAGATAAACCATTATATTTTCTTAGTATTAGTTTATCCTACCACTTCAATTTTTACATTATCTTTTTCAAGATTTTGCAGATAGGTAATACATTCCTGAGGGTCGATGGGCATATACAAACGGATAACCATTGTCCAATTATCGGGAGTATCAATATTATTTGGCTTACCGGGGCTATTGAACCTAAATGTTATTGAGCCATCTGCATTTCTTTCGGCATTGCGATCTCTAAGTGCATAATTATCTGTCGCAATCCATCCTTTATCATCATAAACCGTAACCGACATAAAGCCTCCTTTGTCATAATCTAGGTTTGGCTTAGGCAAAGTAATTTGCGATGACACAGTACTTTTCTTCGCTTCTCCTTCGGGTAGAATCTTAGGCCAAT
This sequence comes from Mangrovibacterium sp., assembly GCA_047975205.1. Lineage (GTDB taxonomy): Bacteria > Bacteroidota > Bacteroidia > Bacteroidales > Prolixibacteraceae > JBKEDC01. The sequence continues at coordinate 3,682 of JBKEDC010000002.1, read as the reverse complement.
ACAAAGCATCTTCTTTAGGCAATCCAGCCCATCCACCGGCAGAGGCAATTGTAAATATTTCAGGGTCGACGTCTTTCGGCATACCAAAAGCAAACCATGAATTTACTTTTTTTGATTGCATAAGCAAACTAAGTTTAACTACATCTTGCGACTCTCTGTCGAAGCCTTTAGACACATATGGATTCGAAGCTTTTGCATCAATTACCATCGCATTCTGGTGTTTGTATGCATCTGCATATCCTTCAGGAGTTTCGGGCAATACTTCTGTACGACAATTTAGCCAAACGTGAGTTCCCATTGTCAGGTCTTTTGTGGTAAAGGTACGTTCCTGCCCCGGATACAACACATCAATGGTATATTGGTTCTCATCAATAACCTGCATCACGGCATATTTGTTCCACTTCGGATTTTTAATCGTAGCTCCGTCTGTCAAATCAACAACAGCATGGCTGTACAGACAATCCTGATTTTCACGGATAACGACTTGGTTTTCCACCGTAGAATACTCTTTGGAGTGCCTAAACTTGTTAATTCCATACTTAGCAAAATGATTTTCAAAATATCGGTCTGTTTCGGCTATGGTAAAATTCTTTTCGTTTACCTTTATTTTTCCTTCCTGATTGTACTCGTAGGCATAATCCGGTTTTGCCTCATTTTTGTCTTTGGCTTTTGAATTGCACCCTACCATCAATGAGGTTAGTGCAACTAATAGAATTAATTTACTTTTCATGATATTTTTTAATTAGAATATGAATATTTTACATTATGATTTTTTTCAATATTTAAAGATGTCAGAAGCTATTTCTTTGGTTAAAAGGCTGCTTGCTATGGTGTTCATTGCGATTCTACATAAAATTAAGCAATTGCATACCTTCAACAGCTAATTGATCTATATTAGGAGAAGTTGCCCCACTTTTCTAAGTCCTAGCTTGAAGATAGTTGGTGAAAATATGCTTACAACTAGTAGTAACATTCACCGCAATAAGCTTTTCATTTTCACAATTTTATTTTTTTTATTAATTTAATTCCTTATTACTTACTCCATATAGGGAATTACGGAATGTATGCTTAAATCTACAATTTTGTAGATTTAAAACAAAAATAAGATTGTTTTAATTAATCATATCGCCTAAACTTTAGTATAAATATATTTTTATTACGGTACATACTTGCAAATTAGTCACATAAGCCCTAACATACATCTTTCATACTTCCCATTTCTTCGAAGAATATCTGCTTACTTATCTTTCTAACTAGCAGTAACAAAAAAAAAGCATTTCCTTAGAAATGCTTTTTTTTAATAGACCGGAAGCTATTGCTTCTCCTTATATTCTTTCGACTTATTTAAGATATTCAATGTGAGTATTATCAATCTCTCCGTTAAACCTAAACGGTGCATTGTCATAATAATCAGGTGAAACCGGAGAGCCTAAATCCCGACCTAGATCAAAGCAATCATTACATGTAAAATTAAAGACTACTGTAGATGGTACTTGCTCTTCGGCAACAATTTCTCCATTCACTTTGAGCGTTACATCCATTGCAGACATAGGTCCTCCTTGCATTTTAGACACAACCTCCAAGTTAACCTTTCCGGAAGGTAGTTTTGTTTTTGATTTTATGTTGGTTCGACTTATCTCAAACATATTATACTCATAACAAAGATAACCATCTTTCACATAGCAAGATAAACCACCAGAGAAACCACCTAATGAATATAAAACACCTTCTGCTTTCTTCGGAACGTCAATTTCCATACTTACTTTAGTACTGCGCGTACCCAATTTTGGAGCAGCATGCTCAGGCATACGTTCTATTCTACCAATAAAGTTCCATTCTGTGTATGGTGTTTTTGGAGCATCTTCAGGATGTAAAAATGCAGCCCAAAAACCGCCACCAATAGGTAAATTTTTATATTTAGCAGATTCCGTTAGGAACATACTTTTCATTTCCGCCAATTTCTTCGGATTCGATTTAGCTAAATTGTTAGCTTGACTCCAATCCTCGTCAATGTTGTACAATTCCCATGTATCATTTTCAGGATTCCAATCTGCAGCTCCCTCCGGAAGTCCCGGAACCCAAGGTTTTCTAGGTCCAAATGCAGATGCAAACCAACCGTCATAATAGAGTCCGCGACTGCCGAGTATATCGAAGAACTGTATCTTACGTCTGCCTTCAGCTTTAGAATCTGCAAAACTATATGCCATACTGACCCCTTCTATAGGATCTTGAGCGAACCCATTTACAATTTTTGGAGCTTGAATACCTACCACATCGTAAATAGTTGGTACGATATCTATTACATGGTGAAACTGTGGTCGTGATGTACCATCATGTTTGATGCCTTTTGGCCAAGACACTGCCATGGGTTGACGAGTTCCTCCAAAATGTGCAGCAATCAATTTTGTTGATTTATAAGGCGTTGAACCTGCCCATGCCCAACCTGCATTATACATATTGGCTGTTTTGGGCGAACCTAAAACATCCAACCCTCCTAATTTATTCAAGGCATCAATATGCTGTTTTGTGGTTGAAGGAATACTTTGTTCTGCTAACAGCTCACTTATACTTCCGTTTTGTCCTTCAGCAGAAGATCCATTATCTCCCCAAATATAGAAGATGAGGGTATTATCTAATCGACCTTCGTTTTTTATTTCATCAAGAAGTAAACCTACGTTGTAGTCGGTATGCTCGGCAAATCCGGCAAACACTTCCATCAATCTACATTGAAAAGCTTTTTCCGATTCCGGAATTTCATCCCAGCCTTTCATCGTTTTATCTCGCTCTGTAAGTATGGTATTTTCAGGAATCCAACCCAATTCTTTTTGCTTTTTGAAGGCTGTTTTGCGATATTCATCCCATCCGGCATCAAATTTACCTTTATACTTATCTGCCCACTCCTTAGCAACTTGGTGGGGACCATGAACTGCTCCCGGTGCCCAATACATAAAGAAAGGCTTATCCGGTGTAAACGCTTGTTGCTCGCGCAACCATTTTATAGCATCTTCGGTAAGATCTTCCGTAAGGTGATAGTATTTGTGCCCTTGTGTTGTTTTAGGGTGCTCTACTATAGTAGTGTTACGAATCATACGCGGGCTATATTCTGATGATTCTGCCGCTAGAAAGCCGTAAAAATATTCAAAACCGTAACCCGTAGGCCAATAGTCAAACGGTCCTTTTGAAGTAGTTTGTTCCAAAGGAGTATTATGCCATTTCCCAAAAGCGGCTGTTGAATAACCATAGTCTTTCAGTACCTCAGCAACGGTGGCAGCAGTTTTCGGAATCTTTCCGCTAAAACCATCCCAATCATTGGCAACATCAGATATTATCCCATTCCCTACTGATGTGTGGTTTCTACCGGTTAATAAGGCTGCTCGAGTGGGAGAACACATCGCTGTGGAATGAAACCTATTATACGAAATCCCCATATTGGCAACTCTACTTAAGTTCGGAGTGTTTATTGCACCTCCATAGGTAGAAGGCGTTGCAGGTCCGGCATCGTCAATAAGTATGATTAAAATGTTCGGAGCATCTTTCGGAAGATGATTCGGCTCTACTCTTTTTTTATACGTAGAGGTCTGCATGGTCAAGCCGGCAGTACTTGCCGACGGAGTGGGAGGGAACGGCAGAATATCCTGCGCAAACACTTGTTCTGAACCACAGAACAGCACGGCCAGCATTA